>CAXSZN010000006.1:0-20124 GCA_964241935.1 uncultured Armatimonadales bacterium
AGAGGGTTCCATGCTCTTATTGTCGGAACAACACAAGCCTTTCTATACAGTCTCTTAGCGTTGGTATTGCGCTGCCAGAAATCTCTCAGAAGGATAGACGCATACTTGGGGTCATACATGGTAAGTAGAGCGCGATCTACTCGGCCTAAGTTGCTTAATTCCTATTATCGGAACCAAAAATACTCTTATTAGAAGAGCCTTTAGCAGACTGCTAAAGGCTCTTGCGGCATCTATTCATTTATCCAGTAATTGTACTTTTAATTGGTACTTTTTACCCCTGCCGGTTTGGCAGACGCTGAAGGTCCGCCTCCAACTGACTCATGCGGGTTTGGCAGGACTTCAAGATGTCATTCACATCTGTCAGCGCTTGACGTGCGGCCTGATGGCGCAAAAGCCACGCCGCATAGCTGCCCGTCACGATTGTCGCCGCCGCGCAGGCAAAACTTAAGGAGAGGAAGACTACGAACGTCTTTTGGACATGTGCAGCCTCGTCCGCTAAAGTCTGGTCTCGCGAAGGCTCATAAGACTGATGAGCTGCTGCATCGTCTTGTGAACTATTTAGTTGTCCAGCGCTCACGAGAGTCAGCTTGTTAAAGTGTATACCGTTTCTCATCCACGACGCCCTCTTCCATAGAGAAAATCCGCTTCACGAAAGCAATCAGCTCCATCGGGTTAAACGGCTTGGTAAGGTAGCACTCCACCCCCGACTGCCAGCCGCGCAGAACATCTGAGTCCTGAGCACGCGCAGTGAGCATGATGACGGGAATGTTTTCGGTCTCCGGGTCCTTTTTCAGAATGTCCAAAACCTCGAAGCCGGTCATTTCCGGCATCATTACATCCAGGACAATCAGATCCGGCCGGTCTTCCTTGACCTTTTCCAGACATTCGGCACCATTAAAAGCCGTGATGACCTCATATCCCTGCCGCTCTAGGTTTACCTGGATCAAGCGAACGATGTGCTTTTCATCGTCGCAAGTCAAAATTTTGCGTGCCATGGCGGACGTTCCTCGCTCTCTTCACGCTATTATACCGTGAACTAGCCTTTGATTGAAACAAGGAAATTAAAACTGGTGAAATGGAAACGCCTGCTGGAAGCTTTCGCGCAGAGATGACAAAAAGAAAGACAGGTCCGGCACCTGAACAAGGCTGAGGGACATCTGCTGCAGCAGCGCATTCTCTTCGCGGCGCTGGGCACTTCCGACAAGCTTTTCGCCCGTATAGCTATGAATAAGATCACAGGAAGCAGCTAGGTCGAAGCAATTCACTACGTCCCGCTGGCTCCGGATCGGGCAGCCTCCATAGCAAACCGCCAGACCGCCCGCGATCAGGGCAGCTTTGACGGGGTCTACAAGAACCTCATGGGAAGCCGAAACAGACCGGCGCTCCGGCGGCAGGCAATCCAATGGCAGTGCCACCGTCACCGTGAGATCATTTCCATGCACCACCGCTCGCCCGCCTGTGGGCCGCCGCACCAGCGGCAGATCCGGGTACAGCCTGCGGACAGCTTCTTCGCTCTGCAAACGTCCTATGCTGACCGCTTTTCTGTCCCAAGTATAGACGCGGACGGTTGGCATCCCTTCTCCGGTATGGAGTGCAGCGAGCAGTCCTGCATCGGATGCCATGTTCCGTACCGGGTCGCCCGGCTCCAGGTCAACCTGCCAGTTCCAGCGCATGTTAAACTTTATTCGGTGGGTCCGGTCCAGCAGAGACACGGCTGCCGGGCGGCTGTGGCTTCGTCGAGACGCCGAACCGGGGTCGTATGGGGTGCGGATTTCACGACATCGGGATCTTCTTCGATGTCTGTGGCGATTTGGCGCATGGCTTCAATGAATTGGTCAAGCGTTTCCTTGCTCTCGGTCTCGGTCGGCTCAATCATGAGCGCTTCCGAGACGATAAGCGGGAAATAAATTGTCGGAGGATGGTAGCCGAAGTCCATTAAGCGCTTGGCGATCTCGAGCGCATTGATGCCGTGAGTCTTTTTTTGCCGTTTAGCTGTAAAAACGCACTCGTGCATGCAAATCTCGCTGAACGCGACATCAAAGAAGTCTTGAAGCTGAACCCGGATATAGTTTGCGTTCAGCACCGCGTTTTCCGAAACCTGTGCCAGCCGCTCACGCCCGTAATACATGATAAAAGCGTAGGAACGCAAAATGCACAAGAAGGACCCGTAGTACCCGTGGATCTTGCCGACAGACTTTGGCCGGTCATAGTCCATGCGGTAGCCGGCTTCGGTCTGGATGACCTGCGGAACCGGCAGGTACGGCTCCAAAATCTTCTTGAGGCCGACCGGGCCGGAGCCGGGTCCCCCACCCCCATGCGGCGACGAAAACGTCTTGTGCAGGTTGAAGTGCATCACGTCGAAACCCATGTCGCCGGGACGGGCGCGACCGACCAGCGCGTTCATGTTCGCCCCATCGCAGTAGACGAGGCCGCCGGTTTTGTGGATCAAGTCGCAGATTTCAGCGATGTCGTCTTCAAACAAGCCCAAAGTATTCGGGTTCGTGAGCATCAGCCCGGCAACATGACCGTTCAAAAGCGTCTTCAAGTGCGCGAGGTCAACGCGGCCACGGTCGTCGGACTTGACTGTGACGGTTTTATAGCCGCATCGAGCCGCCGAAGCTGGATTGGTGCCATGGGCAGCTTCCGGCACTAAAATTGTGTCTCGGTGCCCTTGCTCATGGTCATCGTGGTAAGCTTTGATCAGCATCAAGCCGAGCAGCTCGCCGTGAGCGCCGGCAGCGGGCTGGAGACTGACCGCGTCCATGCCGCCGATCTCGGCTAAAATGCCCTGCATCGCAAACAGCACTTCCAGCGTCCCCTGCACTGCCGTGTCGGGCAGCTCGGGATGAACGCGGGCAAAGCCCGGCAGACGGGCGATCTCCTCGTTCAGCTTCGGGTTGTACTTCATTGTACAGGACCCAAGCGGGTAGAACCCGGAGTCCGTAGAGTAGTTGCGCTGCGAGAGATGCGTGAAATGCCGGATCACTTCCGGCTCGGACAGTTCCGGCAGGGGCAGAGCTTCGCGCCGGGCGATGCCGGGAAGCAGGGAGTCCAGTGACTGCACCGGGACATCACAGGCGGGCAGCTCGATCCCGAGGCGACCGGGGCGGCTCAGCTCAAACAACAATGGTTCGGGCGTATTGGTCATAGTCTTAGCTTCCTAACGCTGTCACCAGCGCATCAATTTCTTCTTTGGTGCGCTGCTCCGTAACGCAAATCAGCATTGCATTCCCCATCTCGGGATAGAATTTATTCAGCGCGAGGCCGCCGATTATTCCCTGCTCCATCAGATTTTTGTTGATTTCGACAGGATCACCCGGCGTCTTGACGACAAATTCCTTAAAGAACGGCTTGTCCGGGAACGCCAGCGCGTAACCGGGCAGCTTGGCGATCTCTGACGCGGCATAGTGGGTCTTCTGGAGGCAAAGCTCGGCAACTTGTGTTAAGCCTTTCCTGCCCATCGTTGCTAAATAAACTGTGGCGGCCAGCGCGAAGAGCGCGACGTTGGTGCAGATGTTGCTGGTGGCACGCTCGCGCCGGATGTCCTGTTCGCGAGTTCTGAGCGTCATCACAAACGCCCGCTTGCCGTCGCCGTCGGTGGTCTGGCCGACAATGCGGCCCGGCAGCCGGCGCATGAACTTGGTTTTGCAGGCGAAAAAGCCGAGCAGCGGCCCGCCGTAACCCATCGGGCAGCCCAGCGCCTGCCCTTCCCCAACAACAATGTCGGCGTCATACTCGCCGGGCGGCGTCAGCAGGCCCAGCGAAATAGGGTCAACACACGCGATCAGCAGTGCACCTGCGGCATGAGCTTCCTGCCCCAGCCGCTCCATGTCTTCCAGTGTGCCGAAGAAGTTTGGGTGCTGCACAATCACCGCCGCCGTGTCCTCAGACGCCTGCTCTCCCATTCCGTCTGCGTCCGCAGCAACATCAATGCTGATGTTCATGTGGCGCAAATACGTTTCGAGCACCTGCCGGTACGAGGGATGCACGGAGCTTAAAACTGTGACACGCTTACGGCCAGTCAGCTCAGCGGCCATGATTGCGGCTTCCGCCATCGCGGTTGCGGCATCGTACATGGAAGCATTGGCAACGTCCATTGCCAGAAGCTGACACAGGAGAGTCTGAAATTCGAAAATACTTTGCAGCATTCCCTGGCTGACTTCCGGCTGGTACGGCGTGTACGATGTGTAGAACTCAGAGCGGCCCGTGATCGCGGCGACTGTCGGCGGCACATAATGGTCATAGATGCCTGCCCCGAGGAAACACGGATACGCTTCGGCATGAACATTCTTCGCGGCCAGCTTGTTTAAGTGCTTAGCCAGCGTGATCTGGTCCATTCGCGAGGGTATATTCAGCTCTTGATTATATTGAAGATGTTTTGGGATCGGGGCGAACAAGTCGTCAAGGGAGCCGACACCGATTGCGGACAGCATTTCCGCCCGGTCGGCGTCTGTGTTAGGGATATAGGACATGCAATCTTTCCTGGACTAAGTTCTTTTCAACTAAAGGAGAGCCTCATAATCGGTGCTGTCCAGCAGCAAATCAACGTCGGCAGGCTGGCTCATCTTGATTTTAAGCATCCAGCCCTCGCCGTAAGGCGCGTCGTTGACTTTCTCCGGCGCATCCGTTAGCGCATCATTGATTTCCGTGACCTCGCCGCTGATCGGCGCATATAAGTCGGAAACGGCTTTGATGCTTTCGATTTCGCCGAACTTCTCGCCGCGCTGGACCATGCGCCCAGCTTCCGGCAGCAGAACAAGCGCGACATCTCCCAGCTCTTCCTGCGCGTGCTGGCTGATGCCGACTGTCGCAGTTCCTCCTTCAATGCGGACCCACTCGTGGGTTTTTGCATACTTCAAATCTGTCGGCTCCGGCATAAGTAACCTCTCTTTTTGCTCGTGCTTGTCAGACGCCGTTTCGATAGAACGGCAGCTTCTTGATCGTCGCAGGGGCTTGACGGCCCCGGATGTCCACTAAAACCGGCGTACCAGGTGCCGCTGCGCTTGCGGCGACTCGTGCCATCGCGATTCCGGCTTTAAGCGTTGGTGACCAGGTGCCGCTGGTTGTTTCCCCTACCCTGCGGCCCTCGGCATCGGTAACCGTGTAATGCTCACGCGGTATGGCCCGGCCTTCCATCTGAATACCGACAAGTTGCTGTGCCGGCTGCTTTCCATGAAGCGCGGCGCGTCCGATAAACTCGCCTTTCTTCATCTTGACCGCCCAGCCGACTCCGGACTCCTGCGGGCCATTTTGTCCGTCAAGTTCATGCCCGTAAAGAGAGTATGCCGCTTCGAGGCGCAGAACATCGCGTGCGCCGAGGCCGGCGGGCATCGCACCCGCCGCGACAAGGGCATCCCAAAGCGCCGGCGCATCATCCCAGGCACAAAATATCTCGAAACCGTCTTCACCAGTATAGCCGGTGCGAGAGAACAGCACGCCCAGCTTGACAGTGGATTCACGAATGCCTGAGCCGGCAAAATGAAAGCGCTTCAACTCGCTTGCTGACGTGTCCTGCGCTAAAGAAGCGGCTATCTCAACCGCCATTGGCCCCTGCACGGCGATTAGGGCGTTCATGTCGCTAATATCTTTCAGTTCGACATGATTTTTGCCTTCGGCTTGCATTTGCAGCCACGCCCAATCGTTGTCTTTGCAGCCGGCATTAAGAACGATCATGTAATCATTCTCACCTAAACAATAAACAATGATGTCGTCTACGATGCCCCCACCCTCGTTCAGAAGCAGTGAGTATTGGGCTTTGCCGGGAACAAGCTTAGACACGTCGTTTGTCGTCACGGACTGCACGAAATCAAACGCGCCGCTGCCTTTCACGGTGACTTCGCCCATGTGGGACACGTCGAATAAGCCGGCGGAGGTCCGTGTGGCGGCGACCTCGGCGACGGTTCCCGCATAGGAGACCGGCATCTCCCATCCTGCAAATGGAACAATGGTTGCGCCGGCGGCTTTATGGGTTTCGTAAAGAGAGGTTCGTTTCATGAAATGATGGTAATTACTCGCCTAAGTAAGCCTTCTTGACGGCATCGTTTGCCAGCAGCGCTTTTGCTTCGTCGGCCATGACAATGCTGCCGGTTTCTAGAACGTAGCCCCGGTGGGCAACGCCGAGCGCCATGTGGGCGTTCTGCTCGACCAGCAGCACGGTCGTTCCCTGTGCGTTAATGTCCCGGATGATCTGAAAGATGTCGCGGACCAAAAACGGAGCCAAACCGAGCGACGGCTCATCGAGCAGCAGCAGCTTTGGGCGGGCCATTAAAGCGCGGCCCATCGCCAGCATCTGCTGCTCCCCCCCGGAAAGAGTCCCCGCGTTCTGGCTGATGCGCTCCTGAAGGCGCGGGAAGAGCGATAAGGCTCGGTCAAAGTCCTGCCGGATGCCAGCTCGGTCGGAGCGCGTGTACGCACCTAGTTCTAAGTTCTCGCGGACCGTCATGTTCGCGAACACGCGCCGGCCCTCGGGCGAGTGGCCGATGCCAAGCTTGACAATCTTGTCGGCAGGCAGCAACGTGATGTCTTTGCCCTCCATAATGATGCGGCCAGTATTGGCGGGCACCAAGCCGGAGATTGCCCGGAGGGTCGTACTTTTTCCCGCGCCGTTCGCGCCGATGAGCGTCACAATCTCGCCGGCGTTGATCTGAAGCGAGACGGATTGCAGGGCGCGAATTGCTCCGTAAGAAACGCGAACATTTTCAAGTGTCAGCATCAGGCGACGCCCTGCGCGGCGCCAGCCTCGCCGAGATATGCTTCAATGACTTTCGGATTCTCACGGATCTCGGCAGGCGTCCCCCGTGCAATAATCTGGCCGTAGTCTAAGACTAAAATCCGGCGGCAGATGCCCATAACAACTTTCATGTCGTGTTCGATCAGCAGTATGGTCAAGCCAAAGTCCGTGCGGAGGCTTTCGATCTGCTGCATCAAATCGTTCTTTTCCTGCGGGTTCATCCCGGCGGCAGGTTCATCGAGAAGCAGCAGCTTCGGCTTTGTCGCCAGCGCCCGCGCGATTTCGAGACGCCGCTGCTCGCCGTAGGCTAAGTTGCGGGCGAACTCGTTCTCGTAGCGCAGCAGGCCGAAACGGTTCAAAAGGTCGCGGGCTTCCTCCAAAGTCGCCGTCTCGGCGGCGGCAAAGCGTGGGCCGCGCCAGACAGCGTCCCACAAGCTGGGCCGATAGTGCATGTGTCCGGCGGTGCGGACATTGTCGAGAACGGTCAGGGTTGGAAATAAGCGTATGTTCTGAAACGTGCGGGACAATCCAGCAGCGGCGATCTGATACGGCTTCAGCCCGGCCAGCGAGCCGCCGTCGAACACAATAGTCCCAGAAGTCGGTGCGTACACGCCGGTCAGCAGGTTAAACGCCGTTGTTTTCCCTGCGCCGTTCGGGCCGATCAGCCCGACAAGCTCACCGGCCTCCAAAGACAGCGTAAACCCATTCACGGCGGTGAGGCCGCCGAACTGTTTGGTGCAATTCTGTATGTCCAGCAAGGGCATGGGCGTATCATACCCGAAAATGTACGCTGAGACAAGACCTGCGCCGGTTTGACGCCGCTGCCGCACGACTTGACAGATTGCGTATAACGGGATTATAATGGAAAATCCTCTTGAAAGCGTTCTTAAGCAGAAACGGTCCTATGGAAGTCAGTGCGGACGAGAGTGTTCTCTCCTGGCAGTTACATCTAATCACCCGGCAGCCGAAGCGTCCGGCCCAGATTGGTCTGGTCCTGCTGGCGGTTTTCGCACTGAGTGTGTGCCTATTTCATTCAGTTTGGATCAGCCTTGTCCCGACTTTGGCGCTGCTGTTTTCGCTGTCGGAGTTCGTTTTTCCCGTGCGCTATCTCCTGACGCCGCATTCTGCCGCCGTGCGGCATGGGCTGACATCGCTTGAAATCCGCTGGGCCGATGTACGCCATGCGTACTTGACCGATGACGGCATCAAGCTCAGCCCGCTTCAAGCCAAGAACTCACGGTTCGAGTCGCTGCGCGGTGTCTTTGTGCGGTTTGACGACCATAACCGCGACGCCGTCATCGCCGCAGTTCGCCGCTTCCGCCAGGAGGCGCTGCCCCATGGCTAACTCGTTCGGGCTGCTAAGCTTCGACTGGGACGCGCCTGTCTCCGACGAAGACCGGGACCGGCTCTTCGACAAGATTACCACAGCTATCCACAAGTGGCGTTTGGAAGTTCCCGCAGCGCTGTTTTTGGAATCCAGCGCTCCGTTAAGCCATATTGCCGGGCAGGGGCTGGTGGGGTTCTTGCCTTTTGTGGCCCCCTGGCTGCCGGACGGCATCCACGGTGTTCAGCGCCTGCAAAAGATTTTGGAACAGCCGCAAAACGTGCGGATTCTCATTGACCGCATTTATGATCGGGCATCTGCGGAGGAAGAAGTCTAAATGCAGCACGCAAGCGATAACTGGTGGGTCAGCAGCTTGGTCGTCGTGCTGGCGCTGATTATCATTTACAAAGTCCTGACGGCGCAGTCCGGCAAAGCGCCGACCATTCGCCGCATCCCAGGCCTAAACGCGATTGATGAAGCCGTGGGCCGGGCAACGGAAATGGGCCGGCCGGTGCTGATGATTCCCGGTCCACAAGGTTTAGCGGTGGAAAACTTGCAGGCTCTTTCCATCTTCGGCTACATTGCACGGGCGGTGGCACGATTTGGCAACCGGAGCATCCTGCCCACCGCCGACCCAGTCTTCAACGGCGTGGCGCAGGAAACTATCCGGGATGCTTACTCCGACATGGGCCGCCCGGAGCTGTTCGATGACGGCGACGTGCGCTATTTGACCGGCCAGCAGTTCGCATATGCGTCGGGCGTCGCCGGCATCCTCAACCGCGAGAAGCCAGCAGCTTCGTTCCTATTCGGTTTATTCTACGCCGAATCGCTGATCTTCGCGGAGACCGGCCAGCAGGTCGGCGCGGTGCAGGTCGCGGGAACCACGGAAACCAACCAAATTCCCTTCTTGATCACCGCCTGTGATTATGTGATCATTGGCGATGAGTTTTATGCGGCGTCTGCGTATTTGTCTCGGAACCGCACTCTGCTCGGCAGCATTGTCGGCCAGGACTACTGCAAGCTGGTCCTGCTGGCCCTGATTTTGCTGGGTGCGGCTGCAGCCACCTGGGGCGCAGCCTATGGTTTGCATCATCAAACGGTTCCCCACTGGTTGGACACTGCCACGCATCTGCTGAAATCTTGATTTCAATCCTGCCCTTTTAGGAGCCGATTTGCTTTCTCCCCTGCTTCAATTTTTCGCGCCGATGCCGGGACATGGTCCAGCATACGTCGGCAAGCTGGCCGGCGGCTTCCTATTCATAGTCGTCGTGCTGGCGGGACTTCAGCTTGCGCCCCGGCGCTCCCGGCGCGGTATCATCGCATTCTTCACCTTTCTGGCCGGCTTATACTACGTCGCCGAGTTCTTTTGGCCAGCCACGAACGGCAGTAATCCTCTGACGCCCTACCAGGACAGTGTGGCCAGCATCTCTACAGTTATTGGAGCATTCGCGATTGGCGTTGGCGTCATCTCGCTGCTGCAGCTCCACACACGGGCGGTCGCCCGGCAGCGTCCCGGCTGGGGCAACAGCGTTGTGCTGATTGTGATGTTCCTCTTAATGCTAGTGTTTGGCCTGCTGAACGACTACGCTCCTCACCTGCGCGTTCTCGGGTCCAGCGTGACTTCCACAGACGCTTTTAACTTTCTGTTCCAGGGCGGCTTGACAAACTTGGGCGCAGCGACATTTTCGATGATCGCGTTCTACATCGCGTCGGCGGCCTACCGGGCGTTCCGAATCCGATCACTGGAAGCGACCCTGCTGATGGGAGCGGCACTGATTGTCATGCTGGGGTCTGTCTTCTTTGGAACTGTGCTGACAAACTGGATTCCGAAAGCGCCTGATAACCCGTGGTCCAACTTTCGCATCGAGAACATTGCCCAGTGGCTTTTAATGCAGGTCAACGCCCCGGCCCAGCGCGGCATTCTGTTTGGCCTCACAGTCGGCTTGCTTGCGACATCGCTGCGCCTCTGGCTGAGCCTTGAGCGCAGCGCCTACTTTGACCAGGAACTTTAGCAATTATGGACCCGAAATTTTGGCAGCGAATACAGACCATTGACCGGCGATGGATCTACGGCATCTTGATCGTGTTCATACTCATTCCCTTGTTTGACCGCAATTTCAATTTGCCGATTATTCCCAGCAAGCAGTCCCAGGACTTTTACAACACAATTGCCCAAGTTCCTCCCGGCGGCATGGTCTTGGTTGACGGCCAGTGGTCACCCGGCACACGTGGGGAAAACCAATGGCAGACGCAAGCTGTTCTGCTGCACCTCATGAAGCGTCACCTGCGGTTTGCGATCTTGTCTTTTGATCCACAGAACAACACTCTTGTCCAGAATATCGTCAACACGCTTGCTCCCAATTACGGTTATGTCGAAGGGCGCGATTATGTGAACTTCGGCTACAAGCCCGCTGCCGTATTTTCCCAGACGGTTCAAGCGATGGCGACAAACATTCCCGGCACTCTCAAAAAAGACAGGAACGGAGTGCCGCTGATAGGAATGCCGGCGATGAAAGGCATTAACAGCATTCAGGACATGGGCGCAGTAGTGGAAGTGACGCCGGCTGCCACCGCCGAAGTCTGGCTTGGGCTGGGCGGCCTGCGGCAGGGGCCGAAGCCAGTGCCGTTCCTGCTGGCGACAACTGCTGTCGGCGCTCCGACTTATTACCCCTACCTCGATTCGGGGCAGATCGACGGAATGCTGACCGGCGTGAAGGGTGCTGGCGACTACGAATTCCTGCTTGGCACGTCTACGTTTGGAACGCGGGCCACGGCAGCGTTGTCGCTGGTCTACGCGCTGATTATTGGGCTGATTGCAATCGGCAACATCGGCTACTTCGCGGGCCGGGCCGCCGAGCGGAGGGCTGCTCAATGACCCCGCAGCTTTCCGGCTACCTGCACCATGTCTTTAACCCCACCCTGCTGTTCGGCGCTCTCGGCACCGTCGCGATTCTGTCACTTGTGTTCAAGGAAAACAAGTTTTACCGCTTGTTTGAGCATATCTTTTTGGGCCTTGCACTCGGTTATGACGTTTATATTACGATCAGCCAGATTCTTAAACCGCAGTTCTGGGATCCAATGGTTCATGACGGCCAGTGGGCGCTGATCATGACCGTGCCGCTCGGCCTGATGTTTTACGGCATCTACACCCAGCGCTTTGCCTGGATGAGCCGCCTCATCTTCGGCGTCTTCTTCGGCCTGACTGCTGGAACGATTTTTCGAGACTTTTCGCAGCGGTTTATGCCGCAGGTGACCAAAAGCTTTAAGCCGCTGGTGCCGCCGCCGACCGTTCCTGGTGAGAACCATGTCTTGCTGCACCAGATCTCGTTTGTTCTCAACAATGCATTGTTCTTGGTTATCTTGGTATCGGTGCTGTTCTACTTTTTCTTCGCGTTTGAACAGCAAAACCGGGCCGTTCGTGGAACGGCCCGGTTTGGACGCTGGATTCTTATGTTTTCGTTCGGCGCGATTTTCGGCTCAACAATCATGACCCGGATGGCGCTTCTCATTGACCGCATGTATTACTTGTTTCACGACTGGCTGCGGATCGCAAGCTAAATGCTGAGCTGGTCGGGCGGCGAGGGCATCCGGGATTCGTGGCGGGCCTGGCGCTGGGCTTGGCGCAGGGCGCAGCGGTCTGCGAGGCGCTGCCAGAAGGCGGTCGCCGCTGCGATGATCCGCTGCGGGAAGGCTGCGGGGCGTGCCGCGCCGAAGTCACCAATTTGGAATGTGCGGCGGGCCGTAACATGCTCGGCGCGGACTTCCTCATATTGAGTTTCAATCCGCTGCCAGGCAAAAGCGATTGTTTGTTCATCGCGGCTGAAGCCGCCGTGCCAGCGGCAGGTCCAGCATTCTTTGTTGGTATCAAGGTTAAGAGTGCCACAAAGGTCGCAGAGCTTGACTTGGTTGCGGCTGATCGTTGGTCGTATCTGTCCCGGCATGGGGGTGGTCCTTTTCTGTTCACAGGCACTCGTCATAGAATACACTGTTGGTGTGTCTATACCCGTTTTTGACAAAATCGCTGCCGTGCGGCATTTGATCTTCCCAAGCGGCCTGCCCTTATTATTGACAGCCGGCGGGGATTTCTCTAGTGGCAATGCGAGTTTCGGTCTGCATCCCTTGACTTTTCTTCCGGCGAAGATGTATACTGTGAATCGCGTCTGCCTCAACGACTTCTGTTGTTCACATCGGCAGACACTCCCAATTTAACTGAGTTTTAAGATTCAACCGTTTATGTTTGAGAGCCTCAGCGACAAATTACAGGATGTCTTCAAGCGGCTTCGCGCCAAAGGCCCGCTGACGGAAACCGATGTTGCGGAAGCCATGCGCGAGGTGCGTCTCGGCCTGCTGGAAGCCGACGTCAACTTCAAGGTCGTCAAGGACTTCACGGCCCGCGTCCGCGACCGTGCCGTCGGCGTGGAAGTGCTGGAAGGCCTGCACCCGGCGCAGCAGGTTATCAAGATTGTAGATGAGGAGCTGACCGGCCTTCTCGGCGGCGAGCAGTCGCCGCTCCAATTCGCGCCGAAGGCACCGACAGTGATCATGCTTTGCGGCCTGCAGGGCGCGGGCAAGACGACTCATGCCGGTAAGCTGGCCCGAATGCTGAAAAAGCAGGGCCGGAACCCGATGCTGGTCGCCGGCGACATTTACCGCCCGGCGGCGATCAAGCAGCTTCAAGTGGTCGGAGAGGCGGTTGGGACGCCGGTCTTTACAGTGGATGGCGCGAAACCGGAAGTGATTGCCCGCGAAGGTGTCGCGGAGGCCGTGCGCAAAGGCTACGACGTTGTCATTTTAGACACGGCGGGCCGGCTCCAGATTGACGAAGCGCTGATGCAGGAGCTGGAGCGGGTCAAAGCCGCGACAGTGCCCACCGAGATTTTGCTGGTCGTAGACGCCATGACCGGTCAGGAAGCCGTGAATGTCGCACAGGGCTTCAACGAGCGGCTGGGCGTGACCGGCTTTATTTTAACCAAGCTGGACGGCGACACGCGCGGCGGCGCGGCGCTTTCGATTAAAGGCGTGACCGGCTTGCCGATCAAGTTTGTCGGCGTCGGCGAGAAGATGGACGCTTTAGAAGTCTTTTACCCGGACCGGATGGCCTCGCGCATTCTCGGCATGGGCGATGTGCTGACACTGATCGAGCGGGCCGAAGAAGCGATTGACCAGAAAAAAGCCGCAGAGCTGGAAAAGAAGTTCCGGGCCAACAAGTTTGACTTCGAGGACTATCTGGACCAGATGCGGCAAATGCGAAAAATGGGGCCGCTGGACCAAATTCTGAAGCTTATTCCGGGTCTTGGCGGCTCGGAAGCGCTGAAGAACATGCCGCAGATTGACGAAAGTCATCTGGCCCAGATCGAAGGCATGATTTTGTCCATGACGCCCGGTGAGCGGCGTGAGCCGGGCATGATCAACGGCAGCCGGCGGCGGCGCATCGCAGCGGGAAGCGGGCGCACGGTTCAGGATGTGAACCGCCTGCTGACCCAGTTCGAGCAGATGAAGAAGATGATGCGCGGCTTCGCGAACATGGACGGCGGCGGGATGCCGTCGCTTGCCGGCATGGGCGGGCGGCACAGCGGCAGCAGCAAAAACAATTCTAAAAAGAACAAGCGCAAGCCGCCGCCGCCTTTCAAGCTGCCGTTTGGACGTAACTAGCTTGTATCAATGACAACCGTGAGGGAGCGTGTTCCGTTCTGTCTCTTACAGGACGCAGCACGTTCCCTTGTTTACAAGACCTGACCGATACCAACACTGAAGAAAAGAGCCAAGATATGTCCGTTAAAATCCGACTTCGCCGCATGGGAGCCAAGAAGCGCCCGTTTTACCGCATGGTGGTTGCCGACAGCCGCCGCGCCCGTGATGGCCGCTTTATTGAAACATTAGGATACTACAACCCCTGCGTCGAGCCGGTGGAATTGAAGATCAACGACGACCGGGCGGCTTACTGGCTCGGCTGCGGCGCACAGCCCTCCGATACCGCACAGGCGCTGCTGAAAAAGCAGGGTGTTTACGACAAAATTGCTTCCGGCAAAGCCCCCGTCGCCGAAACGTCTTCCACCATAGTTCCCGCCGACGCTCCCGCGTCTTAACTTCCATTTTCACTCATGTGACGCAAAAAATCTAAGTTCTAAATATAAGCACGGCCCCGGCAGGGACAGCGTCGAAGCATTTGTCCTGCCGGGTAAAGCAGTAGGAGCAGTACGTTGAAACCCATGATTGAGTACCTTGTCAAGGAACTGGTAGATGAACCGGAACATGTCACGGTTACAGAAATCCCCGGCGAGGAGTCCACCACTTACGAAGTTCATGTCGCGCCCGGCGATTTAGGCAAAGTTATCGGCAAGCAGGGCCGCATTGCGAATGCGCTTCGGACGGTCACGAAGGCCGTTGCGATGAAGGCCAAAAAGAAAGTGTACGTTGAGATCGTCGCGTAAGCGCTGTTAAGCGGAAGCAGACAGGACGAGTGACTGAAGTCACTCGCTGGAAGACGTTCAGAAACTCCACCTGTCCAGGGGACAGAAGAGTAAGATGGCGCTGTATTTGTATTTTGTCCCCTGGACAGGCGGTAATTCTGATTACTTTCCAGCGAGTGACTTCAGTCACTCGTCCTGTACCTGTGAACTAATTATATGACGGTTGCAGACACAGATGAATACTCAGTCCTTGCAGCGGAGGTTGCCGGAGCACACGGTGTCAGCGGCAGCCTGCGCCTGCGGCTGATTGGGGCGTCCGACGCCGAATCCACTTCCGATGCCGCCGTGCGTTCGCTGAAGATCGGGCGCATCGTTCGTTTGATGCGAGCGAGTGACGGTTTTCAAGTGGACCTGACGCTGATTGGAATGCGCCGTCAGCCGAAAGGCTTCTGGATTGCCCGGTTCAAAGATGTGACGGACCGGAACGGCGCGGAAGCGCTGCTCGGCTGCTCCGTGTTCATCAAGGAAAACGAGCGGGCGGAGCTGCCGGAAGGGGAGTATTATGTGGATCAGCTTCTGGGATTAGACGTTGTCGCGGACACCGGACGGTCGTTCGGCAAGCTGTCCGATGTTCTTAGCTCGCCCGCGCACGATGTTTATGTCACAGAGGGCGGTGCGATGATTCCAGTGGCCGGCGATTACATCATAGACATCAATTTAGACGAGCGCAGGATTATAGTCCGTGATGTGCCTGGCCTGATAGACGATCCCGCCGTAAAATCCGATGCAGACTGACGCCGATGCGGATTGATGTCATCACCATCTTCCCGGAGATGATCGAGTCGGCGCTCGGCTTCAGCATCTTGAAACGCGCCCGCGAGGCAGGGCTGGTCGAGATACATGTCCACAATCTGCGTGATCACGCGCCCGGCGTTCACCGTTCCACGGACGAGACGCCGTATGGCGGCGGCGCGGGGATGGTCATGCGTCCCGGCCCGCTATTCGACGCTGTAGAAAGCCTGCCGTTCTTTCAAGACACTCGAAGGGTGCTGCTGACGCCGCAGGGAAAGACGTTTGATCAGCAAATGGCGCAGGATTTCTCGCGGTGTCCGCATCTGGTATTGCTTTGTGGGCATTATGAAGGCTTTGACGAGCGTGTCCGGCAGCATCTCGCCACCGACGAAGTTTCCGTCGGCGATTATGTTTTGACCGGTGGTGAGCTGCCGGCTTTGATTGTCATAGATGCAGTGACGCGGCTCCAAAGCGGCGCTCTCGGGAGCGCCGAGTCCGCCGAAGACGATACGTTCTCGGAGGGACTTTTGGAGTACCCGCACTACACGCGCCCGCCCGAGTACCGGGGCTGGCGCGTTCCCGATGTTCTGCTCTCCGGCCACCATGCCGAGATCGCCAAGTGGCGACGCAAGGAGCAGTTCCGCCGCACGCAGGAGCGTCGGCCCGACCTCTGGGCGCAATTCGTGCCGTCTAAGTCCGACCAAAAGCTGCTTGACTCGTTAGAAAAGCAGCTTGGAGAAAAGGAAACCGAAAATGCATCCACTGATTCAGGAAATTGAAAAAGCCCAGCGCAAAGAAAGCGTCCCGGACTTCGGACCGGGCGACACGGTGCGTGTTCATGTTAAAGTCGTCGAAGGCGGCAAAGAGCGCATCCAGATTTTTGAGGGAACCGTCATCTTCCGCAAGCAAGGCCTGTCCCGGTCGGCGTTTATGGTCCGCAAGATCTCAAACGGCTACGGGGTCGAGCGGACATTCTTGATCCACTCCCCCCGGATTGACAAGATTGAAGTGACCCGGCGCGGCCTCGTGCGCCGTGCCAAGCTGTATTATCTTCGCAGCAAGGTCGGCAAAGCGGCCCGTGTCAAAGAGAAGCGGAACTTCTAGCCAAGCAGCTCGCGTAATCACAGTCGCCGGAACCTCCGGCGACTTTATTTTTTGCAGATTTCATCTGCTGTGCATTTTTGGGAAACTTTTATGCCTCCTCAAGCTGATCAGCCTCTCACGGCACACTGGACCGAAACACTGGCGAACCTCAACATCCTCTGGATTTTAGCAATCATTGCCGCGCTGTCTTTAGTTCGCCTGGCATTTGTATATTCCAAATCCGATACGGCCCGCTCGGTCTCGGAAATTTTAGAATCGGGCATGATTGCGGTTGCTCTGGTTTTTCTTCTCATCCGGCCTTTTGTGCTGCAAGCTTTCTTTATCCCCTCCCCTTCAATGGAGCCGACGCTGCTGGGCAAAGATAACTCCGGCGACCGCATTTTGGTCAACAAGTTCGATTATCGCCTGCATGGCCCGCACCATGATGAGGTTGTCGTGTTTCTCGCGCCGCCCGCTGCAATGGAAGGCGACCCCGAGTTTATCAAGCGGCTGATCGGGCTGCCAGGTGACCGGCTGGAAGTGGTCGGCGGGCGTCTGACGATCAACGGCATCCCGCACAGCCACAGTGATGTCCGGCAGAAACTGACGGAAGCCAATGAATGCGGCCCGGAAGCACTGGCCGACATCAACGATGAGTCCCAGCTTCAAGCCGACTGCCATGTCAAGTTTGTTTCGGATGGCGTCCAGATCAGCGACAACGAGCACCACACCAAGCTGATCACGAAACAAGAACTGGCCCAGCTTTACACGGGGCAGAAAGACATGCCTGTCACGATCCGGCCTGGCTGCACAATTCGCAATGGGGAAAAACTTGATGAGCCGTTTATCGCCGAAGACCCCGATTACGACATGAAGATCTACCATGGCGAGCCGCTCAAGCAGGAGTATGAGTAC
Organism: uncultured Armatimonadales bacterium; assembly: GCA_964241935.1. Lineage (GTDB taxonomy): Bacteria > Armatimonadota > Armatimonadia > Armatimonadales > Capsulimonadaceae > JANXMY01. The sequence goes on from CAXSZN010000006.1 coordinate 17,255, forward strand.
GGGCCAAATGACGGCTACAAGTGGGACGGCAGGCCGATTTCCCAGGCGGAGTATCTCAAAGATGCGGCGAGTGCCACTGAGCCGCTCCCCGCTGCCGAATACATGATGATGGGCGACAACCGCAACGACAGCAATGACAGCACCAACTGGGGGCCGTTAGATGCACATCGTTTAGTGGGACGCGCCCAGCTTATTTTCTGGCCGCCGTCCCGCATTGGAGTAATCCGCTGATGCCGCCGGCCGCTTCCAGCCTTTCGGAAACGCTGGGCAACTTGAACGTTCTCTGGATACTTGGCCTTGTTGCCGGGCTGTCCCTGCTGCGCCTGGTGCTGCTGCGCTCCGGGTCGCAAAACGCTCACGCTTGGGCCGAGACAGCAGAAACGGGCCTGATTGCAGTGACTGTTTGCCTGCTCCTCTTCCGGCCTTTTATGATGCAGGCGTTTTATATTCCTTCTGCTTCGATGGAGCCGACCTTGCTCGGCAACGACTCGGCAAAAGACCGCATTCTGGTCAACAAGCTCTCCTACCGGTTCCACAAGCCGCAGCAGGGAGATGTGGTCGTGTTTCTGGCTCCGCCCGAAGCCACCGTGCCGGATGACCTTCCGCCGGACTCAGACTTCATCAAGCGCTTGGTCGGTCTGCCGGGCGACCGCCTGGAAGTCGTGGGTGGAGTTGTCTACACAAACGGGCAGCCTCACAACCATGCCGATGTGCGTCAGGCGCTTGCCCGCGCAGGGGAGTTCGGTAAAGATGTTCAAGGCGCCGGTTTTGTCAGTCAGTCGGACCACCACGTCCGGTTTGTTTCGGACGGTGTCCTTGCCGACGGGCGCTTGGTGCCGTCTTCACAGCTCGCCGCGATTTTGACAGGGATGCCGAATGCGGCAATCCGCATCAAGCCGGGCTATGTCATTCGGAACGGCAAAAAGCAGAATGAGCCGTTTATCGCCGAAGACCCCGATTACGACATGAAAATGTATCACGGTGAGCCGCTGAAGCAGGCGCACGGCATCTTAGACGACAGCGTCTACCAAACGGTAGATTTGCTGCAAGCCCAGCCGATCTCTCCCACGCAGTTTGCGGCGGATTGGGCGCATCCCACTGAGCCGCTGCCCGCCGGCCGCTACCTGATGATGGGCGACAACCGCAACGACAGCAGTGACGGCACTTACTGGGGGACCCTGGAAGCCCGCCGCGTTGTCGGCAAAGCCCAGCTTGTTTTTTGGCCGCCGTCGCGGGTTGGACTGGTCCGGTGACCGAAGCTCTGGATTTATGGCAGCATGAGAAGGCCGCAGGGCAGGCCGGTTTTATACGGATCGCCGGCATTGACGAAGTCGGGCGTGGACCGCTGGCCGGGCCAGTACTGGCGGCCTGTGTTATTCTTCCACAAGGCTTTGACTTGGCGGGCATCAACGACTCGAAAAAGCTGTCAGAGCGGCAGCGGGAACGCGCTGAAGCCCGGATACGAGCCGAAGCCGCTGCCATCGGCATTGGAAGTGTCGAGCCGGATACGATTGACCGCATCAACATTCTACAGGCCACGCACGAAGCCATGCGCCTCGCGTATGCCCAGATTGTTCCCCCACCCGATTTCGTTTTGATTGACGGCCTCCCGGTGCGGGGTTTCCCCTGCACCAACGCGCTGGCCTTAGTTCAGGGTGACTCGCGGAGCGTCAGCATTGCGGCGGCGTCCATTGTCGCCAAAGTCGCACGGGACCGGCTGATGCAGGCTTATGACCTGGTGTACCCCGAGTATGGGTTTGCCGGCCACAAAGGCTACGGCTCAGCGAAACATCTGGCTGCACTGGCTGAGTTTGGCCCCTGCCCGATCCACCGACGGTCTTTCGCCCCCGTTGCCGCCTGTGAGCCGCTTCTGCCCTAAGCCACATCCCAGGCTCGTTTCAGCACCTGCAGAGAAGCGGCAGCCTGCGTCCTCAGATCCTCCCAGTTCGCTTCAATGCTGATGCGTCCCGTGTAGCCGCTCTGCTTCAGTACGACAAGGTAACCGGCTAAGAACTCATGGTCATCGTCAGTCGGAGCACGCCGGCCTTGTCCGGCGACATGGACATGACGCAGCCGGGATGCCGCACCGCGCGTTTCCTCATAGCTTTGATGGTCGTGCGCTACATGGTACAGGTCGCTGAGAACGGCAACGGCGGGATGATTGACTTCCGCCGCAAGCTCAAACGCCGCCGCAACACTGTTGATCATGTTGCTTTCACTCCAATTCAGCGGCTCGATTACGACAAGCATTCCGTGGCGCTGCGCCGCTTCCCCGCAGCGGGCCAGAAACGCCTTAATTTGCCGGTTCGCTTCTGCCTCCGGCCACTCTTCGGGCCGTCGCCGCGCCCCGCCGCTGCCGAACACAGCGATTTCGCCGCCCAGCATCCCAGCTCGCCGGAAAGCATTCTCCAAATAGCGTTCCTGGCGCTCCGAGTTTACTGCCGGCCCGACAACTTTCAGATCGCCCGGCAGCAGCAAGTTGAACGTCTCCGGCTTTAGATGGGAAGCCGCAAATTGTGTCAGCAGAGGCGGCATGATGCCGGCCTCGGGCTGCTCCGGCTGAAGCAGAGCCGTAATAGGCGGCTCGATGTAATCAAATCCGGCAGCAGAAACGGCGTCCATTTCTCCCTGGGACGCGCAGATGCCAAATCGCATAATTTAAACTCCCTGCTGGAACTAAGGTGCTACATTTAGTGGACTCAGGGCAGATTATGGCATAGATATGGACAAAAAAACTTTGCAATCTCTTGTCAAATAGCAACAACTGTGCTATAATCCAAAAAAGTGAGATTGGGTCGGAATAAAACGCAATGAGTAAAACGCAATGAGTAAAACGCAATGAGTAAAACGCAATGAGTAAAACGCAATGA
>CAXSZN010000006.1:20224-40339 GCA_964241935.1 uncultured Armatimonadales bacterium
GTAAAACGCAATGCTGAGTGTGCGGCACAGCTTTCACGAAGAACTCGCGGCTTTGGAGCAGGAAGTGCTGCAAATGGGCGCATTGACGGGAGACATGCTTGGGCAGGCGGTCGAGGCGGTTCAGCAAAGTGATGTCGCCCTCGCCGAAGTGGTGCTCGCCCAAGACGACCTAGTAGACGAAATGGACCGCAAAATTGAAGCGCAGTGCATCCGCCTTCTGGCGCTTCAGCAGCCGATGGCCCGTGATCTGCGTCAAGTCGAAAGCGCTCTCAAAGTTATCACTGATCTGGAGCGCATCGGCGACCACGCGGTAGATATTGCGAAGATCGCCCGCAAGCTGACTCAAGAGTTCTACTTGAAAGCGCCTCTGGTAGACATCGGCCCACTGGCTCAGATGGCGCGAACCATGCTGCATCAAAGCCTGCAAAGCCTTGTCCGGCACGATCTGGCGCTGGCGATCCAAGTCTGCGACGATGACGACCACGCTGACGCGGCTTTCAAAGAGCTGCGGGAAGAGCTGCTGGAATTGACCCAAGAGCAGCCGACGCGCATCTTCCCCGCGTCCTATCTGCTGCTGGCCGTCGTCTACTTGGAGCGGATCGCCGACCACGCGACAAACATTGCAGAGCGCGTTTATTACATCGAGACTGGCGACCGCAAGCCGCTCGGTCGACGCGGGGCGCGTGACGAAGCGCAGCAGACTGTATGACCGAGATTTCCGACAGCATTGCACGGGTGCGGGAGAAAATCACGAGCGCAGCGGGCCGGGCCGGACGCAGCCCGGACGAAGTCACTCTGGTTGCCGTCACAAAGAAGAAGCCGGCTGCTGCGGTCAGAGAGGCTTTGGCGGCAGGCATCACGGCTGTCGGTGAAAACTATGTCCAGGAAGCCGAAGAAAAGCGCAGCCAAGTTTCCGGCGGCTCCTGGCATCTTTTAGGGCACCTGCAAAGCAACAAAGCCAAACTCGCCGTTTCCCTGTTTGACCTGATCGAAAGCGTGGACAGCGTGAGGCTTGCAGCAGCGCTCAGCCGGCAGGCGGGCGAAAAGACGCAGGCGATTTTGCTGCAAGTGCATTTGGGCGAAGAAGAAACCAAGACCGGTTTGCCGCCGGAGCTAGTCTTAGACGCAGCCGCGGAGATTGCCGCGCTGCCGAACCTCTCGCTGCGGGGCTTGATGGGAATTGCGCCGAACAACGCGGATCCGCGTCCGTATTTCCAACAACTAAAACGGCTGTTTGATCAGCTTCCCACTTCAAACCGGCAGATCCTTTCGATGGGCATGAGCGGTGATTTCGAGACCGCCATTGAAGAAGGCGCGACCTCAGTGCGCGTCGGCACAGCGATTTTCGGAGCCAGATGATTTTTTTATTGACGATAGGAGGCTTGGCAGCACGATGAATCAGGCAGAAGCAGAAGAATATGACAACGCTCCGGTTCAGGGCGGCGTGATTGGGCGCATTTTAAGCCATTTCCGGGGCCATGACGACGACGAGTACGAGCAGGAAGAAGCTGTGGCGGAGCATCCGCAGCCGCAGCCTGTTCCCACTCAAACACGCGCGACCGGCGGCTCGTACAGCCCGCTGCGGCGAGGAACGACCTTGCGTATGGACCAGGCACGCCAGACACATATCACAGTTCGCCGGGCGATCCAGACCTTCGACGACGCCCGCCGCGCCGCCGATGGCCTGAAAGACGGTCAGCAGCAGATTGTGAACCTGGAGCAGACGACCCATGACATGAGTGAGCGCATCATTGATTTCCTAAACGGTGCGACCTATGCTTTGGATGGCAGCGTCGAAAAAATCGGCGAGCAGGTCTATCTGTTCACGCCGTCTTCAGTCGTCATTGACATTGAAGACAAGCCGGTGACGGGCGTCCGCGCCGCCGCTTATGACCGCGATTAGCGTCTATAACATGCTGCGCGACAAAACACTTGCGGTGCTTGGCACCGGCATGATGGGTGGGGCGCTTGCTCGGGGCTTAGTCCAAGCCGGCGCGATGCCGAGCGCTCACCTGCGTCTCTTTGACACCCATGAGGCCAAAGCTGCTGCGCTGGCGGCAGCGCTCGGGCCGGGCGCAGTCACGGCAGCATCGGCGGCGTCGGCAATTGAGAATGCCGATTTGATACTCATCGCGGTCAAGCCGCCGATGGTCGCCGAAGTCTTGGCCCAAATCGCGCCGAGCGTTTCTGCAGAGCAGCTTGTCATCTCCATTGCCGCCGGCATTCGCCTGGCAACCATGGAAGACCTGCTGCCTTCAGGAATCCCTGTCATCCGCACCATGCCGAATACGCCCTGCCTTGTCGGCTGCGGCGCGACGGCCGTCTGCCGGGGAGCGTCGGCAACCGAAGAGCATTTAGGGCTTGCCCAAAGCTTGTTCGCTTCTGTTGGCCTGTCGGTCGAAGTCCCGGAGCGTCTGCTTGACGCCGTGACCGGCCTGTCCGGCTCAGGCCCTGCTTACGTCTATTTGATGATTGAAGCCCTTGCCGACGGCGGCGTCAAAGAAGGCCTCACCCGTGATACCGCGCGTCTTCTTGCCGCGCAGACCGTCATGGGCGCGGCTCAAATGGTCCTTTCCTCCGATCAGCACCCCGCCCAGCTCAAAGACAATGTTACTACCCCTGGCGGCACCACCATTGCCGCGCTTCATGTCCTTGAACGCGCCGGCATCCGCACCGCGCTGATTGACGCGGTTCAAGCCGCCGCTGATCGCTCCCGCGAACTCTCCTAGTTTTATTCTTCTCGAAAACTTTTTTTATTCTTTTCATTAATCCGGGAACGCCGCGACTAAAAACCGCGTTTGCATGGTATAACATGACCAGAATAACATTCTAGTCATTCGTTCAGCACGTTTAGGAACCTATCAAATGACACGGCACGGGGATGTGCGGCAAAAGATATTGGATGCCGCCGAGCAGCGGCTCTGGCATTACGGCTTCAAGAAGACGACGATTGACGAAATCGCGTCGGACGCCGGCGTCGGCAAAGGCACGGTCTACCTCTACTTTGACGGCAAAGAAGAGATCGGCCTCGCCATCGTCTCGGCTTATAAAGAACGCAGCCTGCATCAAATGGAAATCATAGCGCGGGACCCGCAGAAATCTTCAGTCGAGAAGCTGACGGAGATGCTGCAGTTTCCCATTCTGCAAACCTACCAAAGCTGCCGCGAGTCCCCGGCGATGCAGGAAATGATTGTCGCCATCAAGCCGCATATCCGCAGGCACATTCAGCCGCTCTGGGAGCAGGAGTATCGCCTCTTGGCCGGAGTTTTAGAAGAAGGCAACCGGCGCGGCACTTTCGACGTGCCGGACACGCTCCGTGCGGCCCAGACCTTGAAGACCATGACGCTTGGCTTGATGCCGCCCTACCCGTGCGTTCACGGCTCTGAGGAAATCGCCGCGGAAATCGCTGGGATGGTCGCTTTGACAGTACAAGGACTTCGCAAAATATGAAACGAACATGGACTAAACACGCGGCCACTGTCGGCACGATTTTAGTGACTGCCCACTCCGCATTCGCCGCTGACGCTCTTGTTCCCGGCTACATCTGGATCGGCCAGGCCGCCGGGGGCACCGGGAACGGCAACGCAGGCGCGGCCGGCAACAGCAATGGAGCAGGCGGCGCGGCGAACGGCGCCGGTGGAGGCGTCGGTGCCGGAGGCAACGGCGCGAATGGAGGCACTGCCAATGGAGCAGGAGCTGGTGTCGGCGCGGCCGCCAATTCTACCGGCGGAAACGCTGGAACCGGCGCTGGTGCTGGAAACAGTACAGGGGGCGGCGCGAATGGCGCAGGGGCCAATGGAGCCTCGCAAAATGGCGCAGGTACTAACGCGAACGGAGCTAATAATAACAGCAACAGTACAAACAACAATGGCAACGGCGCGAACAGTAATGGCACCAACGGCAACGGGACAAACGGCAATGGAACAACCGGCGTCGGCAGCAGCGGATCGAACGGCAACAGCGGGCTAGGCTCCTCGCAGAGCGCCGCCGGCAACTCCGGCAACCAGGGCAGCCTGCCGCTCCCCGGCGCTGCCGCCCGGCAAGTTTTTAATCTCGCGCAGACAATCCAGGCCGGACTCCAAAGCAGCGCCGACGTGGAAGTCGCCACGCGCAACGTTGAGATTGACCGCAAGCGGGCCGACGAAGCCGCAGCGGCAGGCCGCCCAAACGTCAACGCCAGCGGCCAGGCCACCGAGTTTGACCAGAAAACGCAGGTGGCGCTTGGGGGCGGACCGCCGATCCTGGTGACGGGAAGGCATGATGAAATACTGCAGCTTGATGTCACCAATCGGCTTGACTTGACCGGGCAGATCCGCGCTGCCGCCGATCAGCTTGGCCTTCAAAGCCTCGCCGACCAGTTTGTTCTTGGCTCTGTCCGCAACGCGCGTATTCTCCGGGCGCAGACGATTTACTTTAACACGCTCCGTGCCCAGCATCAGGTCGATGTCTCAAACGCGGCTCTGGTTGACGCCCAGCGGCAGCTTACGGATGCCACCAACCTGAGCGGCGCCGGCGTTGGGCAGCGCATTGATGTCCTGCGTGCCCAAACGCAGGTTTCAACGGCCCAGCAGGACCTGGCGACTTCCGAAAACAACTTTGGGGTCGCCCTCACCAGCTTCAACGACCTGGTGGGACGGCCGCTGAACGCCCCGGTGACGCTTCAGGATGTGCCGGGCGTGAACATCGCCCAGCCGGTGACGGATTTCAGTCAGGTCGGCGCACCCGATGCCAATGCGGCTCCGCCGCTGCCGAATGCGCCCCAGGAAGTCGCCGCAATTAACATCCAGAACGCGCTGCAGTACGCAAACCAGCAGCGGCCGGAAGTCCTGCAAGCCCAGGTGAATGTCCGGGTGGCTCAGACCGGCGTCAAGCTGGCGCGGGCCGGTTTAGAGCCGACGTTTAGTTTGACCGCAGCCGGGGATTATTACCCTGATACGAACTTTCAGTTTATTCGAAAGCGGACTGCACAGATCACAGCGAACTTGAACATCCCCTTGTACGACGGCGGTGTGACGCGGGACCGGGTCCAGGAAGCGCATCTCACGACCGATAACGCCCAGACCAGCCTTGCATCCACACGCTCGGATGTCGCGCTGGATGTCCGGCAGTCTTATTTAAACCTGGTCACAGCAGCCCAGCAGATCAGCGCGGCGAATGCGGCCTTGCAGTCAGCGATTGCCGCCCGGCAGCTTGCGGAGCTTCGGTATCAAGGGCAGGTTGGGACATATCTGGAAATCACTGATGCCCAATCCGCGCTTATCCAAGCAGAAAACAATCAAGTGGACGCCGTTTACAATTATCTGGTTGCCCGCGCTCAGTTCCAGAACTCAATCGGCGCACCACAAACCCAGTAGCAGAAGCTTTAGCAGCAACGAAAGTTTTAGAGGAAGGCACAATCATGGCAGACGATCCCCAGCAGAAAACCCAAGGACAAACCCAGGGCGGCACGGAGAGCGCTCACGGCACAAACGGTGTCAACGGCACGAATGGTGTCAACGGCTCAAACGGCCACGCGCCCGGTGCCGCAAAGTATCCGGCGAACGGTCCCGAGCCGCCGCACGCCCATGACGGCAGCAAATACGCCGAGAAAAAAGAAGAACCCAAAAAGGACGATCAGAAAGACGGTCAGCAGGGCGGCGATCAGCCGCCGCAAAAGAAGCCTGTCAGCCCGCTGCGCCGGGTGATCACTGCCGGAATAGTCGCGGCTGTGCTGATCGCCGCGCTCATCTACGGCTGGTCCTATTACAACTATGCCCAAAACCATGCCAGCACGGATGATGCTTATGTGACCGGCAACCTAGTTAATGTCAGCCCGATCATCAGCGGAACACTCAGCACGCTCACCGTGGACGAAGGCAGCCCGGTCAAGAAGGGCCAGCTTATCGGGCGTATTGAAGACAGCGGCCAGCGAGCTTCTTTGGCCCAGGCGCAGGCGAATTATCAGTCCGCTCTGAGTCAGCTCCCGCAGGCCGAGCAAAACTTACTCTACCAGCAGCAATCCACGCAGGCAAACATTCGCAAGGCGCAGGCTGAGCTTGCCGCCCAGCAGGCCAAGACCGCCGGCGCTCAGCAGCAGGTAACCTTGAGCCGCAACCAGGTCGTAAACCAGGTGCAGCAGGCCCAGAGTCAGGTGGCGCAGGCCCAGGCTCAGGCCGCTCAGTATGATGCCCAAGTGCAGACCGCGCGTTCGGCAGTCGTCACTGAGCTTCAGAATGTCCGTACCGCTCAGCGTGCCGCCGACGCCGCAGATGCCCAAATCAATGGCACGCAGGCGACATTTGAGCGGGACAAAACGGATGAGGCCCGCTACGCCAAGCTGCTCGGCCAGCAGGCGGTTACGCAGCAGCAGTACGATGTCGCTCATGCCGCCACTGTTAATGCCGCATCTCAGCTTGACAGTGCCCGCTTTCAGGCGGCCCAGGCGCATTCGGAGGTAGACAGCGCCCGAGCCACGGTCGCGCAGACGGAGAACCAGCTTAAGGCGGCTCAAAGGGCAGCCGAAGCGGCGCACCAGAATGTAGACGTGGCACGGTCCGGTCTTGGAATCGCACGGGCTAACCTCAGCGAGATTCCCATCAACCAGTCCAATGTCCTGAATAACTTTGGCCAAAACGCAAGCGCCCAGGCTGATGTCTCTACTGCTCAGGCCGGCAACACCCAGGTCGCGCTGCGGCGAGCGGAGATTGCGACCGCACGAGCAAATGTGCAGTCGGCGCTGGCCCAGCTCAACAACGCGAAAATCATTGAAGGCGACACTTATCTTTACGCGCCAAATGACGGCACGGTCACCAAGAAAGCCGTCAATATCGGTGCGTCTTTGTCGCCGGGGCAGACCATTGTCACGATCACGCAGGGCACCTACACCTACGTGACAGCGAACTTCAAAGAAACCCAGCTTAGAAACGTCATGCCGAATCAGTCCGCTGAGATTGATGTGGATGAGTTCCCTGGAAGGGTCTTTCACGGCTACGTTCAAAGCATCAACGAAGCGACCGGCGCAACCGATGCGCTGCTGCCGCCGGACAATGCCACCGGAAACTTCACCAAAGTTGTTCAGCGCGTTCCCGTTCGGATTGAGTTCCGCCCGGCCAAGCCGGGTGAAGACAAGCAGTTCGCCACGGCAGAAGACATTGCCAATCTGCGGCAAGGCGACTCTGTCACGGCAACGATTGATACCAGTACCGGGCAGCACAAGAATTAAGCTGTTTCATGGCGTTCCTTTCTCCGGCACTGGAATTCCAGTGCCGGTTCTTTGACTGACACGCTCATTGGAAATGGGAATTTTATGTCTACGCAAGTTTTAGACCATCGCGGCCGCCGCCCGCTCCCGCCTTCCGGCAAAGACAGCAGCGGCTCCGGAGGCGGCGGCAATTCCGGCGGGGATCCTAGCGGCGGGGGAGCGCAGGCTGCCGCACCGGCGGCGCTGAACCCGCATCGCTGGATCATTCTGGTCGGCCTCATCACAGCGGCGATTATGGAAGTGCTGGACACGACCATCATCAATGTCGCCCTGCCCCAGATGGCCGGCAACCTCAACGCGACTATTGAGGAGATCGCCTGGGTCTCGACGGGCTATATTCTGTCCAACGTCATTGTCCTGCCGATGACGGCCTGGCTCGGCCAGCGGTTCGGACGCAAGCGATACCTTGTCTTTTCCATCAGCTTGTTTATCCTCGCATCGTTCTTTTGCGGTACGTCCAAGACGCTGATCGAGCTTGTCTTCTGGCGCATCCTACAGGGTGCAGGCGGCGCGGCTCTGCTGTCTACGGCGCAGGCGACACTGCGGCAAATCTTCCCGAAAGAGCAGCAGGGCCTGGTCCAGACTATCTTTATTCTGGGTATCGTCGTTGCTCCGACCCTCGGCCCGCTGGTAGGCGGGTACATCACGGACAACTATAACTGGCCCTGGGTCTTTTTTGTCAACATCCCCATCGGTTTAGTGTCGGCGTTTCTGGTCGGGACTTACCTGCACGACGCGCCTGGCGGCCCGAAGGCCGGCAAAATTGATCTTGCCGGCATCGGCCTTTTAACCGTCGGCCTCGGCTCTTTGCAATATGTTTTGGAGGAAGGTCAGCAGGACGACTGGTTTGACAGCGTCGCCATCACGCGCCTGTCCGTTTTGGCGGCGGTCAGCCTGATCGCGATGCTGGCCTGGGAGCTGTCCCCGCGCAACAAAGCGCCGGTGGTAGATTTCAAGGTGCTGAAGAACAAAGACCTTTCAGCAGGGCTGGTGCTTTTCCTCGCGCTCGGCTTCGGCCTTTACGGCGGACTTTTCATCTTTCCGCAGTTCACGCAAAATGTCCTGCAGTTCTCGCCGACGGCCACCGGCCTGGTCCTGCTGCCGGGTGGTCTTGCCACCGCCGCTGCCGCAATGCTTTGCGGGCGGATCAACAGCCTGCCGAACCGCCCGGTTGACCCACGGGTGCTGATCATCATGGGCATGGCCATCTTTACAATCTCGATGTGGCAGCTTGGACATTTAAGCACAGCTTCCGGGGAGTCGGACACGCGCTTGGCCCTGATTATTCGCGGCTTCGGCCTGGGGTTCCTGTTTTCAACCCTCAACGGCGTCGTCTTTGCTTCCCTGAAACCCCAGGAAGTCCAGCAGGCATCGGGCCTGATCAACTTGTCTCGCCAGCTCGGCGGCTCATTTGGGATCGCGTTTCTGAACACCTACATCTACAACCAGCAGGCCTACCATCGGGTGAACCTGGTTTCTAACTTCTACGCCGGCAATGCTTTGTACGACCAGCGGATTTCCGGCCTGACTTCCAGCATGGTTTCAAACGGCATGAGCATCTCCACCGCGCATGATACGGCGCTGCGGGCGCTGAATGGAACCGTCATGGCCCAGGCGGCAACGATGTCCTACAACGATGCGTTTCTCCTGCTTGGCCTGACGTTCGTCTTTTCCATACCCGCCGTCTTCCTGCTGCGGAAAGCCAAAAAGGGAGCGCCTGCCGGCGGCGGGGGCGGACACTAGAAACTCGCCCCGTCAAAGAAACGGCAAACTTGTTTGGCGGGGTGGGTTCCTGTAACTTTCACACACGGCCCCACGTATGGAATAACAGCTTATGAATACTTCTAAAGGACATTTCATGCCACATCGTCCGCTTCTGCTCGGCGCACTTGCTGCCGCTTGCTTCTTTGCTCCTCATGTTTCTCAGGCCGCCGTCAAGCCCGCGCCAGCCTCGGCGTTTGATGTTTCGGCAGCGACTCTTCTGAAAACAGCTCCGGCGGCGGCGGCGTTTCCCGACGCTGCCGCAATCACGCTGCGCGACGAAAGCGTCGTCCACGTCAACAGCGACGGGACAAGCGTGGACGTGACCCACGAGACTTTCAAGATCTTCAACCAGCGGGCACACGACAAAGCAGAAATCACGATCCCGTTTGACACGGGAACCGAGAAGATCACCAATGTCCACGCCCGCACCATCAAGCCCGACGGCATGGTGCTGACGGCGGCAGGCGGCGACATTCACACCAGCGCACCCTACTCCGAGTTCGCAATGTATGACGATGCCAAAGTGACGGGCATTTCTATGCCGGGCGTTGAAGACGGCGTGATTATTGACTATGTCTACACGCGCACGACAACCAAGTCTTTTCTGCCGAACCAGTACAGCGAGACGTGGAGCTTCCGAGACGGTGTAGACCCGGTTGTCCTGAGCAAAATGACCCTGACCGCGCCGGCTTCCATGAAGATCAACACGCTGCCGCAGAACGCCGCCGCGATGGCCGCGACCGTGAAGCCGTCGGCGGACGGCACGCACAAGACGTATGTCTGGAAGATGACCGATCTCGGCACCATCATCCCCGAGCCGATGATGCCGCCCGCTTACACATTCCTTCCTTCCGTAGAGATTTCCACCATTCCATCATGGCAGGTCATCGCCCGCTGGTACCAGGGGCTGGCCGCCGGGCAGATGGCCGTGTCGCCGGAAATCAAAGACACAGTCAAAACACTGACCGCCGGCAAGACGACCGATACGGACAAAGCGCGGGCCATCTACTACTAGGTTGAAGGTCAGACACGCTACGTTGCGCTGGAGCTGGGCTTGTCCGCGTTCCAGCCCCACCCCGCCGCCGATGTCTGCCGTAACCGCTACGGCGACTGCAAAGACATGGCGACCTTGCTGCTGACCATGCTGCATGAAGCTGGCATCAAGACTGCCTGGCCGGTCCTGCTCGGCGCGGACAGCACCCAGCCGGTCGAAAAGTACCTTGCCGCGCCGACATTCTTCAACCATGCGATTGTCCGGGCCGACATAGACGGCACGCCGTACTGGTTCGACTCGACGGCAGCTATGTGCCCATTCGGCGCGATCCCCGGCGGTGACCGAGGTGTGGACGCCTTCGTGATCCGCAATAACGCCGGCAGCTTCGAGACAATTCCCCTGGGAACACCGGAGCAAAACAGCGAAACCACGACGACGACCGTGGACCTGCACGCCGACGGCAGCGCGGAATGCCGCACAACAGTGAACCTCAGCGGTGACGATGGCCTCGGTGCACGGCTTTCGTTTCGGGGCCTGGAAGCCTCGCAGCTTAAGCCCGGTTTCCAGAACATGGTCAGCGGGTTCAGCCCGACGGCCTCGCTGCTGGATTACTCGCTGTCACCGCTCGCCGACCGGGACCAGCCGGTTGCGATTGGGCTGACATACCATGCGCCGCTCTGGGCGACACGCACCGGCCACTTGCTGATCATTGACGGCAAAAACTTATCCAGCACTCCGTATGATCGCGACTCGCGCGTCTTTCCGATCTACGAAGACAAAGTTGGAGAAGATGTGGAAAATCTGGTTGTCACGCTTCCGGCCGGCTACACGCTGGAAGACAAACCCGACGACCTGCACGAGAAGATGCCGCTCGGCGACTACGACCAGACTGTGACGCAGACGGGCGATGTTGTCACAGTCCATCTTGTCGTGACTTCGCATCCCGGCGAGATTCTGCCGGCGGATTACGCCGCTGCGAAAGCGCAGTACGCCCGTGTCGTTACCCTCCGCAAGCAGCCGCTTGTTCTGCATCTTGCAGAGCAGCCCGCCGTCAAATAAAGCTGCTATGCAAGGGAATAGACAGCAGGGGGACAGACAAATTGTTTGTCCCCCTGCCGCCTTTCTCTCAGCCATAGGGTAAAATGACTTTATCACTTAAGCTGCATCAGTGCCTGCCCGGTCGGGTACGAAAGGAAATCCCATTTTATGCTTCGCCTGAACCGAGGCCTGCTTTGTTTCTCCGCCGCCGCGTTCGCCGCCGGCCTCTTGGTGTCGCCAATCTTCGCGCAAGCGACGGACCAAGTGCCTGCTCCGGCTCAGGCGCCTGCTGACGCACCGACGTCCGCAATAGTTCGTGCCAAACCCGCCGCACGTAAGACTTCCCGCCGCGCACCGGCTCCTGCCGCAAGTGGCCGCCTCAATGTTCGTCTGCGGCTTGGTGACGGCCGCCAGACTTGGCATCCTACGCGCCGAAAGCTTGGCGTTCGCTATGCTTCCGGCTCCGATGCAAGCGCTCCCGGCTCCTTCAAGTTCACCGTGGATCGCGCGGTGCTTCGCAGCTACCTCGCCGGCATCGCGCCCTACGTCAAGCGCCAGCCGAAAGACGCCAAAGTGGCTGTCGGCAATGTCGGCGGAAACGATCAGGGCACGGATGAAGTACCCGCCCATGTCGTGCCGGGCTATGACGGCGCGGCGCTGGATGTCAGTGCAGCCGTTGACACCGTCCAAAAAGCGATTACGGCCAGCCCCGGCGTTCTGCATATCGTTTTGCCGGTCAAACCAAAGAAGGCCCAGATCACTGCTGCCGACTTGAAAGGCATTAACGCCCGCATCGGCTACTTTGTGACCCGCTTCAATCCTGGTGACGCAGGCCGAACTCAAACGGTCCGGCTCGCGATCCAGATTATTGATGGGACAGTCGTGCCGCCGGGCGGGGTGTTCTCGGTCAACCAGATTGTCGGGGAGCGGACGGCGGCGCGGGGCTTCGGCCAGGGCCATGTGTTTGTGGACGGCAAAATGGAAGTGCAGCAGGGCGGCGGTATGTGCCAGGTCGCAACCACGCTGTTTAACGCTGCCATGCTGGCTGATCTAAAGATCGTTGAACGGAAACAGCATGTCCGCACGATCCCCTACGCCGATCCGGGCCGGGATGCGACGGTCTACTATGGGCAGAAGGACTTCAAGTTCCAGAACGACACAAATGCCCCGGTTTATGTTTCCTACAAGGCGACCCATTCCCACGCGATTGTATCTTTGTTCGGCGTCGCCGTGCCGGGCCGCAAGGTTCGTTTGGTAGATCACTACCAGCGGCTTGGCGAGCGGCATTACAAGGCCAGCTTCTACCGCGTTGTCTATGAGAACGGCTCGGCCCATAAAGACCCAGCGTTTTTGAGCAACTACAAGTGGACACCCGCATTAGACTTCAGCCGCTGAACTCTGTCAGCGAGCAACAAGAAAGGCCGGGAAGCCAATTACTTCCCGGCCTTTCTTTTCGTTTGTGACTGTTTCTGCCGGCGCGGCATTTTTCGGAGTGACCATTGGAACTTGAACATCTGCCGGTACATCTGCATTCGGGATGCGGCGCCTTTGGCCCAGCCCAGTTTTTCTTCCTTCATCGGATGCGTGACGCCGCGCAGTGTGACATCGCGCCGAACTAGCCCCTGACGATGCACATAATCGTTGATCGCCAGCTCAATTCCATAGCCGACGGTTTCTAAATCGGGGATTTGCAGGAACACGTCCCGGCGGATGGCCCTCTGCCCGGTAATAGCGGGTGCAAAAAACTGGGCCATGTCGGTCCACAGCCGCCCGCCCCGGAAGATGCCCATGGTCATGGTCGCTTCCCCGGCGCAGACCGGAGCCAGAAGATCCTCCACATGGCGCGGTTTCAGCCCGATTAAATCTGCATCAAAGAACAGCAGAATGTCGGCCTGAGCGTACATCGCGCCGGCCCGCATCGCGCCGCCTTTGCCGCCATTTTTGGCAAGTGTCAAGACCTCGACACCCGGAACAGCCTGCGCCGCAGCCGCCGTTCCATCGGACGAGCCGTCGTTGACGACAATCACGCTTCCGATCATTGGTGCCGACGTGACTGTCGCCAGCACGGCGGCGATCCGGTGCTCTTCGTTATAAGCCGGAATAATAGCGGCGACTGTCATCACCGGCCTTGAAGTGCGGGACACCGGGCCGAAAGAAAGTAGATTTGGGGCGGGAGACCGACTCACTGATGATTTTCCGTAATGGCTGCCGGCTTGATGCCTTGCTGATTTTTTGCTGCTGCGTCCGGACCTGGGGCCGGGAGATTCGTAGACAATACCAGCAGATGATAGTCTATGTCATGCTCCTTCGCTGCAATTTTGTCGCCGTTTGGGTCGTAGGCTTCGGACACATAAGTCCCGTGGTCGGCCCGCAGCTCACGAAGCTGCTCTTCGACGCGCAGGATCCGGTTCTGGTTGATTGGGTGATCCAGCTCATAGCTCGGCGTGCTGTCCTGCCCGTCCTCCATTTTCTCGAAGGTTTGAAAGGTGCGGACCATCCCTGTCGGGTCATAGCCGGCGTTGTAAGCGAAACGCTCGCCCCAGCGGTCTGCCTCAAACTCCGCTTCCCGGCTGTAATGAAGCTGATCCAGCTCAAACAGCGCACCGCCGGCCTGGCTCACGGCGTAGGACCGGCTTAAAACAGACGCTAAGTCCACGAGAAACCCTTTGTTTTCCGAGTCGGAGATGGACTTGACGACGTGGCGTCGCACGACATGCGCCGATTCATGGCCGATGACGCAGGCCAGCGCGTCATCATCCGGCCCGATTTTGTCTAGAAGGCCCCGATAGATATAAACAAAGCCTCCGGGAATGGAAAACGCATTGACTTCCGGGCTATCAATGACCCGAATGCGGAAGGAGACGTCGGGAGCCTCTTTTTGGGCCTGCGCGAAGATCGGTGTCGCAATGTCCAGAACACGGCGGTTTGTTTTGCCGTCCATGACGAACTTCGCCTCGGAATCGATCTCGGAGGCATATTCCCGCCCAAGCGCGTTTTCCTGCTCGTGGTCCATGACATTGTTATGGATCTGGCCGGACTGGCAGCCGGCACTGAGAAGCGCCGTGCCGATAGCGGCCCCGGCGGCCAAAGTAAGGCGGGTTTGAGACAATACTCTTTTAGATGATTTCATGGAAAACTTTCTTGCTGGTTGACCGAAAAGCGTTAGCCTGATTTCGCAGATGTTTCCACCGGCTTTGCAGGCTGGAGAGGCTTAACCGTGCCTCCGGCGGGTGTCGTTTAACACGTGTCAGCTTCGGCAGACTATTGGTTTGCCCTGCCCGAAGCTCTGCGACCTGCTGCTGCAGCTCCTGCATTTGAAGCCAGTTGTAACCGCAGGCGGCTATTAAAACCAGCAGGAGCGCCCGCGTCAGGAAGCGTCGGATCATACCTAGATTACGGGTTCTTCAATTACGGGTTCTTCTTGCGCCGCATCCACGCTTTGCCGCGCTGCTCGACCTGAATTTCTGCAAGCTGAGCCTGCTCTGCCAGCAGTGTCCACGGTGTCCCGGACCGAGTCACCAAGCGCCGCAGGTTCACCGCCGAACTGGTGGTCCATTTGGCCTTGTACGGCTCATCGCCGCGCAGAAAGTCGAAGACTTGGCACTCTTCGTAGATCGCCGCCTGCATAGCCCTTGCCGTCAGTACCGTTCCCAGGCTCAGGCGGGCCAGCGTCGGCTCGAAGCCGCCCTGGTAGTAGCACAAACGGTCGCCGTAGCGAAAGCAGTAAAGACATGCCTGCGTTTCGCCGTCCAAACACAGCGTAAACAGCCGCAGCCAGCCTTGCTCAAGCAGCCTCGCGGCGGCGTCGCGGTGAAACGCTTGAACTCGTTTCCCGGCAAAGACGCCCGGCAGCCAGCGCTGGTTCCAGCGGCGTGCGTGCAGCTCAAACAGCCGGGTCATCTCGTCGTCCAGCGCCGACGCCTCGGTGACCGGCCCGATCTTGACTTCGTAGAGCTTCTGCAGCGCCCGGTCATAGTAGCCGACATTTGCCCGCGTTTTTTTGCCTAAACCCTGGAGCAGCGCGTCCCATGCCGGTGGCAGGGGCAGATAAGGACACGCTTCCCCCGGCACATCCAGAACGCGCAGCCGGCTGCCCGCCGGGGGCAGATAACGCCGAATCAGGCTCTCTTCGCGGAGCTGCTGAAAATCGGCAATCTGCCAGCCGCCGGCAGATTCCAGATAAGTATACAAGCTTTGAGCGACTTCCGGTTCCCAGCCCGGCGCAGCCAGCACATCTAAATAGTCCGAAGTCCCGGTTCCAAGAAACGACAGCCGCCGCAGCAAGGTCGCGTACCAGAACGAGGTCATCAAAGGGGCCAGTCCGACAAGCGTGCCGTCCGGGTCACGAAAAGCCGCCACCCGCAGACGCCGCCCCGGCAAGCGTCCAAAGTGCTTCCACCAGGCCGAGTTCCACTCGAATGTCTGAAAAACTGCTGCCGCCGAACAGACGGAAGCGAGCTGCCGCCATTCCGGCCCCAGCGCAGCCATCTCCGCCGCACGGGAAAGAACTTCCGTCTGCACCCGCGCGGTTCCTGTCTGCGTCATTCCGGCCCAAGCCACACCCCTATTGTAGCACAATCGGACCAAAGTGTAAAGTCAAAACACCGGCAGGAAAAGTCACGCAGGAGTTGTACTGCGCGGGGGCCAATAATACCCGCAGTTAATTTTTCGGAGGTTTCACAAATGGAGCGTTTAATCAAGTCAAAAGTCGAAGCGGGGCGGGTTGCTATCCACTGGCTCGGACAGAGTGGATTTGCGTTTAAGGCGCATCGGGGAGACGTAGTCGTCGTGGACCCCTATCTTTCTGACAGCGCCAACAGCGACGGCGGCGCGGCACGCCTTGTAGACATTCCGGTGCGCCCGAAGGATGTCCGCCTGGATTATCTTTTTCTCACCCACGACCATGTAGACCATTTAGACCCGCAGACTGCGCCGGTTGTTGCCCAGATGAACCCGGACGCGCCGGTCATCTGCCCGCCGTCCGCCTGCCGCCATTTGACCAAGCTTGGCGTTCCTGCAAGCCAGATCACAACCGCCATGCCCGGCCAGTCGCTGGAGTTCCCCAATTTCGATGTGCATGTCGTCGCCGCCCAGCACTCCGAGGACAGCGTCGGCTTCGTGTTTGAGTTTTCGAGCGACGGCCCCAGCACCGACACCGTTTCAGTTTACATCACCGGCGACACCGAGTACAACGACGGCCTTGCCGCCGCCGTGGAAGAATACGGCCCGGAAGTCCTTTTAGTCCCCATCAATGGCCGCTGGGGCAACATGGACGCCGCCGAGGCCGCAAAGCTTGCCGCCGAGATCGCGCCGCGCGAAGTCATCCCCATGCACTACGGCCTGTTTGCAGAGAACACCGCCGACCCCGACGAGTTTGTCGGCCTGCTGGCTGCCGCCACGGGGTCGGACCCGGACATCGTCGCCGTGGTGATGAAGCACAACGCTTGCCACATCTACTGCCCCGCCGAAGCTGTCCAGGGCAAGCACGCCAAAACCGAAGCCCGCGCCGCCCGCGCCAAAGCCGCCCGTGTCGGTCATCAGCATCAGGACGGCCAGCGCACCCCCGGCGGAACCCGCAGCCGCTGAACCCTAGACTGGGAAGGGGCTTCACTGCCCCCACCCCCGGCCCCTCCCCCATCAGAATGAGAGAGGGGAGCAGAAGGAGAGAGGGGAGCAGAAGGAGAGAAGGGAAGCGGAAGGAGGAACGGCGGTTCGTTTCGGCAAATTTCGCTGTGAAGGGTTGGAACCCCTCCCGTTCGTCCCTCACTCCCTCCCCTGTTAGGGAAGGGCATGGAGGCAAGAGTAGAACCGTCAGCAGGTGCGTCAGGCGTGGGCGCGTCCGTTTCGGCTGTGTCGAGGGGCGCTTCGGACAGCTCGTTTGCGGCCTGCGTGGTGGCTTTCTTAAGCTGGTACAGCCGGTTGCTGGTTTCCAGCGAGACGCCGAGATCGGTTTCCGGTTCGTCCCGGCACTCGCGCTCGGTGACGTGCAGGTCTTCCAGCACTTGATCGCGCAGGCGGCGGGCATAAAGCTGGGGAACATCTTTGTGGAGCAGCTTGACGGCGGTGTCAATCTGCCGGTGCAAAGCCGTTTCGTGGCGCAGGACGGCGTTGAGCCGTTCCAGCCGCTGGTCTTCGGAGAGCGTGTCGTCCTCAAAGAGCTGGGCCTGCCAGCGGTGAAGTCTACGCAGACGCCAGGAGGCCGCCGCGATCTTTTCCACATAATGCTGTTCCAGCAGATTGCGTGGGGTCAACTGCTTGGTCCATTCGGCTTGAAGCTGGCTGTAGCCTTCGGGGTCTTCGCCGAGGGCGGGAAGGACGACGTCACGGGCGAAGAGGCCGTGGGTGGTGGCGTTGCGGCTGCTGATGGCTTTGCCGCAGTCGGTGGTAGGCATGGTCTGGTTCCTGTTCCGCTCTCCCAAGCAAAAGCTGCTGTCTACTATGTTGTCTACTAGTATGACAAGGATGGGAGAGGATGTCAAGGGGGCGTGGAACTGAAGTTCTACGCTGTATGCCTGCGGTATTACTTCGTATGGGGCGAAGCGCCGAGTGACCGCCTTCGTGGGCATGGGATCGGAAGGGCAGGAAGCGCGGAGAGTGTCAAGGCCGGGCAGGAACGCTCATTCCGGCGGGTCGAGGGGGCTGGAAACGCCGCGTCCGCCCCGGTTGAGGACATGCGTGTATGTCCCGGAGGGCATTACTTCGTATAGATCATGGTTGTTCGCACGTCACTGTGACCGAGCAGCTCTTGTACGGTGCGGATGTCATAGCCGTTTTCGATAAGATGGGTTGCAAACGAGTGACGCAGGGTATGGCAGGAGCCGTTTTTGGGGATGCCGGCTTTCGTGATGGCGGCTTTGACGGCACGCTGGAGGGTTTCCTCGCCGGCATGGTGGCGGCGAATGATTCCGGAGCGGGGGTCGGTGGAAAGGTGTGCGGCGGGAAAGACCCATTGCCAAGCCCATTCGCGTGGGGCGTTTGGGTACTTGCGGGCGAGGGCATCCGGCAGAAAGACATTTGCCGTGTGAGCCGCGAGGTCCTGCTGATACACGGCGCGGGCGGCATCAAGCTGTTCGTGCAGGGCGGTGTCCAGCGTGTGCGGGAGCATGGAAACGCGGTCTTTCTGTCCTTTGCCGTCGCGGATCGTGATCTGGTGCAGGGAAAAGTCAATGTCTTTGACCCGCAGTCGGATGCAGTCCATCAGGCGCAGGCCGGAGCCGTACAGAAGCGACGCCATGAGCAGGGGGGTTCCCTCGAGATGGGCGAGCAGGCTTTTCACTTCGGCGCGGGTAAAGACGACGGGGAGGCGTTCGGGCCGCCGGGCGGGGGCAATGCCGGTCAGTGTTTCCATGGGGATATTCAGCACATCGCGGTATAGAAAGAGGACCGCGCTTTGGGCGACGTTTTGGGTGGAAGCGGCGACATTTTTCTCGACGGCCAGGGCCGTGAGGTAGCGTCGGATGTCTTCGGCCCCCAGGGTGGCGGGGTGGCGCTTGCCGTGGAAATAGATAAAGTCTTTGATGCGGTGGAGGTAGACTTCTTCGGTTCGGAGGCTGTAATGACGCAGGCGAATGGCTCTGCGGACTTCTTCCAGAAACGCTGTAATTCCCATGTGTTCCCTCCGTGGTGAGATCGGTTTCATCCGTGGTCTGCCGGCAAAAAATCAGTGTAGCAAAGCAGAGAATTGTGATATAATAGCAGTGAAGCAGTCAACCGGGTCTGCCGGGCTGCCGTGCGGTAAAAGCACGCCCTGTGCGTTATTGTACCGCAAAATGCAGAAGACATGCGGTAATTGCCACCAAATGCGCGTGCTTTACGTCAAACGTCCAGCGGCGTAACGCGGTAAAATACTTGTTAGGTTGCAAAATGTAGGCGCGTTGCCACAGTGGGTGTCAGGAGACAAGAAATGTTGCCAGGTTTTTGGGGTGTCCTTTCATTTTTAGTGCCACTGTTGATGTTTGCGGTCATTATTTTCTTTCCCCAACTATTTGGGGGTAAGTTCCTAAACAAAACGATCCAGCGCTCTGAGCAGCTTCAGCAGCAGAACACTATCTTCCAGGAGCAATTATTGGCGGAGTTACGACGGCACAACGCCGCCATAGAGCAGCAAAGTCAACTCGTGGCCCGTCTTCTGGAGCGTTCGGAACGGTGACATTGACCATTGCCGTTTGCCGCCTAACAATGCGCTGCACCGGACGCCACCGCCGCGTACGGTTCAGCAAGTTCAGTTGGCTTGCTTGGCGTTGTCGCCGGTGAGCTTTGGCGTTGGGCCGCTAGGCATGGGGCTTTGCTGTGGCGTAACACAGAATGTATCGTCTGTCCTAAACGGAGGAAACAATGAGTCTGGTAGCATCCATTACACTGGGAGCAATGCTTCTGTTCGGCTCCTGCATCTGTTCTGCGGAGGATAATCCGCCAGCGCAACCTGGGCAAGTCGTCATAAATGGGACTTATTATCTGGGTGGGAAAAGCTACGAGTTCTCCGTCTCGCGTGAGCAAGTGCTGAAGACTCCCGATTGGAGCCAGAAGGTACAGAATCCACCCCTCTCTCCGCGTCAAGCTCTTGTCGCTTCTGATGCTGAATTGAAGCAGTTGTTGCCCGATGCGGCGAACTGGCGGCTGGACAGTATTACAATCCAACCCCTTGCTATCCCGGACAAGTGGAACTATATCATAGAGTACCGGTGTCAGTATGGCCCGCTTCATCATATGCAGACAATGAGTATTTATGTATTGATGGATGGTACTGCCGTCAAGCCGGTCATCGGAATTACTCCCAATGATGGGCATCTCTATCAATAAAGCACCATAGGCGAGAACCTGAGCATCTGGCGTCCCAACAATGCGCTGCAGCCGACGCCACCGCCACGGTTGCCTCTGCAAGTTTGGATGGCTATGCGGGCGGTAGCGCGGCTGAGCTATGGCGTTAGGCTGCAAACAATGACTCTCTTCGCCGCGTAAACAATCCATACTACCCCTGCCAATTTTGGATCTCTTGGTGCCATAATCAAAACATGGAGTTCGACGCATGGAGTTCGACGCATGGAGTTCGACGCATGGAGTTCGACGCATGGAGTTCGAC
>CAXSZN010000006.1:40439-49076 GCA_964241935.1 uncultured Armatimonadales bacterium
GCATGGAGTTCGATTGGGATGACAATAAAGCCGAGAAAAACCTGGCCAATCACGGCGTTTCGTTCTTGGAAGCTGCGTCTGTTTTTGATGATGCCTTGTCTCTCACATTCCCCGACCCTGACCATTCGATGGACGAAGAACGCCTAATTATCATCGGCCATTCAGATCGCGGGAGATTGCTGTTCGTCTCTCATACCGACCGAAATAATTCGCTGCGCATCATTAGCGCGCGTGAAGTCACACGGCGGGAGAGAAAGGTTTATGAGAATGCCAGACAATGAAATCAAAAGTACAGGGATGGATGAAGAAGACGACTTGCGCCCAGAGTATGATGACAGCCTCTTAACAGAGTTGTTGAAAAATGGGGTTCGCGGCAAATATGTAGAACGTTATCGCCAAGGAACAAATTTGGTGAGGTTAGCTCCTGACATTGCTGCCGCATTTCCTACGGAGCAGTCTGTCAATGAAGCCTTGCGAAGATTGCTCAAAAGCGGCAACATTGCAGCCTAACAATGCGCTGCACCGGACGCCACCTGCACGATGTCCTGTGCTATGCGGTTGGCTACTCAGTGCAGGTGTGGCCGGTGAGCTTTGCCGTTGGGCCGCTGGGCCAATGGCTTTCCTGCTGCACAACCGGATTTGATTAGGCTGGAATCACCAAGCATCTTTATGTACAATCCACATCCCGGCACGATTAACGTTATGACCGTCACCATCGCTGTCGCCATGGGCATCGGTATGGTCATTACTGGGGCATCCGTCTACATTTTGCCTAAATTTTTTCCGCGTCTGCGTCGTCCCGAAGTATCTTTCTGGGTGTTTCTTGGTATGCTGATGGTGACTTCCATTGGCAGTATGCTTGTCTTGAGTACTCTGCAATCCCGCGCTACTCAGGCCCAGAGCCGGAAGTAAATTGACCTTCTGACGTAGGGGTCTGTTATTAAAGCCCCGCAGTCAGCGGCCCAACAATGTGCTGCACCGGACGCCACCTGCCCGTTGTCTTCAGCGTTGTCGGTTGGCTTGCTTGCAGGTGTCGCCGGTGAGCTATGGCGTTAGACCGCAGGACCGGGGGCTTTGAGGGATACGGAGGCAAATTGGATAATACTTGGAACTTAGTCGGCAATGTTATCGGTCTTGTCATTTTGTTCGCGATTACCGTCTGGGTTTACATCGATGCCAAAGCCATCAGTAGCGATTATGGACGGACACCGGGTCTTGTCAAGACACAGCCGAAGTTGTGGGCGGCAGGCGTGTTTCTTTTGTTGATTGTCTGCTTGCCCCTCTATTTGCTTATGCGTGTTGGCTTTAAGCGGACTTTAGCCGAGCGCAAGGCCGCACTGGCTTTACTGCCACCATCGGTTTTGGAAAGCCCTGCGGAAGCGATAGGTGTCTGGCCCCCGCCGCCTCAACAGCCTGCGGCCTAACATTGCACTGCACCGGACGCCACCTGCCCGTTGTCTTCAGCGTTGTCGGTTGGCTTGCTTGCAGGTGTCGCCGGTGAGCTATGGCGTTGGGCCGCTCTGTACACTGGCTGGGGTACAATAGCTTCAGACCCAACGGAACGGAGCCAGTCATGTCTTCACTGCCAGTGCCACGCTTTACACCAGAGCAATACCTACAGCAGGAGCGGCAGGCCGACTATCGGAGCGAGTACCTCTCCGGCGAGATATTCGCCATGGCGGGGGCGACCGAGGCCCACAACCTTATTGTCACCAACGTCATCAGCGAACTGCACTCGCAACTTCGGGGACGTCCTTGTCGGACCTACCCAAGCGACATGAAAGTAGAGGTCGAGCCGTCGGGCTTGTTCACCTATCCTGATGTGAGCGTGGTGTGCGGCCAGCCTCGTTTCCATGACGTGCGGCGGGACATGGTGCAGAACCCCATCCTTGTCGTGGAAGTATTGTCGCCCTCAACGGAAGCCTACGACCGCGGGGCTAAGTTCGCGCAGTACCGCCGGATGGCCTCGCTGATGGACTACTTGTTGATTTCCCCGAGTGAATATCGGGCGGAACTCTTCGTGCGGCAGCCGGACAATCAGTGGCTTTTGTCAGAAGTGACAGGTGATCTCCAGTCCATCGTGATTGTGTCAATAGGCTGTGAACTAAAGATGGCGGAGATCTACGACCGGGTCGAGTTTGAGCCACCACCTCCTCTGAGAGCGGTCTAACAATGCGCTGCACCGGACGCCACCGCCGCGTATGGCTCAGCGGGTAGGAAGAGTGTCAAGGGCAAGTCGCGCATCTTTCACCTGACGGGCGTTCCCTGATGGAATGCAAAAATGAGCGAGGCTCATGCTGCTTAGACCGAAAATCGTGAGCGATGGCGCAGGCGGCGCGAGAGTTCAGAGGTGAGAGTAGTCTCACCTCTTTTTTGCGTTATGGTCGCTTTTACGTTGTGGTCAGGTGTCAAAGGCGGGTTTGGGGAGGGCGGCGAGCTGCTGTTCGGCGTTGGCGTAGAGGTCGAGGTCGGGCTGGCCGGTGATTTGGCGGAAGATGTCCTGGATTTGGGCGCGGCCTTGCGTTAAGAGGAAGTCGCCGGGCGGCAAAGTTTTCTCGCCAATCGTGTAGAGATCGGGTTCCTGCGGGTGCAGGGACTTATCAAACGTCGTCACATCGCGGCGGAAGCCGACATTGGCGACGACGGCGTCCATGGTCATGCGCTTGGTTTCGTGGTTGACTTGCAGCGTGACCTGGAAGCGGGAGTTCGCAAGGGAGTATTGCAGGGCTTCGACCTGGGTGACCGGGCTGTAAGTGAACCCGGCGTGCTTCGTCTCGACCAGCAGATTGGCTTTCTTGAGGAGCGTGTCCCGGCGCGTCAAAGGGTCATTGGGAACAAGCTGCAGCGGCAGCGCGGTCCGGGACGGCGTGGCCCAGAAAACGGTTGTGGCAGGGTCTAAAGCGATGACTTCGGCCAGAGCGGCGGCGGTCGTCGCGGCGGAAGGGCCGTCGCCGATTAAAAGAACACGCTTGCCCAAAAAGTGGATGCGGTCGCGGCCCAGCACGTCCGGGATCTGGTGGAATATCTGGCGAAAGGCGCCCATCTCACCCATCGCGGGCAGGCCCCCGGCTCCGGCCCAGCGCGG
The DNA here is from genome assembly GCA_964241935.1 of uncultured Armatimonadales bacterium. Taxonomy (GTDB): domain Bacteria; phylum Armatimonadota; class Armatimonadia; order Armatimonadales; family Capsulimonadaceae; genus JANXMY01. The sequence continues at coordinate 43,525 of CAXSZN010000006.1, forward strand.
GGTGTGGGTCATACCGGAAGCATCGAGGACGTAATCCGCCGTGAAGACGCGCTCATCGCGCGGAGTGCGAGTCATCAGGCGAAAGCGGCGGGCGGAGCGCTTTTCAGGCTGGTCTTGATGCTCGTCCGGAAACATATAAGAGCGTCCAATCGCCGTGACGCGCGTGTCGAGGTGAACGGCATCACCCAGCGCAGACGCTAACGGCTGAAGGTACTGCTCCCAAAACCGCTGGCCGGTCGGATGGATGCTGGAGGCGGGAAACTTGCCCAGCGGCCGCTGCTTGGCATCGGCGGCTTCGCGCAGGGCCAGCTCTCCTAAAGAGCTGCGGTTCCGGCTCCAATCGGTAAACATGGTGACGTGCGCCCAGGCGCGGACATCCGGCGCGATTTCCGGCTCACGCTCAAACAGGAAAACGGTGTGGCCGAGGCGGGACGCATATAAAGCCGCTTCTAGACCGAGCGGACCGCTGCCAATGATTGCCGTGCGGGGCGGATCTTCAGATTGTTTCTTGCGGGCAAGGAATGCTTCAAGTGGAGCTTGACGAGTGGGTTCTGGATTCATCAGGCTTATCATACCACACGCCGCGCTTTATGCTTGACTTTGACGCTCGAAAAGGCTTATAATCTTTGGGCCAAAGAGGAGAGCTTTTTTGTACGTCACCCATTCATTGCGGACACGATCTGTCCAAGCCGCCGCATTACTTCTCGTTCTTCTTTCTTCTGCTGGGCTTGCCGCTCAAGCGGCGACAGTTCCGGCGCGGATCAGCGCAAAAACCGTTGCCGGACGGCATGGAATTGTGGGCTTGGTCAGTGTCAATGACCAGCCGGTGGCAACCCTCCACACATCCGCCGGCGGCATCAGTCCGGCAGCGCGGGCGCTGGGTGTCAAGCAGCGGCTGGTGGGCCTTACGGCAGCGGGCTTGTCGGCAGGAGAAGTGGCGGCGGTTCCCGAGGGGCGGCAAGGCTGGACTGTGACTGGCCGGGGTCAGGAACTGCTGGCGGCAACCCCGCAGGAGGCGCGGACGCAGCATCAAACAGCGCGGCATTTAGCTCAGCTTTGGGCCGCAAATTTAAAGCGCCTGCTGGCGGAGCCGGCGCTTTCCGCGTCGCCGCAGGAATTCGTGCTTCCGTTCGGCAGCGCCCAGACCGTGCGGATCGGCGGTGCGGCCCGCACGGAAGACATCTCCGTATCCGGCGGCGACAGCCGTGTCGTTTCTACGTCTTATGATGCCGCCCACCGGCAGCTTACTGTGCATGGAATTGGCGCGGGAGCGGCGCAGGTAGACGTTCACGCCGGCGGCAGCGTCCTGCCGATCGGCATCGCCGTGCGGAAATACGCTGCATTTGTCGCGCCGCAGGTGACCGTGCGTGTCACCGGAAATCCGTCGGCCCCGTCCGGCCTGGTACAAACCGCGCTGTATGTCGGCCTGAAGCTCGCCCTGAATGCAACTCCGGGAGCGCAGGTACGGCTGCTGGAAACTCCGAAAGCGGCGGCGTCCCTGCCGCCGGGCCGATCACTTACCCGCAAAATAGAAGTGCGGGTTGCCGGAACAGATTTGCTGCCGGTCATCGCCGCCCCGCGCATCACGGTTGTCAACCAGCCGCTTCCGGCGACTCCGGCATTCTCGCTGTATTATTCCAACAACCCGGAGCAGGTGCATGACAGCATCAAGCTTTTTACTGCGCCGCTGTCGCCGGGCCGCCCGATCCGCTTGGACTACCATCACCAGAACAGCAGCGGCAAGCCGCTGATCTTTCATTCGGACGTGGTCAATGCCGGTGATAAAGCTGCGTCTGTTTATCTGATGGACGGTGTCGCTCAGCCGGAAGTAGACACCGTCGCCATCGGTCAGAAAGCCGGCGCGGCGTTTCTCAAAGCGCTGGACAGCGGCACGGGATTGGTGCTGCAAGTGCCGCCGCATTCGCGTGTCCCCCTCGTTGTGCAGGCGTTCGCGCCGCTGCTGACTGTCAGCGGCATTCTGGAAGTGCAGCAGCTTGGCGGCTCCGACGGGACACTCTCGCTGACGGTAGCGGCGGACGATGACAGGGAAACTCTTGCGTCTTCGCCTCTGAGCCTCGCGGAAGCGGTCGCGCAAACACCGGGGGAAAAATCAAGGCTCGTCTCCGCCCCTGCCGCTTCCCTCGTGCCGGAAGCGACACAAGGAACATCCCCCTATGTGTTTGGTGCGCCGCGCGTGTCGCTGAACTCCTCCTATGCTGTCGGCGGGCAATGGGCGCATCTGCGGCTCGGCAACGCCGAATCGCTCCGAAACGCCGCAGGAACCCAGACTCTTTGGGGCAACTACGGGGTCAGTTACTTTATTACGCTGCACTTGTCCAATCCGGCCGCCCAGCCGCGCGTTGTCACAGTGCTTTTCGCACCTGAAGCGGGCCTGGCAGCCGGCCTCTTTGAGGTCTCAGGCCGCCCCCTGCTGCAATTTGCGCCGATGCCGCCGCCTGCCGAAGAAGAAATCACGCGCATTCGCCTTCAGCCAGGCGAGAACAAAACCGTTTTTGTTCGGACCCTGCTGCTGAACGGCTCCGCATACCCGGCGTCGCTGGTCGTTCACGCACTGTGATTTTCGGGCCTGGAAAGACGAATCATGGCGACTGATACGAAGGCACCAGAGCAAAGCGTGCGGCGGGCAGCCTGGCCGGCGGTGCTGTCACTGCCTGCGCTGCCGGCAGCGCTGCTTTTTCTCAGCACCCTTGTTCTTTATTGGGCGACCCGCACTGCCGCGAACACGTTTGACGCTGTTTCCTATGCCAACCAGATCGCGCATTTGTACCCGCGCACCGGCGACCCGCACTGGCTGTTCCATCCCCATCATTTGCTGTTCAACGCTCTCGGCTTTGTTCTTTGGAAAGCGGCCCAAGCCTGCGGTTATCGGGGCGGCTCGCTGCCGGTGCTGCAAAGCCTGAACGCCGCGCTCGGCGCTGCCGGGGTGTCGCTTTATTTTCTCACCCTGCGGCGTCTGCTTCAGCGGTCACGCGGCCTGCCGGTGCTGATCTCGCTTGGCCTGGCGCTCTCGTTCGGCTACTGGATTTGCGCGGCGGACGGCCGGGTCAACATGCCAAGCATTTTCCTGATGCTGGCGGCTTTCTCGGCGCTGGCTCGCCTGATGGCCGTGCCGCGCGTGCCGCTTGCCGCACTGGCCGGGCTGCTTGCCGGAAGCGCCGTGCTGTTTCACGAAAGCGCGGGCTTGTTTGTCGTGGTCGGCTTCGCGGGAGTGCTGCTGGCCGACTTGGATCCTCTCGCGCCGCCGGACACTGTGCGAAAACTGCGCGTTCAGCTCGCCCTGACGTACCTGGCAGCGTGGGTCGTGACTGCTGCCCTGCCCTACTTTGTTGTCGGCGTTCTCGTGCTGCACCTGCATTCGCCGGCGGCGTTCCATACCTGGACTTCCGAGTATTCGGAGCTTGGCTGGTGGTGGGATTTTCACATCCTGCACAATCTGACCAGCGACTTTTACGCTTTCCGCCATGCGGGCTTTGTTGAGCCGGGCAGCCGGCCCAGCACGTTCACGCTCAGCCCGCACCTGCCGGCGCTCCAGCTTGGCTTGTACGGCCTGTCTGTGCTGGGCTGGCTCGGCGCAGCTTATGCGGTTTTTGCCGCGCTGCCTCAGCTCTGGCGCTCCCACAACCGCAGCTTAATCGTCGTGCTGACGCTCTGGATTGTCGTCTACGCCGCATTCTTCACGGTCTGGTCACCGGGTTATTTTGTGTTCTGGGTGCCTGTTTTAGTCCCCACCAGCCTGCTGCTGGCGCTGACGCTGGCCCACTACCGGGCGCGGCAGCGAGGCCGGGCGGCTAATTGGCTGGTCGGCGTTTGGATTGGAGTCTATGCTGCTCTCAATTTACAAGTCGGCATCCTGCCGCACTTGTCGCCGCAGTCCGACCCGTTCCGCCGCATCGCTGCCGATGTCCGGGCGCACACCCAGCCTGGCGACGTTGTTTTAGTAGCCGGCGCAGGCGACGGCGGTCCCTGCGAAGTCGCCCTGCCCTATTTCGCCGACCGGGAGGTGATTTCCCTGCATGGCCTGCTGACGAAAAAGCGCGACGACATACCCGCCGCGCTGTCCCTGGCCCAATCTCAGATCACGTCTACGTTGGCTTCCGGCCACGCCGTTTATGCGTTAGACGACGTAATTCCGGCGCACAACGCCAAGACGCTGGCCGCGCTTGCTGCAAAGCATCACCTCACCTCCGGTGACCTTACAGCGCTGCTGTCTCCTTATGTTCGGACTTTTGCCTGGCAAAGTCCGCGCGGCCCGATCTGGCGGCTGACAATGAAGCCAGTTGACGCAGGCAAAACAAACCGATTCCCCAAATAAACACCGTGCCGTAGAAGCTCATGGAAACGATCAACGAGCGCAGGCCATGCTGGTAGGCAGGAGGGAACGGCGCATAGACCGGCCAGCTCCGGCTCCAAATCAAGTAGAAGATGATTCCTCCCGCCAGCATCAAGTGGGAAACCCGGAGCGAGCGCTTCCCGTCGCCGTCGGGCGACCCCAGCAGGGTCCAAAGCAGCGGAAAGCAATAAACCGAATAACCGTTTTCGTAAGACGGCAGCAGCAGCAAAATGGAAACCAGAACCAGGCCGAACGACAGGCGGGCTTGCAGCGGCGTCGGGTTCCGCAGAGCTTGCCATATCGCCGCAAATCCCCAAATAAGACCCAGAATACAAGCGGCGGCAAAGACTGCGTAACCGAATTGACTGTTGACAAGCGGGGATACAATCGGATTCGTCCGCAGGTGCAGATCCGCGAACCCAACAATGGAATTCATTACTGCATGTTTCTCGCCAAACGCCTTCGCCTGCACCATGCAGTGCAGGTAGCTGGGAAGCTCAGGCCATCCCACAATGCTGAACAAACCGCCAAGCGCCACCAGAAACGCCCCAATCCCAAACGCCGCTTCCTGCCACCGGCGGCGCAAAAGCAGGTAAAGTACCAGACCAATCAGCCAAACCTTGAACAAGGCCGCCAGTGCAATCAGCGCTCCCATCAGCCACCAGCGCCCCCGGCTGTCCGCCCACAGCATCGCCGCGATCAAAACCAGCATCAGCGAGTTTGACTGTCCCAGCCCAAAGTTCATGGTCGTATCCCAGAAACGAAAGGAAACCAGAAGCAGAATTGCCAGCAGCGAGCTTTTGCGCCACGAAATCCGCGCCGCCAGCCCATAGAGCAGCACGGCTAAGATAAGCGACGCGGCGTTGACAAAGAACCAGGCTTTTGTCGCGGTGTGGAACGAGAAGTGGGCCAGCGGGCGCATCAGCAGCGCCAGCAGCGGGGAGTAAACGTATAGCGAGCCACCTAGAGCGGGGTTAAGGTGAGGCTGGTACAGCGGGTGCCCCGCGTTCAGCCGCTGTGCAGCCGTGTAGAACGAGGCGAAATCCATGCCCGTAATGCCGCTTGTCGTGCTGACCGCCCCGCTATACGCGGACGCGACCAGCAGCCAGGAAACTAAGAGGAGCAGCAAAATACCGCGAACGGACGCCGGTGCTGAGACGCCGGTGCTGAGACGCCGGTGCTGAGACGCCGGTGCTGAGAC
>CAXSZN010000006.1:49176-89700 GCA_964241935.1 uncultured Armatimonadales bacterium
CCGGTGCTGAGACGCCGGTGCTGAGACGCCGGTGCTGAGACGCCGGTGCTGAGACGCCGGTGCTGAGACCATCATGCTTTCCGGGAACGGGAAGATCGGAGGGAGAAGACATAGAACGCTTACCTTTTCAGAAAAACAGTCGCTTCGTCAGAGTCACCAGCTTCCTTGCAGGAACCGTGCCAAGTTAGAAGGAACTGTCATCTTCAAATGATGCCGCTACTTGGTTGCTACTTTGGATGCTCCAGGGCTATCCCGCACGGCGAGGTGTTCGCGGTCGAGCGTGTAGTGCAGGAACGCGATGCACATTTCGTCGGTGGTCTGCTCGCCCCAAGTGGTCTCTTTAGGAGGCGCATTTGGGTTGCGTGGGTTATGCGCGGAATTGTCGTAAGTCGCGGTCATCATCACGCGGGTGCCTTTGGGGAAGGCGATTGGCTTCTTGTAGAAGTACGTTGCCTGCCAGTTGAAGTCCCAGTCGGAGACGGAAATCAGCGGCACTTTTTGGCCGTTTGGCTTGATGGCCGTCAGGGCCATTTTGCGGCCCAGCAGGTGCATGTGGGGCGTCACGGCCAGCAGATGGAAGTCTACGGGCGACGGGACGCCGAGCGTGGTGACGGTGTAATGGCTGTCGCCGGCGGGGATGCCCAGGCCGTGGATAATTGGGATAATGTGCAGCGTCTTCTGCACTTCGGTCTTGGCGAAGTACAGGCCGATGCGGGAGAAATCGGTCTCGGGCTTGCCGTCTTTGTGGTAATGCACCTGCAAGACGATCCGCGCTCCGGCAGGCACTTCCGTGGCGACGCCGTCCGGCAGGGCGTGAGCGGTCATGCCCGGCGCCCAGCCGCCGAGCGACCCGGTAGGCGTGAAGCCGACGCCGCCGAAGCTGGTGTAGCCCGGCTCTTTTTCATGGCCGTCCAAGTTCGCCGACGCGCCGGAGCCGTCAATAAAGGCAATCACATGATGCACGATGGAGCGGTTGCCGGGCTGCACGTCCACGGCGGATACATAGCGGTCGTGGGTGAAGTCGGTCGGGATAACGTAGCAGCGGTAGACATCGGAGCCGTCGGCTTCCAAGTGGTACGGGCGGCTCGGCTGAAGCACCAAATCAGGCTGACCCAGCGGCCATCCGTCCCGGAAATGCGGCGCTGCCGGCAGGTCTTTCGGATCGCCTTCCGGCGCACCGGCATCCGCCCACTTCGCGAGTGTCGTGACATCGTGGTCCGACAAGCGGCGGCTGTCCTGAAAATCGCCCGCGCCTGGGTCTGCCTTCCAGGGCGGCATCTGCCGGTCAGACGTCCAGCGCTTGATGTCCGTGCGCCACGCTGACGCCTGGGTGTAGCTCGTCAGAGGCATCGGTCCAATCTGCCCGGCCCGGTGGCACGTCTCGCAGTTCCGCATCAAAATCGGCGCGACATCGTGGGCGTAAGTAATCTGCGACGACGCGATATGCGCTGCCGGACGGCGCAGAATGCAGCCAAACGCGGCAAGCTTCGGATGCAGCACGGGCCGCCCGGCAAGCACGGCGTCCAGCGCCGCCGCTAAATCACGGTGATGCACCTGGGTCGTGTCCGCGTTGTCATCAATCCGGCCCTGATAGACCGTCTGCCCCGACGCATCCACCACAAACGCCTGCGGCGTCATGGTCGCGCCGTACTTTGCCGCCAGCGACGCATCGGCATCCCGGATAACAGGAAACGCAAATGCATGGCTTTTGGCGAACGCCGCCACTTCCGCCTGCCCTTCCTGGATGTTAGAAAAGACGCCGATGACGGCAACGCCGCGCCTGCCGTACTCCCGCGCCAGCGCATTCAGCCGGGGCGCATAGACTTTCGACACCATGCACTGCGTTGACAGGAACACATACACGGTTGGCTTATGAGCCGCCGCGACCTGTGCCGGAGCCTCCGCCCGTACTGGAATAACCTTCGGAGCGCCGCCGGTCAGCAGCCCGGCGAGGACAGAAAGCGCAGCCACTGGAGCCAGCAGCGCGGTGAATTGAGCCGTTTTAGACGCGAAAAGTGTCATCAATACTATGCCTTCTAAAAAAGACGATGGCGTGAACGCCGTCGCTGAGGGGCGCAGACGCCAAGCCGCCACCTCCGTGCCGGAAGAGTTAGGATAGGATGCTCTGCACCTTGTCCCACGCAGGTGGGACCTCAGCGTCTGCGCTTGCCAGCGACGGCGTTCACGCCATCGCCCCTACCATCGCGTACAAACGTCAGGAACAGCACACAATATGATAGCCGAAAGGGCGGCGGGCCGTCAAGGGGCGAGGGCGTTTGGCGCGTTGACAATGCCGCGCACGGCAGGGTACACTCACGGTCATTAAACCCCGTTTTTCCCATCTTGTCCGTAAACATTCATGCGAAACAATTATGCGAAAACGCACACAAGCAGAAGCAAAAAGCACACAGGAGCAGCACCAACTATGCAGGTGACCAAAGAGCCGCTTGACCCGTGTCAAGTCGCCCTCACGATTGAAGTGGAAACGGGCAAAGTTGCCCAGGCCGTAGACAAAGCCTACCGCGAATACTCGAAATACGTCAGTGTTCCCGGCTTCCGCAAGGGCAAAGCGCCATTAAACTTTGTCAAGCAGCGTGTCCCCGAAACCGATGTCCGGCAGCGCACCGCCGAGCTTCTGGTCGAGCCGGCCTACGCCGAAGCGCTGGAACAGGAAGCCATCGAGCCGTTTGCCCAGCCGAAGCTGGAGCTGATGCAGCTTGAGTTCGCCGAAAAGCCGTTCATTTTCAAGGCGATTATTCCCCTGCGCCCGGAAGTGGAGCTGGGGCCGTACACCGGCCTGACGGTAGAAAAGCCTAAATACGAACTGAACGACGAGGCTGTGGAAACGCAGATGCAGCGGATGCGCGAGCGAGCCGCCGAGTACCCGGTCGTCGAGCGTCCGGTGCAGGTGGGCGACTTGGTCGTTGCCGATTTGTCGGCTTTGGTGGATATCCGGCCTGAAGCCGCCGAAGTTCGGCCCACGATGATTGAGATCGGCGCGGACAACATTCCGGGCTTTGACGATGCTCTGGTCGGCATGACTAAAGAAGAAGAAAAGACGTTCACGCTGACTTATCCCGAGACTTATCCCGATACCGAGCTTGCCAATGAGGAAGCGGAGTTCACGGTCAAGATCAACGAAATTCACGAAAAGCGGATCCCGGAGCTAAATGACGAGCTGGCCCAGAAGCTTTCCAATAATCGGTTTCAGACATTAGATGAGTTCCGTGGGGCGCTGAAGTCCGACATGGAAAAGTCGCTTGTCGCCAATGCCGACAGCGAAGCGGACTCCAAGCTGATTGACCAGATTCTTGCCGGCTCGACAATCAAGTACCCGCCGGTGCTGGTCGAAGCGGAAGTGGACGACGATGTCAAGGGTCTGCTGGCCCAGCTTGAGCGCCAGGGAACCGATCTGGAAGATTACTTGCAGCAGGTCGGCAAGACCCGCGAGCAGATTGTTTCCGAGTTCACGGAAGGCGCGAAGAAGCGCATTGAAATCGGCCTGCTGTTAGGGAAAGTCGCCGACGCCGAAAGCTTGATGCTGACGGACAGCGATGTGGAAGCGGCGCTGGCCGAGCGTGCCGGTGAGGAGAAAACTTCGCCCGCCGCTGTTCGCGCGATGCTCGAAAGCAACAACGGCATGGACGCGCTGCGGAACCGGGCGCAGGCAAAAAAAGTCCTGGATTTTCTGCGGGGATCGGCCATAATTGAAGAGAAGGTCATTTCCGCGAACAGTCCTGACGCCGACACGGAAGTTTTAGATGACGCTGCCGACGATGCAGCGGGTGTGATAGAAGAAGGTGGTGCGGAATGACCTGGATACCCACAGTAATTGAACAAAGCCCGCGCGGCGAGCGGGCCTACGATCTCTGGTCGCGCCTTATGAAAGACCGGATTGTCTTCATCGGCGACCAGATTCATCCCTCCATGGCGAACATCATTGTCGCTCAGTTTTTGTTTCTGGAAAAAGAAGACCCGGACAAAGACATTGAAGTTTATATCAATTCGCCTGGCGGCGACGTGATGGCGGGCCTGGCGATCTACGACACAATGCGGCACATTAAGCCTGATATTGCGACCACCTGCGTCGGCATGGCGGCCTCGATGGGCGCGGTGCTGCTTTCGGGCGGCACGAAAGGCAAGCGGTCCGCGCTGCCGAACTCGCGGATTATGATCCATCAGGGCAGCGGCGCGTACCAGGGAACGCCCAAAGACATGGAAATCTCGATGCGCCTGCACATGTCGTTTGTGGAGCGTCTGACTTCCATTATCGCGGACAATTCCAACCGTGAGTTCTCGCAGGTGTCCCGTGACATGGACCGCGATTACTGGATGACTTCCGAAGAAGGCGTCGAATACGGCATCATAGACAACGTACTCAGCCGGTAGGGTATGACCCCCACCCCCGACGCTGCGTACCGACCCCTCCCCCACTTCGTGGGAGAGGGGTAAGAACAAGAAGCGAGGCTTTTACGTCTTCTCTTAACCCCTCTCCCGCTTGCGTGGGCAGGGGTCGGAGCGGAGCGACGGGGGTGGGGGCTAAAAAGGGACACACATGGCGAGAATTGGGAATGAGCGCAACGACAGCCGGTGCCTGCTCTGCGGCAAGGGCCGCGAACAGGTCAAAAAGCTGATTTTAGGTGTCCACGGCGGCGTCTGCCTGGAATGCGTAGACCTCTGCAAGGAGCTGATCCGGGACGAAACGCAGCGGGAAGAAGAGTTTTCTTCGATCGGCAGCGTCCCGAAGCCCAAAGAAATCTACCGCATTCTGTCCCAGTATGTCGTCGGCCAGGAGCAGGCCAAGCGGACGCTGTCGGTCGCCGTTTATAACCACTTCAAGCGCATCAATTCCCAGTCGTCGGATGTTGAGCTGCAAAAAAGCAACATTCTGCTGCTTGGCCCGACGGGAAGCGGCAAGACGCTTCTGGCCCAAACCCTCGCCAAGATATTAAACGTCCCCTTCGCCATCGCCGACGCGACTTCGCTGACCGAAGCGGGCTACGTCGGTGAGGACGTTGAAAACATCCTGCTGAAGCTGCTCCAAGCCGCCGACAACGGCGAGAATATCCAAACGGTGGTGAAGAACGCCCAGCGCGGCATCATCTACATTGATGAGATTGACAAGATCACGCGCAAATCCGAAAGCCCTTCCATCACCCGCGATGTTTCCGGCGAAGGTGTTCAGCAGGCTTTGCTCAAGATTTTGGAAGGCACCGTCGCCAATGTCGCCCCGCAGGGCGGGCGCAAGCACCCCCAGCAGGAATATGTGCAGATTGACACGACCAACATTCTGTTCATCTGCGGCGGGGCATTTGAAGGCATTGAAGACGCGATTGAACGGCGTCTTAATCAGAAGTCACTCGGCTTCCGCGCTTCCATTGCGTCCAAGCGGGACCGCCGGGCCGGCGACATGATGGCCCACGTCCTGCCCGAAGACTTGCTGCGCTACGGCCTCATCCCGGAGTTCATCGGCCGCCTGCCTGTCGTTACCACCCTGCGCTCTTTAGACCACGAGGCGTTGGTTTCTATCCTGACCGAGCCGAAGAACGCACTGATCAAGCAGTACGCCAAGTTCTTTGAGTTCGACGGCGTAGAATTGAAGTTCACCGACGACGCGCTGCAAGCTATCGCCGAAGAAGCCATCAAACGCTCGACGGGTGCCCGCGCTCTGCGAACGATCATTGAGCAGGTCATGCAGGACATCATGTACGAAATCCCGTCCCAGCGCGACATCCAGAAAGTCGTCATTACCGCCGACACCGTCCGCCAGCGCATCTCCCCGCTGCTTGTTACCACGCCGGAGCTGAAGGCGTCGTAGGGTATACATCATGGCGAGCAAGCAGCCTCAAAATGAGCGTGAGTGTCGAAAGCAAGCCAAAGAAACGCTGGCGCAACTAATAAGAGCGCGGCAAACGCTTCAGCAAGACAGGCGACTTTTAACTCTCCTAATCAAGCCGCTCGTGCTCTATCAGATTTCCAGAGCTGAGCGCAGAATTCGCAAGATGATTTAATTGGCGGTAACGAATAAGGTGCGAGGGAGTAAACTCCACTCGCTAGTTGAAGTCGTCCTTCGGACGACAAGAAACTTTACGATCACCATTCTTTCGTCCGAAGGACGACCCTATTCAGCGAGAGGAGTTCACTCCCTCGCTGTCCTCACGTTAAACACAAAGGCAACCTATTTTCTTATGGCCCGAACCCCTTCCACCGCGCCCCGCGCGAAGAAAACCCCGACCAAGCGGTCTGCGGCAGAGACGCCGCCTGCACCGTTCCCTAGCGAACTTCCGCTGCTGCCCATCCGCGACAATGTTCACTTCCCCGGCATTATCTTTCCCTTGTTTGTCGGGCGCGAGAAGTCTGTCCGTGCCTTGGACGAAGCGATGGCTGGCAGCGAGCATATTCTGCTGATGGCCCAGAAGCAGGTCGCCACGGAAGACCCGGAAACGGAAGACTTGCATGAAATCGGCATCGTTGCCGAGATTATCCAGATACTCAAAGTTCCTGACGGCACGGTGCGTGTCATGCTGGAAGGCAAAGAGCGGGTGCGCGTTACCGAATGGACGCAGACCGAGCCGTACTTCCAGGTTCAGATTGAGCGCCTGCCGCCCCCGGAAGTTTCCGCGCTGGAAGCCGAAGCGCTGATGCGCTCGGTCATGTCCCAGTTTGAGCAGATCGCAAACACCGGCAAGAACATCCCGCCGGAAGTGGTCGTGACGCTTCTCAATGTTGAAGACCCCGGCAGTCTGGCCGACCATATTGCCTGGCACCTGCCGTCGCTGCGGGTGGAAGTCAAGCAGGAGCTTTTAGAGATACTCGACCCGCAAGAGCGGCTTCAGCGGCTGAGTCTTATACTCACAAAAGAGTTTGAGATCCTGCAAATCCAGAAGAACATTCGCTCCCGAGTCGAAAAAGAAATGGGCGAAACCCAGCGTGAGTTTCTGCTGCGTGAGCAGATGAAGGCCATTCAGCAGGAGCTAGGCGAGCGCGACGAGCGCCAAAGCGAAGTGGATGAATACCAGGCCAAAGTTGTCGAAGCAAAGCTGCCCGAAGAAGTCGCCGAGCGGGCGATGAAAGAGATCGAGCGCCTAGAAAAGATGCCGTTCGGGATGCCGGAAGGCGTCGTTATCCGCAGTTACTTAGACACGCTGCTGGCCCTGCCCTGGTCGGTCATCTCGGAAGAAACGCTGGACGTTGGCGCCGCCGAGGACATTCTGAACGAAGACCACTACGGCCTGGCAAAAGTCAAAGAGCGCATTTTAGAATTTCTCGCCGTGCGCCAGCTTGCAGGGACGCTGAAAGGCCCGATTATCTGCTTTGTCGGCCCGCCCGGCGTCGGCAAGACAAGCCTCGGGAAAAGCATTGCACGGGCATTGGGCCGCAAGTTTGTCCGCATTTCGCTGGGCGGCGTCCGCGACGAAGCCGAGATACGTGGCCACCGGCGCACCTATATCGGCGCGATGCCGGGGCGCATTTTGCAGGGCTTGAAGCAGGCCGGCACGCGCAACCCGGTCTTTGTCTTAGATGAAATTGACAAGATGGGGTCGGACTTCCGGGGCGATCCTTCTTCGGCTCTTTTAGAAGCACTGGACCCGGAGCAGAACGCCGAGTTTTCGGACCACTACCTGGAAGCACCGTTCGACTTGTCTGAAGTGATGTTCCTGACAACGGCCAATCTGCTTGATCCTATCCCGCCGGCCCTGCGGGACCGCATGGAAGTCATCTCGTTTTCGGGCTACACCGAAGACGAAAAAGTGCAGATCGCCGAAGCGTTCTTGATCCCGAAGCAGATCAAAGACCACGGCCTGACGGAAGCCATGATCTCCATTCCGACGGAAACCGTCCGCAAGATCATCCGGGAACACACCCGCGAAGCTGGAGTCCGCAATTTCGAGCGTGAGCTGGCGTCTGTCTGCCGCAAGATCGCCCGCAAAGTCGCGCAGGGCGACACCGCCCCCGTCGTGGTAGACGACGCCGAGCTGACCAAGCTGCTTGGCTCCCGCAAGTACCACTACGGCGTCATGGAAGAATTAGATGAAATCGGTGCGGCAACGGGGCTGGTCTATACGGAAGCCGGCGGCGATGTGATTGCGATTGAAGTCTCGCCGATGCCCGGCAAAGACGGGCGGTTGATCCTGACGGGTCAGCTTGGCGACGTCATGAAAGAGTCCGCGCAGGCCGCCATGTCTTATGTCCGCTCCCGCGCCGAGATGCTGGGCCTCCCCCCCGACTTCAACGAGCATTTAGAAATCCATGTCCATGTCCCCGCCGGCGCAGTCCCGAAAGACGGTCCTTCGGCAGGTATCACGCTGGCAACCGCGCTGGCATCGGCGCTCACGGGCCGCCCCGTCCGCAAAGACATCGCCATGACCGGCGAGATCACCCTGCGCGGGCGTGTCCTGCCGATTGGCGGCCTGAAAGAAAAAGTGCTGGCGGCCCATCGCGCCGGCATCCGCACCATTCTGATGCCTGCCGAGAACGAAAAAGACTTGGAAGACCTGCCTGAGAACATCAAGGCCGAGATGACCTTTGAGCCTGTCAGCCATGCCGACCAGGTGCTGAAACTGGCCCTGCTCGAAAAGCCGTAGGCCGTGGTATACTTGCAGAAGAGGTGAACCCGATGAACAGCACATTGACCGCCGACACGGATGTTGAGCCATCACCAGAAGAAATCGCCCGAATGCAGGCTGAGATGCAGGAATGGTACGTCGAGGCGGAAAAGACTTTTGCGCGAATGGATGAACGGCGGGTCGAGATTGACCGGCTCCGGGCCGAGACACGAGTTATTTTAGACTCATGCGAACAAATGATGAGGCATTGATACTGTCATGGCATGGTGGCATGATACTTACAAGTATGCAAAGCTGGTCATGTCGCTTGTTGCGAAAACGGACCGGCATGACATCGAGATCAAGGAGTTGCAAGCAGAAAATAAGCGGCTTTCAGCATTGGTCCAGCAGTTGATCTTCGAGCGGCAGCGTGACCAGGAGCGTGCAGAAAGCCAGCGCGTTATCGCCGGTAAGGATCGTGAGCTTTTACTATTGCGACTAGACGCCAAGCTGGTCCAATACGAGCGCCGGCTGCCGCCCGCAGAAAGCCAAGCCGATGACACGCTCTAGCATCGCCTATCGATGGCTTTTGCTGGAATTGCTTTCCTTCTCTTGTTTCGCCAGGGCTTTTGACAGCATCGTATAGACCTTTGGGTCGCTGTCTGTTTGGGCCATGTCGAATGCCGTCTGCCCGTCATTGTCTTTTTGCCTTACGTCTGCTCCCGCCGCGAGAAGCGCCTGAACGATGTCTGGATCATCATCAATAACTGCTTCTTCCAGAGCAAATGAGTAGTGTGCCTTCCAGTCCAGATGTTCCAAAAGCCGAACGCTTCGATAATCCGCCTCAATCTTTTCTCGATACGAAGCTGGCTGCTCGGTGCTGCCGGGGTCTGCTCCCCGGTGAAGCAAATCACGAACGGCGGCAATGTTGTCATTTGGAATAGCTGCCAGCAGGGCATCGTTTAGCTGCTGCTGATGATGCCGGGCGGCAGCCTCATTCGCTTGCCAAACGGCGACAGCGGCAAGACTCAAAAGCGCAAAAAGCCAGGCCAAAGGTTTTTGCGCTCTTTTCACGACTACCCCCGCCGCAAAATCTTCCCTGACAGCGCATCGGTTTGGACGCCGTTTTGCTGGGCGAAGCGTCCGTTGACGAGGACGTGGTGGATGCCGGCGGGGAACTGGTGCGGGTCGGCGAAGGTGGCGCAGTCTTCAATAGTCTGGGGGCTGAAGACGGTGATGTCGGCTTTTGCGTTTGCTTTCAGAATGCCTCGATCAGACAGCTTTAAACGCTGGGCGGGGAGGCTGGTCATGCGGCGGACGGCTTCGGCTAAAGACAGGACTTCGCGGCCTCGGACGTAGTGGGCGAAGACGCGGGGGAAGGTGCCGTAGGTGCGGGGATGCGTCTTGTCTTCGGCCATTTCGCTGGCGGGGTCGTTCGCAACGCCGTCGGAGCCGATCATGGTGTGCGGGTCGTTTAAGATGTATTCTACGTCTTCTTCGGACATGGCAAAGTGGACGGCGGCGACGAAGCCTTCTTCATCAAGCAAGAGGTCTAGGGCGGCTTCGGCGGGAGTTTTGCCGACGTGCCGGCCCAACTCAGTCATTGTCAGACCCTGCGTTTCTCGGCGGCTGCGGGCGATGCCGATCTGAACGGTGTTCCAGTCCCAGGGTTCGGCAGCAATCTCGGTCAAGATGCGGGCGCGGGTGTCCGGCTCACGCAGGCGGGCCAGCATTTCGTCTACCGTGCCTTCTTTGGCCCAGTGTGGCAGCAAAATCACGGACAGGCCGGTCATAAACGCCATGTACGGGTACTGGTCGGTCAGAACATCCAGGCCGGAGGCGCGGGCAGCGGCCATCATCGGCAGCGTGAGGTGCGGCTTGCCCCAGTTGGCCCGGCCTTCGGATTTGTGATGCGACAATTGAAGCGGGATGCCGGTGGCTTCGGCAACGTCCAGCGCTTCCTGGATGCTCTCGACCAGCGTGTCGCCTTCGTTGCGGATGTGGGTGGCGTAAAAGCCGCCGGCATCGCGGGCGACTTTTGCCAGTCCGGCGACTTCGTCATGCTTCGCGTTGCCGCCGGGCAGGTACTCTAAGCCCGTAGACAGGCCGATAGCCCCGTCGGTCAGCGCTTCGGAAAGAATACGCTCCATTTGAAGCTGCTCATCGGCGGTGGGCGGGCGGTCGTCGAAACCGATGACGGCTTTTCGAATGGTGCCGTGCCCGGCGAGAGTGGCGATATTGCAGGCGACCCCGCCGTCTTCCACACGGGCCAGATACTGAGCCAGATTGGACCAGTTCAGCTCGGTGCCGCCGCGCTCGGCCCAGCGGCGCTCCTGCGCGAATACGTCGCTGAGGGTTACGAGACCGATGGACGTGCCGCAGTTGCCGACAACTTCCGTGGTGACGCCCTGCGCGATGGCGCTTCGCATCGGGCGGTTAATCAAGAGCGAAAAATCCGAGTGCGTGTGGATGTCAATAAAGCCCGGCGCGACGGCAAGGCCGGCAACGTCAACGACTTGTCCGGACGGCTCTTGGGACAAATCGCCAATACCTGTTATGGCATCACCGGTGATCCCGACATCGGCATTTATGCCGGGGCCACCGAGGCCGTCGTAAACCATGCCGCCGCGCAAAATCAAGTCAGTCATAGGCAGATAGTAGCATCTTAGGAGGGGCCATGTCAACGCGGCCTGAGAAACCGGATAGAAGCCCAGCGAGAGGCCCCCCAGCCCCCAATAATGGGGGAGCCAGACTCAGGAAGAGCGGCTTCTGCTTCAGTCCTGCTCCCCCATTATTGGGGGCTGGGGGGCCTCTCGCTGGGCTTTTACGCCAGTTCCACTTGATGCGGCTTGAGCTTCAGCAGCCGGTCGGCGTTGATATGAGCGATCTTCAGCTTGTCGTCGTAGGAGATCGGCGCTTCTTCTAAAAACTTGCGGCCAATGCCGCCGCCGCCGTACTCAAACGGATAATCCGACGAGTACATCACGCGGTCTACGCCCATCACACGGATGCATTCGAGAAGATAAGGCGTGTGATAAATGCCGCTGCCGGTGACATAGAAGTTATGGCGGAAATAGTCTGCCACCGGGCGCTTCAAGTTCTCGGCGAACATGGACATTTTGTCAATCCGCTCCAAATAGAACGTGATCGTCTCCCCCCAGTGGCCGAGGATGATTTGCAGGCTGGGAATCTCGTCAAAGACGCCGGCCATAATCAGCCGAAGCGCCGTGATGCCGGCCTCGATGTGCCAGCCTAACCCCGCCGATGCGAAACCGACACTGGTTTTCTCGTCAAAACCGTCGTAGTAGAGCGCCCGCACGGCTCGCGGCGCGATCTGCGGGTGAATATAAATAGGATAGCCTAAATCCGCCGACTTTTGCAGCAGCGGCCGGTAATCGGGATGATCCAAATACTTGTCCCCGGACCGCCCGTTGATCATGGCTCCGAGAAAGCCCAGCTCTTGAACACAGCGCTCCAGCTCCAGCACGGACGCAGCCGGGTCGGAAGTCGGCAGGGTCGCGAAGCCGGAAAAGCGATCAGGATGAGCTTTCACGGCCTCCGCCAGCCGGTCGTTCGCCTGACGCGCCAGCGGCACGGCTTGACTTGGCGGCAGGATCTGGGTGGAGGGCGCTGTGACCGAGATGACCATCCGCTCCAGCCCAATATCGTCCATCTGACGCAGGCGCTCGTCGCCTAAATCCAGCAGCCGTGACTTGATCGTCTCTGACTGAGACATCATCTGGCTGTCGTCACGCTGGTCCGGCGGCAGGTTCTTCAGCGCTTCGGCAATTTCCGGCGTCGTAAAATGTTCTTCCAGTCCAATAATTCGCATGGGGAGTTCCATTTCTAATCAGTGCTTGTGGAGACTTTTACCATGCGCTGTTCCGGCTCAAACGTGACGGCAAAAAGCCCCGCCGCAGCCGGAAGCTGAGACGGGGCAATGGAAGAAAACCCGCAGAAACTATGCCGAGACCGGCATGAGGCGCAGCGGTGAAGCCAGTGCGCTGGTGACGGTTTTGAGCGTAAGCGACAGCGGGAATGCTGTCGGCTCAAACGGGGCGCGGCGGCCGGAAGCCGCGCAGGCCATGCCTCCGGGAACGAATTTGGGGCGTCCGGTGCGGGACGACACGCGGCTGGTGCGAATCAGGGCCATGAGGGTTCCCTCGAAGAGCGGTCCGAAACGACGACCTCAGTAATTTCGGCCTTCGTTCTCAGTAAGTCGTGGGCGATGACGGCAAGGTCTTCGTCCGGTTCGCGTAAGGCTGCCTACACTCAGTGCACAAATCATGCCAAGTCGGCGATATGCCGAAAAGTCTTGGGATTGAGTGCGCCGGCAGCGTCAGTGGCACCGGCGCTTCCAGTGCCGGTGCAGCAACTGCGCTGGAATAGGGTATACTGGACCCCGATGTCCCCTACCCCGTCTTATACCCAGAATCCTTCCGCCTCGCCTTCGCCTGCCGTTTTGTATCGTGATTGGCGGCTTTTCTCCGTCGCTGTTTTTCTGTTCGGCTTCGGCTTCGCCATGTACGGCGCGGTCTTTATCAACTTTATTACTGAGACGCTGGGCATCCGCGCGGTCCAGATGGGTGCGCTAGAGTCAACGCGCGAGATACCGGGGCTGCTGGCGGTTGGGATCGCGGCGGTTTTTGCCCGGTTCGCGGAGGCGCGGATTGCGGCGCTGTGCCTGTGCATGAGCGCTTTAGGCGTCGCAGCGACGGGTTATGTCCATTCCTATGGCGAGCTGGTTTTGGTGACTGTCTTCTGGTCCGTGTTTATGCACCAGTGGTTCACGTCGTCTTCCGCCATACCGCTGGCGCTGGCGTCGGGGCTGGAAGGCGGCCGGCATCTCGGGCGCATGGGCGCGGTGGGAGCAGGCGCAGCGATTCTGGCATTTATTTTGGTGCGCCTGGGTGTCGGTCATGTCTCGTACCAGACTTTTTTCAGCACGGCTGCCGGGTTTATTTTTGCAGGCGGTGCGTGCCTGCTGCCGATGTCGGGGGCGTCTACGACCCATAACCGTCCGCGCCTTTTGGTGCGCCGCGAGTACGGACTTTTTTATGGCTTGACGTTTCTGGAAGGCTTTCGGCGTCAGATCTTCACGACATTTGCGCTGTTTGCGCTGGTCGAGCAGTGGCATGTGCCGCTGGCGCAGATCACAACGCTGATGCTGCTGAACGCGGTCGCGTCGTTTATCGTTGCTGCGCCTGTGGGCCGCTTGATTGATAAAATCGGCGAGCGCTACTCGATGTCGTTCTACTACACGGCGATTGCGCTGACATTCGCAGGCTATGCGCTGGTTCAGAACGTGCTTGTGCTGGAATGCCTTTGGGTTTTTGACAGCATCTTGTTTTCGTTCGGCGTCGGCATCACGACTTACCTGAACCGGATTGTCCGGCCCGGCGAGATGACCCCAAGCTTGTCCATGGGCCAGACCATGAACCATGTCGCCGCCGTCGTCATTCCCGTGGCCGGCGGCCTGCTTTGGCACCGGTTCGGCTACCACGCGCCTTTTTGGTGCGGCGTCGTGGCGGCAGTTGTTTCGCTGGTGATCACCCAGGCTGTTCTGCCGCGCCCTCAGCCGGCGGCTTCTCCCGCGGCGGCCTCTTAAGGCACTGCCGGGGCCGGCCGCTTCCACATTCCCACGTTTAAGATTTTGTGGTATTTTTTTGTCCAGCCCTTGACATTCCTGCTTCCTTTCGTCTATGATAGTTTTGTGCGTATTCGTATGTGCAAAGGCGGTTTGGAAAGCAAAGCACGCAAATCATGCCGGTGACCGCAAAAACCATTGCCCGTGAGCTTCAGCTTTCGCAGCCGACCGTTTCGCGCATCCTCAGCGGCGATCCGCAGCACCGGGTTGCGGCGGAAACCCGGCGGCGCGTTTTGGAAGCGGCGACCCGGCTCGGCTACCAGCCGAACGCCGTCGCGCGGTCGCTGCGGCGTGGCCGGACCGGGATTATCGGGCTGTATACGAACCATGACTACGACGCGCGAAACGATTTTTTAGGGACGATCATCGGCGCCCTGCAGCGCTGCTGCGAGGTGCAGGATTTGGACTTATTGCTGCACAGCGCTCACGGCGGGCGGTCGCCGGAGGAGGTGTTCGGCAAGCTGCGGGACGGCCGGATTGACGGGCTGATCCTGCATGCAAACGCCGATGACCCGCTGGTAGCGATGCTCGGCCAGTCTCCGCTGCCGGTCGTGACTATCGCGGACAGCCTGCCGGACCTGCCGGCGGTGACCTGCGATGATGCCGATGGGATGCGGCAGCTTATGGCGCATTTTTGGGAGCGCGGCCTGCGCCGCTTTGTTTTCATCGCTCCCAATGAGCAGCTGACTTCGGTTGAGCGGCGCTGCGAGGCTTTTGCCGTGGAAGCCTGCCGCTACGGGGTTCCCTCAAGTGACTGGCGCATCCTGCGGGTCTGCGAAAGCGAGCTTGGAGACACCGTGCGCTTCCTGCAAAGCCTGCCGCTGCCCTGCGCGGTGGCCTGCTGGAACGACCGCTCGGCGTACCAACTGCTGCGCGAGTGTCACGCGCAGGGCGTGGCCGTGCCGGAAACGCTGGCGGTCGCCGGGTTTGACGGGTTTCGGTTCGAGAACATCCCGCTCTGGGACCTGGTCACGGTTGAGTGTCCCTGGGAGGAAGTCGCCGCTCGTGCCTTAGATTTGCTTATGGGTTTAGTCAACGAGGCTGCCGAAGCCAATACGCCAAAGGAGGTTTGTCTGCCGGTCCGCTTATGTCTCGGAAACACAGTTTGATCGCCCTTTTATTAGTTCCATTGCTTCGCCTCTGTTCTGTATTTTAACTTGTCAGGAGAAAAAGTCCATGAAGACCCCTTCGTCATCCAAAGCCTTCCGAGGCTTTACGCTCATTGAGCTTCTTGTCGTCATCGCTATTATTGCGATACTTGCCGCCATTCTTTTCCCGGTGTTCCAGAAAGTGCGCGAGAACGCACGCCGCACGACCTGTTTGTCCAATCAGAAGCAAATCGGTCTTGGGACATTACAGTATGTCCAAGACAGCGATGAAACATTTCCGCTTTTGTCTACAGGTGGAACTGGTGTCGGAACATTCACGGAACTCAATGGCACAACACGAACCGGCAATGGCATCGTAGTGGGATTTGCCGACGCGATCCAGCCTTATCTTAAAAGTGTTCAACTCCTGCATTGCCCAGATGATCCCACACCACAAATCGCTGACCCAGTCTGGACCAACCAGAACGGGTACACAGGAGCCGCTTATACGAGCTACTTCTACAATGCCGCAATCGGAGCGCCAAACCAGCAGTACGGCGGTCCAGCACTTACCTTATCTCAGATCACTCAGCCTGCAAGCGTGATCATTGGCGGAGATGCTGACGCTTACAGCTCCACGAATGGATATCCTTACGGAAATGGGTTTTACTGCAAGTTCCACATCAGTGACCCAACGGACGACCCAAACTGCACCATTGATGGTCCCACAAGCGGAATTTATAGCCAGGGAACGCTTGGGGAGGTAGCATCTCAGCGTCATAATGGTGCAGCCAACTTCTCGTTCACCGATGGGCATTCAAAGTACGTCCGCTCTTCTCAAATTTGGGGCGCTCAATCAACCATCGCCACCGGATCATTTACTGCAGGCGGCATGACCTACAAGGCCGGTATTTCCGGGCAAGACCCAACCTTTAGCCCTAACCTGCCATAAGTGCTGACGTTTAGAACCTCACCCCGCCGCAAGCGGCGACCCTCTCCTTGTTAAGGAGTGAGTGGAAACTTGTTTCCGGGTGAGGTTCTTTTATGACCAAAAGATCAAGAAACAAGAAGAACAATGAAATACAAACGGATAGGAACACGCATTCCGTGGCTGGTCGGCGGCATGGCGGCGGCGATGCTTGCGCCGCTAGGCTGCGCGACGCAGCCGGTCCCGGCGCAGGCGGATACGGTGAAAGTCGTCAAGACCGGCAGCGGGTATCAGCTTCTGCGGGACGGCAAGCCCTATTTTATCAAGGGCGGCGGCGGCGACGGCTCGAAGACCATGCTCAAAGCCGACGGTGGCAACTCTTCGCGCACCTGGGGTGTCGGCGACGACACGCAGGGGAAGCTGGACGAGGCGCAACAGCTCGGCATGACCGTGACCGTCGGCATCTGGCTGGGGCACACCGACAACGGCTTCCACTGGGACGACCCAAACGCCGTCGCGGCGCAGAAAGAGCAAGCCCGCCAGGCGATTTTGAAGTACCGCGACTCTCCGGCCCTGCTGGTCTGGGCGCTCGGCAACGAGATGGAGACCGGCGGCAACGAAGACAACACGCTCATGTGGAACGCCATTGAAGACTTGGCGAAGATGGCGCACACGCTGGACCCGAACCACCCGACCATGACGGTCGTGGCCGAGCTGGGCGGCGACAAGATCAAGCAGATCAATGCGCTTTGCCCGGACATTGACATTGTCGGCCTGAACACCTACGGCGGCGGGCCATCCATCGGCTCGCGCTATGTGCAGGCCGGCGGCACGAAGCCGTATATCGTGACCGAGTATGGCCCGCCCGGAACCTGGGAAAGCGGCAAGAATTCCTGGGGCGTCGTTCCCGAGCTGACTTCCACCGAGAAGGCCGCCCGGTACAAGGCAACCTATGTCGGAGGCATTCTGAACCAGCCGCTTTGTTTGGGGTCGTATGCATTCACCTGGGGCAACAAGCAGGAAGCCACTGCGACCTGGTTCGGCCTGCTGCTGCCCGACGGCAGCAAGCTGGGAGCGGTGGATACCCTTTCCACGCTCTGGTCCGGCCATCCGCCGGCGTCGCGCTGCCCGGTAATCAACTCCCTGACCGTAAATGGGGCCGATCAAGTCGCGCCCGGCGACACCGTCCATGTGACATTAGACGCTTCCGACCCGCAGAACGATCCCCTGACCGTAAGCTGGGTCCTGCAGGCGGACCCGGACCTGTACAAGACCGGCGGCGGGCATGAAGACCAGCCTCCGACCTACCCGGACGCCATCCTGTCCGGCACACTGCGGAATGCCGTCGTGAAGCTGCCGGTGCCGGGGGCGTACCGCCTGTATGCGTACATCCACGATGCCCATGGCGGCGCGGCTGTCGCGAATGTTCCCCTAGACGCCGCGAAGCCTGCCGTTTCCTCCGCAAAGAAAGCGGCTCTGCCGCTGGTGGTCTACGCCGAAGACGGCGGCTCGCAGCCTTACATTCCATCGGGCTATATGGGCACGACGGCAGCCATCAAGATGGACCCGGCCTGCGCGGCCCTGCCGCATTCCGGCAAGACCTGCCTCCAGGTAGACTATACCAACACCGACAACTGGGGCGGCGTCGTCTGGCAGGACCCGGCGAATGACTGGGGCAAGCTGCCCGGCGGCCTGAATCTTTCCGGAGCCAAAACCCTATCGTTCTGGGCGCGGGGCGATCAAGGCGGCGAAGTCGTGACCTTCCTGTACGGCCTGCTCGGCGCGGATGCCGCTTATCCCGACACTTCCACCGGCAAAGTGCAGGCGACGCTGACCAAAGACTGGAAGCAGTACACGATTGACGTTTCCGGCAAAGACCTTTCCGACATCAAGACCGGCTTTGCCTGGACCCTGGCCGCGTCGGGGAAACCCGTGCGCTTTTATCTGGACGACATTCAGTATCAGTAAAGGATAGCCCCCACCCCCAGCCCCTCCCCCATCGGAATGGGAGAGGGGGGACAGACTTGGGAAAGAGGTCCGCTTCTTGCTCGTTCTGCTCTTTTTTGCTCCCTTCTCTCATTCCGATGGGGGAGGGGCTGGGGGTGGGGGCTGTTCATCCCTCTTTATAAACACCTATGAAACTCAACCTACTATGCCCGCTTGCGGGCCTTCTGCTGCTGACCGGTCTTTCGGCTCATGCCGATCCGGTCAAGAAAGCCGTGCTGCCGCTGACTCTTTACTCTGATGCCGGGCATCCCGAGCCGTTTACGCCTTCCGGCTATATGGGCAACACCGGCGCGATCAAGATGGACGAAAACTCGACAAATTCGCCCCATTCCGGCAAGACGTGCCTCCAAGTCAGCTACACCGCCAAAGACCAATGGGGCGGCGTCGTCTGGCAGAACCCGCCGAACAACTGGGGCGCAAAGCCCGGCGGCTTGAACCTTTCCGGCGCGAAGAAGCTGACCTTTTGGGCACGGGGCAGCAAAGGCGGCGAAGTCGTCTCGTTCGGATTTGGCTTGGTCGGCAAAGACAAGCCTTACCATGACACCGGCAAGGGCAATCTCGACAAAGTGGTGCTGACAAAGGCCTGGAAGCAGTATTCCATTCCCGTGTCCGGCCAGAACATGTCCCGCATCGTGACCGGCTTTGTTTGGAGCCTCGGCGCGGCCGGCTCCCCCGAGACATTCTATTTGGACGACATCCGCTACCAGTGATTTGATCCCCGGTAACGAGATTGCGCGGATTTCTTGACAGACAGGCGCGGGGCGTTGTATACTACGAAAGTGGGCAGCGTCGCCGCGCCGTGTTTGTTTAAATTGTCGTTCTTCTTAAACTTATTCCTGAAACGGCACAAAAGCGACCCTTCCCCGCGTATTCCCAAGCAGCATCATATTTTACGACAAAGGAACGCAGTCACCAACCATGGCAAACGACACTTCTTCGACCGCTTCTGTGCTGCCGGCCCGCAGCGGTGCGGACGCCGCCGGCTATTCTAAAGCCATTGAAATCAAAAATCTCGTCAAGCAGTACAAAAAAGTCACCGCCGTCAACAACATCAGCCTGGACGTCTACGAGGGCGAGATCTTTGGGTTTCTGGGGCCGAACGGCGCGGGCAAAACTACCACGATCAAAACGCTGCTCGGCCTCATCTTCCCGACTTCCGGCGAGGTGCTGGTGCTGGGCAAGCCCGCCGGCGACATTGATGTCAAAGAAAAGATCTCTTATCTCCCCGAGTCGCCCTACTTCTACGAGCACATGACCGCCAACGAAGTCGTCGGCTTCTACGGCAGCTTGTTCGGGCTGACCGGGGCCGCCAAGCAAAAGCGCGTGGATCAACTTTTGGAGCTGGTCGGCCTAAACCAGACCGGCAAAAAGCCGCTGCGCTCCTTTTCGAAAGGGATGCTTCAGCGCGTCGGCATCGCTCAGGCACTCATCAACGATCCCAAAATTTTGTTTTTTGACGAGCCGACTTCCGGGCTGGACCCAGTCGCGCATCGGGATATTCGTGATCTAATCCTGCACCTGAAAAGCGAAGGCCGAACCATCTTTTTGTCATCCCATCAGCTCTCCGATGTCGAGCTTGTCTGTGACCGAGTTTCGATCCTGCACGGCGGCAAGATCCGGCGCTTAGGGCATGTCGATGATCTGATCGCCGGCGGCAACGTCGAGATCGTGGCCGAGCACGTCAATGCGACCGATGCCCAAAAAGCCCAGCTCAAAGAAATGACTTCTAAAACCGAGCAGGTCGGCGAGACTCTCATTCTGATTACCAGCGCGTCCGCCGACAGCAAGAACCGCGTGCTGGACTGGGTACGTGGCGCAGGCGGCGACGTGGTCTCCATGACCCAGACGCGGCGCACTTTGGAAGACATCTTTTACGAAGTCGTGCATCAGGGCGAAGTGGAAAGCGGCACGAACTTTGCGGTGCCGTCGTCGGCGGAATCGATGGAGGTGTCCTCGTGAGCACCATCTGGCTGCTGGCTTCCAGCACGTTCGGCGAAGCAAGACGCCGCAAAATTCTTCTGGTTTTTCTTTTCGGCGGCCTGGCGATCATGCTGATGGGCATGGCGTTTGGGGCGCTGACCCCTACCCGCGACCTGAATGTCACCAAAAGCTTGGGGCTAGGCGTCATCTCGCTGGCAGGCGTCTTTATCTCAATTATTTTGTATATTACGCTGATTCCCGCCGAGATTGAGCGGCGCACGATCTACAGCATTCTCTCCAAACCCGTGCAGCGGTATCAGTATGTCACCGGCAAGTTTCTGGGCGGCCTGATGACGGTCCTGGCAAACCTTGCCTTGATGGGCCTGATTTTCATGGGCATTCTCACCGCCAAGCTGATCCAGTACGGCCAGCCGGTCGTTCCGACCGACCTCGCACTTCTGAAGAACCTGCTGATGATCTTTCTGCAAATGACGCTGCTCGGGGCGGTCGCCATGTTCTTCTCGGTTTTCCTGCCCACTGTCGTTTCTTTCTTTTTGACGTTCGGCATCTGGCTTCTCGGCAGCGGCCTTCTGCCGGCGACCGGGCCATTTTCGTTTCTGCACCTAATTGTGCCGAACTTCGGCAATTATGCCATTCAAAATCCGTTTATTAACCCAAGCGTCTCCGTAATCCAGGAGCCGGCTTATATCGGCCTCACCGTGACCTACGCTCTCGTTTATACGGCGATTTTGCTGATGGCGGGAACTGCCATCTTTGATCGCCGCGAGGTTTAACTGCTATGAACTCTCAAAAACAGCGCACGCAGCTTCTTGTGATTGCCGTGCTGCTTTTCATACCGATCATCTTTCTGCAATCGAAGATAGACCCGATTTACCAGAAAAACTACGCGCCCGCTAAGACTTTGTCTCAGGCCGGCCAGAACCTGCCGATTGAGTTTGCCCTCGGCGCATTTACCGGCTTCCGCGAGGCGATCGCCGGGATGCTCTGGGTCCGCACCGACGAGTTTTTCCACAACGGCGACTACGCCGCAATTATGCCGCTGATTCGTGTCATCACCTGGCTCGACCCGCATCAGATTGATGTTTACGAGACCGGCGCCTGGCACATGGACTACAACTTTACCGATTCGCAGGAGCGCTCCGACCGGCGCTACATCCCGCTGTCGCTGGCGCTGATTTCGGAAGGCATCGCGAACAACCCGGATGAGCCGGACCTCTATTCGGATAAAGCGTTTGTGCATTACTTCCGCAAGATTGCCGACTATTCGCAGTCAGCGAACACGTTTGCCGACGGCTGGAAAGTCGTCAAAGATGCTTCGACAGACTTGAACGACCAGACAAACTTCGACAAAGTGGATAAAGGCGTGATGACCGTCGGTCACGGCTACGCCCATGCCCTGGAAGCCGAGGGGAACATCCCGGCCGCTTTGGACCAGTGGAATCAGTGCCTCGCCGTTCATAACCTGCTGATCCAGAAAAAAGGTCCCGGCGACTACGCCGAACAGCAGGACCTCCAAATCGCCCAGAAGCAAGTTCAAGAGCTGACCGGGCGCATGAAGTACCGGCCGATAGACGACAAAACTCCGGTCAACATGGACTTCCAGCCGCAGCTTGTCCGCGTTGCCCCAAAAGTCTTTGTGCTGAAGGGCACAGTGAATGTCATCGGGGCGACCAAGTTTGTGCTGGAAACCGGCCAGCGCACATTCGGCTCGGTAGACGGAGCGCGTATTGAGATCATTTTGCAGGACAAAGGGTATGTCCGGCCTGTGATCCAAAACTACACCTTGAGCAGCGCTGTCGCTCCCGGCGTCACAATCATGCAGGACGCGGTTTCCGTGCGCGGCGGCAAGATCGGCGGCGACCAGGGCCACAAGATTGACATGAGCCAGGACCCGGACATGTATTCGTTCACGGCCCCTGCCTATAAAGTCACCGTCTGGTTCATGCCGAACAACCCGAACGACACGCCGATTCAGGTCCAGGACCGGATCGGCTGGAAGGGCGAGGCCGTCTCCGACCCGCGCTATTTAGTCGTTTCCGACGGCAAAACGCCTCTGCCGGGCTTTGTGACACCCATTCCCGGCCTGCGCTACCTGGCGAAGACGTACACGCTGACCCGTGACGACATTTTAGGAAAAGGCGAAAAAGACTTTCATTAAACACTTCAACTCAGCTTTCCCATTCGGGTATAATTGCGACAGGTTGCCCCGGCGCAACGGACAACTACCGAACCGCGTCAGGGTGGGAACACAGCAGCGCTAAGGGACGTGGCCCGTGTGTGTCCGGGGCAATCTAATTCGTTTTTGAGAACACGCAAGCGCCTCCGAAAGATACTGCTTTTCGGGGGCGTTTTTACGAGAACACAGTCATGGATGAGTTGCAGGCGCGGACGCAGCAGGAACTCGAAGCCGTTATCGCTGCGTTGACGGAACTCACGGGCCTGCCGTCACGCTGGAGCGGGCGCGTCGAGCTTGTCCCGGACGCCGAGTTCAAGGGCCGCAAGCGCCAGGTGTGCGACATACAGGTAGATGCCGCCCTTGCCGCGCAGGACGAGCGCTGGCCGACCCTCATTCACGAAAGCTTGCACAGCATTTCGGCGGGGTACAGCGGTAAGGACTTCCAAGCAATGCCAGGGTGGGAAGAAGGCGTCGTCGAATATCTGCAAAGACGATTCTGCCCCATCATCTTTGATCGCTTTGGGATTTCTTCGGCGGACTTTGCTTCCAGAGAAGAGCGGCATGAGTACAACAAATACATTGACCAGCTTCAACTGCTCAGACAAGCGTTGAATGTCGAGGATCTGCCGTTTTTCCTGGATCTGCTCAGGATACCCATCAGGAAGCGTCCGGCATTTGTTCTTGGACAAGGGTTGTTGTTA
This sequence comes from uncultured Armatimonadales bacterium, assembly GCA_964241935.1. Classification (GTDB taxonomy): domain Bacteria; phylum Armatimonadota; class Armatimonadia; order Armatimonadales; family Capsulimonadaceae; genus JANXMY01. The sequence continues at coordinate 72,211 of CAXSZN010000006.1, forward strand.
GGGGAAAAGCGCAGCAGTTTTGTCCGGCTGTTCTCGGCGGCCAATTCCGTGCTAAAAGATTTCTGACGCTGTTTCTCAGTGGGAGGTAAATTATGCAGACCCATACGACGGAATTTGATGCGGCGAGAGATCAAGTCACAAAAATTGTACTGAGCGCTCGCACTCTTTCCGAAGTTGAAGCCGCTAAGCAAGTTCTGCGGGACTGGCTCAAAGGGCATCCGGACGAACAGGGAATGCGCGACGGCTTTGAGCAGTTGTATACCATTCAGGAAATTATCGAAGAGGAGAACGCCCGCCGCGCCGCCGGCGAAATCATCCCGCCGGTTCCTTCCGAGCGCGAGCGGATACTCCGTCAGGCGGCGGACGCCGTCACCCTGGCGGAGAAGCAATGGGCCGCTTACGAGCTTTGGGAGTGGCAGCGCCGGAACCCGGAAGACGCAGGCATTCGTCAAGCGCGAAAAGGACTGCCTGACATAGACGACATCGCCGAGGAACAAGAAGCCGAGCGCGGACAGCCGAAGCGTGAGCCGGTCGGGGCAACGAGCTAAGACAAAGTGAGAGGCCGGGACCAATCTCCGGCCTGTCTTTTGGAAACCTCACCTGGCCACAAGTGCCTGTCCTTTCCTACCGACGGCGAGGCAAAAATGAAGTTTCGGCGTCAGGTTTCATTCTTTAGGCACGGCATGAAAGTGCATCAGTTGAACTTGACCTGCCGATTGAGCTTGATTTGCAGCCACTGAGAGCGGTAGGGCATGGAAGTCTACTACCTTTGTTTGACCGGCCGCCACTGTGACAAACGCACCATCCTGATTGTTGATGACAAAAACTTCGTTTCTACCGGGAGCTATTCTCAGGCGATACTTGCCGTCTGTATCTGTAACAGCATAGGTATTACCTATAGTACTTTCTGCACTGGTTGACGGACGTGCCGGCCCATAGCTGCCGACGTAAGCGTTCGACATCGGCTTGCTGGTCACGTCGGTCACGGTTCCAGTCACAAACGCGCCGTGCTCCAGAACTAAATCAGGAACGGTGATCCTCTGGTTCTTGTGTCCTGACATGCCTTCAGCCGCTGCTGCAACCCAGCCATCATCCTCTCCAGCACGCGCTATATTGTTCGGCAGCACCATTACATTATAACGCAGGTCCGCGCCGACAGCCAGTGCGTAGGTTCCGTCCGGCTTGGTCCACGTCATATTCTTGTTAATCTCCGTCACCTTCTCGGCGGATGGCTTGGACTTCTGCGCCATGAGGATTGTCATCAGTTCGCGAACATTCTGAACTTGGGCAGCAACTCTCACACCTCCCGCCGGCTTCCCGTTGGCATAACGCGCTTTTCCTGTGAGTATGACCGTTCGGTAAGCGGTCTTCTGGTCTGGGGCTTGGCCGTGGAGCATCCCGTAGGAAACGGCTCCTCCGACAAGAACCACGGCGAGGCTTCCTGTCAGCAGTTTTAGCTTTGCGATCTTCATGGCTTTCAATACTCCTTCTGTGAGATGGTAGGCAGACGAACCGGCGAGTGCAGCCGAAGCGTGTCCGGCAAGAACACCGGCTGCGAGCTGGGCGACGCCGGCTTGGCAGACTGCCGGGGCGGTTTGAGCCGCACGGGAAGTGAGCAGGCCGGCAAGCGCAGCACTCGGCAGGTAGACCTCTTCTTTACCAAAGAAGTGCCTCAGCTTTTCAAGTGCGCGGGTAACGCGCTTTCGAGCGGCCTCTTCGGACAGCCCCAAAGATGCGCCGATGTCGGCAAAGCTCATGTCCTGGAAGAAGCGCAGGAGCAGGCAGTCGCGGTCGGCGGCTTTCAGTCTCGCCAGCGATTTATTCAGCAGCGGCTCGATCTCATCCCAGTTCGCTTCGCCCCAGCTCGCTTGTGGGTGTCGTTCCATTGCCTTCTCCTCGTGATGCCTGCGCCGCTGCTCGCGCAGGCGGGCGTTTTTGGCCGCGAACCGGGCGGTCTGGAACAGCCAGCCGGACAGGACGACGTTGCGGCTTAAGCTCGGCGCTTTGCGGGCGAGAATGAGAAAGACGGCCTGTGTGACGTCTTCGGCTAAATCGGCGTCGCCGAGTTCCCGGCGGCAGGTGGAATACACGAGGCTGAGGTAGCGGGCCGTGAGTGCGGCGAAGGCTTCCTGCGAATTGTCCTTGACGAATTGTTGCAGCAACTGTCTATCTTCCAGAGGGCGGTCTTCCATTGGTGCTTGCGCTGGCTCCTTTCAGTTTATTATCTACGGCCGGGCAGAAAAGCGGACAAAACGCGCGTAAAAATCTTCGGGGCAACGTCCCCGCTATGAATGGCAGGTCTGTGGGCGAAGCGCCAACCGCACGGTGTGCGAAATACAGAAAAGCTGCCATTACAATCTTCCGGTCGCAGACCGGCTGGCGTCAGCGCCCCTAGACCTTGCCATTCATAGCGGGACTTCATGGCGAAATGTTCTGCATCGACTCTTGGGGTATAATACAAGAGTATGGCCTACATCTCCCTTTATCGCAAATATCGGCCCCAGACGTTTGAAGATGTGGTCGGGCAGGAACATGTCACGACAACGCTCAGGAACGCGATTTCCGCCGGGCGTGTCGCTTCCGGCTACCTGTTCACGGGGACGCGCGGGACGGCGAAAACGACGTGCGCTCGTATTCTTGCCAAAGCCCTGAACTGCATCGGGCCGGACGGCAGCCTTACCTCCCCTACCCCGGAGCCGTGCGGCGTCTGCGGGCCGTGCAAGTCTATCGCGAGTTCCTCGTTTGTAGATGTGCTGGAAATGGACGCAGCGTCGCATGGCAAAGTGGACGATGTGCGGGATTTAGTCGCTTCCATCAAGTTCCCGCCGATGGAGGGCCGCTACAAAGTTTATATCATTGACGAAGCGCATCAGCTCTCGCGCGATGCGATGGATGCGTTTCTGAAGACGCTGGAAGAGCCGCCGGACCGGGTCGTCTTTGTGCTGGCGACAACCGAGCTGGAAAAGCTGCCGATTACGATTGCGTCCCGCTGCCAGGTGTACGAGTTCAAGCGCGGCTCCGTCGCCCAGATTTCGGCGCGTCTTTTAGAAGTATTAAAAGCGGAGGGAGTCCTCGCTGATGCCGCTGCCGTGACGCTGATTGCCCGCGCCGCCGACGGCTCTTACCGGGACTCGCTTTCGCTGCTGGAACAAGTGCTGGCTTATGAGCGCACCCACGTCACGGTCAAAGATGTGACCGTTGTGCTGGGAACTATTGACGAGGATGTGCTGCGCCAAGTCGTCACGCTGATTGCAGACTCAGACGCCGCTGGGGCATTTGGCCTCGCTGGAACCGTGCTGGAAAGCGGCAAAGATGTGCGGCAGTTTCTGAAAAGTCTGGCGGATCGGTTTCGGGACATGCTGTTTGTCGGCGTCGGCGCGGTTCCCGCTTCGGCAGGCGATTTAGACGACAGCCAGGAACTGCGAGCGCAGGCAGCACGGTTTGCGCCTGCTGACCTGCTCAAAGCACTGGAAACACTGACGGCGGCGGAGCAGGAAACAAAGCGCTCCAATCAGCATCAGTTGATCCTGGAAATGGCCCTCCTCCGCTTGATGCGCCTGCCGTCACAGGCCGCGCCGCCTAGTCCGGTTCCCATACCTATCACCATGACGGCAGTTCAAGCAATTGATGCTCTCGCCGCTCCGGTTCCTGCGGCTCCGGCTATCGCCGATGCGGAGCCGACGAAAGAGTCGGTTATTCCCTACGATATGCCGCCGCCGCTGGCGGATGCCGAGCTTTCGGACCTGGCAGACGACGAAGACGGCAGCGCCTTTGCGCTGCTTCCAGGCGATGAAGACCTAGATCAACTGCCCAGCAGCATCGTCGTGTCTGCCGAAGACGACGTTCCGCAGGAAGACGATGCGCCGCTTGATGACCTGCTGCAAGTTCAGCAGGTCGCTTACGAAGCGCCCCCGCCGATGCCGGTTCAGCCTGCGCCGTCTGCCGATGCGCCGCCGGAGCTGCTGCGGCTGCAAAAATCTTGGCAGGAAGTTTTGAATCTCATCGGCAGCCGCAGCCCCGCCGGTGTTCAGGATGTCAAAGCAGCAAAACCGGTTGCGATCCAAGACCATGCCGTGATTTTGGAGTTTGACAACCAGTTTTCGTTCGACCGGGTCCAAAGCAAAGAAAAAGGGCGCAAAATGGTTGAAGAAATCATTGACCGAACCCTGGGCGCGGAGCAGGGCACTTACAAAGTCAAATGCGTGATGGCAGGGCAGACACTCCCGGCACGCGGTTCGCCGGTCAGGTCCACCGACCCGCGCCCGGTTTCAATGCCTCCGGCTCGCCCAGCCGCAGACGTTCCCAGCCCTTTCGTAGACGAAGTGATCGCCGTATTTGGCGGACGCTTGCTGGATGACGACGAAGTGACAGTGAAAGGTTAAAAAAATGGCGAATAACCCTTTTGGAAAAATGCCGGGTGGACTCGGTGACTTGATGAAGCAGGCGCAGAAGGCCATGGAAGACGCACAGCGCGTCGAAGCTGAGCTTGATGAAGCACGGGTGGAAGGCCAGGCCGGCGGAGGTTTAGTGAAAGTCACGGCCACCGGAAAAGCCGACATTTTGACGATCAAAATCGCCAAAGAAGTCGTTGACCCCGAAGATGTCGAGGCCCTGGAAGATTTAGTGACGCTGGCTGTGCGCGAAGCCGTAGACAAAGCGAACGCCATGCGCGAGGAGCGGCTGAAAAGCGTCATGCCCGCCGGTATGGGCGGCGGCAGCGGTCTCGGCGGTTTGTTCTAACAAGCAGAGGGCGAACACAAGGTTCGCGCCCTACCTCCAAATATGGCCCGTAGGGTGCGAACCTTGTGTTCGCCCTGTTGCTGGTTGAAATAATTTTTATGGCTGTTTATTATCCTAAGCCGCTGGCGCGTCTGGTCGGTGAATTTGAAAAGCTGCCCGGCATCGGCCCGAAAACTGCCCAGCGTCTGGCGTTTCACGTCATGCGCCTGCCCGAAGAAGAAGCGCGGGCGCTGGCCGACGCCCTGGTCACGATCAAGAGCAGCATCAAGTTCTGCAAGATCTGCCACAACTACTCGGCAGGCGACATCTGCGACATCTGCGCCGCCCCGCGCCGAGACCATGCCAAAATCTGCGTCGTCGCCGAGCCACGCGACCTTATTGCTATGGAAAAGACCGGCGAGTTCAAGGGCGTCTACCATGTCTTGCAGGGCGTCATCTCGCCAATGGACGGCGTCGGCCCGGACAAGCTCCAGATACGAGACTTGCAGCAGCGCGTATCGGACGGCGAGCCGAAAGTGGAAGAAATCGTGCTGGCGACAAACCCCACGGTGGAAGGCGACACGACTTCGCTGTATGTCGCCGGCTTGCTGAAGCCGTTCGGCGTTCGCGTCACCCGCATCGCCCACGGAATGCCCGTCGGCGGCGATCTGGACTACGCCGACCAAGCCACGCTGATTCAGGCGTATGAGTACCGGCGGGAGCTATAATGAAGCGGCTGTGTTTACTGCTTGTGCTTTTCAGTCTGTGGTCACAATCCTCAATACAGGCTGTTCCTGCACGGCTGGCGCGGAAGTACACCCTCCCAGCAGTCAAGCCGGATATGGCAGGTAATGACATTGTTGCTCTTGCATTGTCCCCGGATGGGAAGACCGTGGCTTATGTCAGCGGCCCATTGGATGCAGGAAGCCTATTTTTATGGGATTTGCGTACCGGGCGGCAACGTTTAGTAGAGCAGGAAGTCAGCAATGTGGCCTTTTCGCCTGATGGGCGCTCAATGGCTTCTGTTCACTTCTACATTCCACCTTCTCGCAACATAAACAATACTTTTTATGCTCTTTCTCTCTATGATACGAAGACGGGGAAGCGTCTGCGTTCTGTTGTTATTCCTGATGGTTTCATGGATGGCCTTGCGTTTTCCCCAAACGGTAAAACTGTTGCCTGCGGGGATGAGCCGCTGGATGCGTTCGCGCAAGTCCGGGTTTACCGGACGCCGACATTGACGCTGCAAGCCAAGCTTGTTGCAGCACCTCTTGCGGCACCTTCTAGTATCGCGTTTTCCGACGATGGACATTACCTCGGCGCTTCGGCTTTTGCTGGCGAACATGCTATCGGCTACACTGCCATTTGGAGCATGGAGGACCATCGCCTTCAGCACCTCTTTCATAACGATGGAAAAGTATTTTTCGCTCCACATCAGCACACGCTCATTTTCAATTTTCACGTTCATGCTAACACGCAGCCGAGCTACGGGTTATTACCGTTGGCAAGGGTTGGTGAGAACCGATTTTTGTTTTGCCGATTGAACAAACAAGGGTATGCTCGCGGTCATTTAGAGCTATGGAGCCTTGCGCCTCGGAAAAAGCTGCGTCAGTGGACTGGAACTCAACTGGTTGATTATTTCGCAGACCCTGTTGCTCTTTCTTCGGACGGCAAAACTTTAGTTGGAGTTTGTCCTTACACTCAGCGGTGGAGTGTGTTGGTCTGGCGGTTAGATTAGCGCACTCCGTACAGTGACATAATAGACATCATCAACTCAGACGCTGTCCGTATTCCAAACGCCCTAAGTAGATCAGCCCCTCCAAATCCTCCACGCCGTCAGGAAGATAGGTCGCAATCACACTTCCCGCTTCCGCGATTGCATCATCATTCGCCGCTCCCAGAACCCGCGTCAAATCTCCAATGTCAATACCTCGGCTGGCTTGCATCTTCATCAGCACCAAGTAAGGCAGCGCAATCACTGGCAAGCTGTTTGGGGCCGCCGGGTGTGCGACTGCTTCTACTGCCCACGGTGCGTCTTCTTCCAGCACATCGAGTGCCATTCCGTTCGCCTCACATCGAGAGATGCCGCCCGCGCGTTCTATGTCGGCAGCCAACATGCTGGCATTTTTGGCTTCAACGAGAATATCCAAGTCATCGGTGACACGCTCCGGGGCATACAGGCGGGTGGCAACGCCGCCGATGACGACAAACGGAACGGCGGTAATGGTGCGGAGGTCAAACACGGGGCGTCTCCAAGTTCTGGCCCAGAGGGTTTCCTGGCCGCTGCCGCTGCCGGGGCGGACACGCTTCTTTGCCATCTGGATGTAGAAACGGCGTCGGGCCGCCGGGTTGTGCAGGTCAAGTGCCATGTTTGCCCTCCGTTTTCACTTCCGCGAACAGAGGTTCCGGCCTGCCGAGGAACTTAGGACGGGGCCGGGTGAGTGTCGCCTGTACCCAGGCGACTTCCACGGCGGCGATTTCGCGCAGGTCAAAGCTCCACTGGCCGGCATACCGGCGCTTGGCGGCGTCAACGCCGACGGCCTCGATGCCGAGATGATGGGCGATATAAAGCGCACGGGGCAGATGGTAGCGCTGGGTGACGAGCAGGGCGGACGTGACGCCGAAGATGGCATGAGCGCGGTACAGGCTGTCGTAAGTGCGGAAGCCGGCGTAGTCGCAGACGATCGCGGAGGCTGGAACGCCTTCAGCGATGGCCTGCTCGCGCATGGCTTCGGGTTCGTTGTAGTCGTCGCGGCTGTTGTCGCCGGTCATCAGCAGCTTTTGGGCTTTACCAGCGTTGTAGAGTTCTACTCCCGTCGTGACGCGGTCGGTGAGAATGTCGCCTGCCGCGCCGAACACAATCGCGACTGGGCGCGACGGCGCATCGGCGGCGCTTGCGTAGATCAAGCCGCGCTCACGCTGAACGTCGGCATAGATGAGGCAGCCGACGGCAAGCGCCAGCGCGGCGGCAGCCCGAATTATCAGCCGCACTCGCCGCTGCTTTGGCGTCAGTTGCTTTGGCGTCAGTTGTCGTTTTGGGCGCAGCATGGCTCCTTGTTCCCGTTCCGGCGGAACTTCTCCTGCGTCGCTTGCTATTGACGGGAAATATCGGGTAAAATTGATGCCCGAGCAAGTTACTCGTTACTTGTAATTTTAGAAGGACGGCAACGAAATGGCGGATGAGCAGAAGTCAACGTGGCAGACCAAAGTCGGTCTTGCGGAAATGCTGAAGGGCGGCGTCATCATGGACGTCATCAACCCGGAGCAGGCGATTATTGCGGAAGAAGCGGGCGCAGTCGCGGTCATGGCGCTTGAGCGTGTCCCAGCGGACATCCGGCGCGAAGGCGGCGTCGCCCGCATGTCCGACCCCAAGATGATTAAAGAGATCATGGATGTGGTCACAATCCCGGTCATGGCGAAAGCCCGTATCGGCCACTTTGCGGAAGCGCAGATTTTGCAGGCGCTCGGCGTGGACTTCATTGACGAGTCGGAAGTCCTGACCCCTGCCGACGACATGTTCCACATCAACAAGCACGATTTCAAAGTCCCGTTTGTCTGCGGCTGCCGCGATCTCGGAGAGGCCCTGCGCCGCATCGGTGAAGGCGCAGCCCTGATCCGCACCAAAGGCGAGGCCGGTTCCGGCAACGTCATTGAAGCCGTGCGCCATATGCGGACCCTGCTGCGAGACATTCGCCGTATCCAAGTTTTACCGATTGAAGAACTGATGACCGAAGCGAAGAACTTGGGCGCACCGTATGAGCTGGTACTGGAAGTCCATCGCACCGGCAAGCTGCCTGTGCCGAATTTCAGCGCCGGCGGCATCGCCACGCCGGCGGATGCCGCCTTGATGCGCCAGATCGGGGCCGAAACGGTCTTTGTCGGCTCCGGTATCTTCAAGTCAGGCGACCCGAAGCGCCGGGCCAAAGCGATTGTGGACGCGAACACGCACTACGACAACCCGGAAATCTTGGCCGAAGTCTCCAGCGACATCGGCGAGCCGATGGTCGGCATCAACATCAGCACCCTGCCTAAAGAAGAGCTGATGGCAAGCCGCGGCTGGTAATAGCAGCTCGCAGGAGTATCAAGAGCGGCAGGCCATTCGGCCTGCCGCTCTTTTTTCATGCGACCGCGAAGTCGCTCATCACCGTAGGCGCTGCCGAGTCAAATCCAACAACGTCCAGCATCCCCCCGTCGTCCGGGTCGGCAATCGTGAACTGGTTCGAGACCATGCCGCAGACAATCAGCTTGGCCGGGATGCCCATTTTGTCGCGGTACTGACGCAGCGCCTGCACCGGCTGGATGCTGCCGGCCCACGTTTCCGAGTCCGTGTAGACAACGAACACGTCCGCTTCCACCCGGTTCTTCAGCGCCCAGACCATCGGCAACGCGCAGTCGGTCCCGGAGAACGGCAGGCCGCTGACGGTCTTCAGAACGTCGTCGAGCCGCTGGCGCGGGCTGATTGCAAGCGGCACGAACTGGGCCGAGAAAGCCATAAATCGGTGCTGCGCTTCCGTTCCCGCCGTAATGAGCGCCATTGCCGCACTGGCAGCACGCGGGGTCAGGCCCGGCACGCCGGCGATCAGGCCGCCGCCCATTGATCCGGACACGTCGAGTGCCAGCAGCCAGCGCTTGCCGGTCGGCGTGACACTGCCGAACGACGCATAGAATGCTGCATCCAGCGCATCCACCACGGCAGGCACCGGGGTCCAAGTATTGCCGCCACGCTCCCCATGGCCCTGTGCGTAGGTCCTCAGCGCGGACAGTACCGCAATCGGGTGGACCCGCGCCTTCCGCAGTCGGTTTTCATCTGTCACTTCCGCCACAACCTTTCGCGCCGCGTCACTGCCTGGACTGACCAAGCCAATCCGCGTCAAAGTCGCTAAGTTGCGGATAAGCGCCGTCATCGGCATTTCTTCCAGCAGCGCCTCCCAAACGAGCGGCTCCTTGAGCCATTCGGACGGGATTGCTTCGCGCGGCAGGCGGTAGTTTTGGATCAATTCGGCGACCTCTGCCGCCGATTGAACTGTCTTGGCCCGCTCCGCCGCCCAGACCAGCCGCAGGGCCGGGTCCGGGTGCGGCGCTTCGCCCACCGACTCCCACCCCTGGGTCAGCCAGTGGTACAGGGCGAAGTGCTGCTCCGTTTCCGGCTTCGGATGCGACAGCCGCAGCAGGTCGCGGTGGCTCCAGCCGTCCCGCTGCCCGTACTTGACGGCCTGGTAGGCCAGCTTCTCGGCGTGCATTCCGGCGTACCAGTTGCCGACGGCCTGGCGCAGACCGCGCCCCCACCCGCGCATCCCATCCACATACTCGGCGAAGTGGAACAAGTGCGTTCCAATCCGGGCGACAGAAGGAAGGACCGCCAGCGCCCGACGCCGGGTGTCTTCGTCCCCGAACGCCGCGCACATGGCAAGGGCAAACAGCGCCGGGTCATTCTTCGGCGCACGTCCCGCTTCGGACATGGCGACAATCTCTTGCACCACGCGCGGCCCATCGGCGGCGATACACCGCTTGACGGCGTCTGCATTCTCCAGCGACAGCTTCCGCTCGGAGGCGTAGTACGAGCCGCCTTCGCTGCCCAGCACCAGGAACCGTGCCAGCCGCGTCCAGTCGTCCACGGCGAACGTGTAGCCGCCTGCGCTGTTTGCCGTCATCGCGGAGCCTGGGATCGGCTGGCTCTGCGGCGTCTTCTTCTTGTTTAAGACTGTTTTCAAATACGTCATTGTTTCGTCTCCTATCGGCCCCACATAATCAGTTGGTGAGGCAAGTGCCGGACAGGCAAGGGCTGCGTCTGGGCATAAGGTGACCTTGCGGCCTACTCTGGTTGTAGAATAGATAACCCAAACGCTTCGGCCCGTCCGTGTCACAAAGGTGCCGGGGGTTTAGAAACCCCCGGCATTGAAAGTTGAAGAGCGGCAGGACTTGCACCTGCGGCCCCAGGGTCCCAGATAACCATTCTCCTTCGGCCCGCAAGCGGGCAAGGGACGGGAACGGGAATTGCCTTGCGGCAACCCTGTGTTCTGCTGCTGAACTACGCTCTTCATGGTGGTTCAGGCAAAATAAGCGCCTGGGGCTTATTTTAACAAAATAACCCAGACGCGCCGGCCCGAACCTGCGTCTTGCTGTGTATTCAGTTGTGGTGGAAAGCGGGAGGACTCGAACCTCCGACCACGTCGTTATGAGCGATAACCATCATCCAGCGGCCCGCAGAGGCAGGCAAAGGGCGGAAAACGGACCGTGCTCTGCCACTGAGCTACGCTTCCCAGAGATAAGTTCAGGCAAATGTGCGGTGGGATTGGAACCAGCAGCTTAGGCTGGCGCAGTGTTCCGGCACTGCCGTGTCCAAAAGTAGGTGGATAACCCACACGCTCCGGCCCGAACGTCTGTCTTTTTCCGCTATCTTTTTCTGTTATCTTTTTCCTTTCTTTTTGTCAAAAGCGGAAGGCTGCAGCGCAGCCGATCGCGCAGATTAGCAATAATAGCAAAAAGAGCGCGTTAGCGATCTTTGCAAAGAGCTTTTTGCCGCCTGGTCTCGCCTGCGCCAGCTTCGGCAGCGGGGCGAACTCCAAGATAATTAAGTTGCCGCGCCGCTCAGCAATCCTGCCGATAGGACCAGTTCCCGGCGGCTTGGGATTGCGCTCGGGCGGATAGGCCGCCTCGGCTCCAAAATAATGCACCAGGCACAGCGGCGGTGCTGCCGTGTCTTCGGCTTGTGCTTCGGTCTTGTCAAATAAAGAGATGTCGTCCGTCATAATCGTGTCCTCCTGCTCGGGCAAAAAGAAAAAGACGCCTCCCGCTCGGCTGCTGGCCTTTGCGGGGGCGTCTTTTCTTACAGGAACACGATCAAACTGCGTGTTAGAAGACAAGACCTCCGTCAAAAGGAGCAGCCAAATTTGGGGTTCGGACGCCGGCAAGCGTCAGCCAGTAACCGGAATGGTCAGGCTGGAAACGCTCTTTGTTTGTTTTAGTTACATCAGCGGCAATCAAGGCGGTCAACATTGTACTCGGCTGCTCCTTTCGATAATTTCGGTAACGGGGGCAATGATACCCCCATATTTTACGGTCTGTCAAGTGTCTGCAAAACTTTGGTGCGAATTTTACTGCGCCGGCTTGGCACTGGCAAATGCCTGGGCATAAATACCGCTTCGCAAAGCATCGGCGGCAGCCTGAGCCAACGCTTCCGGCGACTGACCGGGATGCAGTGCGACATCGTTCGGCACAATCGTAATCAAAGGCCGGTCGGACAGCAGGACTTGATTGCCGCTGGCTTCCACCTGGTAAAGCTGCAAGCCGGCGTCGAGGGAAGCGTTGAACTTGTTGACAATCGTCGGCACCCGGTCGCCGTCGGGGTCGGCAATGGTCGGCAGCGTATGGTGGTTGAATTCAATGTCAATGCCGCCCGCCGGGTCCTGATGCGCGGTCGCATGAGGCGCAGCCGTGACTTTACGTACCGCGCTGGGAGTGACCGAAACATTCATCTCGCCAAGCTCGCGGTTAATGGCGGCGACTCGCTCGGCGGTTTCCGGGTGATCCTGGAAAATGCCCGCGTTGACGCTTGGTCCCCGGTTCTCGAAGTCGCCGAGCTGCTCCATAAAAGTCAGCATCCCGACCGGGTTGTATCCTGCTTTCTCCATCATGATCGTGCCGCCGTGGTCGGCGTCGCGCTCGGCGGGCTGGCTGAAGTGGAAGTTGATATAGCCGACCGCCGAATACTGCGCCCCGGCCAGCAGTCCCCCCACGTCCTGGGTCGGAACATGAGCGACAACGGCGGCGATCAATCCGGCCAGCATGGCGGACGACATCTTGCTCTGCTCATGCGACAGCTCCTGAATGTGGTGATGGGCGCTGTGGGTCATCTCATGGCCTAAGACCCCGGCCAGCTCATCGTCGGAACGCACGGCCTTCAGCAAACCGGAATTGATGTAAACTTGGCCGCCGGGCAGCGAGAATGCATTAATCGCCTTGTCTTCAATGATGTGAAAATGCCAGGTAAACGGAAACACATGGTCATTGCCGAAGCCAGCCGGAATCTGGGTCGCGTCGGCCGTCGCCGCAAGCTGCTGGCCGATCCGGTTCACCCGGTCGTTGTCCGCTTGGTTCGTGTCGAACTTCGCGGTCTTAGCGATCTCCGCCGCCGCTTCCTGGCCCTGCTTGATCTCGTCCGCCATCTGCTGTCTGTCCCGAGCGGAAAGCGGCGGCGCCGGCGACACTGTTTGTACCGGCGTGTCCGGGACATCCGATAGGTCCGGCACGTCCGCCCTGCCCGTCTGGCTCAGGCAAATGCTAAGAGCGGCGAATGCGAATAGTTTGATGGAATGTCTCATTGAAATTTGCCTCCGTCTTCCTGCCGGCAGGCGGAAGAACTCGCGCGAATATGTGCCATAATGGCCTTATGGATCGCTTGCTCGCCGCCGCATTTCTGCTTCTTTTTGTTCTCGTTCCCGTTCATGCCGCGCAGAGCTTACAGGAGCTTGCCGCCGCGCACAAGGCGCAGCCGGCATCACGCACAGCAGCTCTGGCGCTGGAAGCGTCTGTCAGCGCCGGGCTGCCTTCTGCCGTTGATCCCGCTTTGCTGCCCGATCTGCCGGTGACAACTTCTTCTTTGCCTTACGGCCTCGGCACTCTTGTTGTTCCCAATGCTTACCTGCCGACCGAAGCGACCGAGCCGCAGCACGGCTGGAAGTTCGCGAAAGTCACTTACTTGTATCTACCCGCTTCCGCAGTAAATCAGCAAAAAGCAGCCTTGTTCTGTACGGTGCATTATGAGTCCGGCAGTGACGCGGCACTGGCGGGGCGAGTGGTCAGTCTGCTGGCGCTCGCACATCAAACTCTTGTTCAAAAGACAGGACACGAAGCGGAAAACGGCGCTGCACCGTTTGATGTCTGGCTTTGCGCGGGCGGCCAAAGCGGCGGCGAGCAGTGGCGCAATAATCTGTACCTTTACAGCCTGGAATCGCCGCGCTCTTCCATTGAGTGGATCCGCGAAGTGGTCCATGAGTACTCGCATCTGTCCCTGCCCGCCATTGGCGGCTATGACGCCCCGGAATACTGGGCGAACGGCTATCTTGGCGAGCGCTTACTCGTGCGCTGGCTGCAGCGGGCACCAAACGGTCCAGCAAAAGTCGAAGCTGTCTGGGGCGACTTCAGCGGCGCGTCAAACTTTGACCGCCTTTTAATCGCCCCCCCGCTGGCTCTCTACAAAAAAATCGGCCCCAGCCCCGTTTGGCTGGCCCGGCGCGACGAACCCGGAATGCGCTACTTGATCGGCCAGGCACTGGCATTCGACGATAAATACGGTGCAGTCCGCCTCGGCGATGCCTTCCGGCGTCTGCCGCGTTTCCAGGAAGCAACCGCCAAAGACTTCGCCGCCGCCCTTTCGGAGTCACTTTCGGCCTCGGCGGCGTTATGAACCAAATCTCCTGCTCGGCTTATGCCAAAATTAATTTGACTCTGGATGTCGGCCAGCGCCGCCCTGACGGCTACCATGACATCCGGTCAATCATGCAGACCATCGCCCTGCATGATACGCTGACGGTGACGGCTCCCGACAGGCCCGGTATTCACCTGGAAGTCGTCGGTGAAGAGGCCACCGGCGTGCCGTCAGATGAAACCAATCTCGTGCATAAAGCCGCCGTGCGTGTGCAAAAGATCGCGGCGGCGCGGGAGCTTCTGCCGGGAAATCAAAGCGGCCTGCATATTCTTCTGCATAAGCGCATTCCGTCGCAGGCCGGCCTCGGCGGCGGCAGCAGCGACGCGGCCGCAGCGCTTGCCGCCGTGAGCAGTCTGCTCGGTCTTACGCTCTCGCCCGCGCGTCTCCGCGAAATCGCCGCAGCGCTTGGCGCAGATGTTCCGTTCTTCTTGACGGGCGGCACGGCACTGGCCGAGGGGCTGGGAGAAAGAATTACGCCGCTTGCTCCGCTTGCGGCGGACTGGCCGCTGGTTCTGGTCAAGCCGAACGCAGGCGTGTCAACCGCAGCGGCTTACGCCGCTCTGGATGCTGTGATGGGCCGAGAAGCCGGCGGCGCGACGCAGCGCCGGCTTCTCGGCCAGCAAGTGTTTTCCAATGACTTTGAGGCTGTTATTCTGCCGGCGTATCCGGAAGTCGCGGCGGCGTATGCTGCATTGTCTCAGACTGCCGAAGGCGGCGAAAGTTTCAAGCCGCTGCTGTGCGGCAGCGGATCGGCCCTGTTTCTGCGTGCTTCCTCACCGGCGGCGGCGGAGCAAATCGCAGCACGGATAACAGCGGCGGAAGTCGGCAAAGTGTGGGTGACGCAAACAATCGGGGCGAGAGGTGATAAAGAGTCTTGGACGCAGTAGTATTGGCGGGCGGGCAAAACAGCCCGGAAATGGTGGAAGCAACAGGAGTTACGAACCGGGCACTGACACTGATCGGTACGCGGACGATGCTGGAGTATGTGGTCTCAGCACTGACGGAAACGCCGTCAATCGAGCGAATTTTTGTCGTCGGCGATGTCCCGACTAGCGACCGCTACACTGTGATTGCAGGGCAGGAAACGCTGCTGAGCAATTTGATGGCCGGCCTGGCTGCCGCCGGGGATCAGGAGCGAGTCTTGATCAGCACGTCGGATATCCCGTTCATCACGCCGCAGGCTTTGGAAGACTTTGCCCGCCGGGCCTCGGCAATTGATGCCGACCTTTGCTGCGCGTATGTGCCGCTGGCGGCCTGCACGCGGAAATATCCAGAAATGAAGCGAACTGCCATCACGCTGGCGGAAGGCCGCTTTACGCTGGGCAACGTCATGCTGGTTCGCCCGCGCTTTTTGGCAGACCATCAGGAAGCCGTCACCGAATCGTATGCCGCCCGGAAGTCGCCGGTCCAACTGGCTCGCCTGCTCGGGATAAGCCTGCTGCTGCGGCTGCTGGGAGCGCAGCTCTTGCCGCGCCTGCTGACGACTTCTGCATTGGAAGCTGCCGTCAGCCGTATTTTAGACGGAGGAAAAACTGTCGGCATCTGCTCGGCGTACCCGGAGATCGGTACGGACATAGACAAGCCGGAAGATGTCGCGATTGCCCGGCGCTTGCTGTCAGGAGGCTAATCCCCCAGATCCAGCCGGGGCAAATCTTCTTCCGCATCACTCCCTTGCCCCAGAACACCGGCGGTGGGGCGTGGGCGCGGCTTTTGGCTGCGCCTCTTGGTGACGCCGCGCCCCTGATCGGCGGCGACGTAACGGCGTACCTGATCGCCGCCCGCGCCTTTGGCCTGATACATGGCAATGTCCGCGAAGTCTATCAGATCAGTGATGCCGGGTGCATCTTCCGGACAGGACGCGATGCCGATGGACAAGCTGATCGGCAGATCCATCTCCAAGCGCATTTCTTGAACCAGACGCCGGATGCGGTCTGTGACGGCTACTGCGGCGTCCACAGTCGTACCGGGCATCAGCCAGGCAAACTCGTCGCCGCCGTACCGCGCGACAATGTCGGTGTCCCGCGCTTGTGCCCCGAGCAGGTGGCCGACCTGCCGCAGGGCCAAATCACCCATTGCATGGCCCATGCCGTCATTGACTTCTTTGAAGCCGTCGAGGTCAATCATCGCCACGGCTAACGTGTCTGTACGGCGCTTGGCGTGCTCGATCTTGTGGCGCAGAACCGACTCGAAATGGGCGCGGTTGAAGAGTCCGGTCAGTGAATCCCGCTTCGCCGCTTCCAGCACGTCCTCAAGCTGCCGGTTCAGCCGCAGCAGGGTTTCACGCACCGAGGTCTGGCTGAGGCTGCCCTGGCGGTATCCATGCTGGGCGAGGTAGGCGCTGGAGGCGACAAGGAACCGGCAGTCCGGGTCTTCATTGGCGACGCAGCTTGTTTCAACGCATTCCAGCCCTCCCTCAAACTCCGGCAAGGGCGGCAGACCTTCAACCAGACCGCGCAGAAGGCCGCGCAGGTAGTCACAGGCGTATCCCGTGCGTCCCTCTCGGCCGCTCATGAGGGCGGCTTCCGCGCTGTTCTCCGCCCGAATCCAGACTTCGCCGGTGCGGCGCTGTGACTCTTCAAGGCGAAGGCGGGCGTACCCGGCGACAGACAGATGGTCAAGGGCTGCTTCCAGCCCCTCGAAGCCCATCGCGGCGGGCTTCTGCTGTGCGACAAACTCCACCAGTGAGGCCGCTCCGGCAAAACCGGCTTGGTAGAAGATATTCGCTGCCGAATCTAGGCCAATTTCACGGGTCATTTGCTCGCGCAGCACATACAAGCTGCTGTCCAGGTCGAACAAAAAAGCGCGTGTTCCCCAGGCGGTGAGAACGCCAGCCTCGGAATTAATTTGTTCTGTTTCCACGGCTTTCTTATCTAATGTTATGTTGCTCATCCGTGCTTACTTTGTTCGTGCTTGCTTTGCAGCCAATGCGTTTGTCAAAAAGCTGACACGATAGCAACTAGCACAAATCATGCCAATCATTCTTACAATTTACAGAATAGACAAAAACAGAAAATAAATTTTCGTCATGCGCCGCGAGCAGCCGAATATCTGAGATTCTTCATCACCCGAAGCTGATACACGGTGAAGCCAATCAGCAGCGCTCCCATCACCCACGCCGCCGCCGTCGCGTAGCCAAACTTCAGAAACAAGAAGGCGTTGTACCAAATTTCCAGTCCCAGCGTTCGCGTAGAGTTTAGCGGACCGCCGGCCGTCATCACTAAAATGTTATCTGTAGCCTGAAATGTCCCAATCACAGCCCCGACTAAATTGATTAAAATCAGCGGCTTTAAGGTCGGCATTGTAACACCCCAGAACTTGGTCCAGACCCCTGCCCCATCCAAATC
>CAXSZN010000007.1:0-67993 GCA_964241935.1 uncultured Armatimonadales bacterium
GGGTTCCATGCTCTTATTGTCGGAACAACACAAGCCTTTCTATACAGTCTCTAAGGTGAATGCTCAGCCTGACCCTGCGCTACATCCGGTTCAAGGACAGGCGGTCAGCTCGGCACAAGCCAGTGCCATTGCCAAGCCCGTATACGCTTTAATGCGTGACGCAGTCGCGGATGGAAGAACTACCAGGTATTTCTGGGAAGTGTCTGTTTGGGGAGCGCCGTTGCAGTCTCCTAAACTAGGAAGCGAGCTGTCTGTGCCTAAAGATGCGTTACAGTCATTGTCAGCGCCGCAGTTGAGGGATTGGGTTACTCACCTGCCGCCAGGTAGCTGCATTGTTGTACTAGGCTGGCTTGGGCCGCAGCGAAACAAGCGAGATACTGGCATTCCCAGCCCGTTTCAGTCTGAGATTAATGACTTTAGGCGTTTCTGCGAGAGCAAAAACGTGCAATTTTGTTTTGGAATGTGCGGCGGCTAGGCCAATGCCTGCTTTCTGTGAGATTTTATGCTGACACAACACATCAACGAATTGCAGCAGGACTTGGTCGGGCTGCTGGACCACCGGGAAACGCTGAACGCGCTGTCGGAGGCCGTGCTGACGGCATTCAACACGGGACATAAGCTGCTGACATGCGGCAACGGCGGGTCGGCGGCGGAGGCGGCGCATTTGGCGGAAGAGTTTACCGGGCGCTTCTATCGGGAGCGGAAATCACTGCCGGGAATGTGCCTGTCGGTGGATGGGACCGTGCTGACCTGCATTGCCAACGATTACGGCTTTGACGAAATCTTCGCCCGACAGATCCACTCGCTCGGGCAGCCGGGCGATGTGCTCATTGCGTTCACGAGCAGCGGCAATTCGGAGAACATACTCCGGGCGCTGACGGCAGCCAGAGAGCGCGGCCTCGTGACGGGCCTATTCACAGGAAAGACCGGCGGCAAGTGCCGGGGCCTCGCCGATTACGAAATTTGCGTGCAGAGCGTCAATCCCAGCGCAATGCGAATACAGGAATGCCATCAAGTCCTGCTGCACACGCTGTGCGAGTATGTGGAAGTGAAGATACTGGGGATCGGATAGTGGGATTTAGACAGTGGGATTTAGATAGGCGGCGATTATGGATTTTTGCGACAAGCTGGCGTCGGGGACACCGACGCTTTCTTATGAGTTCTCGCCGCCGAAGAACCCGGCGGGGTGGGCGACTTTGTATTCAACGCTTGGCGAGATTACCCGGCAGGCTCCAGATTTTGTCTCGGTGACCTACGGCGCGGGCGGCTCGAACCGCCAGAAGACGGTAGATTTGGTCAGCCGGATCGAGCGGGAGCTGGGGATCGACTCGGTGCCGCATTTGACCTGCGTCGGGCATTCCCAAGAAGAGATTGCCGAGATTCTGACGACGCTGCAAAACGCTGGCATCCGGCACCTGATGGCGCTGCGCGGGGATGCCCCCAAAAACGACCCGGCCTACCAGCCGCATCCGGACGGCTTTGCTCATGCCAGCGATCTGATTAAGTACACCGAAGCGAACTTTGATTTCCATGTCGGCTGCGCGTTTTATCCCGAAAAGCACCCGGACGCTGAACACTTAGACGACGACATCAAGTGGCTGAAGTTCAAGCAGGACTGCGGCGCGGAGTTTGCGACCTCGCAGCTTTTCTTCGACAACGCCGTTTATTACGAGTTCCGAGACCATGCCGAGAAAGCCGGCGTCACCATGCCGCTGATTGCCGGTATCCTGCCGGTGACTTCTCTTAATCAGCTTGCTCGGATTGGGGAACTCAGCGGCCAAGACATCCCCAAAAAACTGCTGGACGCGCTGGGGGAAGGCACGGACAAAGAGATCCAAGAGCGCGGGATTGAGTATGCCACGGCCCAGTGCCGCGGCCTGCTGCAAAACGGCGCACCAGGCGTTCATTTGTACACGTTCAACCGGGCGGCATCCGCCGTCAAAATCACGAAGACGCTGCGTGCCGAAGGCTGGTTTCCGGTAACGCCCAAGCCAAAATAACGTCACATCGAAATGATTCACATTTCTCTCGCCTCAGACGCTGACCGGCAGGACATTTATCGGGCGCGGCATGATGTGTATGCTCAAGAACTCGGGCAGCACCCGCCCCATGCCGAGGGCATCCTCTCCGATGCCTGCGACGACCACAATCTGTACATTGTCGCCCACGCCAATGGGCATCTTGCCGGGTTTGTCAGCGTAACGCTTCCCGAAGGGCCTTATTCCCTGGAGAAATATCTGTGCCGTGCCGACCTCCCCGCGGTTCCCGACACGCTGTACGAAGTGCGGCTCCTGACGGTGTGCCGAGCTGACCGGGGCGGCCGGCTGGCAGGGCTGCTGATGTACGCTGCGCTGAGGCTGATCGAGTCGCGGAATGGAACTTGGGTGATTGGGATGGGCCGGCAGGCTCTCAGGCCGTTTTACGAAAAAGCGGGCCTGCATTTTTCCGGCGTTCCCATCCGGTCCGGCGCGGTAGACTTCGAGCTGATGGGGCAAAGCGTGGAAGTCCTGCGGCGCCGACTTGATACGCAAAGGCCGCTCCTGCGACGGATGCGCCGGGATGTGCAGTGGGATTTGCCGTATTCCTTCGAGCCGCACACCCAATGTGCCCACGGTGGGGCATCATTTGCGGCTATCGGCGAGAGGTTCCAGACTTTGGAGCGCCGTTACGAGGTTGTGACCGCCGACGTTCTGGACGCCTGGTTTCCTCCCTCACCAAAGGCGGTGGCCGCGCTTCAGGCGCACCTGTCCTGGCTGCTGCAAGCTTCCCCGCCTGCTGACGGGGCCGGGCTGGTGCAAACCATCGCGGAGGTGCGCGGCCTGCCGCCGGAAAGTATCGCGCTTGGGGCAGGATCGTCCGCGCTGATCTACCTCGCCTTGCGCTCCTGGCTGACACCATCGTCGCGCGTCCTGCTGCCCGACCCGACTTACGGCGAGTATGCTCACGTCCTGGAGCGCGTCATTGGCTGCCAGGTTGACTACTTGACCCTGTCCCTCGCCGATGACTATGCTTTGGACCCGGAGCGCCTGCGGGCGCATCTGCACTGCGCCGCGCCCTACGATTTAATCATTCTCGTCAACCCGAACAACCCAACCGGGCAATTCCTGCCCCGCGCGGCTCTCAGCCCGCTGCTGTCAAGAGGCCCGTCCGAAACCCGTGTGTGGATTGACGAAGCGTATTTAGATTATATCGGGGACGGGGAGTCTTTGGAACAGTTCGCCGCTCAAAGCAAAAACGTCTTTGTCTGCAAGTCGCTCTCCAAGTGCTATGCCCTGAGCGGGGCGCGGGCCGCGTACCTCTGTGGCCCGCTGCCGCAGATAAAGGCGCTCCGCCGCCTTACGCCGCCGTGGAGCGTCAGTCTCCCCGCGCAGGTCGCCGCCACCTACGCATTAAAGGATATAGACTATTACCGGGCGCGGTATGCCGAGACCGCCGGACTGCGCGAACAGCTCGCAGCCGACCTGCGCCGGGTCATGCCCGGCCTGATTGTATTTGCCGCCCCCGCCAACTGGCTGCTCTGCCGGCTGCCTACGGCTGGCCCAGACGCTTCTACGATTGCCGAACGGTGCCGGAAGAAAAATGTGTTTCTGCGCGACGCTTCCACGATCAGCGCCCGCCTCGGCAGGCACACGCTGCGAATTGCCGTCAAAGATGCCGCGCAAAACCGGCGTATCGTCTCCGTACTGGCAGACGTTTTGGCTTAAAACAGTTTGGCTTAAAACAGCATCTTTTGGCCCGAGCGGGCACTGGCGGCGATGGCATCTAACGCGTTCATGTTGTGCAAAGAGTCGGCTGGGGGCAGCAGAAAGCTGTCCTGGCCGAGCAGCCGGCAGGACATGGCTTCCACTTCGCCGACATACATGTTGCCGGACTCTGAGGTCCGGTCTTCCGTTTGTCCTGCGTAAGACAGCGTGTAAGCGCCTGCTTCCGGCTTGCCGCCGGACCGCAGGCCGCCAAGCAGGAAGCGCGGAACGCTGACCGACGCTTCGCTGCCGACAATCTCATAGGACGCCCGGAATGTCAGCGAAAACGAGCAGTCAATAAGCGCCATGCCGTCCGTGCCGAACTCTAAAAGCGCGGTCGTCGTGGTATCAATGCCCGTTTCCGGGTCGTACAAAGATTTCGCCGTCACCGCCGTCGGCTCCGCGCCGAAGGCCATGCGGGCGATGTTGACGCAGTAGCAGCCGACATCAAAAAGCGCCCCGCCCCCCATGCCGGGAATGCGCCGGTAGTCCGCAAGGTCGGTCTGGACAAACGAGTACGACGCCCGCACGAGATGGACCGCGCCGAGGCCGCCGCCGGTCACGATGTCGTGGATCTCCTGCTGCAAGGGGTGGTAGCGGTACATAAACGCTTCCGACAGTACGACGCCGTTCGCGTCCGCCGTTTCCAGCATTTCTTCCACCTGCATCATATTGAGCGCCAGCGGCTTTTCGCACAGAACATGCTTGCCGTTGTTCATCGCTTCCACCGCCCAGCCCAGGTGCAGGCTGTTCGGCAGGGGCAGATACACCACGTCTACGGCGTCATCGGCGATGAGCGAATCATAATCGCCGTAAGCCGTGACTTCCGGCCCCGCCGCCGCGGCGATTTCTTTGGCGCTGTCTCTGTTGCGTGAAGCCACCGCCGTCAGCTCGGCATTCGGGCTGCTCAAAATGGCTGGGATGACCCCCTTCTGCGCGATCTGTGCCGTTGCCCCGACAATGCCCCAGCGTATTTTTTTTGTTTGCGTCATAGGTGTTTCCTTCAAGAACCCCTCCCGGCTCGTTCCTCGCCTCCCTCTCCTGTTAGGGAAGGGCTTTGGAGTTTGATGCTGTGTTTGCTGGTTTTATTTCGCTGCTTTTGTTATATCGGCCAGAACTGCCGGTAGGTTGTGCGCGATGGCGTCGTTGCTAAAGCGCAGGATGCGTAAGTTGTAGGCCGCGATGATTTTGTCCCGTTCCCGGTCGTACTCGGCCTGACTTTCATGCACTCGTCCGTCACACTCGATGACCAGCCGGGCAGACCGGCAGTAACAGTCTGCAATGAAGCCGCCAATCACCTGCTGACGCCGAAACGCGAGGCCATTCAGGCGGTTGGCTCGCAGCTTCTCCCAAAGCCGTTTTTCGCTCGGCGTCATTTCCTGCCGCATCTGCTCGGCTAACGCTTGCTTTTCAGGCGCATGATACGCCCGGACAATTTTCTCTTCCATGATAAACCTTTCAGACCCCTCCCGGCACAAGTGCCTTCCCTCCCCTGTTAGGGGAGGGCTTTACAAGCAATGCTGGGCTGTACCGCTTGTCAGGAGGCACAAGCTGGAAGGTGGTCCAAAAGCCCTCCCCTAACAGGGGAGGGAAGGCACTTGTGCCGGGAGGGGTTTTCCTTTGCAGGAATCTCTTCCCCGTTGCGCGTATTCTACCCGTATGAACGCCCGCTGTATACCTCTCATTGCCGCTGCCTGCCTGCTGCTTGCCGGCTGCCATGACAACTCTTCCTCAGCGATCACTGCGCCCCCGTCGCCGCATGACGAAGCTGTCGCCGCCAACCAGCTTTTCTTGAACCAAAAGACCTTTGACCCATGGAAAACAAATACCGGCCCGAATTATCGTGCCATACCCGCTTATATTAGCGATGGTGACACCAGCTCACTCGTAACTGTCACAGACACCGGAACTAACGTACAAACATTCCAGGCTGGGCATTACGTTGGCGGCCAGCTTCAGCCGACCGGAAAACAGGTCTTGGACGCCGACCGCGTGAACGATGCTGATGGTCTCGATCTTAACATGCGCCTCGGCGAGTTTGATGTGTTTCACGATCACGGCGGTCATGTCCGCCCATTTACAGCCGCCAAAAACCACAATTGGCCGCACATCTGGCAAACTTCGGACATTGTTATTCAAGGTGACCCGGAAGCGCAGCAGGTGACCCATGCGAACTTGTTTTACCTGCTGTCTTCCACTTATCCCGGCTCCGACCATTCCATTCCGCCGATGGGTCTGTCGTCGGACATCTACGGCGGGCATATCTTCTGGGACGCGGAAGTCTGGATGATGCCGGCGCTCATCGTTCAGCACCCGGACTACGCAAAGTCTATTATTGACTATCGGTTCAAACTGCTGGGGCAGGCAAAGAAGAACGCCAAAGCACACGGCTTCGCGGGTGCCGAATACCCGTGGGAAAGCGCGGACACAGGCGCGGAAATGGCTCCGGCGGAGTTCGCGCAGGAGCGGCATATCACGGCGGATGTCGGCTGGGCGGCGTGGCAGTATTATCTTTGGACTGGGGACAAGAATTACTTAAAGACGGAAGGCGGGCCGGTGCTGTCGGCGACGGCAGCCTACTGGGTGTCGCGGGTGACGCACGGCGCGGACGGCAAGTATCATATCCTCAAGGTGCTGTCGCCGGACGAGACCGCGGAAGTCGTCAGCGACGACGCCTACACCAACGGCGTTGTTCAAGCAAATCTGCGGGCGGCGGCGGCGGCGGCGAAAACTCTGGGGCAGCCGGCAGACCCGCGCTGGGCGATCATTGCGGATGGCCTCTTCTTTCCCACCGACACATTGCGCGGTATTCCCGCTGAAAACGACGCGCCGATGACGGACCGCTTTAGCGCCAAGCAGGCCGACACGCTGCTGCTGATTTATCCCCTGAACAAATCGTTTGATCCGCAGACCGAGGGCAAAATGCTGGACTTTTATGCCGCGCACACGATCAAGAACGGCCCGGCGATGACGGCCAGTATGCAGGCGATTGTCGCGGCGAGGCTTGGGCGCGGCCAGGCGTCTTTGGATCAGTTCCATGACTCCTACCGGCCCTTTGAGCGCGGACCGTGGGATGCGTTTTCGGAAAAGCGAACTTCCAACCGCGTCTACTTCTGCACCGGCATGGGCGGATGCCTGCAAAGCGTTTTGTACGGCTTCGCGGGCCTGCAAGTGGCCGAAGCCGGGCAGAAAATCGCAGGTACGAAGATCGCCGGGGATAGCAGCGCCGCGCTGTATGCTGATCCGCATCTGCCGCCGGGGTGGGGCGGGCTGACGATCAAAGGCGTTCGGTTTCACGGCAGAAGTTACACGGTCACTGTTTCGCCCGGCAGCCAAGTCTCGGTGGCATCTTGAAAGAAGTTTCTTGGAGAAAGCTCCTGGCCCGGCCCTCTTTGACGCTGATGGAGTTTTACCGAAACCCGCTCCTGCGGCTGCGGCTGGCGCTCCTGCTCGGCTTTCTTCTGCTGGCTGTGGGGACGCTTGGCTACATCGTTATTGAGCATCTTAGCCTTTTAGATGCCCTGTTTATGACAGTCATCACGCTCGGCAGTGTCGGGTACGGGGAAGTCAAGCCTCTCAGCGCCGCCGGAGAGATCTTCACGATTTTCTTAATTCTCGTTGGTCTCGGAACGGCAGCGTGGCTGTTTTCGACAATCATTGAAACATTTGTCAGCGAGCAAACCCTGCTGCTCATCTCAAAGAAACGGATGGACCGCGTGATTGGCAGCTTGAAAAACCACTACATTGTCTGCGGGTATGGCCGGATTGGTCAGGAGATCGCCCAGGGGTACACGCAGAACAAAGTGCCGTACCTGGTCATTGAGCAGGAGCCAAGCCGGGTGACCATGCTGCGCGAGTCGAACGTGCTGCATGTGGAAGGGGATGCCGCAAACGATGATGTCCTGCTGCGGGCGGGCATTGAACGCGCGGCGGCGCTGATTGCCGTAACCCCGACCGATGCCGTCAACACATTTATTGTGCTGTCGGCGCGAGGCTTGCAGCCGGACCTCTACATTGTGGCCCGCGCGGACGCCCAGCAGAATGAGGCCAAGCTGCTCCGGGCCGGAGCCAGCAAAGTGATCTCGCCGCATGTGCTGGGCGGGCGCTGGATGGCGGTGACGGCGATTAATCCGGCAGTCACGGATTTTGTGTCCGCCATCACCGAAGCCGACCATGCGGAGTTTGCCGTCCGCGAAGTACGTGTCAGCCGCGAGTCTTCCTGCTGCGGCATGACCTTCCTTGCGGCGGAAATCAAGCAAAAGACCGGCGCTCTGGTTGTCGCCCTGCGCCCGGTCTCCGAAGATCGCCGGTTCTTTCCCAACCCGCCGGACGACCGGCGAATCAATGCCGGAGACGTTCTCATCGCCATCGGTTCCCCACAGCAGCTTTCACGATTCGCCGTTATGCTGAACCCGGCGTAAGCATCTCTCGAAGCAATTTCCTGAGCAGAGCATAATCCGCTTCCTGCGCCGCGTGGCTGCGCCCGGTTGGGCTGACGACAACCTGCGGCGAAGGGTGGTACAGCGGAAACAGCACACTGCCGTTCCATCTCACTGTTGTGGCAGCGTGTTCTCCGAGCGTATAGGGGTGGGGGCAAATCAGATGCAGCGCCGCCAGCGCTTTTGCGCCAAGCGTCGCGATGACCTGCGGCTGCACCACGTCAAGCGTCCGTGCAAGGAACGAAGAGCAGGCGCGAAGCTCTGCCGCCGACGGCGGGGCATTTGTTCCACGCTCGGTGCGCGGATTGCACAGCGCGGCGTTGGTCACGAACACCTCGTCTCGCGACAGCCCCGCCGCCGTCAAGTACCGCAAAAAGTTCCGGCCCGAGGCATCCCCGGTCAGCGGCACGCCGCCTTTGTCGCCCCCAAGCCGTCCCGGCGCTTCCGCGATGAATACGATACGCGCGGAAAGCGGTCCGTTAGCCGGGGATAACACACGCCGGCGGCCCTCCATGCGCGGGCAGGCGCGGCAGGCTTGGGCGTCTTGAACAAGCTGGGCGAAGGCTTCGGGCATGGCTGAGGCGTTAAAGTTCCAGCTTATCGAAACGTCCTGCGCCGGGGTCCAGTACGTTCTGAAGCACCTGGTAGGCTTCTTCGACTTTCCCCAAAATCATCTGCGACTCGGATTGCTCGACGGAACCGTTGGGGAAGCGGGACGGGGCGCATCGCTCACGCAGCTTGTTGACGGCGGTCTGCACGGTCAGATAATCAGAGCCAGGGGGAACACCAATAATTTTGTAGGCGGTCTGGATCGGGTCATTTTTTCCAGGCGTGGTTGTGCTGGCCGGAGCCGACTCCTGCCGGGCCACAGTCTCGCCACGGGCCGCGTTGATCTTCGCCTGAGCGCGGGCCATCGGGTCGTCGCTGGCCGACAGGCCAGCCTGGATGTCGCTGCGGTCCAGCGCTTTGGTCAGCTCTTCCTGAGCGCTGTCGCTGATGTCCGAGATCCGGCCTTTGGCGTCATTGAGATAGGTTTTTGCAAGGCGGAGTGACCGCCCGAGTAAATCGCTCATAGTTGTTGGGTATGCCGAGCTGCACCGGCACTGGAAGTGCCGGTCTACTTTCAAGTGGAAGTCGAAGCGACTGAAGACAAGCCAGATCCGGCTCCCTTTAATCCGTAGTCGCTTCGACTTTCATTCAACAATAGACCGGCACTTCCAGTGCCGGTCTATTGTTGACCATGCCGGTGTCTCTCGAGTTAGCTTCCCGAGCCGCCGCTGCCGCCGACGCGGGCTTCCAGCTCCTGAAGCTGACGATCGATATCCGAGGCGCCTGCCGCCGTGGTGGGCGTCACTGTCGTGCTTGGCTGGGGCTTGGACCCGAGGCCGAGGCGCTGCTCCATTTGGGCAAGCTCCGTGTCGGCGTTGGTGGAAGCCTGAACATCGTCGAGACCGGCCAGACGGCCGCTGAGGCTTTCGCGGGCCAGCTCGGTGCGGGCCTGGCCTTCCGAGCGCGCATTGGAGATCTTGGCGGCGGCCCGGTCAAACGCCTGGTCGGTGCCGTCGGCTGACATGCCTTCGAGCGCCTTGTTCATCGAGTTTTCGATCTGGGCCTGTTTCCACTGGGCTTTCATGGAAAGCGCCTGGGCGGTTTTGGCCCGGATACGCTCTTCTTCGCGCCGCATTGCGGTCTTGACGGCTTCGGTTGTTTCGAGCGCCTGCTGAAGTGAGGCTTTTGTGGATGTCAGCGTGCCGTCGTACTGGCCTTTTTCCACTAAAAGCTGCTTGGCCAGCTCGCGGTCGCCGTTTTTCAGCGCAATCTCGGCCTTCGCCTGTAAATTGTCCACCATCTTCTGGGTCTGGTCTACCAGCGCCTGCAAATTGTTCTTCTGCGTGATGGCCTGGACGGCCCGTTCGCGGTTCTTGGCCTGCGCTTCGCGCATTTCCTGCTGGGCCTGCTGAAGCAAAATCTCCGGGTCTTCAAGCTGATCGAGCTTGAACCCGAGCAGACCCTTCAAGTAGCGCATAATTCGACTGAGCATGGACGTTTCCCCTCCGCAAAGAACTTTCTTAAAGCTATGACAAAAGCTATGACACGCGAGCGTACAAAAAGTCGCACTATTTTTAATGCCGGCTTTTCTTATTATATCCGACAGTTGAGGTTTTTTCACCAAAACACGCTGCCGGGTATAATCTCGTTATGGCGGCTTTGACTCAGGAAACAATCTGTGCGCTGGCGACACCCTCTGGAACCGGCGGCCTCGGCGTTATCCGGGTCAGCGGGCCGTCGGCATTCGCAGTTGTAGACGCGGTCTCGCGGCGGCCTAGATGCGCGTCGGGTACGAGCCACACGCTCCGCAGAAATGCGATTTTGGACGGCGACGGCAACGTAGTGGATGACGTTCTGCTGGCGGTCTTCCGCGCCCCGCGCTCGTACACCGGCGAGGATGTTGTCGAGGTCTCCGCTCACGGCAGCCCGCTCATCTTAGGCCAAATACTCGCCCGGCTGCTGGCATCGGGGGCGCGTTTGGCCCGGCCCGGCGAGTTCACCCAGCGTGCTTTTTTGAACGGCAAAATGGACTTGGCCCAGGCCGAAGCCGTGTCTGATCTCATCACGGCCCAAACCGCGCAGGCGCAGCGGCTGGCCCGGCGTCAGACCGAAGGCCGGCTCAGCAGGGCCGTTGCGGGTATACGCGGCGAAGTGCTTGGCGTTCTCGCGCAGATTGAGGCGACGATTGACTTCCCGGAAGAAGTCGGAGAGCTGGACACAGCACTGTGCGAACACGCGCTTGCGGAAGCGCAAACACAGATCGCTGATCTGCTGGCAACTGCCGACCAAGGGATCATTGCTCGCGAAGGTCTCAGCGTTGTTCTCGCAGGGCGGCCGAATGTCGGCAAATCTTCCCTGCTGAACGCACTTTTGCGGAGCAATCGGGCCATCGTCACGTCTATCCCCGGCACAACCCGCGATGTTTTGGAAGAAACGCTGAACCTCCATGAGATTGCGCTTCGGATTTCGGACACAGCGGGCCTGCGCGACACAATTGACGAAGTCGAGCGGATCGGCGTTGCTCGCACTCAGGACAGCATTGCCGCTGCCGACTTAGTTTTGCTGGTCTTAGACGCCGCGGCTGGGGAAACGCCCGAAGACGCTGCCCTGCGCCAGTCACTTGCAGACTGCCCCCATTTAGTTGTTTGGAACAAGTGGGACCTGTCGGCCCAAGATGCGCTTCCCGGTGACGGCGTGGCCGTGTCCGCGCTCTCCGGCTGGCACCTAGATGCTTTGGAGGCCGCAATTACGCGAAAAACTCTTGGCGACGCCTGCGGTACCGAAAGCACTCTCGTCACCCATGCCCGCCATAAGCAGGCGCTCGAAGCCGCGTCGGCGCAGATTGCAGAAGCCGCGCAGTCGCTCCGCTCCGGCCTGCCGGCGGACTTTGCTTCGATTGATTTGCGGGGTGCGCTAAACTCGCTCGGCACGATCACGGGCGAAACGGCGACGGAAGATGTAATCGCAGAAATCTTTTCGCGATTTTGCATCGGAAAGTAGTTTGGGTGTTTGATTTGAGTTTTTGCCGGGCATAACGTGTGTGTCAGATACAACCGAATACAGACAATTTTATACTGCCTCACAACAAAATAAAGACAACTTAAAAGTGCCGTACAACCGAATACCGACAACTTCATAGCGAGACAAAAACTTAAAAAAGCAAAAACAAGCGGCTCCCGTTGGGGAGCCGCTTTTAATTTGTCAGCCTTCCAATGCTTCTTCGGCTTCCTGTTTCGCTTCTTCGGGAGACGGCTCCGGCGGCTTCGGAATACGCTGGTTTTCGGCATCTTCCACTTCCACCGCGCCGTAGTAGGCCACGGGGCTGCCGACGCGCAGCGCCCAGCCCTGGTCGCCGTAGCTCCAGTGCCACCATTCGCCGACATAATTGGTCAAACCCGTTGACTCCATCGCTTCAATCAGCAGCAAACGGTTAGAACGCGCCCCTTCCGAAAGCTTTCCTGAGTAAGTTGGTGCCGTGGCCCAAAAGTTGTCCCCGGAGCCGAAATCTAAAGCCTCGCCGCTCGGACCCTGAATGCCGACATCGAGCGCGCCGCCGGTCGTGTGCGGCGGCGGGGAAGGATCGTCGGGCGGAGCGACCATGCGGTTCAGCATCCGGGCCAGCGTCGCCGCCGGCCATTCGGGGTGCTTTTCGGCCATGTCTTTCGTCACATTCTCCCGAATGCCGCGCTGCATTTCAATAGTCCGTAGGCAAGTCCCAATTGTCAGAATATGCCCTTCGGGCAGCCGCTCCTGCACTTGATTAACTTTCAGCGCCACGGTTTCCCGCAGAAACGGCAGGCAGCCGGGCCGCAGGATCACGCCGGGGCTGAACTCGCGCATGTCTACCAGCGGTTCGCCGGCGTCGCGGATCGGCACGGCCCGCAGCGCTTTCAGCGGCTCGCCGAACGAGCGCAAATCAAAACGCTTGTCAAAGCTAGGTTTTTCTTGGGTGGGTTGTTGAGAGTGAGTCGAACGCGGCATGGCAGGCAAGGTCTCCAGTATATACGATGTGTGCGGGTCCAACCATGTCCACCGAAGCGTCCTCGCCCGGCCAGGTGATCCGCAGTGTTCCGCCTTTGGAAACAATGTCGGTCTGAGAATTGAAATCCGTATACCCATTCAGAACAGCCGCCACGCCGACCGCGCAGGCTCCCGTGCCGCAGCCCAGCGTTTCTCCCGCGCCGCGCTCCCAAATGCGGATCGCGATGGCCCTGCTGCCTGCCGGCGTTGCCCATAGAACACTGGTGCGCTCCGGGAACAGTGGGTGGTTCTCGATTTGCGGCGAAATGCGCTGGAAAGTTTCTTCGTCCGGCTGCGGCCCGAAGATGACCGTATGTGTGCTGCCCGTGTTGACGGCTGTAATGGCAAACATCTCGCCGTCCACTGTCAACGGGTATTGAACAATTCGCGCTTCGCCGGATGCACAAAATGGCAGCTTCTCGGGGGCAAACTGCGGAACACCCATGTCCACGCCATACATGCCGCTGCGCCCGTCTGCGCTGACTTCGAGCTGCCGTACCCGCCGCGTTCCATCTTTTACCGTGACGGTGAACTCTGTCTGATCGCCCATCCAGGCCCGCCCGTGATTGTAAAGACTCACGCAGCGCAGGCCGTTCCCACACATGTCTTCCGAGCCGTCCGGGTTAAACATCCTCATCTGGAACGCGGTGTCGGCATCAGCTTCACGCGCGACAACCAGCAGGCCGTCCGCCCCAATGCCGAACTTCCGGTCACACGTCTGCACCGCCAGCCCTGGCAGCGAAATTCCCTGCGGCTGCTCTGCCGCGTCAATGACCACAAAGTCATTGCCGACGCCTTGCATCTTCGTAAATCGCATACTTTGACAAATGCCGGAAGCGGGGGAGGGGTTCCCGACTGTTTAGGACCATGACATAAATGTCACGGCTACACGGCCTTCGGCCACGAAGTACCGCTTCGCGGCACTAGAAACAGTTGAATCTTAACCCCGCGAAGCGGCGTTTTGTAGCGTCTTCGCTGTGTAGCCGTGACATTTATGTCATGGTGTCGGATGTATGTTAGCCGCGTCCTCTATCCAAGCAGCACAGGCGATTTCCCGGCGCTGGTGCGGGAACAATTGGCAGGTCTAACTTTCCAGCGACTTCCATTGCGAACGCCTGCGCTTTGATGCGATTGCCATAGCCTAAATAGGGCAAGCCGCCTCGTTCACTCCGCCAAGCCAATCCTATATGGCAATCTTCTCTGCTCGTCTGAGGCGTTCGTACAAATATCCCCGCGAAGTCTTTCCATGGCCCCGAATGCACTCGTGAACGAAACAAAGTTTTCTCAGTGAAACGATAAGTACGCCGCTCTAAATCTAAGCGCATTTCACCCCTTCGCGATGCCAGCAAAATAAAGGGGGCCGCAAGCACGCAAGATAAAGGCAGCATAAAAAACAGATTAACCTCTGTATCTATGTTGTTTACAGTTCGAAGCACTACGCAGGCAGTCAGCCACAGCACCAGCATAATCATCCAAAGACGCAGACCGAGAGGATCACGGAAGACCATTAAATCTTGGGGTGAACGGCGCTGGTAGCTCATGCCGCCCGAGCACGCAAGCAACAAGAAGCATCCTGCCAGGATGAAAATGGTTATGCCGCCAAAACCGAAGCAAAACACAAAGTCGGCGGACATCCTCGTTATCTACCTCTCGCTGATTAACCTTCCGGGTAGGAACCCAGGACGTTGACGTAGATGGACTGTGCCCGAAGCGCGTCCAGAGCCAGCTTGACGGGTTCATCATTCTCGTGGCCCTGGAAGTCCACAAACTGGACATACTCCCAGGCGGTGTTGCGGGCGGGGCGGGTGGCGACCATCGTTAAATTGACGTTAAACGTCTCAAAGGCACGGAGGGCGCGGCCCAGGGACCCCGGCTCGTTCTTGACGGCGAACAGAGCGCTGGTCTTGTCCCGGCCGGTCGGCGGCGGCTCGTTGCGGCCAATCACCAGAAAGCGGGTGCGGTTGTGCGGGCTGTCTTCAATGGATTCATAGAGCATCGGGACGCCGTAGACTTCCGACGAGCGCTTGGGCGCAATCGCCGCTCCGAGCGGGTCGGCGGCGGCGCGTTCGGCAGATTTAGAGGTCGGCATGATCTCGATCACCTCAACGCCGGGCAGATGCGTATCAAGCCAGCGGCGGCACTGGGCCAGCGGCTGCGGGCCGGTGTAGAGGCGCTGGATTTCCCCCAAAGATTTGGCGTGGGTGAGCAGATTTTGAACAATGACCACGAAAATCTCGGCGCAGATTTTCAGTGGCGTGTCGTGGAACATGTCCAGCGTGTAGTTGACGACGCCTTCGGTGGAGTTCTCGACGGGAACAACGCCGTAGTCCGCCCGCCCGCGCTCGACTTCCCCGAACACGTCGGCGATGCCCGCGCAGTCGTAGTAGGACGCCGACGACCCGAAACGGGACATCGCCGCCATTTCGGTAAATGTCCCCGACGGTCCCCAGTACGCCACCGTCATCGGCTTTTGCAGGGCAATAGATGCCGAGATAATCTCGCGATAAATGGCGAGAAGTGAGTCTTTAGGCAGGGCGCCGCTGCCGTGCATCTCTAAAAGCCGCACAATCATGTCCCGCTCGCGCTCAGGGGCAAAGTAGCGGGCGCTTTTGTTTTCGGCCTTCTGCTTGCCGACTTCGAGCGACACTTCCGCGCGTTCGTTGAGCAGCCGGACAATCTGGGCATCAATGCCGTCTATCTGTAATCGCAGGTCTTCAAGGCTCATAGTAGAGGTGTATTCGGCGTCCTGTGTTCTGATTCCTGCCGCCTATGTGCTACAATGACGCAGGAGCATTGTGTGGCCGAAGACATTGGAACTGAGACGGAAACAATTACGGGAGCTGTGCGAAAGCTGGCGCAGCTTGTCGCCGAGCATGGCCTGTCGGAGCTGACAGTGGAAGACGCAGGTTTAAAGCTGACGGTAAAAGCCTCGGCGTCTGTGCCTGTGGAGGCGCATGGGGCGGCGCTGCCGGGAGCCGCAATGGTTCCGGCGCACCCGCACTTGCTGACCCCAGCCCAGTCGCCGGCGTACTCGGAAACGCCGGTGCTGACGCCCCCCAAGCCGAAGCCCACCGCGATTGCGCTGGAGTCGCCGATGGTCGGCGTCTTTTATCAGTCGCCGTCGCCGGATGACCCGCCGTTTGTGTCGGTTGGCGACTTCGTCAAAGTGGGCCAGCCGATTGGCCTGATTGAAGCCATGAAAGTCTACAGCGAAGTGCCGTCGGAAGTGTCGGGCCGGGTCGTTGAGATGCCGGTCGAAAGCGGCAAGCTGGTCCAGCAGGGGCAGCCGCTGATCTTTGTAGAGCCGCAGTGACCATTATGCCGGAAAAAAAGCAAATCAACATCGGCATACTGGGTCTCGGCGTAGTCGGCAGCGGCACGGTCCGGGTGCTGGCCGAGAACGCCGAAGACATCGCCCGCAAAGTCGGTGTCCCGGTGGTCGTGAAACGCATCGCCGTCCGGGACCTGTCTAAGCCGCGCGACGTAGATGTTGACCCCGCGCTTCTCACGGAGCGGCCTGAAGACGTCACTGACGATCCTGAGATAGACATCGTCTGCGAATTAATCGGAGGCATTGAACCGGCCCACGGCCTCGTGTTACGCGCCATTCAGCATGGCAAGAACATTGTCACGGCCAACAAAGAGATGATGGCGAAAGCCGGCCATGACCTGCTGCATGAAGCCGAAAACCGCGACTTAGACTTCAGCTTTGAGGGCAGCGTCGGCGGCGGCATCCCGATTATCCAGCCCCTCAAACAAGCATTGGCCGCCAACAAGTTCTCCGAAATCATGGGCATCGTCAACGGCACGACAAACTATATCCTGTCCAAGATGACTTCTGAAGACGCCGACTTCGCCGATGTTCTCGCCGAAGCGCAGGCACGGGGCTACGCCGAAGCCGACCCGACCAATGACGTCGAAGGCTATGACGCCCAGTATAAGACCGCCATTCTAAGCTCCATCGCATTCACGTCCCGTGTCTCGCCCGATGACATCTATGTGGAAGGCATCACGCGCGTTTCCAAGCGCGACATCGCCGTTGCCAAAGAACTCGGCTACATCATAAAAATTGTCGGCATCGGCTCAGACTTAGGCGACGCCTTGCAGCTCCGCGTCCACCCGGTCCTTCTGCCGATTTCTCACCCGCTTGCGTCCGTCAACGACGTTTACAATGGCATCTATTTGAAGGGCAACGCCGTCGGCGACGTCATGTTCTACGGGCGCGGCGCGGGCAGCCTGCCCACCGGCAGTGCCGTCGCCGGCGACATCATTGAAATCGCCCGCAACATCCAGCGCGGCGCAACCGGACGATTGGGCTGCACCTGCTACGACCAAAAGCCTGCCCTGCCGATTGAGCGCCTGCGGACCAAATACTACATCCGCCTGACCGCCCACGACCGCCCGAAAGTCCTGGCAAGCCTCGCCTCCGTCTTCGGCGACTTCAACGTCTCCATTGAAAGCGTCGTCCAGCGTCCCCTGCCCGGCGGCGACGCCGAGATCGTCTGGATCACGCACCAGACTCTAGAAGCCAACCTGCGCTCGGCCTTAGATGTCATCAACCGCCTGCACATCGTCTCCGCTATTGAGAACTGGATTCGTGTAGAAGAATAAGCTGATGAATGACTACTGGGAACTAGAAGAGCAAGTCAACTCGAAAAAAACCTTTTTACATTTCCTGAACGCGCTTATCGTGGATTTGCATAATTCTCAGGAAAAGGAAAAACAATCGCCGTCATCGCCTTTTGGCCCTGATGCAAATAATTGGGAAAATCCCTCATTAGATCGATCCCTGGAAGCGTTGCACACTTGGGCTTTCACGAGGTATGCAGAGACAGGCGAACCGAATGTGCCGAAAGAACTTTCCTGGCAGACATTGGCCTGATGGCTCTCGGCGGCTAAGGTTTACGAATAACATCAACTCACCGAAGACCGGGCACTGAAGTACCCGTCTGGGAGGCTTCGCCGATCGTCCAGGGGACGGGAGACGTGGACCAAACTTTGTATCCTGTTCCCTGAACAGTCAGTCAAAGGCTTCCAAGACGGGTACTTCAGTGCCCGGTCAGTAATACGTCTTAGAAAAACAACACATGCACTACATTGCTGAAGACATTCCGCGCGAAGTCAATGGGAGAATCTGGGCGTCTCTGATTGCGCCCCGGCCTCTCGCGCTGATTTCGACCCAAAGCGCCTCGGGGGTGCCGAATATCGCGCCGTACAATTCGTATGCGGGGCTGGCGACGTATCCGCCGATGCTGGGGGTGTCGTTCTCGAAGCGCGACGGGGAAGACAAGCATACGCTGGAAAACATCAAGGCGACTCAGGTGTTTGTGGTCAACTTGGTCCCGCGTTACCTCGCCGACATTATGAACCAGTCGGCGGAAGGCACGGCGATTGAAGACGATTTTGCGCGTTTAAATTTGACGCCTATTCAAGCGAAAACAGTGAACTGCCCGCGCATTGGCGAATGCCCGGCGAGCATTGAATGCCGTGTCACAAGCGTTTTTCAATTGCCGCCGAGCAAGTGCGAGCTGGTGGCGGCGCAGATTGTCGGCGTTTATCTGCGCGATGAGTTTGTGACTGAAAGCAGCGGGTTTGACCCGATGGCGGCGGATTTGCTGGCAAGCGTCGGGGCCGAGGATTACCTGTCGCTAAACGGCGAAACGCTGCACCTGCCGAAGACATGGGGATAAAGAGAACACGGGGCTGAACCCCAGTGCTTCAAAGGGCATAAGCTCTCGCCTTCGCGGGCGAAGACGCCGAACATTTTTGTTGCCCGCGAACGCGGACATTTGCACTTCAAAGCCCTGCCGTTCAGGGCAGGGTACTTCATGAACCTTTCCAGCCCCGCCGCTGTAGCTTCGCTCCTCAAACGGCATAATCTGCACCCGCGCAAGCGCTTTGGGCAGAACTTTCTGGTAGACGGCAACACGCTGGCAAAGATTGTCGCTGCCGGAGAACTGGGACCAGGCGGCTTCGCTTTGGAAATCGGCGCGGGTCTGGGCGTTCTGACTTCGGCACTGGCGGACGCCGTGACCGAGATGGGGCGCGTCGTGTCGGTGGAAGTGGACACGGATTTGCTGCCGGCGCTGGCAGAAACAGTCGGAAACAGGCCGCAGGTGCAAA
Source organism: uncultured Armatimonadales bacterium (assembly GCA_964241935.1). Lineage (GTDB taxonomy): Bacteria > Armatimonadota > Armatimonadia > Armatimonadales > Capsulimonadaceae > JANXMY01. Next base: position 18,875 of record CAXSZN010000007.1, read on the forward strand.
TTGTCACAGCGGATGCGCTCGCTTTGGACTGGCCTGCGTTTCTCGATGAGCATTTCCCAAATGGCGTCGCTCCGGCGGTTGTCGCCAACATCCCGTACAACATCACATCGCCACTGCTGACCACGCTTTTGGAGCAGCATGGGCGCTTCTCGCGGGTCGTTCTGCTGGTGCAAAAAGAAGTCGCGGCACGGCTCGGGGCCAAAGCAGGAACGCCGGATTACGGGTCACTGAGTGTTTTTGTCCAGTACCACGCCCAGGTAGAGACAATCGGCATCGTCTCGCGCCGTGTCTTTTTCCCACCCCCGGACGTAGACAGCGCCGTGGTGCGCCTGACGCCTCATGCTGCGCCTCCGGTTTCTGTCCCCAGCGAAGCGCAGCTATTCGCCGTCGTCCGGGCGGCATTTGGGCAGCGGCGCAAAGCGCTCCTGAACGCGCTCAGCGGCGACCCGGCGCTCGGCTGGAGCCGGGAACAAACCGCGGCGGCGCTGGAAGCGTCTGGTATTGACGGCGGAAGGCGCGGCGAAACGCTCACGCTGGCTGAGTTCGCGCTTCTGGCTCAGAGTTCCGGGCAAAGAATTTAGTCTTATTCCTCGCTGTCTTCTTCCAGCTCTCCGGATTCTTCCAGTTCCAAGCGCTGCTCTTCCAAATCCAGCGCCTTTTGGATGCGCTGCAAAACGCTGTCGCTGATGGTGCCGTTGTCGCGCAGGCCGACCACTGTTTGGCGCTCGGCGGCAACCATTTCCCGGCGCAGGTGATGCAGGGCGACAGCTTGGGCCTCACGCTCCTGATCGCCGCTGCCGCCGTCGGCGCGGGCGGCGAACCGGGCGTTGCGATGCTCAAAATGCCCGCGCATGTCCTCCACCAGCTCTTGCGGCATTTCTTCTTCTTCGGCCAGCGCGTTTAATCGGTCCAGCGCTGCCTGCGTCCCCTGCTGATGGGCCTGCGCCTCTTCACGCGCTTCTTCCCCATCGTCGCCGAGGCCCAGGCGCCGGATCAGCCAGGGCAGGCTGAGGCCCTGGAGCACCAGCGTGGACAAAATCACGGTGAACGTCAAAAAGATCAACAGGTCACGCTGCGGGAACGCCGGCTTGCCGACAGCCGCCAGCGGAAGCGCCAGCGCCGCCGCCAAAGACAGGCCGCCGCGTGTTCCTGTCCAAGCGACGATCACAATCTGCGGCCAGGGAGGCAGAGGAGGTCGCTTCCGCTGAACCAGCAGCGGCAAATAGGCCGTCGCGAACACCCAAACAATACGGACCGCGATGACGACTAGACTCAGCAGCGCCGCATGCAGTACCAGGCTCGGAAGATGATGGTGGGCGATATGGCTCACGATTGTTCGAAGCTGGAGGCCGACCAGGATAAAAAGCAGGCCGTTCAGCAAAAAGTCAATCATCGCCCACATCGCTCCCGCCTGCAGGCGCGTGGACGCCGAGACAAAGCGCGGCCCCTGCCGTCCTGCGTACAGGCCCAGCGCAACCACTGCCAGCACCCCGGAAACATTTAAATCTTCCGCAGGCAGGTAAGCCGCAAATGGCGACAGCAGAGAGATCGTATTCTCGACGGTCGGGTTCGGCTCCATCCGGCGGCGAACCTCGACAATCGCCCAGCCGACCGCAAGGCCGACGGCGACTCCGCCGAGACTCGACCAGGTAAACTGCCAGGCGGCCTGACCGATTGAGAACGACCCTGTCGCAACCGCAAGGACTGCCAGCTTATAGCAGACCAGGGAAGCGCCGTCGTTGACCATGCTTTCGTAGGAAAGAATGGTCACAAGGCGCCGGGGGAGGGGCAGCTTCTGAACAATCGCCGTGACCGCCACGGCGTCGGTTGGGGCCATAATGGCTCCGAGCGTAAATGCCGCCGCCCAGGGCAGGTGGGGAATGACGGCATGAGCGGTGGCCCCAACTAACCCCAGGGTCGCCAGCACCAAGCCGATGGACAGCAGCAGGATTGGGCGCAGGTTGGCAACAAAGTCCCGCCAGGACAGGGTAAGCGCCTGCGCGAAAAGCAGCGGCGGCAGGAAAATGAGGAGGACCAGGTCCGGCGGCAGCGCGACGCGCGGCAGGCCGGGAACAAACCCCAGCGCCAGCCCGCCAACCACCAGCACGACGGGGAACGGCACCGCCAGCCGCTCCGCCAGGAGAACCAGCAGGACAAGCAAGGCGAGCAGTCCCGCAAGTATCTCGATACTGTTCAAACGCTCTCCTTGTACAAAACTTCTGAAAGTTACGGAATAAGAACAATCTTGCCGGCGGCTCCCGGCTCCATAATCTCTTGATGTGCCTGTGCAGCTTGGTTCAGCGCATACTCGCTGCCGACGACGGGGCTAAGCGTCCCGCCGGCGAAACCTGCGCCGAGCGCGGCATGGAGACGGGTCAGATCGGCCTCGGTCGCATTCATCAAGCTCATGCCGATCACCGCGCTGTTGCGCTGCATGGTCAGGCGCGGGTCAATCTCAATCGGCCCCCGGCTGCCAATAATGACAACGCGGCCATTCTGAGCGACTGCGCCCAAGTCTTTGGCGAGGTTGACATTTGCCAGCATCTCCAAAATTACGTCCGGCCCTTTGCCGCCCGCGAGCGTCTTGATCTCGTCTAGGTAGCCGGCCTGCGTGTGGTCCAGCACAAAGTCTGCTCCCGAAGCTTTGACTGCGTCCCGGCCTCTGCCGCTGCCGGCGGTGCCGATGACCGTCATGCCCAGGGCATGAGCGATCTGCACGGCAGCCAGGCCGACGCCGCCGCTTGCGCCATGCACGAAAACCGTTTCACCAGGCAGTGCGCTCGCCCGGTCAAACAGGCCGTAAAAGGCGGTGTAGTAGGGAACGTGGATCGCCGCGCCCTGGGCAAATGTCAGCCGGTCCGGCAGAGGACGTATTTGGGCCGGCCGGCACAGCGCTTTTTCGGCATACGCCCCGGTGATTGTCCCAGTCGTGTAGACCCGCTCGCCCGCTTGGATGTTTGTGACGCCTTCCCCGACAGCCTCAACAGTGCCGGCGGCGTCCGACCCCGGCGTATAGGGCAGGGGGCGCTGGCCGTAGCCGCCAGTGTGAATGTAATAGTCAACGGGGTTGATGCCGGCTGCTTCTACTTTGACAACGACCTGCCCCGGTCCGGGCTGCGGGTCGGTGACTTCTTCCAGCTTCAGCACTTCCGGCCCGCCAAAGCCGTGTACGCGGATGGCCTGCATCTTTTCTAAACCTCCATCTCGTCCACATAACACCAGCGCCAGTCTTCGCCCGGCTCGAACGACTCCATAATCGCGTGCTGGGTCTGCCCAAAGTGCTTTGTCGCGTGCTTGTTCTTCGACGAATCGCAGCAGCCGATGTGGCCGCATTCCAAGCACTCTCGCAGATGGACCCAGGTGTCACCTATTTTTAAGCATTCCTCGCAGCCGTTCGGCGTGCGCGGCTCAACGTCTCGAATTTGACCCAAATGGGTGCATTCTGCCATGATGTTCTCCTTTATGCTGCTGAAGGTGAAGGACTGCCGATCGGCAGCCGCACTTGAAAGCGTGTGTCGCCCGGCTCTGAGATAACGCGCAGGTCGCCGTGGTGGCGGGTGACGACAATCCGGTAGGCCGTGTCCAGCCCCAGCCCGGTTCCTTTGCCGACTCCTTTAGTGGTAAAAAATGGCTCAAAGATGCGTGTGTGGACCTCGGGCGGGATGCCGGGACCGTCATCGCCGATCTCAACAAGAATGTGTCCGTCTTCGCAGGCCGTCCGCACGAACAAGTGGCCGCGCCCGTCCAATGCATCCAGCGCGTTGTCTATTAAATTGGTCCAGACTTGGTTCAGTTCGCTGCCATACGCCGTGATGCAGGGCAGGTTCGGCGCGTAGTCCCGGACAACTTCAATCCCCTGTTTCCACTTGAACTGCAAGATCGTCAGCGTCGTTTCCAGGCTTGCCTGCACATCCACTTCCTGCTGCGGGGCTTGGTCCATATACGAGTACGCTTTAATCGCCGTCACCAAGTCCGAAATGCGGCCCGCGCTTTGCTCCACTGTCCGCAGCAATGAGACCGCTTCCAGGCTGGACCCCAGCCAGACCAGGCTTTCCGCCAGCGTTCCCGTTTCGGGGATTTGCGCCGCGAGAGCCTCCAGCGACTCTTCGGTGAAACCGGCATCAGCCAGTGCGCTCGGCAGGCTGCATTGTTCGGGAATGGCGTGCGCGTCCAGCCAGTCCGCCAGCGAATCTTCGCGCTCGCTCAGCGCTAGAGACGCTAGTCCAGGCGGCGCGGCCTCGCGCTGGACTGCCAGCAGCAGGTCTTTTTGGCTCTCGGAAAGCTGCCGTGCGCCAAGCAAAAACGACGACCGCTGCATGATTTCTAGTGCCCCGTGCAGCCGGCTTGCCGCCCGGTGGACTGCCGACGCCGGGTTGTTCAGCTCGTGCGCCAGACCCGCCGAGAGCTTGCCCAGAGCCGCCATCTTTTCCCGCTGCTGCACCAAAGCATCCGCTTCGGGCCGCCGCTGGGCCATAGAAGCAATAATCTTCGTCGCGATGACCGGGCAGGCCGCCATGATGTCCTGAAACTGCTCCAGCGTAATCCGCAGTACCGTCAGCGTTCCCGACGCGCGTCCGGTCGCAATAGATCGCTCGCCGCTAAACAGGGACAAAGCCCCGCTGAACTGCCTTGAACCATGCTGCACCAGCAGGACTTCTTCCCCGGCGACCTTGCGGGTCACGGTCAAAGCGCCGTCTAAGATGACAAAGAACTCGCTCTCCGAGTTTCCTTCCGAAAACAGAGCCTCGCCCGATTGAAGCGTCTGCTTCGTCCCATGCGGCAGCAGGCAGGACACTTCTTCATTAGAAAGCGTCGGAAACAAGTTGTTTTGGTCAGCGGGCATGACAAAAGGCCTCACGCCGGGGGTTTCTACACCCCCGGCATTCTTATTTAACTTTCGCCAGATACTGATGAATGAACATAACGGCGATGGAGCCGCCGCCGACTGCCGACGCGACGCGCTTGACGCTGTCGTGCATCACGTCGCCGGCGACGAAGACACCGGGAACGCTGGTTTCCAGCAGAAACGGGTCGCGGTCCAGCGGCCAGCCTTCAGGGCGCTTGCCGTCCTGTATCAGCGCCGGGCCGGACAAAATAAAGCCGTTCTTGTCCCGCGCCACCACGCCATCCAGCCAGTCGGTGCGCGGCGACGCGCCGATAAAGATAAACAGCGACTTGGCGGGGATGACTTCGGTTTCGCCGGTGTCCGAATGAAGAACCGTGATGCGCTCAAGCTGAGTTTCACCTTCTACGCCTGTCACCGAAGCATTCAGCCAGACCCGCACGGCCGGCTGCGCTCTCAGCTCGTCAATGAGGTACTGCGACATGCCCTTTTCCAGTGAGTCCCCACGCACCAGCAGCGTGACGCAGTTGGCGTACTTCGCAAAATACAGCGCGGCCTGTCCCGCCGAGTTTGCGCCGCCGATGAGGTACACATCGTCGCCTTTGCAGAAAAGCGCTTCCGTCATGGCCGCGCCGTAGTAAAGTCCCGCGCCGGACAGCGCTTCCTCGCCGGGGATGTTCATCCTGCGCCAGGACACGCCGGTCGCCAGGAGCAGGGCATGGCAGGAAACTTCCGAGCCGTCGGCTAAAGTCAGAATGCGGTACTGGTCCTGAACTTTCAGCCCCGTCACTTCCTGGGATAAAATCTCCACCCCAAACCGCTGGGCCTGTGTCACGGCCCGCCGGGCCAGGTCCGCGCCGCTGAGGCCCGAGGGGAAGCCCAAATAATTTTCAATGCGCGAAGAAGTCCCCGCCTGCCCGCCCGGCGCTTCGCGCTCCACCAGCAGCGTTTTGAGGCCCTCAGACGCGCCGTAGACCGCCGCCGCAAGGCCCGCCGGCCCGCCGCCGACAATGACCAGATCGTAAAACGGCTTCTCCGCAGACGTCTTCAGGCCGACTTTTTCCGCGAGGCTTGCATTGTCCGGGTCCGACAGGCTTGTGCCGTCCGGGAACGCGACCAGCGGCAGCTTGGGCGCGTCCGCACCTTCATAGAGGCTGCACGCTTCGGCGCTGTCTTCAATGTCCTGCCAGACATACGGGACCTGGTTGCGGGCCAGAAAGTCCTTGACCCGGTGCGAGTCCGACGACCATCGGTTGCCGGTGACGGTGATGCCGCCGAATGGGGGGCGATAACCGGCCTTCCAGTCGTCCAGCAGGTCGGTCAGCACCGGGTAAAGCTGCTCCTCGGGCGGGTCCCAGGGCTTCAATAAGTAGTAATCGGTCTTGACTTTGTTGATGGCTTTGATGGCCGCTTCCGTGTCGGCGTAGGCTGTCAGCAAAATCCGCTTGCAATCCGGGTAAATCTTGATTGCCTGCTCCAAGAAGTCTACGCCGCCCATGCCCGGCATCCGCTGGTCTACCACCAATAGGGCAACCGGCTCTTCCCGCTCCGACAATTGCCGCAAAGCGTCCAACGCCGGCTCGCCGCCTTCCGCGCTGAGTACACGGTAATCGTGGCCGTACTGCCGCCGCAGATCCGCCTTGATCAGACGCAGCACATCGGCGTCGTCATCTACCGCCAAAATCACTGGTTTTGCCGCCATGTGTGTCTCCTGATTTCTTCACGGAACCTCGTCCGCCGAACGCCTGTTGTGAGAATATGAACACTCGACGTATTGAGCCTGGTCCCGGCCAGGAGTCTGTTTGGGATTATCCCCGCCCGCCGCGCCTTGAAGACACGGACGCACAGATTCAGGTTGTTTTCGGCGGCGTCGTGATCGCCGATACCTGCCGGTCAAAGCGGGTTTCTGAAACCAGCCATCCGCCGGTCTACTACCTGCCGCCGGAGGACGTGCGCTTGGAATACTTCACCCCGGCATTGGGCCGCTCGCTGTGCGAATGGAAAGGGCAGGCCGGCTACTACACAATCACCGCTGGGAACAAAACCGCCGACCGGTCTGCTTGGTATTACCCAAATCCGACGCCTGCGTTCGCCTCTATCCAAAACTACATTGCCGTTTATCCCAGCCGCATGGATTCCTGCACTGTGAACGGCGAGCGTGTGACCGCCCAGCCCGGCGACTTCTACGGCGGCTGGATCACGTCAAACATTGTCGGTCCCTTCAAGGGCGATCCCGGAACGATGGGCTGGTAACAATCTAGGACACGAAAAGCAGCAGAAAAGGCTGTGCCTTTCGACTTCAGCCCCCACCCCCGGCAGTTCCTGCCGACCCCTACCCCCGTTCCGGGAGAGGGGTTCGGAATGAAAGTGGGTCTCTTCCCAACTTCTTATCCCTCTCCCACGCAGTGGGGGCAGGGGTCGGCAGGAACTGCCGGGGGTGGGGGCTGCTACCTCGCTATCCTGCCTCGACGCGCGTCAAGAACTCACCCACAACTTGAAGATACCGCTCGGTTTCTTCGGCGTGCGGCATGTGCGAGCTTTCCTCAAACAGCACCCATTCTGCGTCGGGAATGCCCTTCTGCACCGTTTCCGCAATCAGCGGCGTTGCTTCATCATAGCGCCCGGACAGCACCAGCGTCGGCACGGCAATCTCGCCGAGGCGCGGCGTGATGTCCCACGGCTTCAGCTTGCCGACCACAAAGAACTCGCTCGGGCCGTTCATCGTGTGGTACACTTCCGGGTCGGCATCAATCTGTGCGAATGACCGCTGCACATACTCCGGCAGCGGGTCTACCCGGCAGACGTGGCGTCCATAAAATACCATGACCGCTTCCACATACTCCGGCGTGTCCGTTGTCCCGGCCTCTTCGTGTCTCAGGAGCGCCGCCTGGACTTCTTCCGGCAATTCCAAGCGCAGCCGGTTCGCTTCCGACACCCACTGAGTCATGGAAGCCGGCGAATTTGCGACAATCAAGCTTTCCAGCCCCTGTGGCTGGGTCAGCGCGTACTCCATCCCGAGCATCCCGCCCCACGACTGGCCGAGAATATGCAGTCGGTCCAGCCCCAGCGCCTGCCGCACCGCGTCGACTTCCTCCACAAACAGCGGCACGTCCCAAAGCGACGGGTCATGCGGATGGTCCGACAGCCCGCACCCAAGCTGGTCGTAAAAGATCACCTGCCGCCCCGTTTTCGCTAATGCCCCAATCGGCTCCAAGTAATCATGCGCCGCCCCCGGCCCGCCGTGCAGCACCAGCACCGGAAACTTGCCGGGGTCCGTCGCCTCCCCGACAGCTCGATACCAATCCGTGAACCCCCGAAACGGCAGCCGCCCTTCTTTAACGAGAATGTTTTCTGTGGAAGTGGACATGAAAAAACTCCTTCTAATCATTGTGCCTGAATGCTTGCGGTCGCCCGTAATTTACAGATTAGTTTGTGGCAGCAGCAGTTTTGGCAAAGCGGCTACTGGCACATGCCCGACTTTGCCTATCACCGTGACATAGTAGCTTTCCCGGTAGCCTGCCGGTGGATTTGCGTCATAGAACAAAAGAGCATCTTTTCCTAATGCTCCAATCTTTTGACCTAAAAGAGCCGCGTTCGGCGTGAACGGGATTTGTGTGGCCGGGTTGTACGTTCGCCACGGTATTTTGTGCTGAAGACAGGGCCGAAGCGCGTTGATGGTTAAGCTTGAGTTTTGCATCGGCGGCAGAAAGCCTCTATGGTGCTGTGCGTATTCTACTGTAGCCCCTTGCAAAGTCATCAAATTACGTGTTGTCTTAGACTCATAGCCTCGCGGCAGATTGTGGTCGTATTCAAACTCGGTGCCGTCCAACATGACTACGCCCAGCCCATGAATGATACCTGCGGAGACCCAGTAGAGACTTCCCAGCACAAGCGCGGCAGGCAGACAGAGAAGCGTTGTTCGCCAATTTTGCGGCAGCTTGTGCATAGAGTTGTACAGGCGACAGAATCAGGACCATGCAATAAATTGCACGGCTACCGAGCGAGGACGCTACGAAGTACCGCTTCGCGGCACTGGGAATGGGCGAATTCCTTTGAACCCCGCGAAGCGGTGTTTTGTGGCGTCTGCGCCGTCTAGCCGTGCGTTTCAACGCATGGTCCTAAAGCTGGCTGACGACCACGTCCGCTTCGGATTTCATCATCTTGGCGGACGGCCAGGTGTCAGGCAAGCCTCGCTTGGCTCTTTGTTCCGCTAAATACTGTGCCAATGACTTTTCCCGACCTGCCTCAGCCGCTGCCATTACGCTGCGAACTGCCGCCGCGATTTCTTCATTCTCCCGCTTCTGCGCTTCCAGGCTATCGGCAAGAAGCTTGTCAACGAGCGTGTCTAAATCATGGCCTTCCTGCCGCGCTTTTTCCAGCAGCATTGCCTCAGTGGACGGCTTCGAAATAATTGTCAATTCGCGTTTCGCTCCTGCTGACGCAAAGTATACCCGGCTCGGCTGCTACGGCGTGACGGTTTCCCATTTCTTGGAAGCGGCGGATTTGGCGATGGTGTCTAAAAGCACGTTGTTCAGGTAGCCGTCGCGGAATGAGGGGGAGGGGTTCTCGCCTTTGCCGATGGCGGTGAAGGCATCATACAGCAGGTTCGTGAACGTGTGCTCATAGCCGATGTTGTGGGCGGTGGGCCAGTAGTGGCCGGTGTAGTGGTCCTGGCCGCCGGTGACGCTGACCGTGCGGAAGCCGTGGGTGCCGGCATGGGTGTCTTCGGTGTAGACCTCCAGCTCGTTGGGACGCTCGGCGTTGAAGACCACGCTGCCGAGGCTGCCGTTGATCTCGAAGCGGTTGTGGTTCTTGCGGCCCAGCGCAAAGCGGGTGGCCTCGAATGTGCCGAGAGCACCATTCTCGAACCGGGCCAGCGCCAAAGAAGCGTCGTCTACGGTGACTTCGCCCATGACATCCGACGCGACGCCGCCCATGCGGTCGTCGGTGGCGGCAAGCTCCGGGCGCTCTTTAATAAACGTCTCTAAAACGCCGCTGACTTCGGCAATCTCGCCGACCAGGTAGCGGGCGGTGTCCAGGCAGTGCGCCAGCAGGTCGCCGTGGGACCCGGAGCCGGCGATGTCTTTTCGGAGACGCCATACTAAAGGAAACTTTGGATCCACGATCCAGTCCTGCAAAAACAGCGCCCGCCAGTGATAAATCGTGCCGAGTGCGCCTTCGTCAATGAGCTGCTTGGCAAACGAGACGGCGGGATTAGCCCGGTAGTTGAACCAGAGCAAATTGTAAACGCCCGCTTCGGTCACGGCATCCAGCATCCGCTTGGCTTCTTCCGACGTGTTTCCTAACGGCTTTTCGCAGAAAACATGCTTGCCGGCCTGAGCGGCGGCGACAGCGATTCCAGCGTGCATGTTGCCCGGTGCGCCGATGTCTATGATGTCAATATCGGGACGCGCAATCAGCGCCCGCCAGTCGGTTTCGTACTCGTCCCAGCCGAACGTCTCAGCGGCGCGTTTGACCCCGGCTTCGTCGCGCCCGCAGAGCGCTTTCATGACCGGCACGACTTCCAGCTCAGGAAAGAAGCGCCCCACCTGACGGTAGGCGTTGGAATGGGCCTTGCCCATAAACTTATAGCCGATCATGCCGACATTCAGCGTTTTTGCTGCCATTGATAATTGCTCCTTGTAGATTGCCAAGCGATGTTCCGCCGAAACAAGCAGGAACGAGGGTGTGAACACCGTCGCTGGAAGGTACGCAGACGGGCCGCTTGTCCAGGGGACAGCAAGCTTCGCTTGACCTAATCTTCTGTCCCCTGGACAGGCGGTAATTCTGATTACCTAGCAGCGAGGGAGTTCACTCCCTTGTTTCGGTGAAACTTGCTCCGGTGGAACATCAGAAGAAAACAGCCCACCGAACTCAAGTTCGGTGGGCTGTTTTGCATCCACTATTGACCGAGATAATCCACGACAGTCGCGCTTTTTCGCAGGTTCTGGACATAAGCCGGGACAGCGGCCTCGATCTGCTGACGCCGGGCAGCAGCGGCGGCGGCGGCGGCGGTCGCGGCAAACAGCTTGGCATCCGCCGGAGTCGGTGCGGCACTGGTACTGTCAATTTTAATCAAGTGGTAGCCGTACTGGGACTTGACCGGTGTGGGCGTGACTTCGCCGGGCTTGAGCGCCAGTGCCGCTTTCAGAAAGTTTGGATCGAATGGGGTGCTGGCGTCAATGACACCGAGGTCGCCGCCTTTCCCCTTACCGGACGGGTCTTCGGTGTACTCGTTGGCGACCGCCGCAAAGCTCTTGCCCGCTTTCAGCTCCGCCTGCGCTTTGGCGATGATCGCCAGCGCTTCCGCGTCGGTGTGCGGCTTCGCGCCGGGCGCGGACGCCGGGGCGGAAGAGCCGGTCAAAATCAGCAGGTGCCGGGCATGATAACGCAGCACGGCGGGTGCGGGAGGTGCCGCAGGAAGCGTTTTGGCGACCAGCGCTTCGGCTTCCATCTGCGGAATAAGCTGCTCGCGGAACGCAGCCAGGCTCTGGTGCCGCTGGGCGAGAAGGGCGGAAAGCCCACCTGGCACCTGCGCCTGCGCCCGCTGCTCAATGGTCGCAAGCTGGGCATCTACCTGCGCCGGGGTTACGACGATGTGCTGTTTAGCGGCTTCCTGGTTGATAATCGCGATCAAGACCATGACATTCAGGATTTGCGGCCCATACAAGCTTATTGCCTGATCGGCAACTTGCGTGCGGTAGATATTCTGGCCATTGACAACGGCGGCGACGCCGGGCGGACCGGGAGCCGCCGGCTGGATCACAGCCGGCGGAGCCGCAGGTGGCGGCGGGGGCAGACCGGGGTTCATCGGCACTGCTTGGGCGAATGCGGCAGGAGCGGCAGCCAGCATCAGGGCAAAGGCCGCCGGCCACCGCGAGGAATGACGTGTCAAGATTAAGGAGTTCCTTTCGCGGCCAAAGATCGTACTCGTGGCCGTGCGTGTCAAGAGATGTTTCTCTTCTATGTTACAACAAAAGTCCGCCGCCGTCAAGGGCAGTGGACAAGTTGAGACCCCCCAGCCCCCAATAATGGGGGAGCCAGAGTTACGCGAAGAAGCATCGTCTCTGGTCATGCTCCCCCATTATTGGGGGCTGGGGGGAGTCTTAGTCTTACGCCCCTTCGGCGACAGCTAGGTCACCGGAAACGGATTGCAGGCGAATCGAGCCGGTTCCGGCTCCGAGCGTCCCTGCCGCGTGGCGGTCAGTGGTGATGGTGTCGGTCAGCGGCAGCTTTAAACCCAGCGTGCCGCTGGTCGTGTTCATCTCAATGCGGGCATCGGACCCCGAAGGCAGCGTAAGGCGCAGGTCGCCGCTGACCGTCGTGCCGGAAAACGCGCCGGTGAACGCCGACGGCACGACCCAGCGCGTGTTGCCGCTGACCGTCACCAGGGAAATCGCTGGGCTGTCCGCTTCCAAAGCATTCACATCGCCGCTGATGGTCTTGACGGTCAGCGCACCGCGAACACCGCGCAGCTCGGCGTCGCCGCTGACAGTCTCAATATGGACCTGCTCGGCCTGCGCGTCAGTCAGCGCCGCTTGCCCGCTTTGGGTGCGAAGGTGAACGCGGGTGCCCGCCGCTGCCTGCCTCACGCTGATGTCGCCGCTGGACGACTCAAATGCGGCCTGCGTGCCGGCCTGAATGGCCCGCGCGTCAATGTCGCCGCTGCGGCTGATCAGGCTCACTTCCTCGCCGGAAACTTCCGACGCTTCAATCATCGCGCTGCTGGTCATCACATGCACATTGCCGGACGGCATCTTCCAGTTTCGGAGGTGAACGTCTCCGGTATGGCTGCTCAGGCGTGTCTCGCCCGGCGCGTCGGCATTTGGCTCAGTGGCCTGGATCTTTCCCGATGCCGTCTGCACTGCCAGCGCTCCCGACGTTCCGTGGGTCGTGATATTGCCGTAGGTGGTGTTCACTTCGAGCGCCAGAGCCTGCGGCACACGGATTTCATAATCCACCGTCAGCCGCTCGGCGGCGTCCCTCGGGGCGGCAATGCCGACTTTGCACCGGCCATTCTCAGCTTGATGGGTTAAAAAGACCTGCTGCAGCAAAACTCGCGCTTCGCCGTCGGTTTCCGCCCACGCCGTTTTTGTCAGCACGACTTCGGCTGTCCCCGCCGGCAGGTCTGCGCCGATGACTGAGACATGGCCGTAATGGTTTTCCAGCGCCAGCTTGTCCGCGCCGGTCCAGGTCACGCTGTCCCGGCTGGTTTGAGTCTCCTGCGGCTGGCTTTGAATATTTTCCGGCCGGCCGCTTGCCGTTTCGCCGCCAAAGTCAAAGTTGAAGTCAACTCGGAAGCCCCGGCGGCTTTCGCGTCCGGCCCGGCGTGCTTCCTGCGCCGCCTGGCGGGCGGCGCTCCGGGCGGTCTTCATGGCGTCATTCTTCAGAGAGTTCAAGCCGCGCATGGCTTCGTCCACGGCCTTGTTAATCTTGCCCATGTCAATTTCGGGCTTCGGCAGGGTGTCGAAAATTTTGCCGGCCAGCACCGAAGCATAATCCGTGGCACGCGATGCCTGCGCCGCGCCGAGATTTCCTTGCAGGTCACCCAGCTTGCCTTGCAGCTCCGCAAGCTTTGCCTGCATGGCGGAGATCGCCGCCGCGTCCGGCTCGACCACGGGCGGGATAGGCGGCACGGGCGCGACTGGGGGAACCGGCGGCACGGGAGCCGCTGCCGGGGTTTCGCGGACGGCCCGCAGCAGCGAGTCGGCCTGCTCGGCGGTGATCTTGCCCTCGCGGAGCATGTTGAGAATGAGAACGCTTTCTTCTGACATAAGGAAAAACTTCTTTCTGAGACGCTTGGACGAGCAGTTGAAAACTACGCGCTAGGGGAAGCGTCCTGCGGACGGAAAACAAAGCCCGGAGCCTTTTTCCTCTACCCGCAGGGTAGTTCTCTCAGCGCGTAGTTTTCAACTACTCGTCTTCTCGTGTTGTGCTGCTTCTATGTGTGTTGTGCTGCTTCTAAAACCGGCACAGGCTGGCGGCCAGCGCGGCAACCGTGGCGGCGAACAGGACAATGGTGCCACCTTCATAGCAGCGGTCACACAGGGTCCGGCGGGTCGGGTGCTTCAGCGAGCGGCCGGCGGTCGAGACCGGCTGGGGCAGTGTCTCGTTCCATTCCAGCAGGGCCAGATGGCCCTGGGTTTTGATGCTGGGCAGTTCTTGAATCGGCTGAGGACGAGCGGGTGCGGTGATCATTGTGTGTCTCCTGTCGTTGATCCGTATCGGATCGTTTCTCCGTATCTTAGGTCAGGGCTTGCAGGGCGTTCAGCCCGGCGTCGGCATCCAGCGTGCCGTTCTCGATCGCTGTCAAGATCTCTTTGCGCCTTGCCGCTTTTTGCGCGGCGGTCAGCGGCGCGGGGGCCGGCTCGGCATACGGGCCATCTGCAAAACCCAGGGAGGACAGCAGGGCATCCAGCCGGGCGCGAACAGTCGGGTACGAAATCCCAAGCGCGGCTTCCATGTCGCGGATGACGCCCCGGCAGCGCAGAAACGTTTCCAAAAACTTGATTTGCTCGGCGTCCAGATTTCGGTAGGGCGCGAGTGTGAAATGTCCCCGCATCTGGACCTGGCAGTCCAGGCAGCTTGCTTCGGTCACTTCAAGATTGCCGCTGCAAAGCGGGCATTTATTGGGCATCGGCTGTGTCATTTTGTATTTCCTTTTGTATTATAGGCCAATAAATTAATAAAGTCAATACTTATATTAAAATAATTAATTTATTTGTGTAAATCTGGTTTGTTGACATGTTCGGCAGCTTCCCGTATAATACTTGAAGCCGCCCAAGAGGAGAAAATGCCGTGCCTGAAGAAGAACCACGTTTTGATCTCGCCGGGAACCCGCTGCCGCCGCTGAAGCCCGCCGCGCCGCCTGCCCCCAGCTTTTCTTCCGGTCCTGCGCCGCCGCTGCGTCCCATCGGCGGTCCCGCTTATGGCGGCGGCAGCCTGGCCCGGACGCCGGGCTTCGCGCCGCCCGAGCCGAACAACAGCAAGCGCACTCTCGGCCTGAGCCTCGGCGCTGTGCTGCTGGCTCTTGTTGTCGCCGCCGCAGTGCTGCTCACGCCGAAGCATACGCCCGCGCCGGCAGCCTACACGCGCTACACAGCGGCAGACAGCTCGTTTTCCTGCCTTGCGCCTTCCGGCTGGACCGTAGACGCCCCGGCTGCCGGTGCCAAGATGTCCGACGGCAGCGCGTCCACTGTCGGCGGCGTTTTGTTTCATCAAAACAGCGCGTCGGTTGACATCACCACCGACACCTACGCGACACTGATGTCCTATGATCTGATGAACAACGGCGGCGACACGCAGTCGCTGACCGGCTCCAAAGCAGGCGTCCTGCACAAGCAGTGGCACAAGCGGGCCGCCGCCGAGCACAAAGGGTATACAGAAACCCAGATCAGCAATTTTGACTCCCCGATGGGCGATGCCCGGCTTGCCGAATGGACGGCATCGGGCAACGCCCTCGGCTTTTATGGCCCGCAGCATGGCTACCGGGCCTCGCTGACCGGCGGCGGCAAAACAATGGAAGTTGTCTGCTCTTGTCTGGAGTCCGACTGGCCTGCGCTGAAGCCCGCGTTTCGGAAAGTTCTCGGCTCGCTCTCTGTGGGCGGAGAGGCAGCCCCGGAGCCTTCCGCCCTGCCGGTCAGCCCACAGTAGGAGAATAGCAGTAGGAGAATAACAGTAGAAGAATGCAGGCAGGAGGGCGCTGCTTGCTGCGCCCTTTTGCCTTCCTGACCCATATCCACCCAAAAATCAGTTATAATAACCCATGCGTTTGACTTCCCGCTTCGTAATCCTACTGGCGCTTGGCGCACTCCCGCTGCTGCTTGTCGGCCTTGCTCCCTGGCTGCTGACAGCCGTGCTTCTTTATAACGCCGCCTTGCTAGCCTGCACGTTGGCCGATTTTCTTGCGGCCCCGCCCCCGGACAACGCGCTGGCGCTGACCCGCATTGTGGACGAAAAACTGTCGCTCGGCACGGCAAATCCCGTGGTCGTGGAAGCGCGGAACCGGTCAGCGATGACATTGCGGCTGCGTATCCGCGACATTCCACCGCCTGTGTTCGAACTGGACAGCGCCGCCGAGCGTGAGATGGTTCTGCCGCCGGACCCGCGCCCCGTCTCCTTCCGCTACCAGGTCACGCCGCCCGCCAAAGGCGACTTTGCGTTTGGCGACCTGTATTTCCAGTATCCGGGACGCTTAGGTCTGGTACGTCGTCAGGGTGTCGCGGCAGCCGCGCAGACAGTGAAAGTTTATCCCAATTTAGTCGAGACCGCGAAGTATGAGCTGCTCGCCCGGCGAGGGCGGCTGATGCAGCTTGGTATCCGCACGGCTAAAGTGCGCGGCGGCGGCTCGGAGTTCGAGTCCCTGCGCGAGTATGTGCCGGGCGACGAATACAAAAAAATTGACTGGAGCGCCACCGCCCGGCGCGGCAAGCTGATTTCGCGGCAGTACGAAGCCGAGCGGTCTCAGAACATCGTTTTGATGCTGGACACGGGCCGGAACATGCTGCAATCGGTGCAGAAGATGGCGAAGCTGGATTATGTGGTCAACACGGCGCTGATGCTGGCGTATGTGGCGGCGGCGGGCGATGATAAAGTGGGCCTGATGGCCTTTGACGCCGACGTTCGGGTCTACCTGCCGCCTGCCAAAAGCAAAGCGCAGGTCTACGGCATTTTGGAAAGTCTCTACAACCTGAATGCCCGCATGGTGGAAACCGACTACAAAGCCGCGTTCCAGAGTTTAGCGACCCGCTGGCGTCGCCGTTCTTTAATCGTCCTGTTCAGCGATTTAGTTGACCCGGACTCGTCCGCTCAAATCTTAGACGCCGTTCCCATGCTGGCCGACAGCCACCGGGTCGTCTGCGTCACCGTCAGCGACCCGAACATCTTAGCCGCGGCTCAGAGCATCCCGGAAGACAGCGCAGGCGTCTACCAGAAAGCCGTCGCCGTGCAGGTTTTGCAGGAGCGCCGCGCTGCTATCTCCATCTTGAAGCGCCGGGGCGTTTGGACCATTGACAGCCCGCCCGAAGCCCTGAGTGCCGATTTGATCAACCACTATTTGGACCTCAAAGCAAGGTCGCTGATATGAAGCCAAGTTCTCTGCTGACCGCCGAAGAACAGGCCGTGGCGGAAGCCGTTGAGACGCTGTATGACGTGTTCTCTCTTTATCCGCTGGCACAGAAAGTAGAAGGCTGTCCCTGCTGCGTTTCCGCCCAAGACGAGGCAGCGCTGCACGTTCGGCCTCTGCGAAGAATGACGGCGGAAGACCTGCGCCGCTACGCTTTCAAGGCGCTTTCAACTTGGGGCGATGCGAACGATTTCCGGCACTTCCTGCCGCGTCTGCTGGAGCTTACCGCAGAACCGCTGAATTACGACGTGGATTTAGAAGCGGTTACCAGCAAGCTGGAATACGCAAACTGTAATCAGTGGCCGGAGCAGGAGCAGCAAGCCGTTCGTGGTTACCTCCTCGCGCTTTGGCAGTTGCTGCTGACTTTGCCGCCGGATGCAGTCTCGCTCAACGAGTATTTGGGAGCAATCGGTCAGGTGGAAGAGGATTTAGCGCCTTATCTGGAGCTTTGGCGAAATGGGGCAGGAGACGCGGCTTTAGATCAATTGATGATCTTCGCGGACGCGCAAATCAGCCTGCACAAGAGCAAGCTGACTCATTGGGGCGGGCGTCGGGAACAGATGACGCAGGTGATTGACTGGCTTTCCGAGATGGGGCTGACTTGAGGAGAAACTTGCTGGCTGTGCCGTTTACGGGAAAATTGTCTGTGGGTACGATGATAAACATCGTTTACTCAGAAAGACAAACAAATGAAAACTACTTTATCGCCTATAAGCGCACTCAAGCGGCGCGTTCTGCCGCTGGCGGCACTTGGGCTGGCGGCTCTGGTGTTTGCCGGCTGTGACAGCGGCAATGGGCCGAATGTCAGAACAGACTATGACAAAAACGTCAACTTCGCCCAGTACCACACGTTTGCGTTCCAAAGGGGCCGCATCGTCAACCGCTTAGGGACAAACGACACGGACAACACGCTCGTGGACGGGCGCATTCATGACGCCGTCGTCAATCAGCTTACGGCCAAAGGTCTGGTGCCGAACACGCAAAGCCCGGACCTTGTCGTGACCTATGTGGCGGGAGCAAGAAACAAGCAGGAAGTCGAGGATTTAGGGCCGACGCCTTACAATTCGCCGTACTTTGGTGGACCGTTCGGGTTCCGCCGGGACGCATTCTGGGGACCAGGCTATGATCAGTTCTATGTGAACGACTACACGCAGGGAACGCTGATTTTGGATTTTATTGACCCGCACACAAGGCAGCTTGTCTGGCGGGCCTATGTCAGCGGGCCGGTGGACAAGCCGGATGCCAAGACTGTCAACAACGCCGTCGCAGCGGCGCTGAAGCAGTACCCGCCTAAGCTGAAGAGCTAGAAGAAGAAGCTCGCCGGAGCGGCAGCTTCCGGGCCGGGGTGAACTGCTGATTTGCCGTTCTGCCCCGGCTGCCGTAGATATAGAAGATCAGCGCGGCGGCCTGAATGCCGGCAAGGCTGAACTTGGCCCAATGCGGCAGGGACGAGTGCGAGACGTTGCCTTCCAAAATGCCGGCGGTGATCCAGAGCGGGACCGTGCCGACCATCAGCTTGCAGGCGTCAATCCCGTTTGCAATCAGCGCATCTTTGCGCGAGTAGCGGCCCGGCGCGATCAGCGCCCAGCCGGTGCATAGCCCCGCGCCGCCGCAAATGAACGTTGCGGACAGCTCGCAGACGCCATGCGGCAGCAGGCCCGCCCACATGGAAGCAAGATGGCCGGTCGGCTGAACCACGGCGTCTAAAGCGCCGATCATGGTTCCGTTTTGGAACATCAGAATTATCGGGGAAAACAGCGTAATCCCTGTTGCAAACGCCGTAATACCAACCTGCGTGTTGTGCGTCATCAGCGAAGACGAAAACAAGATGCCGTCGCCAAGCGGGATAGTGCCATTGTCCGCGCCGCCCTTTTTCCAGAAGTCAACTACATCCCGAAGCTGGTCTGGGAAATAAAGGCTCATTTGAGTGGGGTCACGGTGGATAATAAAGTACGCAAGAAGCGCACCGACTAGATTGATCGCGATCGCGGCAAGGATAAAGGGCATCCGGCGGCGCATCACCGCCGGCAGGCCGACTGCAAAAAACTGGCCCAAGCGAGACCAACCGCCGACTTCTTCGGCATAAATCACACCGTGAGCGTTGCCGACAAGCTCATTCAGGTATAATACAAGATTAGGGTTTGCGCCCTGCGCCCGCGCATACGCAAGGTCGGCGGCGGCGCGTCGGTACAGCGAGCCAAGCGCCGGCAGCTCTTCCGCCGACAACTGCTTCAGTCCGCCGTTTTTGGTCCGCTCGACAATCACCGAGAGTTTTTCCCAGCCCGCCCGCTTGCCGTTGATGAAAGCCCGTTCGTCAATTGCCATAATTATTCACCTAACCCAAATTATACCAGTCGGAGACAGACATGTCACGCGAAATTTTAGTGGTCACGCCCGAAAATATCGAGATTGAATACGAGCTGGCCGGCATCGGCTCTCGCTTCCTTGCCAACATGCTGGACTCGCTGTTTCAGCTTGCGATTTATCTGGCCTTGTGGATCGTTGTCGGCATCGTGGGACTGCTGCTGGCGCTGAGCGCCAGCGCGTTCTCGACCAGCTTGGCCGCGTTCTTCGGCGAAATCGAGGTGGCGTTCGCGCTGATCGCTGCGTTTGCCATTTTATGGGGCTACTTTATCTGGTTTGAGACCCGCTGGAACGGCCAAACGCCCGGCAAGCGCCAGGTCGGCTTGCGGGTGATCCGGGACGGCGGCTATCCCATCAACATCTTTGCGGCCATTACCCGCAACTTGGTCCGGGTGATGGACGGCATGCCGATTGTTGCGGTCGCGTTGATCGGAATTGGCCTGGCCGAGCATTCTTTAGGCACGGCGGCAACGGGCGGCCTGTGCATTCTGCTGCCTGTCTTGTGCCTGCTGCTATCGGGCCGCTACCAGCGCATCGGGGACTTTGTCGCGGGAACAATGGTGGTCAAGCAGCGTGCGCCGCGTGTCCCAACCCTGGAAGCGCTGGCCCCGCCGCCGCGCGTTCTGCCGGAACATCTGGCCGCGTATGCTCTCGCCGACATCGGCCGCCATGTTTACGAGATGTCCGTGCCGGAGTACCGGGCCGTGCGCCACTTTATTGACCGCCGCTGGCAGCTCCCGCCGCAAATCCAGCAGGGAACCGCCATGCGCCTTGCCATCCCGCTCATGCAGCGCCTCGGCATCGTCCCCCCGGCAGGAGTCGTCTCCGTCAACTACGCCGACTTCTTAGAATATCTCGCGGTCGCCTTTGAACAATATCGCGGCGTAAAATAGAAAGAGCTTCACGATGAAACACTTAACCCTGCTTGTCCTCGCCGCCGCGTTCCTTTTGCCGGCGACGAGTTTCGCCGCGCCCGTTCGCCATTCTGCCGTCAAGAAGCCCGCCCGCCACGCTGCCAGTGCCGCTAAAACTGTGGCTTTGCCTGTGACCGCGCAGCCCGCCGGCAGCCGGCCTTTTTCCGATGTGCCGAAAGACCACTGGGCGGCGGCGGCAGTTGAAACACTGCGCCAGCGCGGCATTGTGGTCGGCTATCCGCCGAGCAAATAAAGGCTGGGGTGGAAAGGGCGAACACAAGGTTCGCGCCCTACATTATTCGGCCTCACACCGTAGCGGCGAACCTTGTGTTCGCCGCTCTTTTCTGCTTGTTTTTCTGCTTGTTTTTCTGCTTGTTCGCTGCATTCCGGGCTTGTTCTCCTCATTGCGGACGACGCGCCATCAGCCGCTTCAATCCGGCGGGCAGCCACCAGTTGAGGTTGCCGAACACCTTCATCGTGGCGGGAACTAGCAGTGTCCGCACGACGGCGGCGTCAATGGCGACGGCGATGGACAGGCCGACGCCGATCTCTTTCATGGCAAGAATGTGGCTGGCTCCAAACGCAGCGACGACGACAATTAGCAGCAGTGCCGCCGACGTGATAATTTGGCCGGTTTTCTCGACGCCAATCGCAATCGCTTCGGTGTTGTCTCCGAGGCGCAGGTATTCTTCTTTGATGCGGCTGACTAAAAAAACTTCGTAGTCGGTCGCCAGGCCGAATGCCAGCGAGAAGATCAGAATAGGCAGCGTAACATCAAGCGAGCCGCTGGACTGGAACGCCAGCAGCTTTTCGCCGTGGCCTTCTTGAAAGATGTACGCCATCAGGCCGAAGGAAGCCGCCAGCGATAGGATGTTCAGAACAACGGCTTTGGCCGGCACGACCACGCTGGACAGCAGGAAAAAGAGCAGAACAAACGTCGCGGCGACGATCACCGTCCCTGCGACCGGGGCATGAACGCGCAGGGAATGCAGGCGGTCTACGAGTTCTGCCGTGTCCCCGCCGACAAGCCTCGACGCTTGGGGCGGGGGCGGCAGGGCGCGGATGGCCTGCACCAGCCGCTGGGCGGTGGGGGACTGACTGTCTCCGGCGTAGTCCAACACCAGCAGCGTCGTGTTGCCGCCGGCAAAACGGGCGCGGGCTGACGATGCGTCGGGATTGGTCGGATCCGCGTAAAAGAGAGGATACGCCCAGCCTGGAATGCGGGAGTCCAGCGTCACCAAGCTGCTGACGCCCTGGACGCCGGGCAGGCGCTTCAAGCGGTCGGTGTAGGCAGACAGCGCGGCAAGATTGGCCGGAGTCAGCGGCGAGGCTGGCGTCGTCAGGACAATTTCTATCGGAGCGCTCTGGCTGAGGGCAAAATCGCGGGTCAGTGCATCGGCGGTCAGGCGCGTTTGGAAAGACGCCGGCAGGCTATCCGGGCCGGAATTGGCGAACCGGACATGCAGGAACGGAATGCCTAAAGCCAGCAGCAGGCCGAGCGTGATCGGGATGACCCAAAGCGCCCGGCGCATGACCCAGTGGCTGAAGCGAAACCAAAAACCCTGCGTGTCCATCTGTGGGCGGCGCTTCGGGTGCGGCAGTCCAATCGCTCCTTTGTTGACCCACGGGCCGATAACGGCCAAGATAGCCGGCAGGACAGAAAGCGAGGCAATCATGGCCGAAGTCACAGCCAGCGCCCCGCCGATCCCCATGCTCCGCAGAAAGCTTTCCGGAAACGCCAGCATCCCCAGCAGGCTGATGGTCACCGTGCAGCCGCTGAAGAAGATCGACTCGCCCGCCGTCTGCACGGTCCGGTCCAGGCAGCCGGCAATGCTTTTTCCCGCCGCCATTTCGTCCCGAAACCGGCTGACAAACAGCAGGCTGTAATCAATCGCCAGACCCAGGCCCAGCAGCCCGATGATATTGGACGCAAATACCGAGATGTCCAGAAAGTGCGCGAGAAAGCGTGTCAGGGCAAACGCGCCCAGCACACTCACCGCCCCAATCACCAGCGGCAGCAGAGCCGCCACCGCGCTGCGAAAGATAATCAAGAGCAGAACAAGCAGAATGGGACCGGAAATCTCGCCTGCCCTCGGCAAATCCGCCTGCACCTGCTGATTGACCTCATAATCCCCGACCGCCGGGCCGCCATAAGACACGCTTAAGGCCGTTTTCGGCACCAGCTTTTGGATGCGCGGATAAGAGTCCGACCGCTGCTCGTCGCTGCCTTTAAGACTGACGACCGCATAAGTGCTGCGCTTGTCACGCGAGACGAAGCGGCCGCCGTGCGTGTCGTAGTACGACGTGATTGCCTGCGTCGCCGGGTCGCGTTTGACCGCCGCGAATACCTGACGCGCCGCGTCCTGAAACCCCGGCTGGTCCACGGTCTGATTCGGACTGGACAGCAGCAAAATGAGTGAGACGCGCGAGTCGGGAAACTTCTGGTCCACCAGCGCCGCCTCACGGCTGGACTCGGCGGCGGGGTCCAAAAGCCCGCCGCTGCGGAGGGCATTAAAAACGCCGACCCCATAAGTTGCCCCGATGACTAAGACCACGAAGCCGGCGGCGAGCACCACCCAGCGGCGGCGAAAAGCGAGGCGGGCAAGTGCTGCAAACATGCCGCTACTATACCCAGGTCGGTGCATCAAAAAAATATCTTTTGAATTTTTGACAAGTAGGTCAACTTGGCATGTTCCCTGTTAGAAATACCTGGTATGCTGGTATAAGAAAATGCCGTCAGCGTGTCATTGTTGAGCGCACCTCCCGCAGCGTATCTGCTTTTCCTGTTTTGCCCGCGCCCATTCAGCCCGCAACCAGAAAGGACCACTGCTTTGTTCAACAGTTTTTCTTCGCGCCGTTTTCTCCCTCGCTGTTTTCCCCTTCGCCGTTCCACTGCCCGCGCATTCACTTTGATTGAGCTGCTCGTCGTCATCGCCATTATCGCGATTCTCGCCGCGATCCTTTTTCCCGTGTTTCAGAAAGTCCGCGAAAACGCCCGCCGCGCCTCGTGCCAGTCCAATTTAAAGCAGCTTGGCCTTGCTTATGTTCAGTACGCTCAGGATGCAGACGAAACCTACCCGCGCATTATGAATATCAGTCCCGCCGTTGCTGCGGCAACGCTTGGGCCGGGCCAGTTTATCGTACCGGATCCGACAGAGCTGATTTGGTACGGAGAAATGGCTCCCTACGTCAAAAGCACCGGAATTTTGTTTTGCCCCTCTTCCGCGTATAGCATGGTTCAAACCGACCCCGCCACAGGCCAAAAGTTTGATGGCCTTTATAACACTCCTGTCAATACAGCACAGATGTCGGAAGGGATGGTTTCCGGGACCGACCCGGATGGCACATTTGCCTGCCTGGGGCAGCTTGCCTCCGCGCAGCAGGGAGGACCATTTGATCTCTCAAAATGCACTCAGGCTCCAACGCTGTCCTCGTTTGACAAACCTGCTTCCTCTGCCGCATTCGCTGACAGTTTCTCTGGCCCTCCTGATGATACGGCCGGCGCACAGGATAACTTGGGTTTCATCGTCAACCCGGCCTTCCCTAAAAATACCGTCGGCGGTTTCACCGACCGCCACACGCAGGGTGGCAATATCGGCTTTGTAGACGGCCATGTAAAATGGTACAACTTCGGACAGGCCACTAATTACATTGTCCAGCCGCCTGCGACAGACCCGGCGACACTTGGAGCCAACTTGAACTGTGTCAACTTTAATCACGGCGGCATCATCTGGGACCGGACTGCGCCTGATCCCTCCACGCAGGCCACTTGCCCCTAACTTGCACAGAAAAGCGGCCATCTTCAAGGTGGCCGCTCTTTTTCTGCGTTCGTCCTGCCGTTGACGCGCCCTTCCCGTTTGGAGGTATAATAGACGGCACGATGCGAATCCTCATCACAGGCGCGGCGGGAATGCTGGGAACCGATGCCCGGCGGATTTTCAGCGAACTCGGCCATCATGTTTTTCCCACCGATGTCGGGCCGGCTGCGATGAATGGCATCGTGCCGCTCGACATCACGGACAGCCATGCAGTCCGGGCGCTGTTTGCCGAATGGCAGCCCGAGCTGGTGTTCCACGGCGCGGCCTATACCAACGTCGACGGCTGCGAGCGGGACCCCGATCTCGCGTACAAAGTGAATGCACTTGGAACCTGGGCTGTGGCAAGTGCGGCGGAGACAGTGGGCGCGGCCCTGGTCGCCATCTCCACCGACTTCGTGTTTGACGGCACCAAGACGTTGCCGTATACGGAATTCGATGCGCCGAACCCACTCAGCCACTACGCCGCCTCAAAGCTGGCCGGCGAAAACCTGGCCCGGTCGTCCTGCCGCCGGTGTTATGTGATCAGAACGTCCTGGCTGTACGGGGTGCATGGCCGGAACTTTCCGTACACGGTGATCAATCTGGCAAAGACCCAGCCGGAGCTGCCGATTGTCGGCGACCAAATTGGAACACCCACCTACACCGTAGACTTGGTGAACGCAATCACAGAAATTGTCGCGACGGGCTTGTACGGTGTTTACCATGTCAGCAACTCAGGCCAGGCAAGCTGGGCAGAGTTTGCGCGGGCCATTCTCACCAAAACGAACTTGACGCATGTGGCCGTCACGCCGATTACGTCGGACGAGTATGCCACGCGCTTCGGCTCTCCGACCAAGCGCCCTGCGTACAGCGTCCTGCGCCGTTATGCGTTAGACCTGATGGGCCGAGACACCCTGCGCCTCTGGGAAGACGCTTTGGATGCGTTTCTAGTCTCGGCGCGGGAACACGGCAAGATTTAACAGCGAAAAATGTCAAAACGAATCTACAACTGGAATGTGAAAGTGACACCGGAACCGGCGCGGGCATCCTGCCTGCGCCGCATGATTGGGACCCTCTCGATACGCCCGTAACACATTACGGACAGAAAAAGAGGGCGAAGACAAGCTTCGCCCCTACGCATTGACCGAGAGGAACCTCCCATGATTGAAGAACCTGTGACCAAAACCGATTACAGCAAGACACTGAATGTCCCCAAGCCCGATACCAAAAACCCGGACGGGCTGGACACCAACCCCGACTCCATCCCTCAGCGGGCAAACCTGCCGAAGCGGGAGCCGCAGATCCTGGACTTCTGGCGGCAGAACCGTGTCTACGAAAAGTCTCTGAAGCCCAAGACCGCGCTGGGGACGTTTGAGCTGCATGACGGGCCGCCGTTCTCCAACGGCAATATCCATATCGGCCATGCGTTCAACATCATCTTGAAAGACGTTGTCACCAAGTTCCGCTCCATGCAGGGCTACAACGCGCCGTTTGTGCCGGGGTGGGACAACAACGGCCTGCCGATTGAAGTCTTAGTCGCCAAAGAGTTCCGCGAAAAGAAGCTGACCCCGACCCGCATGGAGATCCGCCGGCGGTGCCGGGAAGTCGCGACAGAATGGGTCGGCAAGCAGTCCGAGCAGTTCCAGCGGCTTGGTGTCCGGGGCAACTGGGCACATCCCTACCTGACCATGTCGCAGGAAATGGCCGCCAAAGAACTGGACGTCTTCGCGGACATGGTGGACAAAGGCTTTATCTACCGAGACCGCAAGCCGGTCTTCTGGTCGTTTGCCGACCGGACCGCGCTGGCGGAAGCGGAGATCGAGTATGATGACCGGACAGACCCTTCGATCTATGTTCGCTTCCCGCTTGTGCGCGATGAAGCCGGGGTATTTGGAAACGCCGACAAGGGCCGCTGTTATACGATCATCTGGACGACGACGCCGTGGACTATCCCAGCCAATGTCGCCCTGGCCGTCGGTCCTGACATCGAATACGCCGTCGTGCAGCATGAGGGCGATCTTTATCTAGTTGCGTCGGCCCGGCTGGGCGCGACCATGGCCGCCGCCGGGTTCACGGGCTGGTCCGTCGTGCGGACAGTGAAAGGGTCGGCGCTGATCGCGCCGGGCAGCAGCCTCGAAACCCTGGTGTTCCGCCATCCGCTGTTCCAGCGTGAGTCGCCGGTGCTGCCGGCCGATTATGTCACGACCACCGACGGCACCGGCATCGTTCACACGGCGGGGGGACACGGTAAAGACGACTACCAGACTGTCCTAAAGCGCAATGCTCGGTGGGCCGCCGGCGGGCATAAAGACGGCGGGCAGCCGCTGCCCCTGCTGCAAGTTCTGACCGACGACGGCTTCTTTAACGAAGAAGCCGGCCCCGAGTTTGAGGGCGAAAAGTTCAGCCCCGGCCAGGAAAAAGTTATGGCGCGTTTGACGGAAGCCGGAGCGCTGCTGTCACGCGAAGAATACACGCACTCGTACCCAATGGGCTGGCGCTCGCATGATCCTCTGGTGCAGCGGGCGACCCCGCAGTGGTTCGTCAACATTGACAACAAAGGCCACCGCGAGAAGTGCCTCCAAGCCATTGACGGCGTCCGGTGGTTCCCGGAAGAATCCAAGAATCGCATTCAAGCGATGGTCGGCGGCCGGCCCGACTGGTGCATCTCACGCCAGCGGGCGTGGGGCGTCGGCATCCCTGTCTTCTACGCCCAGCCTTCGGGAACGCCGCTGCTGACCAAAGAAAGCATCGGCTATGTGCGTGATCTGGTGCTGAATCAAGGCACGGATGCGTGGTTCGAGACAGACGTCAAAGATATTCTGCCGGCAGGCTTCGCGCACCCGCAGACAGGCGAAACCGAATTTGTCAAAGAAACCGACATCTTTGATGTCTGGTTCGACTCGGGTTCCACCTGCCGGACGGTCTTGGAGCAGTGGCCGGAGCTTTCGTACCCTGCCGATGCCTATTTGGAAGGCGGCGATCAGCACCGAGGCTGGTTCAACTCGTCGCTGATGATCGGTGTCGCCACGAAAGGCGCGGCCCCATACCGGCAGGTCATCACGAACGGCTGGACGCTGGACGAGACAGGCCGCAAGATGTCCAAGTCCAAAATGAACGGCGTCGCTCCGCAGGTCGTCATGGACAAGTACGGCGCGGATGTCCTGCGCCTTTGGGTGGCGTCGTCCGACTATTTTGCCGACGTGCGGGTAGGGGACGCGATCTTGGAGCAGACCGCGACCTCGTACCGAACGCTCCGAAACACGCTGCGCTTCACGTTAAGCAATTTGTACGACTTCGACCCGGCCATGCACGCCGTCCCGCTGGCAGACTTGGAAGAGATTGATCTGCTGGCGATGCACCGCTTGAACGAAGTGGTTCATAAATGTGTTCAAGCTTATAACGTCTACGAGTTCCCGCGCGTCGCGCAGACGCTGCTGGCGTTCTGCGCTCAAGACTTGAGTGCGTTCTACTTGGATGTTCTCAAGGACCGTCTCTACGCTTACGGCGCGAACTCGAAGACGCGCCGGGCGGCGCAAACCGTGCTGTTCGAGATCACAAGCTGCCTGGCCCGGCTGCTCGCGCCAATCCTGTCGTTCACGGCGGAAGAAATTTGGCAGAAGCTGACGATGCCCGATAAGCCGGTTTCCGTGCTGCTGGCCGCCCTGCCAAGTTACCGCGCAGACACGCGAAACCGTGAGCTGGAAGAACGCTGGGAGCCGCTGCTGGCAGTTCGCGATCAGGTCAACAAAGCGCTGGAAGGCACAAAAAAGCGGCTGGAGCTTGGCATCACGCTCCTCGCCGACACGGAAACTTATGCCGCGCTGCACCCGTATCTGAACCAACTGCCTGCGCTGTTCTTAGTGTCCCGCGTTCATCTGCTGCCGTCCACCGTGCCGGGCCTGAAGATTGAAAGCACCGGCCCCGCGCCGGGAACCCGCTGCGCCCGCTGCTGGATTGCGGTTCCCGACGGTGATGAAGACCCGGCGGCATTCTGCGCCGACGGCTGCACCCGCACCTGGCTAGTGTCGAGTGACGGCGAAGTGGCGTCACGACGGTTGGTTTAGAACCATAGGGGAAGAAGGACGAGGAGTTGAAAACTGCTCGCTAGGTCAAGCGTCCTGCGGACGACAGAGAGAATTGTCCGACACTCGAAAAGTGCTTCTCCTAGCGAGGAGTTTTCAACTCCTCGCTTCTTTCCGCAACTAATAGCACGAAAGGCATCATATGACCGAAGAAAAGATCGCCCAGTTCAAGCAGCTGCTGCTTGACGAAAAAACAAAGCTCGAAGCCGAGCGCGAGCAGTATGCCGGCCCCGACCGCGAAGACTCCGAAGAAGGCTCCGCCGGTGAGCTGTCGAGTGTGGATGTCAACGACCCCGCCGACGAAGCCACGAACTTGTTTGATCGGGAGCGTGACCAAGTCACGATTGAAAACTTTGACCGGATGCTGGCAAAAGTCAACCGTGCCCTCGCAAAGATAGATGAAGGCACCTATGGCCTGTCTGACATTGACGGGACGCCGATCCCGGAAGCGCGGCTGGAAGCGCTGCCCTACGCCAACCTGACTGTGGAACAGGCGGAAAACACCGTTGAGGATTAATTATTGAGCCGCCGGCTGCTCTACAGCCTCGCGCTGCTGGTGCTGCTGGCGGACCAAGCGGCAAAAGCTTGGGTGCTGGCGGCGCACTGGCACTGGCCGGAAGATGACTTGGTGCTGATCCCCGGCTTCTTCTCGCTGTCGTTCAACGTCAACACCGGCGGGGCCTTCGGCATCCTGCCGCATGGGACGCTGCTGCTGGCGCTGGCGGCGGCGGTTGCGGCGGTGGCGATCATCTATTACACGGCCCGCGCGGCGATGCCGCTGCCGCGAATGCTGGGCGTCGCGCTGGCGCTGCCGCTTGGCGGCGCGGTCGGCAACCTGCTGGACCGGGTGCGGCTCGGCCATGTCGTGGACTTTTTAGCGCTGTATGCCGGACCGGACCGGCAGTGGCAGTTTCCGATCTTTAATGTTGCGGACAGCGCGATCTGCATCGGCGTCGGCCTGCTGGCATTGTATTACGGGCGGCAGCCGGCACCCGCGCCGAAGCCTGCCGTTTTGAAAGAGTAAGCTTATGTTCCCTGTCTTGTTTCATCTCGGGTCCTTTGTCGTGCATACTTACGGCGTCGTGCTGATGGTGGCATTTTTGGTGGCGCTTGGCCGCGCTTACACTGTCGCCAAGCGCCAAAATGACCCGGACCTGCCGCCGGATAACATTCTGGATGTCGGCATCTGGATGATTGTCATCGGCGTTCTTGGGGCGCGCCTGCTGTTCGTGCTGATCGGCTGGAAAGACTACAGCCATGCGCCGGACTTCCCCGCCAACATCTTCAAGGTTTGGCAGGGCGGCCTGTCGTTCCACGGCGGTTTGTTTGGCGGCATCGGCGCTTTGGTCGTCTACTGCCTGGTCAAGCGCCTGTCTATTCTGAAAGTCGCGGACCTTTTTGTGCCGTCGGTGATGATCGCCTACGCCATTGGGCGTGTCGGCTGCTTCCTGAATGGCTGCTGCTACGGCGCTCCGACAAGTATGCCCTGGGGAGTGCGCTTTCTGGATGATGATACGGGGCAGTGGACCGTGCCGAGCCATCCGACGCAGCTTTATGCCACTGTGATGGCAACTGTGTTCTTTATCGGCCTGGTGTGGGTCGAGCGGCACCGGCGCTATCTAGGACAAACGACCTGCTGGTTCCTGCTGGGAACGGCGACTGAGCGCTTTATCATGGAAATCTGGCGGGCGGGAACAACGTCCGATCTCGTTAAAGTCGGCCCCATCCACTTCCTGACCGATGTGCAGTGGCTCTGCCTCGGCATTTTCGCTCTTGGCTTGACCGGCATGGCGATCCTGCGGCGCAAGTATCCTGTGCCGCCGCCTGCCCTGCCGCTGCCGCCGCGTCCTGTGGAGGCGACTGCCCGTTGACCGAAACCCTGCATATCAAAGACGATGAAAGCGACATCCGCCTGGACGTCTTCATTGCCGAGCGCCTGCCGCATCTGTCCCGCGCTCATGTCCAGCGGCTGATCGCGACGCTTGCCGTGCTGGTGAACGGCAAGCCGGGCAAAGCCGGCTACCGGACGCGCTTCGGCGACGAGATTGCCGTCGCGATCCCGACAGCCCGCCCGCTGGAAGACGTTCAGCCGGAAGCCATTCCTTTAGACATTGTCTACGAAGACGACGATGTTCTCGTCGTCAACAAGCAAAAGGGTCTTGTCGTGCATCCCGCGCCCGGCGCGGAGGCCGGCACGCTTGTGAATGCTCTGCTGGCGCACTGCGGCAGCGCCCATCTTTCCACCGTCGGCGGCCAGACGCGCCCCGGCATTGTGCATCGCCTGGACAAAGACACGTCCGGCCTGCTGGCTGTCGCCAAGACCGACTTCGCCCACGAGCGGCTGGCAAAGCAGATTCGTGACCGCACGGCGGTCCGCAAGTACCATGCCCTGCTTTGGGGCCGTGTGCCGTTCAAGCACGCGGTCATTGACGCGCCGATTGGCCGGCATCCCGGCGACCGCAAGCGCATGACGGTAATTGAGCAGGGCGGCTTAGATGCAGGTGATTTCTCGCAGGGGGTACGCGAAGCGGTCACGGAGGTGCGGCTTTTAGAGCATCTGGCGGAGTTTAGCTGGACCGAAGCGATTTTGCAGACAGGCCGGACACACCAAATCCGTGTTCACTGCGCGTTCGCCGGCTATCCGGTTGTCGGCGACGGCACATATGGCGGCCTGCGGAAAGTCAGCGCGGACTTGTTCCGGGGTGCGCCGCTTCAAACCCTCAACAGTCTGCTCGGGCATCTGCACGGCCAGGCCCTGCACGCTCATTTCCTGAGCTTTGACCACCCAAGAACCGGCCAGCGCCTCCAGTTCCACGCGCCCCTGCCCAGCGAGATCGGCGACCTGCTCGACTTCCTCCGCCGCCTCGACGAGGCATTTGAGTTCTAGGAGGCTAGTCAAACGCGATGCGGACGTTAGCGGTTGGGGATATTCACGGCTGCTCCGCCGCACTCGACGCCCTGCTGAATGCAGTAGCGCTTGAGCCAGACGACACACTGGTTACGCTCGGGGATTATGTGGATCGCGGTTTTGACAGCCCTGGGGTGCTGGACCGGCTAATCTCACTCAGCCGGCAGTTTCACGTCGTCTCTTTGCGAGGCAATCACGATCAGATGATGCTGGATGCCAGCGCGGGCGGCGAAGCGATCACTGGGTGGCGCATGAACGGCGGTGACACGACAGAGAACGCTTACGGCGGCCTGGATGCCGTTCCAGACGCACACTGGCGATTTTTGCGAGATCAGTGCGTGGACTGCTGGGAAATGGAAACGCATTTTTTCGTTCATGCCAGTGTCTATGCCGATTTGCCGCTGACCGAGCAGCCGCCTTATGTTCTGCATTGGGGCCAGATTGATAAAGTGAGACCGCATGAGTCTGGGAAAACAATGGTGTGCGGCCATGCCAGCCAAAAAAGCGGGGTGCCGCTGAATCTGGGCTTTGCGGTGTGCGTGGATACTTGGGCTTACGGCAATGGCTGGCTGACCTGCTTGGATGTGGCAACGGGATATATTTGGCAGGCAAACCGAGCCGGAAATCTGAGGCGCTTGCATCTTGTTCAGCCATAGGATGACGTGGATGTCTTTTGCAGGCTTGACCAAGCCTGACGCAAAAAGAGCGCATAGCTTGCCGCTATGCGCTCTTTTATGTTTGTCTTAATGCTGGGGCGAAAGTGGAGCGATTAGCGCCTGGATGCGCTGATAAAGTGCCCGCTGGGCAGGTGTCAGCAGAACTAGATCCCGGCTTAAAGCTTCTTTGCGTAAGGCAACGATTTTGGCTGTCTTTTGAGGATCGGACAGCGTTTTGTCCGCAATAACAGATTGAATGGCTGCACCTGTTGATAATCCAATCGAACTCAGCTTCTGCGACTGAGTGGGTGTCTCGGATTTCTGAAGCTGCTGGCCCAAGCGTCTTGCTTCGGCAATCGTTGCCGCCTGCGCCTGCTGCTGCTGTTCCACAACCGCGCTCCGCTTAAGCGCTTCCGCACGCTGGGCCGGAGACATCAATGCCAAAGAAGCGTTGCGGGCATTCTCGGTAAGCTGGATATACTTTGCTTTCTTTTGGGCGTCCGTCAGCGTTTTATTTGCTTGAAGCGCAAGAACATCGGTCTTGAACTGGGCATTGATCTGGCGCTGCTTTAGAACTTGGGTACGCTGAACAGGCGTCAAAATTGCCAGCATATCTGTGTCCATTGCCTGGTACAGCGTTGTGTATTTTGCCCGCTTCTGCGCGTCCGTCATTTTCGTGTCGGCTTGGAGCGCCTGAACATCTTGCCGGAACTGCGCCTGCCGGGCGTCCGCCTTTGCTTTCTGGGCGGCGCTGAGGTCAAGTCCAGATGGCGGCGGCGCTGCCGTTTGTCCCAAAGATGGCTGAGCAAGGATGCGTGCTCCTGAAAAAGCTGGGGCAAGCAGCGCCGAGGCGGCGAGTACAAAAGCAAGTGCGGCGCGGGTCATAATCGTCAACAGGGTAAGATCCTTCCGGGAAAATCGTTGTGTTTAAGACGAAAAAGAGGCGGGATAGGTTCCCGCCCCTTTGTATGAGGACGCGCTCAGTAAAAACGGACGCACTGATTACTGGACGTCTGTCGCGTTTACGATCGCTTTCACCGCAAGCTGGGGAATGAGCCGCTGGAACTGCTCGGCGGCGGACTGCTCTTCGCTGATGATCGTCTGGGCGAGATGGGCCGTTTCGGTGTCCCCGATGGCGTGGGCGTAGGCATGGAGCGACGTGTACGCGCCAATCTCGAAATGCTCGAACGCATACGCTTTGATCAAATCTTGAGTCTGCTTATCTTCCTTCGAATGGAAGATGTTGACGGCGCTGCTGGCCTTCGCGAGAAACGAGTTTAGGAATCCCTTCGGCTCGGACTTGTCGCCGCCAAGCGCCAGGATACGCGCCGAAACGCGGTCTGCCTGCGACTGAGTCACCGTGATATGCTGCTCAACAGCCTGCTTAACTTCGGAGTCGGTCGTTTCCGCCGCCAGGTCCTGCAGGGACGCGATGCCGCCGACTTCCGCCGCATACGAGTCATTCAAGTAGCGCAGCACCTGCGCTTTTGTATCTTCAGCCATTTGAGTTCTCCAATAGGTAGGTTCACCGCGAATGCGGCTTTGCCGGTTTTTACCCGCCCGGTCCTTTCTTTAATCCTCACGGATTTGTCAGGGCTGATGGTAGACGCGGCCCTTCCAGGCGTTGCCTCGGCCCGACAAGCTGCGGTACGCCGACGACAGCGCAATCCCAATCACAAGAAGCCAGGCCAGCGGGTTCAAAAGCGCGTAGCCGCCGGAGTCCCGGCCAAACCGCAAAGTCAGCCCGCAGCGCAGCGCCGCTAGACACACATAGGTGCCCAGCGGCAGCGCTGTCCAAGTTGCGCTTGTCAGCCATCCCCAGAGCGCCCAGAGCGGCGGCAGAACAAGCAAATTCAGCAGCACAAACACGACCCAGAGCAGCAGGGGCAAATTGTTCGAGAACGCGGGAAACAAGTTCTTGGAAAAGCCTGCCCACAGCTCTTCAAAGCCGTGGTACATCCGCACAAAGTAAGTGCGTGACCCATCGCCGTACCACAGCGATTTGCCCCGGCGCTTGACATGCTGGGCGAACTTGACGTCTTCAGCAAGCTGCTGCCGGACAGCCCGGTGCCCATCCACATCGAAATAAGTTTCGCGCCTCAGAAACAAAAACGCGCCGTTCGCCGCCGCAAACCAGGGAAAAGGCGAAAGGCGGATCAATGGTGTCGGCAGGAACGCGAAGATCACAAAGTATTGAATCGGGATAAGAAGCCGTTCCCAGAAGCCTTCACAGCGCAAGTCCGGCACCAGCGACACGACATCGGCCTGATGCTCTTGATTTGCGCCCAGCGCCAGCAGCAGGGCGTCGGGCGCGAACACGCAGTCGGCATCGGTCAAGAGCAGGAACTCGCCCTGTGCGGCATTGGCAAGCTGCCAGCAGGCAAAAGGCTTGCCGTACCAGTCGGGAGGCAGGCTCGCACCGATCAGCACCCGCAGGCGCTGGTCCTGGTCCCGCAGCCGGCACAAAATCGGATAAGTGTCATCAGCGGAGTGGTCATCCAGCACTAAAATCTCAAAGCGCGGGTAGTTTTGGGCGAGCAGCGACCGGACACACGCTTCAATGTTCGCTTCCTCGTCGCGGGCCGGCACCAGCACGGAAATCAGCGGCATTTCCCGCCCTCCAGCTTCGGCGACAAAGGCACGCGGCTTTCGGAAAAACAAGAAATTCAGCAGAGCTGTCCCAATCAGTCCCAGCGCCGCCACTGCCACCACTGCCTGATACCAGAACAGAAGCCCCATCTTAAAGAAAAGCTCCATTGCGGCGTTAGTATACCCGCCCGCGCCGCGAACATGCTCGGAGGCTGGTATACTGTCTTTATGCGTCTTGTTTTGGATCCTGCTGAGGAAGCCGCGCATGGGCAGTGGCTGCGTCAGACACCGGGGGCTTACGAGTGGTGGTATTTTGATGCGCTTTCGGACGACGGTGAGTGGGTCTTGTCGTGCATCTGGTTCCTCGGCAACCCGTTCTCGCCTTATTACCGTCAATCATCGCTGGCGCGGGCGGCAAGTCCCTTTGAGGAGAACGCGCTTTTCTTTGCGCTCTACCGCTTCGGCAAGCTGTATGCGTATCATTTCACGCGATCTTCTTTGTCCGAACTCGCTGCCGACGAAGCGCTGCCGCTGTGCCTGCGCTTCGGCCCTAGCCGGCTTTCGGCGGCTGACGGCAGGCAGTGGCGGCTTGAGATTGACGATCAAAACGCCAATGGCCGGCATCTGGCCGCTGCGCTGACATTTGCTTCACCGCCGCTTGCCCCGGCGGAAGTTCAGGAAACAGCGCTGGACAGCGAACATTCCTGGCTGCCCATCGCTCCATACTGCCGGGTTGCCGGAAAGATCACCCTGCGCGAGCTTCATAATCCCGGCTGTGAGACAATCGAATTCGCAGGAACCGGTTACCATGACCACAATTGGGGCCGGCTGCCGTTTGATGCCGCTATTCGCGACTGGTACTGGGCACGCGCGGCGCTTCCCAGTGAGCGAAGCGTAATTTTATATCATGTCCGGCCTCATCGCGGGCCGACCGTCAGCCATCTGCTGCTGTTCGAGCGGGGGCGTCTCCTAAGCCATGACGCTCAGGCGAAAGTGCGCCTGAGCCGGCCTGTCTTGAACGGATTCGGCACGCGGTATTCGACACGGCTGACTGCGAGCGGCGCGGGTATTGACGCCGTGTTCCAGTTCGGGACACGCCTTGACAGCGCTCCGTTCTATGTCCGTGTTCTGTGCGGTGCCGAACTTCGCGCGGAGGGTCAGGCGGAGAGCGGGCAGGGAATTGGCGAGTATCTGCGTCCGCGCCCGATGTCCTGGCCGCTGGTCGCGTCGGCCATGAAGGCACGGATTGTAGAACACTGATGGCTCTTTCTGGAACTCGCCGTGCAGCTCGCCCCTGTGCATGTGCTGCTTCAGATGCACCCGCGCGAAAGCATTGCCTCGGTAATCAAAACGCTTAAGGGTGGCACGGTCTGCGTTCTGCGCCTAGAGTTTCCCGAACCCGAAGAGCTTCTTGTGGGACGCAAGTTTTTGGCAGGACGGCGATTTTGCCGAGATGGTTGGGCGCGTCAATGAGGCTGTTGTCAGCGACTATATGGTCAGCGACTGCATCCGCCGCCAGCGGCAACACCAATGCCATGAGGAACTTGTTCCTTGTATCAACTGTTGCAGGCTCCGGACTTAAGACCCGAGTTTTTCACCTTTTGCGGTTCAGCGGTCCGACAGCGGCAGCATGAGCTGAGGTGTTGGGATGGTGTGGTCGGGCCGAGTGGCGATAATGCTGGTGCCGACGGCAAAATACTCAATGACATGGCTGCCCCAGCCGTGCGAGTTTTCTTTAATGGTCGCGCCGACAATGCCGTCCGCCTGTAACTGTTCAGCTTCGGCCTGCATCCGGGACAACGCCAGCTCACGGGCATCGTAGATAGCCTGGGTGTACGTCGGCATCTCGACATTCTGGCCGACCTGAGAGAACCAGGCTTTGACACCCTGATAGCCGACATGGTAGACGCAGTTGCCCATCACAAACGAGATGGGGCGGTAACCCGCTTTGGTCAAGGTCCAGAAGTCCTGGCCGCTCAGATCGCTTGTAAAGGGCCGACCGTTCGGGGCGCGGTGGCTTTCGCCGTTCCGCGCCTTGATGGCCGTGCCGATGGCAATGAACTCAGCCAGATGCTCGCCCCATTCCTGCCGCCCGACTTCCAGGCGCACCCCGACAATGCCGTCGGCCCCAATGGAATCCGCTTCTTCTTCCATGCGGGTCATAGCAAGCTCGCGGGCATGGTACATGGCCTGGGTCAGCGTTTCCAGCTCCATGCTCTGGGTCATGGCGGGTTTCTGCCAGCCGATATGGTAGATGCTGGACCCGACCACCAGCCCCAGCGGGTCAAACCCGGCTTCTTTGACTAAAAGAAACTCATTGACCGACAGATCACTCGTGAACAATCCTTTTTGGCCGGAACCCGGCTTCATCGCGGCGAGACGATTCCGGGCATGAACCGGCAGCCCTTCCTGCGAACCCGGCGTATATTTATCAGGCATGAATGTGTTCTCCTTTATTAAACGAGAGGCATAACGGCGCGAATGACGGGCTGATAATCAATATAAGGGGCAATAGCTGTGCCGAGGGCGAAGAATCGGACGACTAAATCTGTACGCTTCTGCTTTTTGTCACCTTCATATAGCTCGACTTCCACTTCGCGGAGTGCGATCTGCTTTTCAATAGTCACACCCACAATGCCTTCTGCGCCAAGATTGTTTGCTTCTGCTTCCATGTAACGAATAGCAATGCGGCGTGACGCACGAAATCCAAAAGTGTATTCCCGCAATTCTTGATTGGTACGGGCTGCACTGCTGAAAAGGCCGTTAGAAGTGGCCCATCGAGTCGCGTTGGTCGTCACCTGCTGGTAAACACAGGTTCCGTAAGCGACACCTACGGGACAGTAGCCTGCGCTGAGCAGCGCCCAGAACTCCTGCCCGGAAAGCGCAGAAACAAACGGCGCTGCTCTTGCTTTCGCGCCCTGCCACTGAATTGCTGTTCCCTGAACGCTCACTTCCAGCATCCGATCACTCCAAACTGAAGGCGTGCTTGAAATGTTACGCCGACGACGCCATGTGCGCCTAGCACACGCGCTTCTGCTTGCAAGCGGTCAAGCGCAAGATGCCAAGCCCGGTTGTGTGCCTGCGAAATCGTGACAAGCTCCATGCTCGTGTGCACAGCCGCCGGCTGCCACCCAACATGGTAAGAGCAGTTGCCGGTGACTTGTCTGAGAGGGGCGATGCGTTCTGCTCGCGTCAGGACAAACTCATTAACGCTAAGGCTGCTGGTAAAAAACCGCTTGTTTTCATTGAGTTTTCGCAGACGCCATTCAGCGTTCAGCGGCAGACCACCGAGCATAAGCTGTTCCTGACTACGCTTGTTCCGCCAATCATCATTGGACTTGTTTTTTATGATCGCCATGTTACTGACTTAAGACCCGCTGCGCCGGAAAAAGCTGCAGAAGTCTCTTTAGCCTATCAGCGGCAGGCCGTAATCAATGGCGAGTGTGTCGGGGCCTTCGGCGACGATGGAGGTTCCGAGCGCAGTAAACTCAACAATTAAGTCGCGGCGACTCTGGCCGCTGTTATTGTCTTCAACTTCGCTGCTGGTGATATACTTTTCAATGGTGACGCCGACAACGCCTTCGGCTTTCACATGGGCGGCCTCTTTGCTCAGGCGGTTCATGGCGGTCCGGCGGGTCGAGGAGACGGCTTTGGAGTAGTCAATCAGCTCGACGTTGTTCCAGCTCTGGCTCGCCCACTGGTTGTTTCGGGTGGCAACATGGTAGTGGATGCAAGTGCCGAACGCAAAACCGACCGGGAAAAAGCCGCCGCGCCGGAGAGCGTAGAACTCCTGCCCGGACAAAGCGCAGACAAATGGATCCTTTGGGGGCGGTCCCGCATCCGGCAGGGCGACAGCGGTTCCCGACGCGGCGAACTCAATTAAATTCGCGCCCCAGTCATAGGATTTGCGCTCCAGACGAACGCCAATGACGCCGTGCGCTCCCAGAAGCTGCGCTTCCTGCTGCAGGCGCGAAATCGCGAGCTGACGGGCGTGGGTCTGCGCCTGGCTGAGCGTCGTCAGCTCCTGGCTCGCGTAGATCGGCGTGTACTGCCAGCCGACGTGGTAAACGGTGCTGCCCATGACCTGTCCCAGTGGGCGCAGTCCTTCAGACGCGGCCAGCGCAAGCTCATTGACGCTAAGATTAGAAGTGAAAAAGTGGCCGCTTTGACGGATCTCGGTCAGCCGCCGCTCTGCCCCGAGGGGCAGGCCACCGCTTGCCAGCCGCTCCTGATCGCTTTTCGCTCTTGCTTGCGCTTCGCTGTTGACAGGTTGTTTCCCGAAAAGTGCCATAGTTACTGGTCCAAAAGAGTCTTGAGCGCAAAGAACGTTTTCTCGTTTTGCTGGGCGCGGGCGCTGATCTCAGCGCTTACTTCCGCCAGCCATTCCTCGGTCGGCAATGAGTCGGTCTTGAGCTTGATGCCGCGCACGATCTTGACCCGGCTGGCAGCCAGCGGCCCGCGTCCCAAATCTTCCAGCGTGTAGATGTTGTCGCCGAGGGTCACGGCGATTTTTCGGACCGGTTTTTCTTTCTGGAACAGGCCGCCCCGGCGCTCCACTTCGGTTTCATCCGGCAGAGCGCCGGCCAGAACAATCGCCAGCAGCGGCAGAAAGCCGCGTGAGTCCTGGGAATAGGCACGGGCCAAAGCGCCGGCAACGCCGACTTCTGCAAATTCTTCTCCGGTCATCGGTCTTTCTTTCCATAAAACGCCAAGCTCCAGCGCTCCCAGAAGTCGGGAAACGTCTTGGCGACACAGCTTGGGTTGTTGATCAGAGTAGGAACGCGCAAGCCGGCGACCGCAAACGCCATTGCCATGCGGTGATCGTCGTAGGTGTCAATCCCGGCAGGCGTATAGACGCCGTTTGGAGGCGGCGTGATTGTCCAGTCGCCTGGCCCTTCGTCTACCCGGACGCCCAGCTTCGGCAGCTCGGTGGCGACAGCTCGCACTCGGTCCGTTTCTTTGACCCGCAGGCTGGCGATATTGGTAATGTGCGACGGGCCATCGGCGAACGCGCAGACAACCGCCAGCGTTTGGGCCATATCGGGAATGGCTTCCATGTCGGCGTCAATCGCCGCCAGCTTCGCCGGGCCGGTCAGTGTCACGGTCGTGCCGCGTGTGACGGTGCAGCCCATCCGTTCCAGCACATCCAAAAAGCGAATGTCACCCTGAATAGAGTCAGCGCCTAAGTTTTCCAAAGTCACCGTGCCGCCGGTGACAGCCGACGCCGCGAGAAAATAAGACGCATTGGAAGCATCGGCCTCGACGACATACTCACGTCCCGCATAACGCTGCCCCGACGCCACGCGCAGGCGCTGATAGCTGTCGTTCTCCATTGAGACGCCGAACGACTGCATGACAGACTGCGTGATGTCAATATACGGCTTGGAGATTAAGTCGCCGACAATCTCAATCTCGACCTCATTGTCTGCATAGGGCGCAGCCTGCAAAAGCGCCGTCAAGAACTGTGAGCTGACATCGCCGCGCAGCCGGCATGAGCCGCCGGGCATCCCGCCGCCCCGCACCCGCACCGGCGGGCAGCCGTGGCCGTTGAGGCACTCGGCCTCCACGCCCAATGTCAGCAGCGCTCCGACTAGATCCCGAACAGGCCGCTCCCGCATCCGGGCGACCCCATCTAAAGTGACTTCGGCTCTGGTGGGGGCAAAACATGCCGCCGCCGTCAGAAACCGCACCGTGGTTCCCGAGTTGCCGACAAACAGCGTCTTTTGCGGCGCGGCAAACCGTCCGCCTGTTCCTGTTACCAGAAAATCGCGCTCTGGCGTTTCTTTGATGCTCACACCCAGCTCGCGCAGGGCTGACGCCATATAGAACGTGTCTTCGGAATGCAGAGGGGCAATGAGCCGGCTTTCGCCCTCCGCCAGCGCGGCCAGCAGCAGCGCCCGGTTGGTGATGCTTTTCGAGCCGGGCAGCCGCACCGACGCAGCGACAGGCGCAGAAGTAGGGGAAAGCGAAATCCGTTCGGGGTAAGTGTGTGCCGCCGTCATGCCGTCATTCTAGCACAGGCGGGGGGGCTTGTCAATGAGAAGGCCAAAGAGGGGAAGGCGAACACAAGGTTCGCCCCTACGGTATGCGGAACGGAATAGATTGTAGGGCGCGAACCTTGTGTTCGCCCTTCTCTCTCGCCTTTTTTTATTCTTCCGTCACCGGCGGGAATGCATCGCGCAGCAGCGTAAACCGGGCCGGGGCAGGGGGGCGGCGCACGACTTCGACCACATCAAAGCGGCACGGGACATCATCTAAATCATGCTTCGCCAGATATGCCAGCGCCAGCCGCGTGAGCTGCTTCTGCTTCTTAAAATGAACCGCTTCTGCCGGCGTTCCCTGAGCGCCCGAGGCCACCCGCCGCGTCTTGACCTCGCAGAACACTAAGAGCTCGCCGTCCCAGGCGATGACATCAATCTCGCCCCGCGCCATGCCCCCGAGGGGCCGCACGTTCGTATCCACAATTTGGTACCCGCGCGTCTCCAAAAACGTCACGGTCTCCGCTTCCCCACGCGACCCCACCGTTTTCCGCGCGTCAGGCATAGAAGTTACTCAGCAGGCCGGCTCAGATTTTTGTGATGGTAACTTGCCGGCCCGTATTGCATTCCTTAATGCAGTCATACGCTGGTCAAGTTCTTCCCGCGTTATCCAGCGGCCCGCAGCAATAGCCTCAGCGCTCTCGTCCAGCCCCGCCAGTTTTTCGTTGGGTTCCGCCTCGGCGTCCGCCAACGCTTGCTGCAACAAATCAGCGTGCAGTACGGCAGGCTCCAGCCCAAAGCCTTCCGCCATTGTCCGCAGCCGGGTTTCCGTTTCAGGCGCTAATGTTACTGTCATTTTGTTCTCCTTGAAAGCAATTCTGCACTACAGCCCGCTGCCGATTAGTTTCCCCTAAACTTTGTAGAGGCATTTTCCTTGCCGCATATGGGAGGGTGATAGACGCTGTTTTGGCTGGAATTGACTTCTAAACTCATTAACTTCCCACAACCAGGCTTCCTGCATAACAAAACCTTTGTCGTACAAAACCCAAACTAGGTAGTCCCAATCGTCGTTCTTTGGGTTTGATACCAGTGTCACAGCACTTCCTGGTTTGCCACTGGGACGATTGGCCTTTACTTGGTATAATTTGTTGTCATAGACAAAATCATAGCCTGACCGGACTGCCGTAGTATGTGCCCGTTGGATTGAATACTCCGGCTCAGAACAACCCACTAAAAGTGCAACATCGTACTCTGAAATAGCTGAAGTGATGCTTGGCGCGACACCAAACTTCTCTTCCCATTCTAATGTAATCTTGACGAGTGAGTCCCGAAGAGAGGGCAAAGTTTCTGTTGCGGTCATTTTAGTTTCCATCTTTCTGGGCAGTAGACATTACCACGCTTAGAGCGAATAAACTCAGGAAGCCTGCTATGTAGAAGCATATCGGCTGTGATCTTGTTCACCACTGTGCCTTCAGTCATAGCCAAATCCATCCAATAGCGTGATGGCTCATCCATAGGCACACACACTAGTACTGACTTTTTGCCTTCCTGCTGTACAGCTTTAACCGCAGGTATTAAATCCGTGTCGCCTGAAACTAGAATGGCGGTATCGTAGCCATCTTCTTTGAGGGCACCAAGCAACAGCTGGATTGCAATGTTGACGTCAGTTTGCTTCTCACGTCTGTGATTGGGATCACGGCCTGAGTAAAATCCTGAGAAAACACGCACGTCAGGTATTGTACGAACTGCTTTAAGCCAGTCTTCTTGTCTGCCATCCTCGCCAATGCTACGGCCTAAATGCCCAACAGAAGCAGTAAAGTAATTGATGCGCTCCAGGAC
This sequence comes from uncultured Armatimonadales bacterium, assembly GCA_964241935.1. Lineage (GTDB taxonomy): Bacteria > Armatimonadota > Armatimonadia > Armatimonadales > Capsulimonadaceae > JANXMY01. The sequence goes on from CAXSZN010000007.1 coordinate 60,969, forward strand.
AGCATCTTGTTCAAGAAAGTACTGTTCAGCAAGTTTCCTAAAGTCACACCAGCCCAAAGGGTTGTTTTGGGTTGGTTCTTTTATGCTGTAATAAAAGTTAGGACCATCAACATACATCCACACTTTTTTCATCAAGCTCTCCTTCCGTTAGACATTAATCCTTCGACCGCTTCTCCGAGGGCCTGCGTCGCCAGTCGGGGGGAAGTAACTGCTCCAGGGTGTCGTCTATGGTGATGATGCCTTGCAGGCAGCCGTCGCTGTTGACGACGGGGAGGGCGAGAAGCTTGTAGCGCTCGAACTTGTGGGCGACCTCTTCGACGCTCGCGTCAAGCTCGACGCTGCGGACTTTGGGGCGCATGAAGTCGGCGACGCGAGTTTCGGGCTGGGCAACGATCAAATCGCGGAGGGTGATGACGCCGACGAGACGTTCCTGCAAGTCTACAACATAGATGTAGTAGGTGATCTCGGCATCGGGTTCTAGCGCTCGGAGCTGCTCAATGGTCTGCTGGGCGGTCATCTCCTGCGAGATAGAAACGTACTCGTTGGTCATCAGGCCGCCGGCAGTCTTGTCGTGGTATTCTAACAGCTCCTCGACATCTTCGCGGTCGTCGGCGTCCATGCGGCCCAACAACTGGTCGCGGTGCGCCCGGTCCATGTCGCCCAGAACGTCGGCGGCTTCGTCGGCTGGCATTTCTTCCAAGATGTCGGCGGCCAGTTCGGCGTCAAGCTGCTGCAAAGCCGACACCTGCACGTCTTCGTCGGCTTCCGCCAGCGCGTCGGCGGCGGTTTCTAAATCCAAGCCTTCCAGCACTTCGCGCCGGTGGGCCGGGTCCATCTGATTCAGAATGTCGCCGATGTCGGCGGGGTGCAGCTTGGCGATTTTTTCATGGGAGACTTTCAGCTTCAGCGGCTCCCCGGCGTTATGGGTCGGCAGGGATTCAACATCGTTCCAGGCAATCAAAGTGTCGGACGCTTCGCCGAGATGCAGCACCTTGCTGACACTGTTCAAGACGCGGTCCAGCCCCATTCGGCGCAGCAGGCCGCGCACGCCGGGGTCCACGCCAATCAGCGCCAGCCGTCCACTGGGCAGCTTTTCGAGTCGAATATCGTTGACCCGGACAACCCGGTAGTCGTGAACGTCCACGATCTGCTTGTCTAAAACATCGCGGACGAGCGAGAAGTCCTGAGAATGGATATGGTATTGCGGGATTTGGGTAATCGGGCGGCTGAGACGAAATTCATGCCTGTCATCGCTAACAGCAAGGCCGTCCCAGGGCACGAAAAACGCGCCGTCTTCGGTTTTGACCTGGTACGCCGCGACAAGAGGCAGCGGCTCGCCGGGCGTGACGACCACTTCGGTCAGCCTGCCGAACCGCTCGCCGTCGGCGTCCTCTACCGTCCTGCCAATGAGTTGTGTGAGGTATTCCATCAGGAAGATTATACCTAAGAACCTACCCCGCCACAAGTAGCGACCCTCCCGATGCGGGAAGGTAAAGAGTCTCAGGCAAGATGAAGGCGGCTAATCCCAATCCTACGCTCTTTACCTTCCCGTTCCGGGAGGGTCGCTACTTGTGGCGGGGTGGGTTCCTTTCTACTTCACCGCCAGCGCCGCCTGCACGTCTGCCGCCGCCGGCGGGTAGCAGGACTTGGCGTCGCAGCCTTGAAAGCTTGCGGAACCAATCAGCGTCGCAGCGCCCGGCTTAACGCTCTTGGAAACTGTGAACGGGACTGTCATGGTTACCTGCCCGGTATAGACCAGCAGCGGCTTGGGCGAATAAGAGACTTTGACCAGCTTTGGGACCGGGTAATGCACTGCGCCAAATATGATGCCCGGCATAGGCTTCGGCGTGAAGACCGTTGGAATATAGGCGGGGTCGTTCGGCTTGTTGGCGTTGACATGGTACTGCGGCTTGACGGCAAGCGTGACTACAAAAATGCCTTTGCCGCCTCGAGCAATAGCCGCGGGCTGCACGGACGCATGAGCCGAAGCCACTTTTGACGAGCCAAACTGCGCCGACGCGGGCAGCACCGCCATGCCGGCAAGCGGCAGCAGAAAAAGCAAGCGGATTTTGTTCATAGTGTCAATAACCGCAGGAAGACGCCGTAAAGTTCCAAAAGTGCAGAATGCAATAACTTCGAAACATTCTCGCAGGCGCGGCGTACCATCACTGTAGCAGCAACTTTCACAGGGGAGCGGTGCGATGACACTTGGAGACATACTGGCAGTCACGGCGGGGCTGATGCTGACCGGCGCGGCCTGGACGGCGACAATTCTGCTGTTCGCTTTAGCGTTTCCAGGGCGAACTGCGGCAGCGCAGGCGAAGCTGACAGTCTCGCCGGGACGGTGCCTGATGGTGGGACTGGGAACAACTGCTGTGGCCGGTCTGCTGGCGGCGATCTGCTTCGGTGCGGCGGCAGGGCCGGTCAAGCTTGTGGCCGGCCTCATCGCGGCGGGGATTGGCATGACCGCCGCGCTTGGGAGCGCCGGAATGATTCAACTGCTGGGTGAGCGGATTACCCATCTGGGCACGCCGATGACGCCGTTTGCCAGCCTCACCCGCGCATCGGTGCTGTACGTTCTTGCCGGGTTCCTGCCGGTCATCGGCTGGTTCGTTGTTCTGCCTGCGGCGCTGTGCCTTGCGGTGGGAAGCGGCGTTCTTGCTTCCTTTCCAGCCCGTATAGTAGTGATTCCGGCGCGTCCGGGGAAAGTCGAGGCCGCATGAACGCAACGCGGCGGCGATGGCTGGGGGCGGGCGCAGCGGCACTGACGGCGGGGCTGCTGTCCGGGTGCGAAACTCTGGAACAGCGGATGACCCGCGAGAGCTTGCCGCCACATGCCCTGCCGCTCGAAGACGCGCCGAGTTTAGGAATAGCGTCCCGCCTGCTGAACCGGGCGGCTTATGGGCCGCGCCCCGGCCAGGCCACCGAAATCGCTACGCTTGGCCTGACGGCGTATGTCGAGCAGCAGCTCCAGCCCGACACGATTGCTGAAGATGCTGTCCTGACCTTGCGGCTCGGCAGCATTGCGGACGCTTTGACTCCTGATCCGGGCCTGCTGTTCGATGAAGACGACCGGCAGATTGTGGCGGCGCTGCGTCAGTCGGCTATTCTTCGGGCCGTTTACAGCAAGCGTCAGCTTCAAGAGCGGATGGTCGAGTTCTGGACGGACCACTTCAACATCTATGCGTTCAAGGGACAGGGACCGCAGCTTAAAGTTGTCAATGACCACGAAGCGGTCCGAACGCACGCGCTGGGCCGGTTCCGGGATTTATTGGGGGCATCCGCCCGCTCCGCCGCCATGCTGGGCTATTTGGATAACACGGCGAACGTGAAAGGCGTCCCGAACGAGAACTACGCCCGTGAGCTGATGGAGCTGCACACGCTGGGCGTCCACGGCGGCTACACGCAGGCGGACGTCAAGGAAGTCGCCCGCTGCCTGACCGGCTGGACTTCCGAAAAGCACTGGCACCGAGGCCGGTTTCTCTTTGATCGGGACGCGCATGACACCGGCATGAAGCACGTTTTAGGAGAAACAATTTCGGGAGGCGGCGTCACTGATGGTGAGCGCGTCCTGGACATTCTCGCCGCGCATCCGGCAACTGCCCGGCATCTGGCGTCAAAGCTTTGCCGCCACTTTCTCGGCAAAGCCTCTGCGCGTCAAGTTGCCGGTCTTGCCGGTGTATATCTGGCGACGCGAGGCGACATCAAGGCCATGCTCCGGTTCCTGCTGACAGCCTCCAATCTTCAAGACGCGCCGCCAATACTTAAGCGGCCTTTTGATTACGCCGTCAGCGCTCTTCGCGCCCTCAATGCCGACACCGACGGCGGTGCAGGGGTTCAAGACCACTTGGCGCGGATGGGACAGCCGCTGTTCGCGTGGCCGATGCCGGATGGGTTTCCCGATACGACTGATGCCTGGACCGGGACACTTATCCCGCGCTGGAACTTTGCGCTCGCGCTTGCCGGCGGCACAGTGTTGAACACGACTTTGGATATGACCGCGCTGACGGAAGCGGGGCGAAAAGCAGGCCTGAGCGAGCGTGACACGCTGCTGGAGCTGGCGTTTTCCTGCTCTGCCCTGCATCCGGCGCTTGCGGAGTTGCGCCGGGCGGGAGCCGCTGATGTGCGGGAATACGCGGCGACGCTGCTGATGTCGCCGCAGTTTCAGTGGCGCTGAGACGGTTCGAGCGGGGAAAGTTTGAGCGGGGAGATGAAGATGAATACGACACGGCGCGGATTTTTTGCTTTGGGCGCTCTTTCGGCGCTGGGACTGGCGGCGGGGCGGCGGACCGCACTGGGCAGCGTGGCGCTTCGGCCCCAATCGCACGGGCCGGCAGGAGATGTGCTGGTCTCGATCTTCCTGCGCGGCGGCGTGGATGGGCTAAGCCTCATCGTGCCGCACGGGGATGACAATTACTATCGCTTGCGTCCGACACTGGCGCTGGCCCGGCCTGATGACAAAAAAGCGGCCCCGGCGGACCGGACGCTGGATTTAGACGGCTTCTTCGGGCTGCATCCGGCGCTGGCTCCGTTGCGCCCGCTTCAGCAAGCCGGGCAAATGGCCGTGGTTCATGCCTGCGGCTCAGGGAACCAGACACGGTCCCATTTTGATGCGATGGCGACTATGGAGCGCGGCGTCGCGTCGGAAACCGGCCCGGCGTCCGGCTGGCTGGCGCGTCATTTGGAGACCGCGCCCTGGAACAATCCGTCGCCGCTGCGGGCAGTCGCACTAGGAGCTATTCTGCCGCAGTCGCTGGCCGGGACGAGCCGGGCAACGGCGCTGAGCCGTGTGGCGGACCTGCGCTTGCAGTCGCCGTTTGGGGGCGGCACGGCGCGGTTCGAGCAGTCTCTCGCTGACATGTACTCGCGGAATATGCTGGCGGAAGCCGGACAGGAAGCGCTTTCGGTGCTGAAGACTGTGAACCGCCTGCCGCGTGATACATTTCATATCGGCCACTACCCGGAGGATGATCTGGGCGAAGGACTGCGGCAGGTCTCGCTGCTGATCAAAAGCGGCGTCGGCCTGGAAGCGGCCTGCCTTGACCACGGCGGGTATGATACTCATGTCGCGCAGGGAACGGGGCAGGGGATCTTGGCGAGCCGCCTGCTAAGCCTGGCGTCGGGCATCGCCGCCTTCGCCCTTGAGCTGGGACCGGAACATTGGAACCGGACCACGGTGATTGTGATGTCGGAGTTTGGGCGGCGGGCGGCGGAAAACAGCGGCCTCGGCACCGACCACGGGCGAGCCGGCGCGATGCTGCTGCTCGGTGGCCATGTCACGGGTGGGCGCGTCCACGGCGTCTGGCCCGGTCTGAGCGCGAGTCAATTAGAAGGACCGGGAGACTTGAAAGTGACAACGGATTACCGAAGCGTACTCGCGGAAGTGATTACAAAGCGATTAAAGAACCCGAACGCCGAAGCGATTTTCCCCGGCTTGGGGACAGAAGCGATTGTTGGCCTGACTCATGCTTAAACAGTTGGCGTCCACGATTTTTCTTCGCACCGCGAGCGGCGAACGGGATGCGTCAAGCGATGAAGCGCTTGCCGAGCGTGTCCGCGCGTCCGGCGACCGGGCGGCGTTTGCGCTGCTGGTCACCCGCTACCGGGTCCCCATTGTCGCGCTGGCCCGGCGGATGCTGACCGGGCGCAGCTCCGAGGAAGCCGAAGATGTCGCGCAGGAAACATTTCTAGCGGCTTATGCGAAACGGCAGACATTTGAGCGTGGCCTCCCGTTCCGGCCCTGGCTGTACCGCATCGCCGTCAACCGCTGCCTGGACCGTCTGCGTGCTGAGTCGCGCCGCCCGGCGCGGCTGGACTGGGAGGCTGTCCCGGAGCCGCCGCAGTTCCAAGACGACCCCCTGAACTGCCTGCTGGCATCCGAAGGCGAGCGGCTGCTCGAAACAGCCGTGAGCGCCCTGCCGCCCAAGCTTCGCGCAGTGTTTTTGCTGCGGCATTTGGACGCGCTCTCGTATGAAGAGATCGCGGCAGCAACCGGAGTTCCAATCAGCACTGTCAAGACCCATTTGTTCCGCGCTCGCGTCCAGCTCCGCGCGGCCCTTTCGGAGTATTTGGACCGATGACGTGTGAAAGCGCCGAAACCTATCTGCACTATGGCTTGGATAAACCCCTAACGCAAGCGGAACGTGTCGCGCTGGACGCCCACTTAGAAAGTTGTGTGGCCTGCCGTCAGGAACGGGAAGCACAGCGGCGGCTGGTGCATCTGGCGGACCGCTGGGTCAGTCACACGCTGGCCTCGTCCGACCCCGGCGATGCCTTCAACGCGCAAATGTGGGCGCGTCTGGAAGTGCAGCCGAAGCGCTCTCGGCTCAGTGCGGGCCTGCCGCTGGCGGCGACACTGCTGCTGCTTGCTGTTTTGCCGGACGATCTGCGGAAGCCGGCAGAAAGCCTGGCTTCCCCCTTGCAGGGCTTGCCGCACTGGCTGGCGCTGAATCTGCTTGCGCTGCCGAGTGATGCACTTGCGCTGCCGAGTGATGCACTTGCGCTGCCGAGTGATGCACTTGCGCTGCGGCTGCTGCCGCAGACCGTCCTTGTATCGTCCTGGCTGAGTGTGCTGCTGCTGCCGGCAGTTGGCCTCAACGCCGTGTTCTGCCTCTATGCACGGCAGTCGGCTTTGCGGAGGAGCGTGTCATAAATCCCGATCCTCTCCGCCTCTTCTTGACCGGCCCATTCGTTGTCCTGCTCCTGACCGGCTGCCTGGCTGTCCTCGCGCTTACGGCCCTGTTGACCAGGCGGCTTCCGGCCCTGATACAGCTTGGGACGCGGGCGTCGGCGCGAATGACGAAAAAGATCGTTGGTGCCGTTCCTGTCCTCTGGGGTCTGGCTGCCGGCCTGCTGCTGCTTTTGGTGGTGGCGGTTTCCTTCAAAAGCCACATGCTTGCGTTCCTGGGCTGGATCGGGCTGGTCCTCGGTCTCGCGCTCGCAGGCTCGGGCCTGGCAGTCGCCGCTTTGTCTGTCGGAGCGCGGCTGTCCGAGGAGTTTCCGGGGCTGGAAACGGAGCGGCTGGA
>CAXSZN010000007.1:68093-89373 GCA_964241935.1 uncultured Armatimonadales bacterium
GGCTGGAAACGGAGCGGCTGGACTCGCTTCGGCTGGGTCTTTGGCTGTTTGTGCTTGCTGCCGCTGTTCCCTTTGCCGGCTGGTTTCTGGTGCTGGGGCTGGTCGCGTCAGGCGTCGGCACAGTTCTGGAAACCTTGGTGACACGCAGGACTTAAACAACGGATTCGGCCATCCCGAACAGCGACTCGGCTGTCTTTGTGGTAACTGCGGCAACTTCCTCCACCGAAATCCCTTTGACAGAAGCCACGGTCTCGGCGACGGCAGGCAGGTAGGACGGCTCGTTGCGCCGCCCGCGCCTGCCTTGCGGCGCGAGATAGGGGCAGTCGGTTTCCAGCAGCAGGCGCTCCAAAGGCGCATACGCAATCGCCTCCCGAACGGAGTCGGACTTCTTGAACGTCGCCACGCCACCGATACCGAGATAGCAGCCTGCATCCAGACACTGCCGGGCCTCATCGGTGTTCCCTGTAAAGCAGTGCATGACAATTGGGGCAGGCGTTTCCGACAATTTCAGAACTGCCAGAATGTCAGACAGCGCCTCGCGGTTATGAATAATCAGCGGCAGTGCGGGCCGCAAAGTTTGAGCAAGCGCGATTTGGGCCGCGAAAACTTCCTGCTGGCGGGAACGCGGCACGGTATCCCAGTGGTAATCTAAGCCGATCTCGCCGTAAGCCGCAATTTTGCCGCTACTGCTTGCGTGCAGCGCGGCAATGGCTTGTGCGGTTTCAAGGGACCATTCTGCGGCGGCTTCCGGGTGAATGCCGATGGCGGCATAGATCTCGCGGTTGGCGGCAGCAAGCTGAGCGGCACTCTGGCTGCTCACGAAATCGTAGCCGATGCAGAGCAGGCGGGTGACACCGGCGGCCACGGCCCGGTCCCGCGCTTCCTGCCGGTCGTCCGTGAAATCTTCGTGGTTTAAGTGACAGTGCGTGTCAATCAGTTCTGCTTTCTTGATCAGTTCAGCTTCCATAGAAACAGTATGACACGCGGGAGCGAACTCTATGTGCTATACTGACTGAAATGTCCGCACGACGGGAAAGAGAGACCAATCTATCTGTGGCGCTTGTACCTCCTGCTTCCACGACATCCCCTTCGACAACAGTGACGCCTTGCCTGGACGGTCCGGCCCGCTGTGACCGGCGCACGAAGGCGCTGATCAAGCGTCTGCGGCCCGGTGACATCGCGGTCATTGACCATGCCGATTTGGACGGCCTAGCGGCACACGCTCTGGCAGACGCCCAGGTCAGCGCCGTGATCAACGCCCAGCCGTTTATCAGCGGCAAGTACCCCAATCGCGGTCCCTCCGTGCTGGCTGCCGCCCAAATTCCAATGTTTCAGTTGTCCGATCCCGCCCGGTTTTCCTCGGTGCGCGAGGGAGCGCGTCTGGCAATCCACGGCGCGGATCTGCTGCAAAACACCGAAGCAGCAGAAGCGCTGATCGCTTGGAATGATGCACGGATTGCTGAGGCAACGGCGGCGGCGCGGGCCAATCTCGGGGCGGAGCTGGAGAAATTTGCCCGCAACACGCTGCAATACCTAGATGCCGACAAAGACCTGCTGCTGGACCCGACCGATGTTCCTGCTCTGCGCCGGGTCAAGATGGCCGGGCGTCATGCGCTGGTTGTGGTGCGCGGCGAAGGCTACAAAGACGATCTGGCACTGATGCGCGGCTACCTGACCGATTACAAGCCGGTCGTGATCGCCGTAGACGGTGCAGCGGATGCTTTGCTTGAAATCGGCTATCGCCCGGACATCATCTTAGGCGACATGGACAGTGTCTCGGATACCGCCCTGCGCTCCGGGGCGCAGATCATTGTTCATGCCTACAAAAACGGCGCCGCGCCGGGCCTGGAGCGGGTCAAGGCGCTGGCGCTTGCCGCCGATTTGTTTGCCGTGCCGGGGACAAGCGAAGACGCGGCGCTGCTGCTGGCGTATGAGCATGGCGCGGATTTGATTGTTGCGCTTGGCACCCATTCCAATTTAGAAGACTTTCTGGACAAAGGCCGGGCGGGCATGGCAAGCACCTACCTAGTACGGCTGAAGGTCGGGCCGCGCCTGGTAGACGCACGCGGCGTATTCAAGCTGTACCAGCCGCGCCCGCCGTTCATCGCCCATGTCGCCCTGCTGCTGTCGTTCTTGTTTACTGTAGTTGTTCTGCTGCGGTTCTCGCCGATGTGGGAAAATTTAGCGGCGCTCATTCACATCTGGTGGCGTCTTCATGCTTGATGCCCGTTACCATCTGTTTTACTCAATCGCCATTTTTTTGGTGCTGGGCATCGGCATTTTGATCGGCGCGTCGTATTATGGCCCAGTCCAGCTCAGCCAGCAGGAGAAAGTTGTCAAAAAGCTTGCGGCAGACACTAATGTCGTCGTGCAGCAGCGCAACGAGCTGAACGGCAGGCTGGCGCAGGACGAGGCAGCGCTGGCGTCCCTGCAGCCGGCGCTGGTACGAGGGGAGCTGGCCGGAAAGCGGGTCATCTTAGTTCAAACCGGAGATTACGCCGATGCGACTCAGGCTGCGAATCAATCCCTCGAAGACGCTGGAGCGACTGTGACCGCGACGGTCGCGCTGTCCGCTCGCTGGGGGGCTTTAACCACCAAACAGCGCTTGGCGCTTTCTTCGGTCGCTCCGGTGTCGGACCCTGCCGTTCAGGACAAGGCTCTGCTGGCTGCCCTCGCAGCGGCGATGGTGCAGGGAACCGGCGTCAGCCCGGCCAATTCTGCGGCGACGACTGCCCTTCAGCAGGCGGGGCTGATGACGCTGTCGGGCGACCTGTCCCAGCCCTGTACCCTGTTTGTGCTGATCGGCGGCGGCAGCGGCGATCTGCCCGATGCGGCTGTTGATACAAACATTCTGGCGGGGCTTGAGGCGCTGCCAGGCATTACCCTTGCCGGCTGCGAGCCGTCCACGGCAGCGGCTTCGTCTATCCCCGCGTATCAGGCCGCTGGGATTTCGACCATTGACTGCATTGATCTGCCGCTGGGCCAGATCGCCCTGCCGTTCGCCCTGCGCGGCGAGGCAGGAGACTACGGGATCAAGCCGACCGCCAAGCAGCGTCTGCCCGACTCGCTGGGAGGCACGGCGGCGCAGTGACCGAACTTCCACATGTCTGCGCCCTCATTCCGGCCTTCAACGAGGCAGAGCGGATCTCGACAACTGTCGCCGCGCTGAGGCTTCGGCCAGAGATCACGGACGTTGTGGTTCTGGACGACGGCTCGACGGATGCCACGGCGGAGCTGGCCCGCGCCGCCGGTGCGACGCTGGTTTTGACCAGCAAAAACGGCGGCAAAGGCGCGGCTTTAAGCGCGGCTTACGCGGCGGCTCGGGAGCGGGCTGAAGTGTTTCTGCTGCTGGACGCTGATTTAGGGTCTTCTGCGGGAGAAGCCGTCAAGCTGCTGCCCTTGCTGTCTTCCAATCAGGCGGATATGACAATCGGGCTGCTGCCGCCGGACCCGGCATTTGCCGCCACCGGGCAGTCCGGCGGGCGCGGCTTTGCCGTGCGCCTAGCCCGCTGGGGGATCGAGCGCCGAACCCGTCACACAATGGCGCAGCCGCTGTCCGGCCAGCGTGCCGTGCGGCGGTCCGTTCTGGATGCGCTCGGCGGCACGTTCGCGCCGGGCTTCGGCGTGGAAGTGGACCTGACTGTTCGCGCCCTGCAGGCAGGCTTCCGGGTCCGGGAAGTGGAAACGGAGTTCCGTCATCACGTCACCGGCGGCGACTGGCAGAGCCTAAAGCACCGCGCCAAGCAGTTCCGCGATGTCGTCCAAGTTGTTTTGAGAGCGCCATAAGGGAAGATGCAGATGTGCCGGGGTTGCAGAAAACCCCGGCACATCTGCATAGGCACACAGCAGCATTATGTCACTTCAAGCGAAAACTTACCTGAACCTTCTTTCCGGGGCATTGGCTGGGTTTCTGGCGTGGGTGCTGACTGACCTCACCGGCTGGTTTTCCGATGTTTTGAACGCCCGGCAAGTAGTGAACGGCGGCAAGTATTTACTGTACGGAGCAATCTTCGGCCTCCTGCTGGGCCTCCTGCTGGCGCTTGTTGACACGCTGGGAATGGGGTCTCGCCGCCGCGTCATGGGGACGCTTGTACAGGGCGCGGTCATTGGAGCGGCTGGCGGCTGGTTTGGGCTGTGGCTGGGGCAGTCGGTCTACGGGATTGTCGCCGGATCCGGCGGGAACGAAGTGACCACTGTCGGGCGTTTTTTTGTGCTGCTGATTGCTCGGGCACTCGGCTACAGCCTGATTGGAGCGAGTGTCGGTGCGGCTCAGGGCGCTGTTAGCCACTCGGGGGTGATCGCGCGGCAGGGGGCCTTCGGCGGACTGGTCGGCGGTTTCCTGGGAGGAACAGCATTTCAAATACTCAATGGCCTCGGCTTTTCGTCGTCGGTGTCACGCTTGATAGCGCTGGCCGCAGTTGGGGCGCTGGCCGGGTTCTTTGTCGGGCTGGTGCAGAACCTCTTAAAACAAGCCTGGATCCGGGTGGTGCTTGGCCGCAATGAAGGCAAAGAGTATTTGATCTCCAAACCGGTCACGACGATTGGCCGCAGCGAGCTGGCCGACATTGGCCTGTTTGGAGACGCCAGCATCGCGCCGACCCACGCGGCGATCGAGGCTCTGCCAACGCAGAACCGGCACCGGCTCCGCGCAGTCATGGAGGGTGGCAAGCGTGATGCGTCGTTTGCACCGCCGCTGGTCAACGGTCAGCCGGTGGCCGGGGAGCAGTGGCTGGCCGACGGCGACACCATCCAAATCGGCAAGCGGACTCTGCTGTTCCAGGAAAAAGCCACGCGCAAAGGCGCAGCCGCCGTTTCAGGCACATCAGCCTCTTCAGGCACATCAGCCTCGCCCCGTCCGGCGGTCTCGCGCTTTGTGGGGGAAGAGCTGACCGTGCAGGCTGCTCCGGAACCCGCTCGGCGTCCTTCGCTGACAACCCCTACCGAGGTGCTGGACCAAATGGGGTCTTCGCCTGCCGCCGAAACGACCGTGCAGTCGCTGTCCGGCTTTGGGGGTGCCGGCACGCGACTGGTTGCCGTGCAGGGACCGTACACCGGACAGTCATTTCTGCTGTCTCATGCGCCGGTTGTCATTGGCCGTGCCGCCGAGCGCGACATTCCACTGCCCGCCGATACGTCGGTTTCCCGTTCCCATGCCCGCATTACTTATGCCGATGGACGCCACTTCATCGCAGACGAGGGTTCCTCCAATGGCACCTTCGTCAACGGCGGACGCATCTCCGACCCGCGCCCGCTATCGTCTGGGGACACCATTACGCTCGCTGACACGGCGTTTCGGTACGAGTAGAAGTTGGGATAACTGGGCATGGAATACAATCTACTTGGACGGTCAGGCTTCAAAGTCCCCGCCCTGTCATTCGGCACCGGCACGTTCGGTGGGCGCGGTAAGTTTTTCGAGGCCTGGGGCGGCAGCGATGCCGAAGAAGCGACTCGGCTGGTGGACATCTGCCTTGACGCCGGACTAACCATGTTTGACAGCGCCGATGTTTACTCGAGCGGCCTGGCCGAAGAAGTCCTCGGCAAAGCGATTGCCGGGCGCCGGGACTCGGTGCTGATTTCGACCAAAGCGACTTTCACCATGGGCGACGGCCCGAATGATGTTGGGTCGTCACGCTTCCACCTCATCAAGTCGGTCGAAGAGTCGCTCAAGCGCCTCGGCACGGATTATATTGACTTGTTCCAGCTTCATGCGTTTGATGCACTGACGCCGATTGAAGAAACACTCGGCACACTGGATGACCTTGTCAAAGCCGGCAAGATTCGCTACATCGGCTGCTCGAACTTCTCCGGCTGGCACTTGATGAAGTCCCTGGCGATCTCGGAGAAATACGGCCTGGCCCGGTATGTCGCGCATCAAGCCTACTACTCGCTGATTGGCCGGGACTACGAATGGGAGCTGATGCCGCTGGCCTTGGATCAAGGCGTCGGCGCAATGGTCTGGAGTCCGCTGGGGTGGGGCCGTCTGACCGGCAAGATCCGCCGGGGGCAGCCGCTGCCGGAAGGAAGCCGCCTGCACGTCACCGCTGACTCTGGGCCGCCGGTTTCCGACGAGTATGTCTATACTGTGGTGGATGCTCTGGACGCTGTGGCGGCGGAAGCCGAAAAGACTGTGCCGCAGGTCGCCATCAACTGGCTGCTTCAGCGTCCGACCGTGTCCAGCGTCATCATTGGCGCTCGCAACGAAGAGCAGCTCCGGCAGAACCTCGGTGCGGTCGGCTGGAACCTGACAGCCGACCAAATCGCGCGTCTGGATGCCGCCAGCAAGGTCACGCTCCCTTATCCCTACTGGCACCAAAGCGGCTTCGACCGCAATCCGTTCCCAACGTCGTAACAGGCAAGAGGACCATGCGTTAAAACGTATGGTATCTTGCTGACTGACGCGGCATGAGTTCATTTGGCAGGAGGCACTACCCGTGCCGAAGACTGTCCAAAAACTCTAGGCTCTTCAAGTCGCGCTCTAGGCGGAAGCGAAGGGAGCGGCGGAGGGCGAGTCGGGCTTGGTCCAGGCTTCTCGGGCCGGCGGGCGGCAGGGCGGCAAGCGCTTCGCCGCCGGCAGGGCCGAGGGCTTCTAAGGTTTGCAGCAGGCGCAGCGCACCCATGCCGAGGCCGCTGTGGTCGGGGTTTGACTCGGGATGCGCGTGGCGCGGACAGAGTGCGCCCCCAAGCGACGCGGCCAGGGCAAAGACTTCGTCGCGGGGGAAGTCGCCGGGCAAGGGTGTCCGGCAGACGGCGCAGGCGAAGAGGTCCGGGGCGTAGCCTAAGTCTCCAAGAAGCTGGATCTCAAACCAGCGGGCGGCCAGCTCCGGCACGGGCAGAGTCTGGATCTGGTGCAGACCGGTGTAGAAGAGGTCGTAGAGAACCGGATTGGGAGCGTGATCTTCGACAGAATGCTCGACTAAATCCGCGAGATACAAGCCGTGGGCGAGGCGCACCAAGTCTTTTCGAAGTGCCGAGAAGGACTCCTGCACTTCGACTTGCGTCACGATCTCCAGCGACTTGCCGGAAGCGAGGCCGAAGCGGGTGCAGGTGAGAACTTCAGTTGCGCCGGACAGCCGTGAGACGGCCTTCCGTGCGCCTTTGGCGATGGCGGAAAAGCGCCCCAGGCCGGGCGAATAGAGGGTAAGAATGTTGTCGGTCTCACCGAAGAAGCGGCGGTGCAGGACGATCGCATCTGTGGTATAGGCAGGCACAGGTTGATTATACCCGCAATGGTTAAACCTGCAAAGCGTAGGCATCGTAAAGCGCCGCGCCGGACGACGTGCCGATGCGGTTCGCCCCAGCATCGAGCATCTGTAAAGCTGTTTCAATCGTCTTGATGCCGCCGGAGGCTTTAATGCCGATGGGTGACGCGCCGACCGCGCGGCGAATACGCCGGATGTCGTCTGCCGTTGCGCCGCCGCTTGCCGTGCCGGTGGAAGTCTTCACAAAGTCAGCGCCCGCTTCCTGGACAAGCCGGCTGGCAAGGTCAATTTCCTCCAGCGAAAGAAAACACGTTTCAATAATGACTTTGAGCAGGGCCGCCCCATGCACGGCGTCGGCGACGCCGCGCAGGTCTGCCAGCACTCCATCGTAGTCACCGGACTTGAAGCGGGACAAATTCATCACCACATCAATTTCCTGCGCTCCGCTGGCGACCGCATTTTTTGCTTGGTAAACTTTCGACAGCTCCGTGTCCGCGCCGTAGGGGAACGCGGTGACCGTACAGACTTTGACGTCTGTGCCGCTTAAAGCTTTCGCTGCTGCCCCAACCCAGCAGGGCAGGATGCAAACGGCGGCAAAGTGCCGCGCCGCGCTTTCCCCGCATAAGTGCAGCACGTCGTCGCGGGTGGAGGTGGGACGCAGCAGAGTATTATCAATCGTCTTGGCAAACTGTTCTTTGGTATACATAGCGGATCGGAAGCCCCCTAGCCCCCAATGATAGGGGAACATGACAGAAACCGGAAAGACCCAGCTTGTTCCTATTCTGGTTCCCCCATTATTGGGGGCTAGGGGGCCTCGGGGTTCTTGTCGCTGCTTTCCATGACGCGACAAGCGCCTTGACTTCCGACAAATCGCTGTTTTGGTGCGTGTCTAGGAAATTGACAAGGGCACTGCCGATGACTGCGCCGTCAGCAACTTCCAGCACTTGGCGCACATGCTCGGGGCGGGACACGCCGAAGCCGACGCAAAGCGGCTTGTCGGTCGCGGCCCGGATGCGTGCCAGCAGGCCGGCAAGAGCCGGGTCCATTTCAGCCCGTGCGCCGGTAACCCCGGTGCGGGACACGCAGTACACAAAGCCGGTCGTGTATTCGGCAATCAAGGCGATACGGTGCGGGGTGGACGTGGGGGCAACCAGAAAGATCGTCGCAAGGCCGGCATTTTCCGAGGCAGTCTTCCAGAGTCCGGCTTCTTCCGGGGGCAGGTCGGTCAGGATGGTGCCGTCGGCTCCGGCTTCGGCAAAAACTTTGGCGAAGCGTTCTAGGCCGTACTTGAGGGCTAGGTTGTAGGAGGTCATCAGGACAATCGGCACCTCTGTCAAAGCACGGCTGTCCCGGACCATTTGCAGCACCGTGTCAGGCGTTACGCCGCGCTCCAATGCCCGCTGGGACGATGCTTGGATAATCGGGCCGTCGGCCAGCGGGTCGGAGTAGGGGATGCCGAGTTCCACCACGTCCGCCCCAGCATTCGCCAATGCCGCAACCAATGCCGGTGTCCCGTTCGGTTCCGGGTCACCGGCGGTAATAAATGTCACTAACGCGCCTTCGTGAGCGGCTTTAAGGCGGGCAAAGGTCTGGTCTAAGCGCAGGGACATGACTAAAGCAGCCCCAGGCGAGCGGCAACCGAGTCCACATCTTTGTCGCCGCGTCCCGATAGGCACACGATAATGTTTTGCTCCGGGGACATTTGCGGGGCCATCTTACGCAGATAAGCAAAGGCATGGGCTGTTTCAAGCGCGGGAATGATGCCCTCGGTGCGCGAAGTCCATTGAAAAGCGTCCAGCGCTTCTTCGTCGGTGATGGACACATACTCGGCGCGTCCGATTTCCTTAAAGAAAGCGTGCTCCGGGCCGACGCCTGGATAGTCTAATCCCGCCGAAATGGAGTGGGTTTCGATCACCTGGCCGTAATCGTCCTGAAGCACATACGACGACGAGCCGTGCAGGACGCCTTTGGAGCCTGCCGTCAGTGTCGCCGCGTGCTTCTTGGTGTGGACGCCGTCGCCGGCGGCTTCGACGCCGACCAGACGGACGGCTTCATCGCGCACAAAGGGGTAGAAGATGCCCATGGCATTCGAGCCGCCGCCGACGCAGGCGACAACAGCGTCGGGCAGGCCACCGGTTTCTTCTTGGATCTGCTGCCGGGCTTCAATACCGATGACGCTCTGGAAGTCGCGCACCATAGTTGGGTATGGATGCGGTCCGGCGACGGTGCCGATAATATAGTGCGTGTTGTGGACATTCGTCACCCAGTCCCGCATGGCCTCGTTCAGGGCGTCTTTCAGCGTTTTTGTTCCTGACGACACGGGCCGCACTTCCGCGCCGAGCAGCTTCATGCGGACGACGTTCAGCGCCTGCCGCTTGACATCTTCCTCGCCCATGTAAACAATGCAATCGTAGCCGAACTGAGCGCAGGCGGTCGCCGTCGCGACGCCGTGCTGCCCCGCGCCGGTTTCGGCGATGATGCGCGGCTTGTTCATGCGCTTCGCCAGCAGAATCTGCCCGAGCGCGTTGTTGATTTTATGCGCCCCGGTATGGGCCAAATCTTCACGCTTCAGCCAGATTTTCGCGCCGCCCAGCTCGCGGGTCATGTTCTTTGCATAGAACAGCGGGGTCGCACGGCCCACATAATTTTTGGCGTAGTAATCAAACTCCGTCTGGAACGACGGGTCGGCTTTCGCTCTGGCGTAAGCGTCCGTCAGTTCATCCAAAGCTGGGATAATCGTTTCCGGCACGAACCGCCCGCCGAACTCGCCCCCAAACCGCCCCTGCGCGTCGGCGACGTACTGGTCTGCGAGAGAGTGCTCGGAGTTCGTTTCGACAAAATCGCGTGTTTTGATAGCGTCAATGCTGGTCGGCATAGGGTCGTACTTCCTTCTAAATCGTGCAGTCATTGTAGCACCGTGCGCGGCAGAAGTCAACGGGAGCGCAGACGACAAACGGCGCGGGCGATGCATACGCCCGCGCCGCAGAAGCACAGCGGAAGAAAAGTCTAAACGGCGGCCTTCTTTTTTCGGGCCGCAACCACTGCGCCGCCGAGGCCGAGCAACAGGCCAAAGGAAACAGTTGTGGAGGCCTCGGGAACAGCGGCAGGAGTAGTCGAAACGATTAAGTCGCCCGACGTGATCGCACGGAGGTCACTCCCCTCAACCGTTTCCACGCTGCCGGAAAAGCCAGTGCCGGAGATCATGCCAGGCTGAAGGGGGAAAGTGCCCGTGAGTGAGTTCCCAGGGTCAAAAACAAGCATAAGAGCGTTTGTAGGGCTAAGGAAGTAAAAACCAGGTTCCCCAGAGATAGACTGAACAGATGTGTAGGAACTGCCCGGCAGAGAGTCTGTCACGCCGCTAGTCGTCGTGATGCTGGCGGTTCCCCCAGGAGGATAAGTGAAAAAATCGTAAGTGAAGGAACCATTCGCTGCTGCGCCATCAGCAAACGTCGCATCAGAGAGCGTAAAATACAGCGTGCCTTGGAACTGCGCGGCGGCGGGACGCGCGAGAGCACCGAGAGCGCAGGCGCTGGCTAGGGTCAGCCCAATCAGTGTTTGTCTTAACATGCTGGGTTCTTTCTGTCGCGAATGAGTTGTTGGGAATGCGAGTTCTTAATAATCGCAATTATACTCACTGCACAAATCGTGCCAACCAAGCATATTTAACAGAAAAAGGAAATCTTACTTTTGCGCCATGTCCCACTCCCGCACGGCGCGGATGAAGGCTCTGAGCCTCGCGTGGTCTTTGACGCCGGGCGACGCTTCGACGCCGGAAGCGACATCTACGGCGTAGGGGCGGACGGCTTCTAACGCTTCTTTGACGTTTTCAGGGGTCAGGCCGCCGGCGAGGAGGATAGGCCGGTCTGTCAGCGCTTTGGCCCGAACGGCCAGCGACCAGTCAAAAGTCTCGCCGGAGCCGCCCAGCGTGTCTTTGTGATAGGTGTCCAAGAGAACCGCGCCGACGGGGTCCGGGTAGGCAGCGATTTCGGCAAGGCTTGATTCATCGCGCATTCGAAACGCCCGGATGCGCCAGGACGCGCCCCGGCGGAAGCGGGACTTGTCGGTAGTGTCTTCGTAGTGCTGGACGTACTCGGCCAGGTACTCTTCGGCGTCTTCAGGCCGGTGCGCGACAACGACGCGCTTGACGAACAGGGGCAGGGCGGCGGAAATCTCGTGGTAGACTTCCGGCGGCACAAAGCGCGGGGAGCCGGGAACGGCGATAAAGCCGAGGGCGTCTGCGCCGGCGTCTGCCGCCGCTATCGCATCCAGGCCATTTGAAATCCCGCAGATTTTTATTCTGGTCATCGTGCTGAACGTAACAAATTCTGTGGGTGGTCGGTTCCAGATACCTGACCTGGGAACTTTTCCAGTTCCCCTGACGCTAACGGCGGCTAAGGAGAACACTTTCATGCAGACTTACTCACGCGGCATCGCCGCCGTCGCCGGGCTTCTGACACTCGCTCTGCTTGCGCCGATGGCGCAGGCGAAAGGCCATGACAGCAACTCGCTGCACAAGCTCGGTAATGCAATCCAGTACCCGTTCCGCAAGGCTTCGGAAAACACCAGCATTGCCGCTCACCGAGCGGTTGGAGAAAAATCGGTCGTGCATCGCCGCAACGGCAACAAAACTTACCGGGCGCTGGTGACTCCCAAAGGCCGCGTCGTGCGCCTGCACCGAGTCGGCCACAAGCACTAAGAGTTCTTGCCCGGATGCCCGCGCATCCGGGTATTTTTGTGTCTGAGGAGAAGCCATCCATGACCGATGAAGAATTAGGGGCGCTGCTGCTCAAAAAAGCCCGCGCAGAGAACCGCATTGTCAAGCTGAACGCCGAGATCAAAACAGCATCGGCCTTGCTGCTGAAGCTGGCTGATACACTGGCGAGCAATCCGGGCGACATTCAGTTCAAGAACCTGCCGGGCGAAGTCGGGCAATGGCCCGAGCGGGTGGGGCGGCGCACGGAGTTTGAGTGGGCGCAGGTAGACACCGGCATTGTCGCCAAGCGCTTGATTGACTTGTACAACGCCCAAGCGGACATTGACGACGCCGACAAGCAAATCAGCGCCAGCGGGTCATTGTAAAGAAGCCCCCCAGTCCTCAATTATAGGGCGGGGGGCCAGCTTGCAATATTCCGTGCCTCATGTTACACTGTTTCAGGACTTCATGCTTCCTCGGCGATGGTGCTGCGGTGCTTGTTCTGAAAGGTTCGCTGTCCGCATCATGCGCTGTTTCTGCTTGTTTCTTCTGCTCCTGCCAGCGGCTGCCGGTCCGGTTTTCGCGCAGACCGGAGCGATTCAGACCCCCGGTGTCAATTCAAGTCCGAATTCGGCAAAGGCCGTTCCGCAGGTTGTGCCTGCTCTGCACACGCCGGACACTTCTGGAGACGAGGCGTTCAGCAATGCCGTTCCGGTGCCGACCGACCCGGCGATCTGGACCCGGCAGAGCTTTGTAGTCGCGCCCTGCACCCAGCCTCCGGTGGTTGACGGCAAGCTGGACGATGCCTGCTGGAAGACGGCGACCCGCGCTTCAGGCTTTTACAAGTACGGCGGCGGGCATCCCCGCCCGGCATCGCAGCAGACGGAGGCCTGGCTCTGCGCGGACAAGACGCATTTGTATTTCGCATTCCGGTGCCTGGACGACCACCCGGAGCTGATCCAGGCCAGCATGACCCAGCGCAACGGCAATCTCGGCCACGACGACTTTGTCGGCATGGACATTGACAGCCAGAACAGCCGGCATGGCTTCTCGACCTTTATCGTGACCGCACGCGGCGCACAGTTCGAGCAGTTGGAAGGAGGCACGGCGGACAATATCACCTGGGCGGGCGACTGGAAATCCGCGGCTCGCCGGACCAAGCACGGCTGGACCTGCGAGATGGCAATCCCCTTCGCGCTGCTGCGCTACCCACGCGGCGCGAAAGGCTTCAGCCTGGTGCTGTACCGGCAGATCGGGCGTCAAACCAGCCTGCAAGGATGGCCGTACATACCGTCCGCGGGCGTGGACAATTCTACCGAGCCGCAGTATCTGGATGAGTTCACCGGGTTTGCGCCGCCGTTCTACACGCCTCGTCCGATCTTCCTGCCTTATACGCTTGTTTCGGGAGGGACCGGCAGCTCGGCACGCGAAGGGATGGACATCAAGTACCCGGTTTCCACCACGCTCACCGGGGTCGGCACGATATTTCCCGACTTTCAGACCATCGAGCAGGATGTCACTAACATCAACTTCTCGTACACCGAAAAGCTGCTGACGGACCGCCGGCCCTTTTTTGCTGAAGGCAGCTCGTTTCTCCCCGACCAGGACTTGTTCTACTCGCGGCGCATCACTGCGGTGGACGGCGGCCTGAAAGTCGTCGGCAAGCAGGGGCAGGGGGCGACTACAATCGGCCTGCTTTCGACGGCGGCAAGCGGAGACGACGCCCAAAGCTCCGGGGTCATCAACTTGCAGCAGGACCTGGGTCTTTACAGTCATGTCCGGGCGGAAGCGGTGGACAGCATCCAGGCCGGTCAGCCTTCCAGCCAGGCCGCCCGGCTGGAAGGCGTCTACGGCTGGGAGGCCGGCCAGACGCGCTACTCTTTGGAAGCGCAGCATACCCCAAGCTGGCAGGATGGACAGGCGCAGGGGGCCAAAGATTATTATCAGTTTGCGAACCGTCCCACGTTCGGGCATCTCCGGTACACGCTGGGGTACGAGGACACGGCGGCAAACTTCGACAGCCGGCTGGGCTACAACCCGGAGCTGGACCGGCGCGGCGGGTCGGTTCAAATCTCGCAGTACAACCAGTTTGACAAAGGCTGGCTGGAAAACTACTATTTTGGATCAGGGGTTGATTCCTACGACCACCATAACGGCGGCTTCTTCCACAGCGACTTCACGCCGACAGTGAACGTCTCAACGCGAAAGGGCCTGTATTACGAGCTGGATTATGGCTTAGGCAGCCGCAATCAGCTTGGGCCTGACGGGGTCACGATTGAGCATTTTCACGACCATACGCTCACGCCGAACTTTGGATGGGGTCAGAAAACTTTGTATCAGCAGGGCCTTATCAACGACACGTTTGGGCGAGTCGCAGGGCAGCCGTACAATTTGTTTTCCCTCGCTCAAGGCATACTTGTGTCCCGGCTGTTCTCGGTCCAGTTGAACTACAGCCGTCAAACTCAAGGCTCAGCGCTCTCAACCCAAGCCATCGCGACAGGAACTTACCGGCTGAACGACTACCAAACAATCGGCGGGCGCGTTGTCAGCCAGGGCGGAGTGGATCAGGGAACAGGTCTCGGCACGGACATTTACTTCTCGTTCAGCCAGCAGGTTCGCGCCGGCACTGACGTGTTCCTGCTGTTCGGCGATCCCAATTCGCCGCAGACACGGGGCAAGTTTACGCTAAAGCTGGTGCACCCGCTCTAATACACTCCAATTTCGGGTATGATGAGTGTGCAGATCAAGACCACTGTTCGCTTTTGACGGCTGCCTCTGTTGTCCCCCCGGACAAACACCCTCTTCTTAAACTCCACGTAGCCGGGTACGTGAGAAAGGCCATTTGTTTCATGGCCCCTTCCTTGTCCCGCATTGCCGTCCGTACTGCACTGATCAGCCATGTTGGAACTCATCCCGGCGACGGCTCGTTTCTGCTGGTGCGCGAACGCGGCAAAACATCTGCGTTGGAATGCCTTGCCCTGCACGGCACCTTTGACGGCTCCATGCACGAGCGTCTGCATCAGGCGCTGCTGGGATTGTCCCAGTCTGCCCTGCCGCTTGTGCTGGACCTGCGCGGAGTTTGTGTTTTAGACGAAGGCGTTCTGCTGCGCCTCCTGAAAGTGCAGCGGGATTTAGCCGCCCAGCGTACTGTCTCGTTCCAAATTGCCGCGGACGGCCCACTTCCGGCGCTGATCCGGCGTCTCGGCTTGGAAGAGCGCTTCGGACTGGAACCCGTCAAACGACTGCCGCAAACGCAGCCGCTCACAAGCACATTACGCGCCGCTCAAACAAGGAGAACAGCATGGGCGACAAGCGAAAGCCACTGAAGAAGAAAAAAGAAGCCGGCAAGCCGGTCTCATCAGCCCCGGCCCCTGCCGCCGTGCCGCCAAAGAAGCACAGCACTCTATAAATCGCGCCGCTGAAACAAAATCAAGCCCAGCGCAAAGAAGAACGCCATATACAGCAGAATGTAAGCAAGATCGCTGCTTGACAGAGACGCCACCGTAGCCGCCTGTGTCGGGTCGCCCTGCGCCGCCAGCAGGCTGAGGTCAAGGCCGGCGCTGCCGGCTGGGGCCGGGCCGAAAAAGCCGCCTGCTTCCAGGCCGCGTGTAATCCAATGGTTCATGCGTCCGAGCGGCACAATGTAGCCTGCAATCTTGCTCAGGGTATCCAGCAGCGGCACGTCCAGCCGCGTCGGCAGCGACAGGTTGTGCAGCAGGTCTTCGGCCAGTGCAACACCCGCTGCAATTAACGCAAGGCTCGACGAGAGCGCGTAAGTCGCAAAGGTCGAAAAGCAGAGAGTCAGCGTTGTGAACAGCAGCGGAAACAGGCCGGCGGCAAGAATTCCGCCCCAAATGCGCGGATGGTACGTTCCCGTCTGCTTCCAAATGCCCGCCGCCAGCAGCACTCCCCAGACAGCCACGCAGACCGCCAGCAAAAAGACAATCCCCAGCCACTTGCCGATGTAAATCGCCGCACGCGGGATTGGCTTCGGCACGATGACGGCGAGTACGCCCCGATCCACTTCCGACGTAATCGCCCCGGCAGACAGCGCGACGGCCAGCACCGCTCCAAAAAACTTAATCGTCCCGCACCCCAGCCACGCAAAGATGCGTCCGGTATTGTTCCGGGCCGAGGCCATGTCTAGCCCCACTAAGAAGCCCGGCTTGATGTGCAGCGGCAGAAATGCAAATCCGATATAAAGGGCGGAAATGACTAGTCCCGCCAAGAAGATACGCCGCCGCACGGCTTCGCGCACGGTCAGCCCCGCTAGTGTCCAGATGCCGTTAATCAATAAGTTATGCCTCAACCACGCGGATAAACAAATCTTCCAGCGATTCGCGGCGCGGGATCAGTGACAGCAGACGCCCCCCGGAGCCGACTACGGCGGCGGCAAGGTCCGGCACCACCGCTTCGTCGGGGATGCTGACCGTGATTTCCTCTCCCTCTACGGTCACAGTCCGGGCCAGGCTTTCCAGGGCGCGGACAAGTGCCGAAGAAATGTTCTGCACCCGCATTTCAACCGTAGACGGCGCGGCCAGGAGATCGTCCATTGTGCCGACCCGCACGACCTGGCCTTTTTTCAAGATGGCGACTTGATCGCAGGTCATCTCAATTTCGCCCAGCAGATGCGAGTTCAAGAGAACTGTCTTGCCCCGCGCTTTCAGCGCCGCGACAATTTCCCGCACTTCGCGCCGTCCGAGCGGGTCCAGGGCGCTTGTCGGCTCGTCTAAAATGACAAGTTCCGGGTCGTTTAAGATCGCCTGCGCGAGACCCGCCCGCTGCTGCATCCCTTTGGAGAACTCACTGAGCTTACTTTGACGCCGCTCATAAAGATTGACCAGTTGCAGCACTTCCGGGATGCGCTTTTGCCGCGCTTTTAGTCCCATGCCATACAAACGCCCATGCAGGTCCAAAAACTCTTCCGCCGTCAGAAACTCATGGAACTGGAACTTTTCCGGCAGGAACCCCAGCTTCGCCCGCGCTTCCAAATCGCCGATTGGCTTGCCGAGCAGCGTCGCCGTCCCCGAAGTCGGCGCGATATTGCCGAGCAGCATGTTGATGGTGGTTGTCTTGCCCGCGCCGTTCGGCCCCAAAAAACCGAACACCTGCCCGCGCGGCACGATAAATGAGAGGTCCTGGACGGCCGTAAACCCGCCGCGTCCCAGCGTCCCGCCGTAGTCTTTCCGCAGGTGCGACGTTTCAATGGCCGGCGCTTGCGTCTCGCTCATCTCTGCTTCCTGTCTTTCTGCTTGCGCTCCCGCAAAAATCCTGCAATGATCACAAATCCCTGCGCGGCCATGATGCTGGTCACAAAGTAGAAAATAAATTCTTCCAGCGGCAGCGCTCCAGCATAGACGCCGATGACCCGCTTGGGATCAACGCTCCAAATGCCGTGCCCCAGTGCAAACGCATCACACGCCCCTAAGTACGCCGTCGCCAGCGTCACCGAGACGGCCAGCAGCCGCCGCCAGCGCCATAGCTCCCGCCCCGCCGCAATCCATTGGACGACAATAACCGGCAGCGCCCACCACAGCTCGTAACTCAGATAGGCCCACGGGTTCAAAGTTCGTTACCACCGACTTTTGGCCGCAGCCACCGCGCCAGCACGGCGACCAGCAGGCAAACCAAGATGCCCTGCGCGAAGTAGAACGCATATTCTTCCCACGGCAGGTAAAAGACAAAGTGGCTCGGCGGCGCAAAGTGCGGGTCAAACGTCCACAGCTTGATCTTCGCCGCATGGTTATCCCAGGGCGACGTATAAAGAAACGCCAGCCCGCAGACCGCCCCGCACGCCGCCGTCAGCCGCCCATTCCACCGCCCGCGCAGCGCAATCGCCAGCGCAACAATTGGGACGCACAAAAACACCCCCAAAAACAGCGCGTAAGTCACAGATGTCCCTGCCGGCGCTTTTCCGCCATCCCTTCAGCGAACTTTGCACCACAGTCTTCCGACCACTTCCCATCACCGCCGCTTCGAAACAATCCGATGCGGCCCTTGAACAAATCATATGCTAAACCTTCCGAATCTTCTTCGTCTTCTTCCGGCTCGGCATCGGCGACTGCGATCAAGTATTCCGGCAGGCTCTGCCCCGCCCGCTCCGCTTTCCGGCGAAGCCGCGCCTCGGTATCCGGGGACAATTCCAGCATTAAAGTCATTTTATTGCTTCCTTTACAAATCCTTCCACGCTTCGTCTTCTTCCGGCCTGAGCCAGCCTTTCGCCAGCGCAGACACGCTCAATAGTAGTCTTATATGCCTTCAAGTTCAAAGCGTGGCAATCCGTATTTCTGGCTGGCATGGTCAATATCGATGCCACAAACTTGGCCTGCCTCGTCGTAGTCTAAAACGACGT
Source organism: uncultured Armatimonadales bacterium (assembly GCA_964241935.1). GTDB lineage: Bacteria > Armatimonadota > Armatimonadia > Armatimonadales > Capsulimonadaceae > JANXMY01. The sequence continues at coordinate 86,338 of CAXSZN010000007.1, forward strand.
CGGGCGAGACTTCCTGCGACTCGACACTGGGCTTATCGCTGAGATCAATATAAAGCGAGTCTGTGGCTTGATAATGATGAAAACGCATTTTGTATGACTTCCCTCCAATATGCTTCATGCAAAAACAAGGCCATTCATCAAAGCACGAGGCGGGACGCATAATCATTCAGCCGACGGCAATCTGAGCGTACCTGTGTATCCACCGCCGCCCAAGTACCTTGTAAAACCAAGAATGAGGATGCGGAAACCCCAAGACGTATAAGATCGTTTTGCTTCTTTCAGAGTGCGATCAAGGTACTCCTGATCATCACTTTGAATGGCTAAGGCCGCCCCTCGCCAAAGTTCTGGGGGTTCCGTAACACCGGCAAGAACGACTTCTGGACTCCAATCTACTATGTCCGCCGTACATAGGGCTTCTACGAGCTTTAGCGCAAGGGGAAAATCAGTCGGCGCGACTTGCCATTTGAGAGAGCGCCCCGTCGCCGCACAGCGTAGTGGGGGCACACCTGCTTTAAGAAGCTCGTCTAAATGATGAAGCTGATTCGTGCGCCAAATTTCTGAAAGCTCGCAGCTTGTCCAGCCAAGATAGTCACTTGGAGCAAAGTCGCTTGTGGGTACTTCGCTTACGTCGCCAAACCTCGTTACACCTGGATGCATCCATCCCCAAGATAGATCCTGAACGACAATCTGATTTTGTTCCAGCACCAACGATAACCGATCCCATGCGTTCCGAAGATAGTCCTCGGAGATATGACGCAATAGCTCGTCAAATGAGTCACCAAAAATAAAGCCGCCGACAGGGAGTGATCTGCCGGCAGTCGGTTCTGCTAAATAATCTAGTTCCTTCCAATCACTGCGATAGTTAGCAAACAACATCAGACAACTCCAAAACAGACAACTACTCTACCGGCAATCATTGCCCCAAATCACCTTGCTGGGAGCCGGCGAAGAAGGCTTCTACGTTTTCGGGGCGCAGGAGGATTTCGCGGGGTTTGACGCCATCTTGGGAGCCTACGATTTGGCGGGCTTCCATGGTTTCTACTAAGCGGGCAGCGCGGGTGTAGCCGATCTTGAACTTGCGCTGGAGGCTGGACGTGGAGCACTGGCCCTGCAAAACCAGCCAGCGGACGCAGGGTTCGAACAGCTCGTCGGAGGTGCCGTCGTCCTCGCCGTCGGCCCCGTAGCCGCCGCCGCTGGACTCGGACGGGATCATGGTGTAGACGGCTTCTTCCTGGTTACGCAGATACTTGACCAGCTCTTCTGTCTCGCGCTCGCCGACGTAGCAGCCCTGGACCCGGAGAGGCTTGGCGGCGTCAATCGGCATATAGAGCATGTCGCCGCGTCCGATCAACCGGTCCGCACCGGGCATGTCAATGATAGTTCGGCTGTCAATCTGGGTGGCGACGGCAAAGGCAATCCGTGAAGAAATGTTGGCTTTGATCGTGCCGGTGATCACGTCCACCGACGGGCGCTGGGTGGCAATCACCAAGTGAATGCCGGTGGCGCGGGCTAATTGGGCGATGCGGCAGATAGACGTTTCCACTTCGGGACCCTGCTGCATCATCAGGTCGGCAAGCTCATCCACGACCACGACAATAAACGGCAGGCGCTCGTCGGGCGGGACGCGGGAATTGAAGCCGTCAATGTTGCGGGTGCCGATCCGGGCGAAGCGGTCGTAGCGCTCTTCCATTTCTTTCAGAACGCTGCGGAAGATGCCGGCGGCCTGCTTGACATCTTTGATGACCGGCGACAGCAGATGGGGAATTCCGTCGTAGAGGGACAGCTCGACGCGCTTGGGGTCAATCATCACAAACTTGACTTCGCGCGGGGTCGCCCTGTAGATAATCGAAGAGATGATGACGTTCAAACAGACGCTTTTGCCGCTGTTGGTGCTGCCGCCGACCAGAAGATGCGGCATCCGGGTCAGATCGGCGTACTTGTATTCTCCGGAAACATCTTTGCCGAGCGCGAAAGTCAGCTTGGACGGCGCGTTCATAAACTCATTGGTAGCCAAACACTCGCGCAGGGAGACCATCTGGGTGACATCGTTCGGGACTTCGATGCCAATGGCTGCCTTGCCGGGGATAGGCGCTTCGACCCGGACATCTATCGCGGCGAGAGACATGGCTAAATTGTCGGCCAGGGCAACGATCTTGCGGACCAGAATGCCCGGCTCCAATTGGACCTCATAGCGGGTGACGGTCGGCCCCATCGCGACCTGGGCGACGTTCGCGCCGATCTTGAAATCGTTTAGCGTCCGCATGAGAACCGCTTGTTTCTCCTGAATAGCCGACTCATGCTGGATCGGCTTCGGCGGCGCTTCGTTCAGCAGCTCTAAGGGCGGCAGGACATACTCGTGCTTGGTGCCGTCGTCGCCAAGCGAGTCTGGGATAACCAGCGGCCCGGCAGGCGCTTTTGGCTTTTCAGCCGCGACGACAGGAATCGTAACAGGAAGCAGCGGCGCAGAAGCGGCAGGCGGCGCGGTGGCGGAAGTCACCGGCAGGCTGACGCGCGGAACAGTCGGCAGGTCATCCACGATCTGGTCATCAAATGGAGCAGCCTCAAATGCCTTTGCGCCTTGCGTGGGAGCGGGCTTCGCCGGAGCAGAAGCCGGCCCAGCGAGAAACGGCGGCAAGTCAGGCAAAGAGGGCGCGGGCGGTCCTGAAGCGTTGCGCGGCTTTGGTGCTTCAATCACTTTTCGCGCCTCGGCCCGCTGCTTCAAGGCAGCGGCGGACTGTTTGGCGGCTTGCGCGGAGGCTTGTACGCTCTGCGTGACGGGGGCAGTGACGCGGCGGCTGCCGGCGACGGCATGATGGAACAAATGCAGCAGGCGCATGTCGGTGGCCCAGACAACTGCGCCCATTGTAAACAAAAACAGGCAGATATGGCTGGAAATGTCGCCGACCAATGCCCGCAAGCCCGACGAGATCGCCGCTCCGACCCAGCCGCCTTCGGTGATGTCGGTGAACTGCGTGGCGCGGGTCGTGTGTCCGAGGTGCCACCAGGAAATGCCGACGAGAAACAGCAGGGCCGCGC
>CAXSZN010000008.1:0-17496 GCA_964241935.1 uncultured Armatimonadales bacterium
GTTTCGCCATTCGGGAAGGCGGCCACACCGTCGGTGCCGGAGTCGTTACCAAAGTCCTCGTCTAGTCTAGGTATTTTGTAGGGGCGAACCTCGTGTTCGCCCACTACTCCGTATATAATCGAAGGAGCCAAAGATGGCAAATGAAGCACGGGTCGTCGTGACGCTCGCCTGCACTGAATGCAAAGAGCGCACCTATGCGACCACCAAAAACAAGCGCAAGCATCCAGATCGCTTAGAGCTGAACAAATACTGCCCTCGCTGCCGCGTTCACAAGATGCACCGCGAAGCTAAGTAATTAACAAACGTGTTTCACGGACGGGTATAATCCACCCGTCCGTAACATCAAAACAAATGGGAGTTTAGCACAGTTGGTAGTGCGTCCGCCTCCAAAGTGGAAGGTCGCGGGTTCGAATCCTGCAACTCCCGCTCACTAGCCCGCAAGTCGTTTCAGACTTGCGGGCTTTCTTGCGGCACAAGATGCTAGAATGGAAAAGCAGGAAAAGCGGCAGACTGCGCCGAAACTGGCATGCAGATGATCCATGCAGGACAACTTGGACGACTCGCGCTGGGGACCGGCGTTCTCGCGGCGCTGCTGGCCTCCGGCTGCCGCATTGGCTCCCATGATGACGGCGAGGCGGCGTCGGTGCGGCTGATCAATGCTGTGCCGGACGCGGGAGGCTTGGACGTGTCAGTGGACGGCAAGCGGGTCTGGAGCCGGGAGCAGTTTCGGAGCAGCACGGGATTCAAGAAAATTGCGGCAGGCACTTACCCGGTACAGATTGACGCGGATGGGCCGGGAACGACGCTGCTGACGAAATCGCTGATGCTGGGCAAGAAGCAGCGCTACACGCTGCTGGCACTGGGGCAGGCGGGACGCGGCGGCGCACCGGCACGGGTACAGGTGCTGCCGGAGGAAACGTCTGCACCCCTGCCGCCGGGCAAGGCGGCTTTGCGTCTCATCAATGCCTCACCAGGAACGGTTGATGCCGACTTAGTCGTCAACACGATTGTCGGATTAAAGTCGGTGGGTTATGGACGGCGAAGCGTGCCGCTCCTGCTGGCGAGCGGGCATTATACGGTGCAGCTTGCGGTTCCCGGCACGGCACTAATGCTGACCGACGCAATTCAAATAAACCTCGCGCCCGGCGAAGTCTACACGCTGATTGCGATGGGGCAGGCTAGCAATCACAGCGTCACCCTGGAAGTTTATCCCGACAAGTAAACCACCTCGCTTTAGGAACCCACCCCGGCACTTGCGCCGGGGTGGGCTAATGCCCACGCTGGAGGAAGTCGCAGACGCGGCGGTAGGCCGTCGTCAGATAATCGCTCATCAGAAGCTCGCGGCTGTTTTCGTAATAATACTTGACCCGCTCGCCCAAGTTCTCGTCTGGGTCGCCGATCTGGTAGGTCGCGATCTCGCGCGGCAGCGGGTGGGGCTGGTCGGTGTTGTGGTCAATCGCTTTGAACGTAATTTTGAAGATGTGGTCCTTGTCCTTGAAGTTCTCGTTCCAGGCCATTGTGAGAGTGTAGCTGCGCCCGCCGGTGCAGTGCAGCTCGCTTGTCTTTTCCATAACGCTCCTAATACTAATCCTCATACGAAAATGCTGTGAATGATGGTATCCTCTTTAGGGGAATGTTGTCAAGCCCTTGAGGAGAGTGAAAATGCTTCGTTCAACGATGATTGCCGCTGCACTGGCGCTGCTGCCGGTGTCTGGGGCGCTCGCGCAGTATGAAACGGCCCCGCCCCCGCCGCTGCCGGCAGGGACACCGGCGCCTAACTTCGCGACCACGACCGTCGGCGGCAAGCCGCTGACGCTGCGCTCCCTGCGCGGCAAAGTGGTCTTGCTGGATTACTGGGCGACCTGGTGCGGCCCCTGCCAGATGGCGACGCCGACACTCGAGTCGCTGTCACGGCGATTTGGCCCAAAGGGCCTGGCCGTGGTCGGCATGAGCGTGGATGACTCGCGCAGTGTTGGTCTCATCAAGCCCTTTATGAAGCACTTCGGCATGACTTATACAGTCACAGCCTCCCCGCAGCAAAATGGCCGGGCGCAGTATGCCTACCGGGTTGATGGCATCCCGTCCCAGTTTTTGATAGACAAAAAGGGCATTGTTCGCTGGAGCCAGTCCGGGTTCTCGCCCAATGAAGGCCAGGAGCTTGCGCCGATGATCAAGCGCCTGCTCGCGCAGAAGTAAAGCTGATGTCTCAAAGAACGCTGCTCGGGGCCAGCTTGGCGCTGTGCGGCTTCGGACTATTCTTCTTGCTGTCACGGCCCACAGTGCAGCAGGCGATCTGGCTGTCTCCGCCATTGCGCCCGGTTCTGATGCAGGGCCTCGGAAACGCCACCGACAGTGACGAGCACGCCAAATACTTCTTTTTTCTGGTGCGCCGGCACGAGTACGCGCCGGCACGTAGCTTGATGACGCCGGATGCTCAAAAGCTGTTGCCCGTCAGCCGCCTCCAAGCGGAATGGATGGCCTTTGAGAAGGTGCATGGCCGCGTCATTCAATGGACGCTGACCGGCGAAAAGAGTAATCTGCTGCCGGCTTATGTGGATAAAATTTTTTCCATGAGCGGCAGCCGGGGCAGCGCCGGAAGCGTCACGCTGCACATGATCCAAACCAAAAACTCTTGGCAGGTCGCCCGGCTCACAGTCGCGAACTGACCGCTGGGTGCAGGCTTGACAGAAGCCGGGGAAGCGTGTAGACTCAGGCCAAACCCAAGAAGGATTGATTTAACGTAAGAAGGACTGATTTATGGCAATTGAAGCCAAAGACGGCTCAAAGAAGATCGTCATTTTGGGCTGTGGGCGGGTCGGGTCAACGCTGGCGCGGCAGATGTCCGGCGAAGGGCATGACGTGACGGTGCTGGACCAGACAAGCGATTCATTCCGGCGGCTCGGCCCAAAATTCAGAGGCCAGCGGCTGGTCGGCTCCGGGCTGGACCAAGATCTGCTGAACCGGGCACATCTGCGGGACGCGGACATCTTTATCGCTGTGACGCAGGGTGACAACACCAATATCATGGCCGCCCAGATCGCGCGGGAAGTGTACAGCATCCCGCGCGTCATGGCAAGAATCTACGATCCGATCCGCGCTCAGGCTTACCGCGAGCTGGGGATTACGACGCTCTGCACCACGACCCTCGCCGCCGGCCTGCTGCATGACGCTGCGCTGGGCGAGACTTCCGACGGCAGCCTGCAAAAAGCAGCCCAAAGCTGGGACACTCTCTATTTGGAGCAGCGCGGCTGACGCAGCAAAATGAGCTGACGCAGCAAAATGAATTGATTAGGATCAGCTTATGTATGTGATTGTTGTAGGCGGCGGCAAAGTCGGCTACTATCTGACCAAGCAGCTTCTCAGCGAAGGCCATGAAGTCCTGCTGCTGGAAAAAGACCGCCGGCGTCAGGCCATGCTGGCCGAGCAGATGGGCGAGGTCGTGGTCCAGGGCGACGGCTGCGAAGTACGGATCATGTCTGAAGCCGGGTTTGGCCGTGCCGACGTCATTGTTGCCGTCACCGGGGACGACGAAGACAATCTTGTCATCTGCCAGATGGCGAAGCGCAAGTTTCAGGCCCCGCGCACGGTTTCGCGTGTCAACGACCCGGACAACTTGGTGCTGTTCCAAAAGCTCGGGATTGACACGACCGTTTCCAGCACGCAGATTATCTTTAACTTGCTGGACCAGCAGATCGAGACCGGCGAGATCATCCCGCTGGCGGCGCTTAAAAACGGCAACATCGAGATTGTCGCGATTACGGTTTCCGAGCGCTCTCCCGTGCTGGGCCGCAATGTCAAAGACCTGCCTCTGCCGGGCAACGCGTTGATTATCTCGGTCGTCCGCGCCGACCATGCACTGCTGCCGCAGGGCGATGTCCGCTTTGAGAATGGTGACACGGTCATCGCGATGGTCGTCGCCGACGAAGAGCCGCAGCTTCGCCACATCTTTACCGAGTCGCATTAAAGACTGCTGTCGCATTGAAAGTCACGTCCAAACGAAAAGCTGTGCTGGTCGTGCTTCTCCTGGCCGCGCTGATGAGTCTCGGGTGGTTTTTCCTGCGCCCTGCTCCCGCCCCGCCGCCGGCTGTGCTGCGTCCGACGGCGCACCAGGTCGCGGAAACGCAGAAGCATCTGGACACGCTCGGGAAAACCGCCGCCCGGCCAGGAACCGGCCAGCGCACGCTGCGCTTGTCCGAAAAAGACATCAACATCGCGCTTGCCAGCTCCGCGTCACTTGAAAAGCTGCTGGCCGCGCACGGCGTCAAAGCCGTGCAGATTGTCCTTCAGGAGCCGGACGGCATTGTTGTCCATGCGTCTGCGGCGGTTCAGGGCCACGTTCAGAACATCCAGATCAGCGGCGTGTTGGCACCGGACCCAAAGCTTGGCGTCCGCTTTGCGGCTACTCATGCCCAGGTCGGCCGCTTGCCCCTGCCGCCGGCGCTGGTGACTTCGGAAGCGAACGGCCTGGCCGCCCATTTCTCCCACCAGCTCCTTCGCCACTTTTCGCTATCCGTGCAGGGCGTTTACGTCCAAAAGAAAGACCTCGTCATTGTTGGGGTGCCAGCTGCGGCGGCGTCTCCACCCACAGCGTCACCGGCCCGTCATTGACAATCTCAACGCTCATGTCCGCGCCGAACTCGCCGGTCTGCACCGCGATGCCCCGCGCCAGCACGGCCTGCACAAACGCTTGATACAGCGGCAGCGCAATGGATGGCGGCGCGGCCCCGGTAAACGACGGACGCCGCCCTTTGCGGGTGTCCCCGAACAGCGTAAACTGGGACACAATCAGCATTGCCCCCTGAGTCTCCAGCAGCGACAGGTTCATCTTGCCATCCGCGTCCTCAAAGATACGCAGTCCCGCCAGCTTGTCCGCCAGCCAGTTGACTTCTGCTGCCGTGTCGTCCGGCGCAACTCCCAGCAGCACCGCCAGCCCCGGTCCAATTCGCCGCTTGTCGCCTGTCTCTTTGATCGTCACACTTGCCGAAGTAACCCGCTGAACCACTGCTTTCATGCCCCGATTATACCGTGCCGGCGGCCCGAAGATTTATTCATCTCCCGTTCCGTGACTCTCGGGCGAGCGTTACCAAGTATACGTCGTTCTCGCGCAGCGGCAGGCGAAGCTGGAAGGGGCCGCTGGAGGTGACGGCGACGGTTCGTGTCTCGAACGGCGCACCACTGTTCTTCTGCTTGATGAGAGCGACCTGCGGGCGGGTGAGCTGGCTCGGGGAGCCGAGGTCTCTGTAGGTCGCGTAAGCGTCGTTGGAGCGGTAGCCGACGCGGGTGCAGCGGACGGTGTAGCGCCCGGCGGGGAGATGGGCGATGCGGAGCGTAACGTCGCCTTTAGACAAGGCCGGGTGATCCTGCACATAGTACACCTGATCGTTGACGGTGCCCGGCTGAGTAATGGTGAAGTCCCAGAGCAGAGCTTGGACGCCGCCGTGCGCGTCGCGGGTGACGAAGGAGCTGGCATCTGTGTCCGCCAGTTCCGTGGGACCAAGCTCGTTCAGGAACCGGTAAGCAAAGAACGCGGGCTTGGCGATGTCCTCATAGTTGATTAATCCAAAGCCGCCGTGGAACGGCGTGGCGCGGGGGCCGGCCTCCTCGAAGATGTCGGTAAAGGTCCAGTAGGACATGCCGTCCACCGACGCTTCAGCGTTCTTGATCTTATCCAGAACGTAGGACGCCTCAAAGTAGCTGTCGTGGATGGGGTCCGACGGCGTGTAAGAAGCGCTCCACTCAGTGTAGAAGAGCGGCAGGCGCGGCAGGGGCGAGGCGGCAATCTCGGCGCGGGTGCGGCGCATGTCGCCGGTGACGGCGTCGGGGTCGCGGCTGATGACCGTCCCGCGATTGCCGGATGCGTCCAGGAACCCCTGGCCGACGCCGTAGGTATGAGTGCTGACGAAGTCCACGGGAACGTGGTTGCCTACGCAGTAGTGGATGAAGTCGGAAACCCAGGCGGTGCCTGCGGTGGCGGGGCCGCCGACGCGGTATTGCGGCGAGACAGACTTGACAGCGGCGGCGGTGACGGCATAAAGCCTGAAATAGTCCGCCTGGTCACCCGTCCAGAAGCCGCCCTTCAGGTTCGGCTCGTTCCAAACCTCAAAGTACCACTGCTTGACCTCAGCCTTGCCGTAACGCTCGGTCCAGTGCTGCACGGCGGCGGCGACAAGGTCGTGCCACTTGTTGTAGTCTTTCGGGGGCGTGACGTTGCCGCGCCACCAGAAGATGGTTTGCGGTCCGCTGGCAAGGGCATTGGGCATGAAGCCAATTTCGACAAAGGGCCGGACATGGATGCTGAGCAGGAAGTCGTAAAGGCGGTCTACATACTGCCAGTTATAGATAGGGTGGCCGGCGGCGTCCTCGCGATAGACCCCCATGTCGTCGGTGAAGAGGCCATGCATACGGATATACTGGAAGCCGCACGTGCGCTGGGCGTAGGTGAGCTGGTTTTGCCAGTCGGCGCGAAGCCCCTCATTGGCCCGCCCCGCGCCGATGCACTGCCGGTAAACCTGGCTGGTCGGCCCCTGGACCTTGGTGTAATCGGCGGCAATCGTGCGTACAGGGAAAGGCGGTCCTGCGGCGCGAGCGTTTGTGCCCCATAGGAGCGGGACAGCGAGGCTAAGGGCCACGGCCAAAGTGGCCGCCAGCGGCTGAAAGCGAGATGCCATGAATGTTCTCCTATCGAAGCGTTTACAATTTTCAGGAAATAATTGAGGAAAGAAGGACCAGCCTGGTGCCAATGGAAAGATTCCAGGACGCAGGCACACATGTCTTGATAGTCGCTAGGTCGAGCAAAACCGACGAACGTGCGAGTCTCGCCTTTTTGCAGCAGCCATCGCCGTCAGCATCAGGCTTTTATGATAACAGGAACCGCAGAAAAAAGCAACTCAGGGAGCACTGGGAGTATCTCTATTCAGTTGGTAACAAATTCACAAGCACAATCCGCTATCTTCAGGAGCGCCCGCTTGAAGTGCCGGCGCTTGTTCCATGCAGACGCAAACAGCACACCCCCCTCTCTAGCAGTGGCACATCCCCAGCCCGGCTTCCTGTCAGTTGCGGTCCCTTTAATCGTCACACTCGACGCCGCCCGCTGAACGACTGCTTTCATAGCCGGATCATACCTCTTGAACAACTTTGCGGCGGCGCTTGACATAGGACGTGGCCTCGCTTATAATAGCTTGCAGCCATGACACTCCCAAATCCCTTTTATTGCCTTGCCGGTAAAACCATCTTGACGCCGCAGCGCAAGCTGAAGCCAGACGTTTTGAATGCGGCCTCTGCTTCGTGGTTTGGCCTCGCAGGGGGCCGTTCCCGCCAAAACGACTGCCAAAAAGAAGGTGCTGATGCGTAGGCCGCTATTGTCTGAGGACGAACTTTTGGGGCATCTGGCCCGGCTGCCGAAGTGGACGCGGGACGGCGGGGTGATTTCGCGGACGTACTCGTTTGCGGACTTCGTGCGGGCGATGGCGTTTGTCAACTTGGTCGCGGAAGCTGCGGAAAGCATGGATCATCACCCGGACATTGATGTTCGCTACGCCAAAGTGACCCTGGCGCTGACGACCCATGACTCGCATGGCTTGACTCTTAATGATGTCGAACTGGCGGCAGCGTGTGATGATTTCGCAGATGGAGCCACGCCATGACTCTGCTGGCGCTGCTCCTGCTGGCGCTGGCGTCGGGCGGGGGCTGGACGCCGGTGCGGAACACAATGTCCGACCCGCGCTGGGCGCCGGCCTTTACACTGCTGGCAGGCGGGACGCGCGGGCTGATTGCCGGGGGCTATTCGTTCCCAGCGGGCCGGTGCGTCGCGACTGCGGATGAGTTTGACCCGGCCACACGCCGGTTTATTCCGTGCAAGGGTGCAATGACGATCCCGCGTGATTTCGCAGTGGCGTCGCTGCTGGCGAGCGGGCAGGTGCTGATTACCGGCGGCTACAACACGGTCTTAGGCTCGCTGGACACGGCGGAGCTGTTTGACCCGCAGACGCAGATGTTTCACCTGCTGCCGGGGCGGCTGGAGACGCCGCGCGAGCTGTTTACGGCGACGACCCTGACCGACGGCCGGATACTGATCTCCGGCGGCTTCAACACGCACCGGGGACGCACTCAGGCGCTGGCCGAAGTTTATGACCCGAAGGCGCAGGCGTTTACGCCGACGGGGTCGCTGGCGGAAGACAGGTTCGGCCAGGATGCCGTGCGGCTGGCCGATGGGCGCGTTCTGGTTGTCGGCGGCACGCACTGGTTCGTTGGCCGCCCCAGTGTTCCTCTGGCGTCGGCGGAGATTTATGATCCGGCCACAGGACTATTTCACTTAACACATGGCCCGATGGCCTTTGCGCGGGACCGGCCGACGGCAACGCTGCTGCCGGATGGTTCGGTGCTGGTGGCAGGCGGGCAGAACGGGGCAGGGGAGCCGGCGCAGGCCGAACTATTCGACCCCAAGACCGAGACATTTCACCTGCTGCCGTCGCCGCTGATCTCGCCGCGCATGGCGCATTCTGCGGTGGCGCTTCCAGACGGCGGTGTGCTGCTTTCCGGCGGCTGGAGCGTGCCGCTGGCGGCGACAACGGGAAGCGTCGAGCGGTATGATCCTGAAATGCAGACATTCACCGCCGAGCCGGCCGTGCCGGCCGGCAGCCATGACCAAGTTCTGCTCGTTTTCCCCAGTGGCCTGGCGCTGGTCGCAGGCGGCAAAGAAGCCGGCGCGGGCCGGGAAACCTCGCTTGCGACCGGCTATACCCGGCAAATCGTCCATCAGTAAACCTGCTTTCAGTAGAAACACCCGGAAACCCGGTAACTCTTGCAGTGAGAGGGATTCACCGCAGCGCCGAAGATAACGGTGTAAGAAACTGCGCAGCAGTGATTACAAGAACAACTAAATAGGTGCACAACTGAATAGCCCGAACTAATCCAAACTCGGCGTTCACCGCCGCTTTAGATAACCTTTGGTTAGATACTCTAAAGTTCAAACCCAGAAAAGAATGCTGACCCGACGAACCTGCCGCCTCCCGTCGGGTCTTTTCTTGCCTGCCTCCTCGCCCCTTGTCTGCCCCTCGCCCCTTGCCTGCTTCTGCCACTAGCCGTTGTGTCTCTCTTGACAATTTGCCCTAATCCTTGTATACTGCAAAATAAGTTGAGCCGGCGCCCGTTCGGCACGTCCCCATTTCTGTCTGAAAGCACTCCTCAAACGAGTGACGACGCGCCGCCGGCGACACGCGCCCCAGGCAGGAGGAACCGCATTTGCAGAAAATACGAACCGTTGGCGGCCATCGCCTTTCCGGCGAAGTCCGCCTGAGCGGCAGCAAGAACGCTACGGTGGCCGTGCTTGCCGCCGCCATCCTGCCCGCCTCGGGCCAGACTGTTCTCACAAATGTTCCCCGCATCAGTGATGTCTTGATCCTCCTCGATATTCTTCGGCATCTCGGCGTCCAAGCCAACTTCACTGGCAACACGGTAGTGCTTGACGCTTCTTCTCTTACGACTTCCGAAGCGCCCTACGAACTGATTCAAAAGATGCGAGCCTCTTTTGGGGTGCTGGGACCGCTGCTGGCCCGGTTTGGGCAGGCCCGAGTCGCGCTGCCCGGCGGCTGCGACATCGGCGCACGGCCCGTAGATTATCATATCAAAGGACTGGAGCGGCTTGGAGCCAAGACAACCGTGGAGCATGGTTTTGTGCAGGCGGCCATCCCAGACGGCCTGCGCGGCGCGGACATCTATTTGGACCGCAGCTCGGTCGGCGCGACGGCACATTTGATGACGGCGGCGGCGCTCGGCAGTGGGATTACAACGATCTCCAATGCCGCGCAGGAGCCGGACGTGGTTGCCATTGCCGACATTATCAATTTGATGGGCGGCAATGTACGCGGCGCAGGCACGAAAGACATCACGATTGAAGGCGTGAAAGCGCTGCATGGAGCTGAGTACCGAATGGACACGGACCGGATTGAAGCCGGGACTTTTGCAGTGGCCGCCGCAATCACCCACGGCGATCTGTTCATCCAAGGCGCGGTGGAAGACCATGTCCAGCCGATCACGCGCAAGCTGGCGGAAGCGGGCGTCAGCGTCAGCTTCAGCGATGATGGCGTCCGGGTGCGTGTGCCGAAGAACCAGGCGCTGAACGCTATTCGGATTACATCCAGCCCGTATCCCGGTTTTCCCACCGATGTCCAGCCGCAGTTCGCCGCCATGCTGACATTAGCGTCGGGAACTTCCACCATTACGGAAACCATGTTTGAGCGCCGCTTCAAGTACATCAACGAGCTGGCACGGATGGGGGCCATGATCAAGACCGAGGCGAATGCGGCGATTATTGATGGTGTCCCGCGCCTGACCAGCGCTCCGGTCGCCGGCTCCGACCTGCGGGCGACGGCGGCACTTATCCTGGCCGGCCTCGCCGCTGAAGGAACAACCGAGATCAGCGGGATTCACTACCTGGATCGGGGCTACGAAGGATTTGAGGCAAAGCTGCGCGGCGTGGGAGCGGACATCGAGCGCCTCGGCGCAGAAGACCTGACAAGTGCAGCATTTGCGGACGAGGCTGCTTCAAACGGAACCAGTCAAAACGGAACCGGCCAAAGGGTACGGATGGGAGCAGCGACTTAATGCGTTTCAGCCAGGATATTGGCATTGACCTCGGGACTGCAAATGTTCTGGTCTATGTGCATGGGCGTGGGATCGTCATGCGCGAGCCGTCGGTGGTCGCGATGAATATCAACACGCGCCGGGTGATTGAAGTCGGTGAAAAGGCACGGGAGATGGTGGGCCGAACACCGGTCAATATCACCGCCGTGCGCCCGATGACAGACGGCGTAATTGCGGACTATACAACGACGCAGCGGCTGCTTGAGCATATTCTGCACAAAGTCTGCGGCGTCAAGCGCCTGTTCAAGCCGCGCGTTCTGCTGGCCGTCCCCTCGGGCGTCACCAGCGTCGAGCAGCGAGCCGTCAAGCAGGCGGCGCTTGCGGCAGGGGCAGGCGAAGCGCTGACCATTGAAGAGCCGATGGCGGCCGCGATTGGGGCTGGGCTGCCGATTGACTCGCCCGGCGGCAACATGGTGGTGGACATCGGCGGCGGTACGACCGACATTGCCGTGCTGTCTTTGGACGGCATCGTCTTATCGCGCAGCCTGCGGATTGGCGGCATGAAGCTTGACGACGTGATTATTCGGCACATCCGCACGAACTACAACCTTCTGATCGGCGACCGAACAGCAGAAGAAATCAAGATCGCCATCGGCAGCGCCGTTACACAGCGCGAAGAATCCAAAATGGAGGTGCGCGGGCGCGATCTCCTGACGGGTCTGCCGCAAACGGTAGAAGTGACGTCTCAGGAAATCCGCGAGTGCATGTCGGAGACGATCAGCCAGATTGTTGCCCGCGTCAAGAACGTCCTGGAAAAGACGCCGCCTGAGCTTGCTTCGGACATCATCGAGCGCGGCATTTTCCTCACCGGCGGCACGGCCCTCCTGCGCGGTCTGGACACGCTGATCGCGGAAACGTCCAATGTCCCAACCTATGTCGCTGAAGACCCGCTTTCCTGCGTCGCCATCGGCACCGGCAAGGCCCTGGAGCAGCGGCGCGGCATCACCGAAGACCTGCTCGCAGTAGCATAATTCCGACCCGGCACTGGAAGTGCCGAGAAACCACCTAGCCCCATGAAGAACTTGCTCCTCGCCGTTTCCTTCGCTTTGATCCCCGCCGCAGCCTTCGCCGCGCCAACCGCCACGCCGCGCGATCTGCCGCCGGGGCACTGGGCCGGCGGCTCCGTCAAGCGCGTCGTGCAGGAGAACATCATGGGCACCACGCCGGATGGCCGCTTTCAGGGCGACGCTCCGGTCACCCGGTATGAGCTTGCCGTCGCGCTTGATCGCTTCGTGACCTACATTGAAGCCGGGCGCAAGCCGCTTCATGCCCAGACTATTCCCGTTCCTGCAAGCCTTGCACCCGCAGCAAACCCCGCTCAGCGTCAGGCACTGACCCATCTTGTCGCAGACGGCTTTTTGCCTAAAAGCTCACCTTTAGTAACCAAGAACGGCACTGCTCCCGTGACCGCGAAAGAAACCTCAGACGCGCTGGCGGCTGTCACGATTCGCTTGTCTGACCGGGCAGAAGCCCCCAACAAGCTTTGACCCCGCAAGTTACAAAGAGCGGCAGGCCAATTGGACTGCCGCTTGTTTTTGTCTGCTGCCGCTACGGCACATTAGGAATAGGCAGGCGCAGTACCTGCAAAATCTGCTTGACATCCTGATACAGCACCTGTCCGGGCGTGCTGTTCGCAGTACGCAGGTTCGGCGACTGCCGGCCTTGATACCGGACGAACACCTGTGGATATGGATTCACGCCCGCCGTGCCTGCTGCCGCCTGCGGCGCACCGCGCCCTCTTCTGCCTCGCCGGGCGGATGCGGCGGGAAGGGACCCCGTCGGCAGGTTTGCCAGCGGTTCGGCGCTTGCTAAATCCGCGAAAAACCGCTGCCGGTTGACGGCGATCATTTTGTCTGTGCGGTGGATTGGCGTTCGCTGCCCGGCGGGTACAAGGGTGGAAGCCAAAGCGCCGTTTGGTTCCACTGTGACTCGGTAGCCCGGCGTCAGCCGGTCCCCCGTGTTGATGATGACAACCTCCCCAGTGCTGCGCGGGGCGGCGGCGGAAGCCGAAGCGAGAACGAGCGGCAGCAGCGCCGCGCTTAAGATCAGTGCTTGTCTCATAGGTTCCTCCACACGCATTTTACCCAATAAGCCACTAGAGCAGGTGGGCGAACACAAGGTTCACCCCTACGGGGTCAGGAATAGAATGTAAGGCGCGAACCTTATGTTCGCTCATCTGTTTTGTGTTCTTGTCCTGTGTCCGCGCTGGCGGACAACCGCTTTAGAGAAGACCCTGATTTTCAATCTAGGTAAACCTTCTACTCTCCCTCTTGTGTCGCTGCGACACTGTTCTGTTCAGCCTCACAACTCATCGCGTGGCGTTTGCTCCTGCTCTGTTTCTTCTTCCTCTGCTGTTTCCATCGCCTGCCTCCACTCTTCTGCTGCCTGTTTCAATTTTCCTGCCGATGGCATTCCAACTCCATGCGCGACAAAGAGGAAATAAACAAGTGCCGCAAACGTCAAGGGAAACCACAGCGTGTTGATCATATTCTTGCCTAGCAGGCAAACTTCATAGCTCAATAAGCAGCCGAATAAAAAGCAAGCTGCCGCGACCCAATGAACGTACTTAGGCAACCGGAAGACATTGCAGGACCAAAGCCCAATGTTGAATAGCGTTATTAAGAGGAAGACAATCTCGCCAATAATTTGCAGGATCTTCATTACACGTTTTCTATAGAGCCTACCTAATCAGTTCCATTGTACCACTTTGCCCTGACCTAAAGTGCGCTGAAAATAACCTTGTAGAATTACGGGGCGGCGTGGAATAATCCGGGCGTGGCAGTCCAAACACAGCAGCCTTTAAAGATAAGCCCCGGTGGCGGCGGGATCATGGGTTTCTTCGCGAAAGCGGCCCAGCAGACCGATATTGCGATGGCGGTGGCGCTGATCGGCATGATCGCCATGCTGATCCTGCCGCTGCCGGAAGCCTTCTTAGACTTGGGCCTGGTGCTGAATTTGGCCGGGGCCGTGCTGATTTTGCTGACGGCGCTGTATACGACCGAGCCGCTGCAATTCTCGGTGTTCCCGGCGCTGCTTTTGATTACGACGCTCTTCAGACTCGCGCTGGAAGTGTCGGCGATGAAGCTGATTATCGGCACGGGCAGCGCGGGGCAGGTGATCGCGACATTCGGGCAAGTGGTCATCGGCGGCAACTATGTCGTCGGCATTATTGTCTTTTTGCTGTTAGTTGTCGTGCAGTTTGTAGTGATCACGAGCGGCGCAGGCCGGGTGGCGGAAGTCGCGGCGCGGTTTACGCTGGACGCGATGCCGGGCAAGCAGATGGCGATTGACGCGGACCTGAACGCGGGGGTCATCAATCAGGAGCAGGCGCGGGTGCGGCGCAAGGCGGTCGGGCAGGAAGCGGATTTCTACGGCGCGATGGACGGCGCAAACAAGTTTGTCCGAGGCGACGCGATTGCGGCGATCGTCATTATCGTTCTGAACATTATCGGCGGCTTTGCGATGGGCCTGTCAAAAGGCGAAGACGTTCTCAAAGTCCTGCACGATTACACGCTTTTGACCGTCGGCGAGGGGCTAGTCGCCCAAATCCCGGCGCTTCTCATTTCTACTGCGGCGGGCCTGATGGTCACGCGGGCGGCGTCGGACACGGCGATGGGCGGCGATATTGCCCGTCAGATTTTCGCGTCGCCGCGCCCGCTGTTTATCGCCGCCGGTCTGGTGTGCCTGTTTATCCCCTTCGGCTTTCCCATCCCCCAAACGATTGTCGTTGCAGGCATCTTAGGCGGCATCGGCGTCATCCTGGTCAAGAACCAGAAGCAGCTTTTCGCAACCGAAACGTCTGCGGCGTCGGCCATCGCAGCCCGGCCTGCCGCGCCTGCTGCTCCTGAAAGCGTCCTGCCGCTGCTGCATGTGGACGTGCTGGAGCTGAACTTCGGCTACGGCCTGCTGTCTTTAGTAGACCAGACGGTCAGCGGCGATTTGCTGGAGCGCATCATTGTCGTGCGCCAAAAGACGGCGCTCGAGCTTGGCCTGATTATCCCGACGGTGCGGATCCGGGACGACCTGCATCTAAAAGCCAACGACTACGCGGTCAAGCTCAAAGGCGCGACCATTGCCGCCGGCACGGTTCAGCCCAACTCTATTATGCTGATTGATCCCGGCAGCGTCATTGACCCGATCATGGACGGCATTCCCGCAAAAGAGCCGGCGTTCGGCGTTCCCGCGCTCTGGGTCAGCCGCTCGCACCGGGATCGGGCCGAAATGGCCGGCTATACGGTGGTTGATCCGTCTTCGGTCATCACGACCCATCTGGCGGAAGTCATCAAAGGCCATGCCGCTGAGATTATCACGCGCCAGGACACGCAGGCATTGATCGAGCACATCAAGCAGGGCAACTCGGCTGTCGTCGAAGAACTGATCCCAAATCTCATGACCATCGGCGAAGTGCAGAAAGTTTTGCAGCATCTTCTGCGCGAGCGCATCTCCATCCGTGACCTGGTGACAATTCTGGAAACGCTGGCCGATCATGCCGGGCGCACAAAAGATGTGGACATGCTGGGCGAATGGGTCCGCAGCGCCCTGGCCCGCTCGATCTGCCGGCAGTATGTGGACGACAGCAGCGGGGCGCTGCAGACGCTGACGATTGACCCGGCCCTGGAGCAGCACTTGATGGAGGCCGTAACGCCGGGCCTGCCGAACCTGGCTTTAGAGCCGTCAGTCTCGCGGCAGCTCATCCAGAACCTCGGCCAGCAGATGGAGCGGATGATTGCGATGGGCTATCAGCAGCCGGTTCTTTTGTGCATGTCCGCCCTGCGCCTGCCTCTGCGGCGTTTGACTGAGCGGTCCCTGCCAAACTTAGTCATTTTATCGTACAACGAGATCGTTCCAAACACCGAAGTCCGCGCCGTCGGTGCGATAAGTTTATAATTAGGAAGCCCTTATCCCTATGAGCAATCTCAGCAATACCACGATCCTGCCCAGCAGCTACGAGAAGACCGGGCAGTACAATCTGCGGACCAAAACGTATACTGCCCGCACCGTAACCGACTGCCTGCTGCAAGCCAAGCAGGAGCTAGGCCCGGACGCCATAATTGTCAGCCGGAAGCAGTACAAAAAGGGAGCGCTGTTTGGCCGGTGGGGCGGGCGCGAGATGGTCGAAATGACGTTCGGCACCTACCAGCAGCCGGCAATGCCGACGCCCGGCCCGAACTTCCCAAATCCTAATCTGCACATCCCAAATCCTAATCTGCGCTACTCCGGCGGCGAAAAGCCGAATGACGCCGAAGCCGCCCGCATTCAAGAGCTGGAAGAAAAGCTGGCAAAGCTGACCGCGAGCGTCCACGGGCTGGGCGATGCGTCTGCGAAAACCGAGAAGCCTAAACCTGCCCGCGTCCTGCCGGCGTTTGTTCCTGCTTCTCTGCAGGCCGACTCGCAGAATGACAAAGAGGGTGCGACCCAGATGACCGCTCAGGAGCCGCCGCCGTCTCGAAGCCGCCGCCGCAAAGAGGCCGTTCCGGCCCCTGCCGTCGCGGCACCGGAAGAAGGCTACCCAAGCCTGATGCAGCAGCTTGTGGACGCCGACATCGCCGCGCCGCTGGCCCGGCAGCTTCTTTCGGAAGTCCCGGCTGGCCTGACGGCGTCCGATGCCGCGACGTTCCTGCGGACCGTGCTGTCCCAGCGGCTGCGGATTTCAAACGGCGTGGACGCGCTGCCATCCCAGGGCAAGATGCGCCTGCTGGCGTTTGTCGGTACCACCGGGGTCGGCAAAACCACCACGATTGCCAAGCTCACGGCCCGCTACGCGCTGATGGAGCGGCGCAAAGTCGGCGTGATCACGCTCGACACCCAGCGGATCGGCGCGGCGGAGCAGCTTCAGAAGTACGGCGAGATTTTGCGCGTTCCCGTCAAAGTCGCCCATGACAAGCTGGAGCTGATCCAGCAGCTTGAAGCTTATGCCGCCGAAGGCAAGGAAATCGTTTTGCTGGACACGGCAGGCCGCTCCCCGAATGAGATGATCCCGCTGGGCGAAACCGCGCATTTGTTTGAGGGTATCGGGTCGGTGCAAAAGTACCTGACCGTCCCCGCTGTGCTGGGGCAGCGGGACATGGAAAACATCGTGACCAAGTTCCAGAATATCTTCACGCCCGACGCTGTGATTTTGACCAAGTTAGATGAAGCCTCCGACCATACCTGCTTTGGCCGCCTCTTAACATTGCAGGCCAAGTTCGGCCTGCCGCTGGCGTTTGTCACCACCGGCCAGCGTGTGCCCGACGACATTCTCCTGCCCGATGCCCACGCCATCGCGTCCCGCATTCTGTCGGCACCGCTGCTTTAAATTCTTGGAGAAAATCTTTTTTCTCACACTGCAACTATTTTGTGATTTTGCTTGTAATGCTCAGTAGTGATTCCTGCCGAATATCTCACAATCCGACTATCTCACAATATCTTAAGGCTGCTGAGACCATGAAGGAGGCCCGCAATGACACTCTTGGATTTGCCGCAAGTTCCGCTAATGCTGTCGCATCACCAAAGCGCCCAAACCGAAGTTCTCTCGGTGACCGGGTACATAGATGCGTTTACGGTTCCAACGCTTCAGCCCGCCCTGCTTGCGGCTGTGGAGCATTTGGACCACCCAAAAGCCGGCGTACTGACCGTTGACATCAGCGGCGTCCGCTTGATTGACCACGACGGCCTCCAAATGCTGCTGCGCGTCCGTGAGAAAATCACCGACCAGGGCCGCACACTCGTCATCCGCCTGCGTCCCGGCTCCCAGCCCGAAACCGTCTTTCGCGGCAGCAAGCTCGCCAGCCTCCTGAACGCCGCCTACGAGCCTGCCGCATGAAGTTCACGCACAGCGAAAGAAACAAAAAGCCAATCCTAAACAGGATTGGCTTT
>CAXSZN010000008.1:17506-21345 GCA_964241935.1 uncultured Armatimonadales bacterium
GCCTATGAAATGACTTTAAGAGCAGCAGCATCGCTCTCAAAGCTGCGGCTCTCGGCTGGCTGGAAGACCACTCCAAAGTGGACCATGCCGGGCTTAAGTATAATACGCAAAGGGTTCCAGTAGCATGGTCGCATGGGGAAACTTTAACGCTTGTCGGAGACGGCCCGCTGCTCCTCCCACGAGCAGCCAAAGGTGCGAAATGACTGTGGGCGGCTCGAAATCTTCACGACATCCATTTCAACCGGGCAGAAGTACCCAGCCCGCACTTGTGCCTTGCTGAGTTTTACGGTGACGCGCAGGCTGCCGTTTTCAGGAACATCTGGCATGGTCAAAGCAGGAGGCGGAGGGGGCGCAGCCGAAGCCGCCAGTGTGCTGCGAGGAAACTGACGCTCATAAGAGTTTTTAGGAACATGTCTTAGACCGATTTAAGCGACCGCCGCCGCTTGGTGCTGAACGGTCAAAACAACCGTGGTTCCGGTGCTGCCGGTGAGCAGGGACACGGAGTCGGCAGAGCGGAGCATGAGCCAGAAGCCGTGGCCGAGGGACTCTTTGGTGCTGTAGCCAAGCTCCAGGGTGGCACGGGGAAGCTGGCTGAGGCTGATGCCCGTGCCGTGGTCGGAAATCCAGACCTGCACCGCGCGTTGATCGCCCCGGATGGCCGCTTCCCCGCCGCCGCCATGCACGATGGCGTTCATAGCCGCTTCCCCCACCGCTGTTTTCAGCGCATCCCGCTCGTCGCCGGAGAACTGCCGGGCCTGAGCCGCCGCTTCAGCCTCATGACGCACGGTGGACAGCGTCTCACGGCTGAACGCGAACGTGTCCGTGACCAGCGGCAGCGGGGCAGGCAGATCGGACGGCGTGTCACAAAGATGCAGCCGGCCTTCCGTGACTGAAAGCAGAACGTCGCGGAAGAAAACCTGCCGTGCCCGCGCTTCCGAGCGGGACCGCTCCAGCTCCATGACAATGTCTTCGCCGCGCAGGAACGCTGGGAAGCGCACGGCGTTGACCAGAATGGCAAAGCCGATGTCCGCCGTCACCATAGTCCAGGGAACATTCACCGGATAAGTCAGCTTCCAGTAAGACATGCCTTCCAGCAGATGGCCGACACCGCAGGTCAGGAAGACCAGCGGGACAAAAACGCCCAGCAGCCGCTGAAACCAGACCTGACGCGAAACCAGCAGGGTAAAGGTCAGGACAATGGCATCTCCGACCAACAGCGCGGCGAACGGCTCAAAATGAAGCACGCAGTAGAGGTCGAGCAGGAACGAGGCAAAAACATAGCCCAGCGCGTAGCCGAGATCCCGCAGGTGCTGCCGGTTTCTGGCATACATCCGCAGGAAATAAAAGAGCATCGCGCCAAAGACGCCGAAGTAGGACAAGCTGATTTCCACATGGCCGACACTCCAAATGCGCGACAAGGCCGGGTTCATCAGAACGCAGCGTTCCATGATGTCGGTGCGCGGCGGGTGCAGGAAAGTCAGCCCCAGCAGGCTATAAGCCGCCGCAAGCAGCAGGGCCGGGAATACCCAAGCGGTCAAAGGCGATTTCGAGGAAGACGGCACCGAAGAGGAAGATGGCGTCGGAGTGGTCACTGCCATGAAACTAATATACCAGGTATGTCCAGAAAAGTCACAAAGGAAAAGTCACAAAGAAAAAGCCAATCCTAGTGGGATTGGCTTTTTTGTTTCACCAGAGCGGGAGACCAGGCTCGAACTGGCGACATTCTCGTTGGCAACGAGACATTCTACCACTGAATTACTCCCGCGAGAAGTTGGAATGTGGAGAAACGCTGACGAAGAGTATTATGCACTAAGCGGCTAGCGTTTGTCAACAGGTTCCATGAAGTTTGGCAAAAAAGTTGGTGCCTTCCATCGGACTCGAACCGACACTGTATGCGGCCTAAACGCATTCTCTCTACCAATTGGAGTAGGAAGGCCCATCACCGGCAGTTAAGTATATCCAAGCGGCAAGGGAGTTGTCAAGCCTCGGGTACACACTTGGGTATAATGAGGGTAAGTATATTTCAGGAAGGAATTGCCCCGCCTGCCGGTGAAAAGGCAGAAAGGCATTTCCCCTTCTTATATCCTCAAACTTATCTTTATTTTGAGAAAACACGCAAGGAGCGACACTTTTTGTTATGGCCGAACAAGAAAGACCGGAAAACGATGACTCCCTGGAAGCTGCCAATGCCATTCCAGGCGTCCAAGACGATTTAGAAGACAACTGGGGAGGGCGGCCGCCGATTGACTTGGATGTGCCCGTTGCTTCCGCATCTCCTGCCGCCGAAACGCCGCCGCCGGCGGAAGCCGCCGAGAGCGATGCTGCCCCCCAAGCGGGTTCCGTTCAAGTCAGTTCCCAAGAAATGGACGAGCTGCGGGCGCAGGTGACGTCGGCCAATGACGGAATGCTGCGGGCGCAAGCGGAGCTGCAAAACTACCGACGTCGCAACGACGAAGCCGTCAAGCGCCAAATTCGGGATGCGAACGAGCGGCTTATCAAAGACCTGCTGCCGGTTCTGGACGACTTTGACCTCGCGCTCGATGCCGCCCGCAAGACCGAAAGCTACGAGCAGCTTGTCGGCGGCGTCAGCGCCGTCGCCCGCAAGTTTTTGGCCACGCTCAACAAACAGGGCGTAGAAGCGATTCCCGCCGTAGGCGAGCCGTTTAACACGGAAGTCCACGAAGCCGTCATGCTGGACGAAGACAGTGACGAGCCGGATGAAACGGTGACGGCGGAGCTTCGCAAAGGCTACACCCTGCACGACCGCGTCATCCGCCCTTCGCTGGTCAAAGTCGCGAAGAAGGGATAGGGCGTTTGCCCTCGGCACTTCTGGTGCCGGGTGCCGGCAGCGTCAACGAGAAATCCAGAGAGCGAATGAATGCACAGCGGCTGCGGCCACTTGCGACCGGCGACATCTTTGACGAAGGTTTTGACCTGTACAAGCGGAACTTTGTGTTTCTGCTGCTGGCAACCGCCGCCGTTGTCGTGCCGCTTGATATTGGGCTGGCATTTTTGACCCCGCGTTTGATGCCGGCGGTATTTGACCTGTTCGGGCTGACTTCCAGCCAGTCCGATGCGTTTGCGGTCGTCGCCGTCGTAAGCTTAGTCAAGCTGATTTTCTTTGTGCCGCTGTATCTTGCGGCGATTGGTCCGGTTGTCGCTGGGGCTTCCTCCCGGTACTTGGACCAAAGCACGGCTATTGAAACTGTGCTGCGGCTTTGTCTGCGCCGGACACCGGCGCTGCTGCTGGCAGCACTCTTTTCGGGCCTTGCCCTGGCGCTTGGACTGGTCCTTTGCGGAGTGCTGTGGCTGGCGGCAGCAACGCAGCTTTTGTTTACGCTGCAGGCGCTGCTGGTGGAAGGGCAGGGGCCGGTGGGGGCGATGCGGCGCTCCAGAAAGCTTGTCGCCGGCTACGGCAGCCGGGTCTTTGGATGCCTGCTGCTGCTCGGCGGAGTGCTGTTTGTGGTCAGTCTGGGGCTGCGCCTGCCGCTGGCATATTTTGTAGACGCTGTGCTGAATATCGCGCCTGGAGCGTCTTCTTTGTATGGGGCCGCGGCGGGTGGAACCGCCCAGCAGCAGGTGGTCTCGCTGATCAGCACCGGACTGGCCCATCTGCTGCTGATTCCCTTTATCGTGTGCGTGATTACCGTGCTGTATTACGATCTGCGAGTTCGCAAAGAAGGCGCTGACATCGAGTTTATGGCCCAAGATCTCCATTATCCGCCGCTGAGCAGCTTGGGGCCGTACCTGCCGCCGGTGCCGACGTTCGGCCCGGCTGCCTTCAGCAGACCGCCGGCGGCAGGCAGACCGCCGGCGGCAGGCAGACCGCCGGCGGCAGG
>CAXSZN010000008.1:21445-88938 GCA_964241935.1 uncultured Armatimonadales bacterium
GCAGACCGCCGGCGGCAGGCAGACCGCCGGCGGCAGGCAGACCGCCGGCGGCAGGTGGAGAGCTGCCGAAAGGGGATCTGCCGAAATGAAGCTTATTCTCGGCATCATTGTTTTCCTCACATTGGCGGCGGCCCAAGCTTGGGCAGCGACGCCGCAGCAGTATGACCGGGCGCTGGGGCAGGTGCAGGCGGCGCTGACCAGCCAGTCCGAGGCGCTGGAAGCGCAGGTGATTTCATCCGGTCCCTCGCCGTCTCTGTTGGCGCAGCAGGCACTGCTGCCGATCCGCGCGGTCGGTGCGCCCGGACAAGCGCCGATCCTGGTCAACACAGCTCCGCTTGTTTCCGCAATCGGCACGGCGGAAGCGCTGAAAGACCCCGATCAAAAACTGAGCGCTCTTGAGGCGGTTTCGCGGCAGATTGAGCTGCTCCGGCAGGCGATTGCTCAGACGCCGCCGCAGGCAGACCCGGCTGCGGCCGGTGCGTCGGCAAAGTCGGTTCTGGCCCGGCCCGAGTTTGCGTCCGACCCGCCCCCGCCCCCGTCGGTTGCCGACAAGCTGGCGGCGTGGCTGGACAGGCTGTTTCGCCCGCATTCGGCACCGACACCGAACGTGCCGAATGCCAATCCGAACGTCATTCTGGGCATCTTGATTGTCATCGCCGCCGCCGCATTTGCCGTGCTGGTGGCCGTGCTGGTTCAGGCGATCGGGCGGCGGGAAGCACGGGTGCGGCCGCTGGCGCTGGACGAAGAGGAAGCGGTTCTGGTAGAAGCGCGGGACAATGACAGCCTGCTGGCGCTGGCCGAGCAGCAGGCGAAGGCAGGAGATTACCGGCGTGCATTCCGTCTCGTTTATCTGGCGTCTCTGGTCGCTTTGGACACAAACGGTGTTCTGCGTTTCGACCGCTCCAAGACGAACTGGGAGTATCTTCGGGCAATGCGGGCGTCGGGCCGGGGCGATGTATATGCGGCGCTGACACCGCTGACGCGCGAGTTTGACCAAGTCTGGTACGGCTTCGCGCCGGCGGATGCGTCCCAGTATGCTCGTGCTTTGGCCCAGTATCAGGCGCTTCAAGCTGCCCCGCCTGTGGCCGCCCCGACAGGAGCGGCGTCACCATAATGCGCCCTAGCCGGGATTTAATTGCTGTTCTGCTGCTGCTGGCGCTGTTTATCGCCGCCGGCCTGCTTTTGGGCGGACGCGGATCGAGCGCCGCGCGGGTTCCGGGACCGGAGTCCGTCCCAAATCCGTCCTACACGAACGACCGCGCGTCCGGCTCGCGCGGGGCCTTTGTCTGGGTGCAGACGCTGGGCTATGAGCCGGTTCCCTGGCGTCAAAGCTGGAGCCGGCTTTCATCGTCGGAAAGCGGCGTTCTGCTGGTCATTGCTCCCAATGTCCAGGAAACTCTGGTGACGCTGACCGGGCTGAACGGCCAGAACGGCGACAAAACTCAGCTCACCGCGCGGGATGCGGTCCGCCTGCGCCGCTGGCTGAACTCGGGGGCTGGGCATACGGCAATTCTGCTGAGTTCGCGGCTGGGAAGCGGTCAGAGCGGTCCAAATCCATCTTCTGACGCGCCTGACTCGTTTGGCGATGCGCTGGATTTAGTTGTCGAAGCGGCGTCGCCGAATACCGGGCGGGCCGAGTTCGCGCCCCTGCAGCCGGTCGCCGACACGCAGGGCATTTTGAGCGTCCACAGCGAGTCCGGCAGCCGGATCAAGCGCACCCGCCCGGACAGCTTCGCACTTTTCGGGGACGACGCCGGGCCGCTGGCGCTGGAAATCCCAGTGGGACGCGGGCGGCTGATTGCCATCGCCGACGACACTTTGTTCTCCAACAGCCAGTTGCCGCGCTCGGAAAACGCGGTGCTGCTGGCGAACCTGCTGGCGCACTACGGCCATCCGGGCGGGCGTGTGCTGTTCGACGAGTACCATCACGGCGATGCTGCTGGCGCGGAAGGATCAGTCTGGGAGGATTTAGGGCGGCCTTTGCAGCTTGCGCTGATCCAGCTTGGCTTTGCCGCGCTCGGGCTGGGAGTTCTTCTGGCGGTGCGGTTCGGCCCGCCCGTGCCGCTGGTGCGCGGCGTCGCCCGGTCGTCTTCGGATTATATCGGCTCGCTTGCCAGCTTGTACCGGCGTGCCGGCGCGTCGCCCTCGGCGCTTGAGACGCTGTACCGTCAGTTTCTGCGCGATATTTGCGGGCGGCTGGGCCTACCGCCGGATGTGGATTTAGAACGCCTCGCTGCGGTTGCCGCCCGGCGTGGTCAGATTGATAAAGAACGCATGCGCCGGCTGCTTGCAGCCTGCGAGCTGCGGCTGGATTCGGGGAAAGTCTCGGAAGCCGAGCTGCTGGACTTGACCCGGCAGATGGAAGCAATCAGAAAGGACATCGGCATTGCCTGACGAAACAGTAGAAACTCCTTTAGAGGAAACGCCGCAAGAGGCTTACACGCCGGCGCCTGCGCCGCAGCGTCCAGAACCTGTCCCGGCAGCCATGCCGTCGTGGGAAGCGCCTTCGGTCAACTTCTTCACCCCGCCGCCGGTCGAGACTGCCTCGACGCCGTCCTACCAAACCGGCGGCGAAGTGCAGCGTGTGGCCCAGATGATTACAGCGGAAGTCCATAAAGCGGTTGTCGGTCAGGATGAAACCATTGAAAACGCGCTGGCGGGCCTCTTTGCCGACGGCCATGTGCTGCTCGAAGGGGTGCCCGGCACAGCGAAAACGCTGCTGGTCCGGGCGCTGGCCGCTGCCGTGTCCGGCGAGTTCAAGCGCATTCAGTTTACGCCTGATTTAATGCCGTCAGACATCACCGGCACCCGCATTTTTGACCAGCAGGCGATGGAGTTTGTCTTCAAACCCGGCCCATTGTTCACCGGGCTGCTGCTGGCGGACGAAATCAATCGAACGCCGCCGAAAACGCAGGCCGCGCTGCTGGAAGCGATGCAGGAGCATCGGGTGACGGTGGACGGCGAGACGCACGACCTGCCGCCGGTCTTTATGGTCTTTGCCACCCAAAACCCGATTGAGTTTGAGGGAACGTATCCGCTGCCGGAAGCGCAATTGGACCGCTTCCTGCTGAAGCTTCTGGTCGCATACCCGCCGCTCGAAGCCGAGCAGTCTATTTTGCGCCGCGTCCACTCCGGTTTTGACGCCAATGACCTTCTCACTGCGGGGGTACGGCCCGCCGCCGATATGGAGTCAATCCAGCGGTGCCGGGCGCTGATCAAGAAAGTGCGTGTGGAAGAAGACATGTTCCAGTATATCACGCGCCTGGTGGCCGCGACCCGCGACCACCGTCAGCTTGTGCTGGGGGCCAGTCCTCGCGCCTCGATTGCACTGCTGGGTGTCGGCAAGGCGCTGGCCGCCATGCGCGGGCGGGATTTTCTCATTCCCGACGACATCAAAGCGATTGCCCCGGCGACCTTGCGCCACCGCCTGCTGCTGCGCCCCGAGGCCGAGATTGAAGGCGTCAGCGCCGACCGCGTGATCGAGAACATTCTGGACGGCCTGGAAGTGCCCCGGTAACCACGGATTGAAAGTAGCCACGGATTCCAATCCGTGGGCTAAATCAACTATGAAATACCACATCTCGCACCTGACTCGGTATGAATACGATGCGCCGCTGGCGGGCGAGTGTTTTATGGAAGCTCGCCTGCGTCCGCTGACAGTGCCGGGCGAGCAGACCTGCCGCTCGTATGCAATCACAGTTGATCCGCCCGTGCCGGTGTTCGGCTACGACCAGTTGCACCAAATGGGCCTGGTTAATCACTTTGTCGTGCGCGGCGAGCCGTACCAAACTTTGTCAATCTGCGCTGAGTCTGATGTAGAAACGCTCAAAAGCAACCCATTCGAGACGCTGAATTTGCTGGTGGAAGACTGGCCGGCGCTTGCCGATAAATCTTTGCACGAAGAATATGCCGAGTATCTCGCGCCAACCCCTTTGGTGCCGCTGTTTGGGTCATGGAGCGGTCCTGAGCCGCTGCCGAGCGTTCTGGGTTACGGGCAGGCGCTCTCCCATGAAATCTGCTCCCAGTTTGATTATGTGCCGGGTTCCACCGATCTGCTGACGCCTTTAGCGGACTTTGTCGCCCAGAAGCGCGGCGTTTGCCAGGACTATGCCCATCTCATGCTGGCCGCTGCCCGTTCGCGCGGCGTTCCCGCCCGCTACGTCAGCGGCTACATCTACGCGGGTGCCGGCGACGGAACGCAGGGCGCAGGCGCGACCCATGCTTGGGTGGAGCTGTTCCTGCCGCAGTCAGGCGACTGGAAAGCGACGGGAGTTTGGACCGGCTTCGACCCCACCAACGACATTCTGACCGCAGGCAGCCACATCAAAATCGCCGTGGGCCGGGACTATGCGGACGTGCCGCCAACTAAAGGTCTGGTACGGGCCGCCGTCGGCTGCCCCCTGCCGTCGGAAACGGCGCTGGTGGTGGAAGTGACGGTGGATCGGGTGGAAGAGTGAGAGTGCGGAAAAGAGGACAAGGGACAAGCGCGGAAGAAGGGCGAACACGAGGTTCGCCCCTACGGAGCCAGAAACGAATTGTAGGGCGCGAACCTTGTGTTCGCCCTTCTTCGTGTTCGCCCTCACTGCACTCCTTAATTTTTCTAGTTCAAGATCGCTTTTGCCGCTGCCGATGGCATCCGTTCCACGACATGCACCTCTCGGCCGATTTTTGACTCAAACTCGGATAGCGTCATGTCGTCTAAGAAGATGTCGCGGTCTGGGTCGCGCAGCATGATGGACGGCAGGACGACCCGCTCGCCGAGATCGTCGCCCATTTTGTGCAGTGCTTCAGCGACATCATGGCCGGTCAAAAGGCCGGCGATGCTGATGTTGCCCTCAAAAAACGTGTTATGCACGGCGCAGACATTGACGTTCAAGTTCTCAACTTGATTAAACGTGTCGGCCAGATTGTTTAGAAAAGGCGCGGCAAGCTCGCCGGTGACAAGCGTTGCCGTGCGCGGCTGAGGCAGGCGGGCAGGCAGCCTGCGGGCGACTTTCTTGACATCATCTTGAAACAAGCGCACCATGCCGACACCGTCTTCAAGCTGCGGGAAGCCTTCGTACTGACGCGCGGCAGGGACTTCCAGGCCGGCGGCAAGATAGAACTCGTCGCTCAAAAAGACAAAATTTGTCCCAAGCTGCTTGCGGAACCGTGCTCGCCACGCTTCCGACGCTTCAACCACGGAGCGCGAGAACTCCGGGGAGCAGGTTGTCAGCGCGGCCAGCCGGTCCCGGAACTGGGTCAGGCCGACGGGGACGACGGCCACGGATAAAACGCCGCCGTAGGTGCCGCGTGCTTCCGGGTGCAGCGCAGCCAATTCCCGAACTGTCTGCTCAAGCTGCGCTCCGTCATTGTAGCCGGGGCACAGAACAACCTGGCCGTGGACTTGAATCTTCGCGTCCGCCAGCATTGCGAGGCGCGGCAGGATCGGCTCCGGCCCTTTGCGGCCCAGCATCCGCCCGCGCACTTCCGGGTCGGTGGCATGAACCGACACAAACAGCGGAGAAAGCTTCTGGTCAATGACCCGCTGGAACTCGGCTTCGCCCATATTGGTCAGCGTCAGATAATTGCCGTGCAGGAACGACAACCGGTAATCGTCGTCTTTGATATACAGCGACGGGCGCAGGCCTTTGGGCTGCTGGTACAAAAAGCAGAACACGCATTTGTTCTTGCAGATATGCACCCGGTCGAATAAATCGTCGCCGAACTCAATGCCTAAATCTTCATCGTAGCCTTTAGAGATCTCAAAGTGCAGGAGTTCGGTGTCGCTTCGGAGCATATCCAAAGCCACATGCTCGCCCGCCGACAGGAACGCGAAGTCAACAATGTCCAAAACCGGCTGGCCGTTGACATGCGTAATGACATCGCCGAGCTGAACGCCCGCCCGCGCCGCCGGGCTGTCCGGCTCCAGCGCCAGAACTTTGGCCCGCTCCGCTTTTGCTTTCGGCGTCACGACTTTTTCGTCCGCCATCGGCAGGGACAGCAACTTAGGGCTGACCAGATTTTCCGTGTTCATTGCCATAGCGCTTCTAGTATACCCGAGAATGGTGTACGAGTAGTTGAAAACTACTCGCTAGGAGCAGCACCCTAACGGGTGTAAGAAGAAGCAATGAGCCTTGTCTTCCGTCCGCAGGACATCTAACCGAGCGAGTAGCTTTCAACTACTTGTTTATTCTGCATCACGTCAGTTCTGCCATGCAACTTTTTCGCGGCTGCCGTGTCGTATTACTTTATGGAAAGACTTTAGGGAACTTGCCTGATGACGAGTGAGCGCCGCTCGCCCTGGACGAGCTTAACGGCCCTGCCGCGCCTTGACCCGGATTTGGCCCTGGTGCGCCAGTTCCGGGCGACGGCAAACCCGGCGGTGTTCGAGATTTTGTTTCGCAAGTACCAGACCACGGTATTCAGCTTTGTGTCGCGCATGGTCAACGGCGAAGAAGCGTATGATCTGACCCAGGAAGTTTTTGTGCGGGCGCTGCGCTCCCTGCCGTCGTTTAACGGCGACTGCAAGTTTCGGACCTGGCTGCTGACAATCGCCCGCAATGTCTGCTTCAATCATTTGAGGGACCGCAAGCTGCGCTTGGGATTGGAAGCCGGCTCGCTGGACGAAGAGCCGGACGCGCCCGGCTTTGTCCCGGAACTGCCGGACCCCGCTGCCGACATCGCGCGGATTGCCGAAACACGCGAGCTGCAGCGGGTCGTGGATAAAGTACTGGCCCAGCTTTCTGATGAGCAGCGGCTTCTCATCACCCTGCGCGACTTGCAGGGATTGTCGTATGAGGAAATCGAGCAGATCATGGAACTCAGCCGGGTCAATGTCAAATCCAAGCTGCACCGGGCGCGGCTGGCCTTCAAAGCAAAGTTCGAGCCGTACCTGGCGCTGGTCGGCCCGTCGGCACTGGAGCCGCAGGGGGGAAGAAAGTGAAGCCAGAAGATGCACGCGCCTTGTTTTCCGAGTACTTGGAAGACGCGCTTAACCCAAAACAACGAGACGCATTGCAGGCATATCTCGCGCAGAACCCGGATGCCGCCGCCGAGCTGATCGCTTTAGAGCGCACGCTCTCGCTGCTGCACCGGCTGCCGGAGCGGGAGCCGACGCTTGACCTTTGGCGCGAGCTGGTCCCGGAAATCGAAGCCTTCCGGGCCGAGCGGCGACTAAGCTTCCCGGCCCGTCTGCGGGCGCATTGGGGCGTTTTTGTGTCGTCGGTCAGCGAAGGGGTGATTTTGTGGACCCATGCGCTGGCCCGCCGCGCCCACCATCATCTTAGCCCGCATCTGCATTCGGAACACGAGCGGCAGCAGCTTTGATGCTGCGGAGATGTCCCTGATAATGCTCCGTTTCCAAACCCAACCTATGCACAGCTTCACAAAGGCAGCCGCGACATCTCTTAACGTCCTGGTGGAAAGCCCCCCCGCCCCAATTCTGGAAGGATATATGGAGAAGAGGCGAACACGCTCTTTGCCTGTATGGTATCCCACTCTGGCTCCCAAGAAATGGGGCAGGGGGGTGTTCTGCTGCCTCCTTTTGCTGCTGTGCGGGCTTTTTGCCTCTTCCGCACACGCCGCGCCGCCGCAGGTGTATGTGGTCAGCATTCATGGGACCGTTTGGCCCGGCACGGCGGTCTTTGTTCGCAAGCAGCTTGACGCGGCATATCAGCAGGGCGCGGCAGGGGTTATTTTAGACTTGGACACGACCGGCGGCTCACAAGAAGCGGGCTTGGACATCAAGCAGGCCATTTCGGACCATTCGGCGGCTTACCCGATTGCCGCGTATGTCCATGACCA
This sequence comes from uncultured Armatimonadales bacterium, assembly GCA_964241935.1. Taxonomy (GTDB): domain Bacteria; phylum Armatimonadota; class Armatimonadia; order Armatimonadales; family Capsulimonadaceae; genus JANXMY01. Next base: position 29,231 of record CAXSZN010000008.1, read on the forward strand.
TGCCACTGGGCCGGGCAGCCTCATTGCGATCTCCTGCAAGACGCTGGCATTCGCGCCGGGCGGCTCACTTGGGGGAGCAGGCGACGGCGCGAAGTCTGATTACCAGGCCGCGGCCTCGGCTAACGGGCGCAATCCGGCGATCGCCGCCGCGTTTGTGTCGGCGGATTCGGACCTGCCGGCGCTGGCCGTGAAAGCCGGAGACCCGCTGACGCTCACGGCGACTCAGGCGCAGTCGGTTGGCTACGCTGATGTTGTGACCGCGCTGCCGACCGGCCTATTAGCAAAAATGGGGCCAAGCCTGGTTGGCGCACAGCTTGTTCCCGTGGAGCTGTCGCTGTGGAACAGTGTTGCGCTGTGGGTGACTCAGCCCTGGGCGACGGTCTTGATTCTCGCCCTCGGCCTCGCGCTGGTGATGACCGAGATTTTGACGCTGCATTCGTGGGGCGTGGCGGGTATCTTCGGCGGCCTGCTGGTCGCGCTGATCTTTGCGGCGTATATCACGGTCGGTGCGGCGACCTGGGTGGGCGTTCTGCTGTTCCTGGCGGGCGCGGCGCTGCTGCTGCTGGAAACCCATGTGCTGCCGGGGCATGGCTGGCCGGCGTTTACCGGGCTGGCGCTGATCTTTGCCGGCCTGTTTTACGCGCTGGGCGGGCCGGGGAACGGGGCGCTGTACCCGGCGGCAACTGCGCTTGTGATGACGCTTGCGATTTTAGCGGCGTTCTTTGTGTACCTGCCGCGCTCCGGTGTTTGGAAGCGGATTGGCCTGCCGCTGCGCCAAACGGCGCTCGGCGGTTACGTTTCCAGCGACGATTATACGTCCTATCTAGGTCAGTTTGGGACTGCCGTGACGCTGCTGCGTCCGTCGGGGACAGTAGAAATAGACGATGTGCGTCTGTCCGTCGTGACTGAAGGCGAGTTTATCGCGCCGGGAACGCAGGTGCAGGTCGTCATGGTCCAGGGCAGCCGGATTGTCGTGCGCGGGCCGGAATAACAGCCGAATGGGTAGAATGCTGCTGGGGCGTCAAGTCACAGACGTGCTCCGAAAGGGAAACAAGTTATGGGACAAAGCATTGGGCCGGGAGCCGGCATTGGAATTGGGCAGCAAATGCCGCCGCTGGACTTAGAAGACCCGGTCCTTGCGCCGGATGCGGTTTTGAATCTGAATGCTCCCGAAGAATATGAAGGCCCTCATGCCGGCTATCCGCAGCCTACAGGAAGCGGCCGGGAAGCCTCGGAAGGAGAAGACGCCGGGGAAAAAGACGCTGGGGGAGGGGTATAATTTTGTATGCCTCGCAAACCCATTGCCGGTTCCGATGACCCGAAACCGTCCGAAAAACCGAAAGCGCCCAAGCTGCCGGTCGTGAAAAAGCCGCGCAAGCCGGAGTTCTCGCCGACCCGCCTGCGTACCTTTTTGTCCTGCCCGATGATGTACCGGCTGGATTATGTAGACAAAGTCGGCAAGTTCTACCACCGCGCCCGCGCCGGGTTCACGTTCGGCTCGACGCTCCATCAAGCCTTGCAGACGTTCCACCAGGACGGCGGCAGTGCGGCAGTCTCCGCGCCGGAACTTGTGGCAAAGATGGAGACGGTCTGGCAGTCGCAGGGGTACGAAAGCGCGGCGCATGAAGCCGAACACAAAGTCGAAGCGGCACGGATTTTAGAAACTTACCATGCGGCCTCGGAAGCGCGGGCTGAAGAAACCCGGCCGTTTTTGATTGAAAAGATGCTGAAATGGGACATGGGGCCGTTCGTCCTGACGGGCCGGATTGACCGGATTGACGAGCACTTGTCCGACGGGTCTTTGGAGATTGTCGACTACAAATCGGGCCGCATGGGCGTCACCGAAGCCGATGTCAAGAGCGCACTTGCCATGTCCGTCTATCAACTGCTTGCCAAGCGCAACAACCCGGACCGCCGGGTCTACGCCACCATCCACGCCCTGCGCGGCGGCGTCACGGCGTCCGCATCGTACACCGACGAAGAACTCTTGGAACTCGAAGAAGACTTGCGTGGCATCGGCATTACCATCTTGGAAAAAGACTTCGAGGCCGTCCGCCCCGTCCCACTGCCTGATGTCTGCCCCTGGTGCGACTTCCTGCCCCTCTGCACCCGCGCCTGGAAGCGCGAGGGGAGAGACTACACCGCTGAACTTGCCCTGTAAAGGAAGCTCAATGAAATTCGCCAAGATCGCGGTGCTATACTTGAAGTTTTTCGTGCCGTTATGGGCTGTGAGCACCGTGGGTTGGTATGCGTTTTGTTTTGTCCGTAACTACTATCACTTCTGGCCGATCCCCCCTTTATCATGGCAATCTGCCGCAGATGGTATGTTGCCCGATGCCTTAGTTGGGACTGCCTTTGCTTTCTGTGTTGAATATCTAAAGCGACAGGAGGCAGAGCAAAAGAAGAGGGCAACACAGGAGGCTCAGCAGGTAGAAGGATGAGGAGAGCACAGGAATAAGAGCGTGGGATTAAAATCCTGAGCTGTGGGGCGAAGCGCCCAGTGTTCGCCTGCTCGGACAAGGAGCAGAGCATCTAAGCCACGATCTTTTCTTCGTCCACGAAGGTGGACGGTAGGCGTCTGCGCCCCATAGCGTAGGATTTCAATCCCACGCTCTTAGTTCTCACACTCACTCATGCGATTTCTTCCCCAATTCCTAGCGCTTTCAAATCGCTGCGGGAGCGGTCGTCGGAGGACACTAAGGCTCGCATCTGGGTGGCGACTTCGCTTTCGGTCAAGCCCTGCCGGGACATGGCGTCGCGGACGAAGGAAACGCGGTCGTGGGCCATCAGCAGGTCGAGGCTGGAGATGTCTAAAATGTCGGCGAGTGCGCCAAGCGCCGGGACTGTCTGGGCGATGTCGCTTTCAGCCCTGGCCCGGAGCAGGGTTTGGGCATATTCCAGCTCGCGCATCGCCTGATCGAGCGGGGCGCTCATTACCCGAAATTCGTTGACTTTTTCGGCGAGATCGCCGCTTAGTTCATTCGCCGCCATAGGTCTGTTCCTCCACGCTGCTGTCTATTATACCCTGCCAACGGCAGTGTCAACTTGACAAATGCCGGGCGTCAAGTGTAAGATAGACTATGCCCGTCTCCGCCGCGACTGCCTCCACTTCTTCACTATCCATGCTGCCGCCGGTGGCCCTGCCAGCGTTTGAAGGGCCGCTGGATCTGCTGCTGCATTTGATCCGCGAGCACCGCGTGGACATTGCCGACATTCCCATCTTGCAGATTACCGACCAGTATCTGGCCCATCTGCGGGCGATGGAAGCGATGAATTTAAATGTCGCCGGCGAGTTTCTCTTGATGGCGGCGACACTGTTAGAGATCAAGAGCCGGATGCTGCTGCCGAAGCCGCCGCGTTTGGAAGAAGCCGAGGAAGGTGAAGACCCGCGCCTGGAACTGGTCCGGCGGCTGGAAGATTACCAGCGCTACAAGCTGTTCATAAACACGCTGGCCGAGTGGGAAGATAGTCGCCGGGCGCTGTTCTTTCGAGGTCAAGGCGATTACGGCGGTGAGTATGTCCTGCCGGTAGAGTTTGGGGCGCTGAAGCCGGGCGCACTCCTGACAGCCTTGAACCGCCTGCTGGCGGAAGCTGGCGATGACGGCGGCGAGGCCGTGACCAGCGTGCGGCGGCAGAAGATGACTTTAAGATTAGCGATGGCATCGCTCTGGCACAAAGTCCAGCGCGGCGGACCCGGCGGCATCCTGCTGGAAGACTGTTTTGAGCCGCCGTATGTGCGCCTCGAAGTTGTCATGCTGTTCCTGGCGCTTTTAGAGCTTCTGCGAAACCGCCGGGTTCAAGCCGCGCAGGAGCGGCATTTAGGCCGGATTATTCTAACGGCGTACACGGCAGACACACAAATTGCGGCAGACGCCGATGTCTGAGGCGTTTTTAGAAACAGATTTGCCGCCGCTCCTGGAAGCGTATTTGTTCGTTGCGACCGAGCCGGTGCAGGCTGCCGACATCGCCCGCAGTCTGCAAGTTGACCCGGCGGCGGTGGAAGAAGCCTTGGAAGACATGGTGAACGCCTACGCCCGGCGCATCAACTCCGGCCTGCATGTGGTGCGGATTGCCGGCGGCTACCAGATGGCGACCCAGCCCGCGCTGGCGTTGGGCATTGGACGGCTGCTGGCCGCGCCCAATCAAAAAGCGCGGCTGTCGAAGCCCGCGCTGGAAACGCTGGCGATCATCGCGTATCAGCAGCCGGTGACGCAGGCGGAGATCGAAGCCGTGCGCGGGGTCAGCGCCGACGGCGTTTTGAAGACGCTGGCCGAGCGTCAATTGATTGCGGAGACGGGCCGCAAGGAAGTGGCGGGCCGCCCGATTTTGTATGCCACGACGCCGGACTTTCTGCATTATTTCGGCCTGCACACCCTGGAAGACTTGCCGCCGCTCGAAGACATCGCGCTGCAAGACGACGCTGAAAGTGAAAGGGCTGCGGCGCAGGATGCCTTGCAGGCGGTGGGATTAAAGGAATGAGTCCCATTTGTTGCCCGGATTGGAAATCCGGGTCTCCGCCAGTGCGATTGTCCGCCTGCGCGGACAGAAGAGTCAGCCCTGCGGTATTTTCCTATGTCCGCGCAGGCGGACAATCGCACTTCTAAAGTTCTGGACTTTAGTCCAGGAAAACATACGCCATGCCCAAAAAGATCATTATCTTTCTTTTTCTTTCCTTCTTCTGCCTGCGTCTGCCGGCGATCCACGCGCAAGCCCCGCCGCCCGCTGTCTACCCGCCCGCTGCCCAGCCGCTGACGCCCATCGTCCACAGCCACTACTCCATCTTAGTAGATGCGGTGTCCGGCAAAGTCCTCTGGGAGCGCAACGCTGAGACGCCGCGCCCCATCGCGTCTACCACCAAGATGCTGACGGCGATTTTGCTGCTGGAACGCGGGCACCTCGACGACATCGTGACTGCACCGAACGGGGTGCAGTACCTGCCCGACAGCAGCCTGCATCTTAAGCCCGGCGAGAAGCTAACCCTGCGTGACCTGCTGTACGCCATGCTGCTGCGCTCGGCCAATGACACGGCTGTGACCGGCGCGGTGTACCTCAGCGGCAGCGTCCCGGCGTTCGCCAAAGAGATGAACGCAAAAGCCAAAGAGATCGGCGCAGTCCATTCGCATTTCGTGACGCCGAACGGCCTGCCGGCGCCGGGGCATTATTCGACGGCAGGGGATTTGGCGGTGATTGCCGCGTATGCCGTCAACAATCTTCCGGTGTTTGATCAGATCGTCAAAACGCCTGTCTATAAAGTTCACCGGTCCCTTGATCAGCGCGATGTCTGGGTTCGGAACACGGCGACGACGTTCCTCAAAAAGTTTCCGGGGGCCGACGGTATTAAAACCGGGTATATTCATCAGGCAGGGCACTGTTTTGTCGGCTCAGCAACGCGAAATGGCTGGCGGCTGATTGCAGTCGCTTTGGACAGCAACGACTGCCGGGAAGATGTCGAGTCGCTCTTAAACTATGGATTTGCCGAGTTTGCGCCGGCAACAGTTATCCATCAAGGGGATTCCGTCGGTGTGATTGACATTCCGAGCGCGTCTGCGCCGGTCAAAGTTGACTGCTCAAGCACGCTGTTTATTGTTGCCTCCAAGCGCCATCCGGTGCCGAACGCCCAAATCAAGCTGACGCCTCTGCCGCAGACGCCGCAGGCTCCGATCTCCGAAGGAACGCGGCTTGGGACAGTAACGGTGCTGGTAGACGGCAAGGTGCAGACGACAGCGGCGGCGCTTGCCGCCGAAGATGTTTCGGTTCGGCCTGCCGTTGCCGTGCTTCAAACGACAAAAACGCTCGGGCTGACGCTGCTCAAAGCCATTGGATTGCTTGCCGCCTTCACGGCACTTGTTTTGATAGGAATGATACTTTATGGAAGAACGGCTTCAAAAAGTGCTCGCCTCCGCCGGGATCGGCTCGCGGCGGGCGTGCGAAGCGTGGATCGCACAGGGCCGGGTCAAAGTTAACGGTCATGTCGTCACGGAACTTGGCACGAAAGTAGACCCCGAGACCGACAAAGTCCTGTTTGACAGCCGGGTCGTGCGTCCGCCGCTTAAGCGTTACTACTTGGCCCTGAACAAGCCCAAGGGCATTATCTCGTCGCGCTCCGACCCGCACGGTCACGCCGGCCAGATGGTCACGGACTTAGTAGACATCGGCGGAAAGCCGATGCTGCGTCCTGTCGGCCGTTTGGATGCCGACAGCGAGGGCTTGATTTTCCTGACGGACGACGGCGATTTCTTATTTAAGATGACCCACCCGCGCTACCATGTCCCGAAAACGTACCGGGTTGCCGTATCCGGCGTCCCTAGTGAAGACGCCTTGAAGCGCCTGCGGCGCGGCATCATGCTGGACGACGGCATGACAAAGCCCGCCGAGAACGTCCGGCTGGTGCGCGGCAAGCAGAACGCCGACGGCACCGGGCAGGGGGAAGTGGAGCTGACTATTTATGAGGGCCGCAACCGGCAGGTGCGCCGCATGATGGCTGCCCTCGGCCACACCGTCACTCGCTTGGTCCGCGTCCGCATCGGCGCGGTGCGCCTGACCGGCCTGCCGCCGGGCGCCTGGCGTCACTTGACGCCCGGCGAGATCGCCGCGCTTACGTCGGACATTCCCGTCTCGCAAGAAACAAATCCCGCACAAACACAGTCACACCCAGAGGAGACAAAATTATGGCCCGTACCGCAACCTTCGACACCACGAAAGGTGTTATCGTCGCCCAGCTCACTGAGGACGACGCGCCCGTCACAACCGCGAACTTTATCGAGCTTGCCCAAAAAGGCTTCTACAACGGATTGAAGTTCCATCGCTATGTTGCCGGCTTCGTCATTCAAGGCGGCGACCCGGACGGCGACGGCACAGGCGGCTCCGGCAAGAACATCAAAGGCGAATTCAAAGACAACGGCGTTCCCAATACCGGCAAGCACAATGCTGCGGGCGTGCTGGCGATGGCCCGTTCCGGTGATCCGAACAGCGCGTCTTCGCAGTTCTACTTCACGCTGGCCCCTGCGCCGCATCTGGACGGCGGATACGCGGTGTTCGGCAAGGTGACTTCAGGGCTGGATGCCGTCATGGCGCTGCGCGAAGGCGACAAAATGAACTCCGTCACGATCAGCGGCAGCTAGAAACCGGTATGGGCAAGGGACGAGTAGTTGAAAACTACTCGCTAGGAGAGGCGTCCTGCGGACGTAGTTACCATACCCGAAGGGTACTTCACCTAGCGAGTAGTTTTCAACTACTCGTCCCTCCCGCCCCTTTCGCTGGCTCTCATTTTATCTCAGGGAACTTTTGGCAGGCCATGAACGCTTATCAAGGAGAACAGGGCCATCGTCGGCCCCTCGTGCCATGAGGCTGTTTCCGGATCGGAAAAAGTCGCCGCCCGAAGCGGCCTGCGGAGCTGTGGAAACAGGGTTATCCGAGGACGATATAGACTTGTTCGCCCGGCTTCTTGCCTCGCATCAGGACAAGCTGTACCGGGTCGCCTACCGGATGGCGGGCCACCACGAGGACGCGCAGGATTTGCTGCAGGATGCCCTGCTCGAAGCGTATCGGTCGTTTAAGAAGTTTCAGCGCGGCAGCTATTTCGATAAATGGCTGTACCGCATTATGACGAATACATTTATTGACCGGCAGCGCCACAAGAAGCGGGTGGGGGTTGTCGAATCGCTGGATGCGCCGCTGCCGGGTTTGGGCGACGGCGAAGGAGCCGGGCGGGACATCCCCGACTGGGCCGATGAGCCGTCGCGGCGTGTTCTGCAGGACAAGTTTGAGGAACCGGTCCAAAAAGCGCTGGATAGCCTGCCGCCCGAGTTCCGGATGGTGCTGATTTTGTCGGATGTCGAGGAGTTTTCTTACGAAGAGATCTCGGAGATGATGGACACGCCGATCGGCACGGTCCGTTCGCGCCTGCACCGCGCACGCTCCTTAATGCGGCAAAAATTAGCGCACAAATAACGCTGACGAACAAACAAAGTTTCGGAGCGTCAGTAGATAAATCATGAGAAGCATTACGCACCCCCATGGCGAGCAATTGTCCGCCTATATAGACAGCATGCTGGATGTTTCGCGAATGCGCGGCGTCGGCGAGCATCTGCACGTCTGCGCCGCCTGCCGCAGCCTGGAAGCCGATCTGCGCCGGACGAAACACCTGGTGCGCGGCCTGCCGGACCCCGCTCTGCCCGGTCCGGAGTTCTGGACTTCGGCCTACAGGCAGCTTCGGGTAGAGGACCGGGAACTCGCAAAGACGAAGCGCCCGTTGTGGCAGACTCTGCGCGGGCCGGAGCAAACCGCGCACCGCCGCTGGGCGGGGGGACTGGCCGCAGCCGCTGTGGCAGGCATCCTGCTGGCCGGACCGCTGACACCTGCGCCCCACCTGCCCGCGCGAGCTTCACACCTTATTGTGCCGGCGGCTCCCCAAGCATTAGTTCCAGCCCAGGACGTTTCGCCGGACGTTTCCTCGCTGGCCGAGCTGCACACGGATTCCGTCTCGCGCCTGCCGCTGGCGGACCCGGACCGGCAAAAGATGATCGCAGCCGATGTTAGGCAGGGAACGCCTCCTGGGGACGCTTCGGAGGCGGCAGGTTATGCCGATGCGTCGTTCTAGCGCCGCGCTGGCGTTCTGCCTCCTGTTGCTGAGTGCGGCAGGTCAAGAGCCGGCCTCAGCAAAGTCTTTTCTGACTCCCGTGACAGCCCGCGTTCGATCGCGAATCAACAAAACTCGGGGGAACAGAACACGGATAATGCTGCCTGCACCTGCGGTCAAAGTGCCTCTCAAAGCCCCATTGGCAGAGTCACTTTTTGTCAAAGTTCTGCGCTCCGACGACTTGTATCCGTACAAAGGCCGGCAAACCACAACCTATTGGCGGACAGGCCGGGTCATGGAAGTTCTTGTCTTTCACCGTCCTACCGACGACCAGCGCATCCAGTTTCTGAACCCGGAAATCGAGCGCGGACGGCTCCTCGTCAGCGATGGGAACCAGCAGTGGGAGTATGATCCGCACCAGAAGCTCCTGCGGCACCGTCGGCTTTCCCCAGGCGCTTTGGACGACGATGATCTGCTTTCCTACACGCTGCTGCGGGCCAACTATCTGCTGGCGGTGGATCCCAAGCCGTCTGTCATTGCCGACCGCAAGACGTTTTTGGTCACGATCAAGCGCCCGGCAGGGCAGACGCTCGCCCGCCGGTTCTGGATTGACGCCGGCAGCGGCCTGATTTTGAAGCGGGAGATTTACCGTGATGACGGCAAGCTGGCGGTCACGGTGATGTTCTCGGACATCACCTACCACACTGCCCTGGCTTCCTCTTTGTTCACCTTGTCCAGGCTCGCCAGAACCATGCGCGTCGCCGAGCTTCCCACCGCCGAGACCGCCGTGCCTCTATCTTCCGTCCGCTTCCAGCTTGCCGGAAAAGCGTCCGCCCCGGCGTCTTTGGCGGGCTACCGCCTGGTCGGCGCAACAACGACTAAAATTGGCGAGCGCCCGGTCCTGCATCTGCGCTACTCCGACGGCCTCAACTTGGTGTCGCTGTTTGAAGAGCGCCGCACCCAGCCCAGCCGCCCGACTTTGGTCCCGCCGGGAATGCGCGTCACCCAAATCGGCACAACGCCCGTCCACATCGCCCGCCGCGCGTCTCTCACGACCCTGAACTGGGACACGGCGACGCTCAACACAACCTTGATGGGCGAAATGGGCCTGTCCACTCTCCGCACCCTCGCCCAATCCGCCCTCCAAAGCAGATAAAAACTCAAGCAGATAAAAACTCAAAATGCAAAAGCCCTCAAATGCATCAGCATTTGAGGGCCAATATCGTTAGTTCTAGCCCTTCATGTCGCGGCGGAGGGTGTGGCAGAGGCGAGTCATCAGGTGGATGGAAAAGTCGTCGTCGGCGTTTTTGAGACCGGCTTCGGCATAGGGCAGGGCGGCGGCGGGGCGATGCTCGGTGAACGACAGCAGCATCGCCATTTCGCGGTCCATCTCCCAGTCGTTAGGGTTGCTTTTGATGCCCTGGGCAAGCACGCGCTCGCCTTCGGCAACGTGGCCGGTGCGGGGCAGGATCGCGCCGCCCATGAGCTGATACGCCTGGATAAAATGCGGGTCCAGGGTGATAATAAGCTGGAGCATCGGCAGCAGGCTCTCGTTTTTGGACCAGTCGCCGCCCTGGGCCATGAACTGGTGGTGGTAATGGTCCACGACCTTGTCCCAGATCAGATTGGCGGCGGCAATGCGGAACTCGCCGCCGGCCTGGGCCAGCGCGGCGTTTCTGCCGGCAGCCGCGCTGGAAACCAGGTAGCCCTGCGCCAAGCCGGATGCCTGCGAGACCTGCTCGAAGAGGCCGGCGGCGGCGAATAGCCCGAGGCACAGCAGAGCGCCGGGAAGCTGTCTGCGCCAGTGCGCTGTTCGGCTGCTTTTCATCGTCATGCCGCCTTTCGGGTGTCTGTTTGGATTTCTGTGGGGTCGTCCGCTTTGTTCTGCGGGGCGAGCTTCAGGAACTCCATTTCACTCGGCAGGGAAACTGTCTTGAAGCGGCTTTTGCGGCGGGAGCGGCGGACAGCAGTGACAGTGCCGAGCAGAAGAAAGCCCGCAGCCATGCCCGCCATCTGCGTCTGCTCTTCCTTCGAAAACTGCGGGTCGCCCCAGTGCTCCAAAAGCTCGTCCCCATCGTCATCCGCGGGTGCCTGCGGCACGGCCTGTGCCGGCGTTGGTGGGCCGGCAAGCGCGGCTTGATGGGGGGCCAGCAGCGTGACGCTGCCTAATGTCAGCACGATGCTCGGCAGGAGGAGCCAGGGGGTCAAGTCTCTTTTCATAGCTCTTTTCTTTATAGCTCTTTCCGGGCGAATGTCAGCGACGCCAGCGTCAGCAGTGCGGCGGTGTAGCAGACTCCGTAGGCGGCGGTCTGCCAGAGGTAGGCGTTGGGAACGGCTAAATGATGCACCAGCGCGTCTTTGAAGTTAAACGACTCTAGATTAGGCAGCAGGTGGTACAAAATCGCTGTCGCCACTTGATCAAACTTAGGCTGTGGGTGCGCGGTGAGCGAGGCGTACAGCGGGAACTTGACGTTGCCCAGCAGGCACAGCAGCACCGACAAGAACCAGGCCAGCGGCCAGGACGCCCAGGTGGACAGCCAGAGCGCCATGGCCGCCAAGATCGCTGTTTCTAAAAACAAAAACGGCAGAACATAAAACATCGCGGCGTCTAAACGGCCCATGTAGAAGAATTCTAAAAACGCGAACGTCGCGGCCATGACTCCCATGCCGATGGCGACCGTGCCCATCGCCCCGGCGTACTTGCCGCAGACAAACTGCCAGCGTGCCACAGGCTTTGCAATCACCGGGTAGATTGTCTTCTGCTCCCGTTCGCCCGGAATGCCGGTCACGGTGATCGTGATCGCCACCACCGAGCTGACGACAAACACGGAAAACAAGCACAAATCGTTCAGCATCTTCATCTGCACATGCCGGTCAAATTTGGCAAGCGCCGCCGACCCGAAGATCAAAAAGACGGCGAACAGCATCAGCACATGAAAGACTTGTTTCCGTGCGCCTTCCAGCATTGTAATCCGCCCGATGATGCCGATATTGCGTATAGCCTGCATCTTATCCCCCTACCAAGCGCAGAAAAGCATCTTCCAGTGTCTCTCGCTGCGGGCTGACGGCCACCAAGCGAGCGCGGCGCGACTCTAAAAGCCCCAGGACCTTGTAGACCGCCGACGCCGGCACATGCAGGCACGCGCCGCCGGTGCCGGACGACTCAATCGTGCCGCCGAGGCCTTCCACTTCATGCGCTAAAACTTCGTCCCGCTCTTCCTGCTCGATCTGCACACGGACGTCTGAGCAGGTCTGCGTGATCTCCGACGGCGCTCCGCAGGCGACCAGCTTGCCCCGCGCCATGACGCCGACGCGGTCACATACGGATTCCATCTCGGACAGCAGATGCGAGGACAGAAAAATCGTCTTGCCTTCGTTTTTCAGGGCCGTCAGCAGCTCCCGAAGCTCTTTGCGGCCCACAGGGTCGAGGCCGGACGACGGCTCATCCATGATCAGCAGGTCCGGGTTCCCGACCAGCGCCGACGCCAGTCCCACCCGCTGGGTCATGCCTTTAGAGCATTTGGACAGGATCATGTGCCGGTTTTCCCACATGCTGACCTGACGCAGGCACGCTTCGACCTGGGACTTCGCCCGCCGGCCGCTCAGACCCGACAAACCGGCATGGGCCTGGACGACTTCTATCGCCGATAAAAACTTGGGAAAATACGGCTGCTCCGGCAGGTAACCGACAGCCTGCCGCGACGACGCCTCGCCCGCCGGCTGACCCAGCAGCCACGCTTCGCCGGAAGTCGGCGCGATAAACCCAAGCAGCATCTTAATCGTGGTTGTTTTGCCCGCACCATTCGGCCCAAGAAAACCAAACAAGCCGCCCGCTGGAACGTCCAGCGTGAGACAATCTACCGCGATTCGGTTTTCTTTCTGGCGCGGCACGGGATATTCTTTGGAAAAGTTTTGGATTTGAATGGCGGGCGTCATCGCGAATGTGTTCCTTTTCAAAAGCGGAATCTGTGTTCTCTGCCAGTCATTATCGGTATTTCCGCGGGGCTTTATTAGGGCAAGCTCTTTTAGGGTACAATCCAGGCCATGAATCCTTTGCCCTTTGCCCGCGAGATTTCCCCGGAAGACGTTAACGCTGCGTTAGAGCGCGGCGACGCCGTGTGTTTAGTGGACGTGCGCCAGCCCTGGGAATATGAAAGCCACCACATTGCCGGGGCGCTTTTGCTGCCTTTAGGGGATCTGCCGCGCCGCGCCGCTGAGCTTGACCCTGCCGATACCTTTATCTGCATCTGCGAGCATGGGGTCCGCAGCCGCCACGGCGCCGATTTTTTGGCCGCACGAGGTTTTTCCCATGTCGCTACGATGACTGGTGGCATGGCCCAATATCCAGGAGCCGTTGAGACTGGGCCGGGAGACGCTTCTTAGATGCCTCAAGCTCTGCGTGAACTGGAGACAATCCGCACCCCCGAAGCACTCGCCGAGCTTTGCCAAGCGCTCCGTGCCGCCGGACGGTTCGCATTGGACACGGAATTTGTCGGCGAGCGTACCTACCTGCCGCGCTTGTGCTTTGTGCAGGTTGCGACCGAAGACTTTATCGCGCTAGTGGACACGCTGGCGTTTCGGGAGATGGACCCGCTTTGGGATCTAGTGGCGGACCCGAGCATCCAAAAAGTCCTGCACGCGGCGCGGGAAGACCTGCGGCTGGCGTACTACGGCGGCGGGAAACGGCTGCCGCAAAATATCTTTGACACGCAGGTCGCGGCAGGATTTATCGGCCTGCCGTCGTATCCGCTGTCTTATGCCCGGCTGGCCGAGGCGCTGATGGGCGTCAAGCTCAGCAAGGCCGAGACGCGCAGCGAATGGGACCGCCGGCCGCTGACCCCGGCGCAGCTTGAATACGCCCGCGACGATGTCCGGTATCTGCTGCCGATTACGGATAAAATCAACCGCCTGCTGGAGCGCTTGGGGCGCGTCCAGTGGATGCAGGAAGAGATGAGCCGCTTCTCCGAAGCGCGGACCTATGAGACCGCGCCGGAAGACGCTTATCTGCGGCTTCGGACCGGGCGCGGGTTCACGGCCCGGCCCACGGCGCTGCTGCGGGCAGTCGCGGCGTGGCGTGAAACCGAGGCGGCGGCCCGCGATGTCCCGGCCCGCTCTCTTCTGCGGGACGAAGTTTTGATTGAGCTGGCTCAGCGCCCGCCGCGCCGCCTCACGGATTTCCGGCGTCTGCGCGGCTTTCCGGAGATGGAAGAAGTCTCTTTTGGGGCACCGCTTTTGGATGCGCTGAACGCCGCCCGCGCCCTGCCGGATGAGAATCTGCCGCTGCCGCTGTCCGGCACCGGGCCGGAAGAAACACCGCGCGAGCGGGCGCTGGGCGATTTGCTGTACGGTTTTGGGGAAGCGCTGTGTTTAGGCCGCAACCTTGCGCCGGAGCTGGCGCTGACCAAAGCGGATGCGCTGGCGGCGGCGCGGGGGCAAACCGCAGCCGCGCTCCTGAGCGGCTGGCGGCGGGAGGTCGTGGGCGCAGAGCTGGAACAGATTGCGTCGGGCCGGGCCTCGGTGCGCCTGCAAGTGACGCCGGATGCCCTGTCAGTTCTGCTGGATTTTGTTTGATTTGATACACAACTTCCCTCTGACTGCCATAATCCGTGGTATAATTCAAGAATCAGAAACAAAAAGCACTGCCGGTTCGTCCAGTCGGCAGGGAACGTAAGTGTAAGTATGAACGACCCAACCGCGGAGATCTACGCGCAGATTGGTGATGACTCGCCGTTTTATAAGCTGGTAGATGTCTTCTACGCCGGTGTAGACACCGACCCGCTTCTGCGTCCTTTGTATCCCTCCGATCTCACCCAAGCCAAAAAGCATCTCGCCTTGTTTCTGATTCAGCGCTTTGGCGGGCACGCCCAATATCAAACAGAGCGCGGTCATCCGCGTCTCCGAATGCGCCATGTCCCCTTCCAAATCGGCGCGGCCGAAAGTGAGGCCTGGCTGCGCCACATGTTTCATGCGGTGGACGCAGTGCCCGACTTCGCCCCATTCCACAGCATTCTCAAGCCTTATTTTACAGATTCGGCGGAGTTTCTAATCAACCACAGTGAAGTGCCGTCACTCAGCCTCCCGGAGTGACCCGGCAATTACACCGTTTTGTGAGCCGAACTTCATCCATTATGCAATCTGGCATAGTTTTTGCATAAAATTCACTGTGTTTACTTTCTGGGACATAGAACTCACTTTTGGCCGCATCAAAGGAACTCAACTTCATGCATCGTCCTACTGCACTTCTTCTGACTTCGATGATCAGCGGCTTGCCTTTAGCTGCCGCTGCCGGCCCTCAAGGTGTTCCATCAGACTCTTTTATCGGACGGCATGTAAACACCGTTTCCGAGCTGCATCAGCAGATCAGCCTGGACCCGGTGGTGCGCCGCCGCCTGGCCCGGCATTTTCATACGTCCGCGCCGGCGGTCACACGCTATATTCAGGATAACCTGGTTCTGAAAAAGCTGTCACGCGCTGGAACGTACAAAGTTTACTGTATCAGCCGCACCGGGCATGAGTTTATGGTCAATCAGCACCTCGCCGCCGGAACGCCGGTATTCGTGATGCGCTCGACCGGCCAGCCGGTTCTGAAACTTGCCTGCGGCAATCCAATGGTAGCCGGTCTGCCGCCGGTCGCTACGAAAGTCGCTGCGTATCAATCTCCCGAGATTGCGGCTGCCCCGGCACCTGTGACTGCCGCCCCAGCCCCGGCACTCGCATCAACGGGGCCGGTTGTCGTGGCGATGAACGACACTCCGGCTGTGGCTGTCATGCCGACGACGAAAGTCGCCGGTTTTATCGGCCAGCTTCCGATTGTGCATGGCGGCGGCATCCCACTCGGCTTCCTCGCTGCGATCCCGGTTCTTGCGACGGTTGTCAGCAGTCATCACGGCGGCGGCACTCCCGGTGCCAGCACCGGCACAACGGGAACGACAGGCACAACGGGAACGACAGGCACAACGGGAACGACAGGCACAACGGGAACGACGGGCACAACGGGAACCGGGACCGGTACGCTGGGAACGAATACCGGCGACACCGGCACGAACGGCAATAATACCAGCGGCAGCAACACTGGGGAAACGACCGGTACAACAGGAACAAACACTACCGGCACAAACACACTCGGGACGAACACCGGAACACCGGTTACTCCTGTCCCGGAACCCAGCACACCCGCTGTCTTTGCCGTAGGCGGAATGTTCCTGCTGTTCCTGCTGAGCGGAGCCAAACGCCGCCGCAGCAAAGCACGCTGAGTCCTGAAAATAGCCCCGCCATTCATGGCGGGGCTATTTTTTGTTCGCTCCCGACTTCTTGTAAGCCGTAATCAGCGTGTGCGCCTGACGGGTCGGCTCCGGGAGGCGATAGCCGCGCACGCAGTCGAGCACCAGCTTTGTGGCCGAGTCCACGCTGATTCTGTGGCCCGGCGAGATGAAAAGCGGGTTTGTGCGGATCTTGGTCTGGACCACCGACCCAATCACCTCCGTTCCGGCTTTGCTGTACAGCGGCGTAAAAGTCCCCGGCTCAAGCGCCTGTGCCCGGTCATACTGTCCGTAGAGATATGTCTTGGCGACCCCGACACTCGGGACATCCAGCAGAACGCCGAGGTGGCAGGCAATACCAAAGCTGCGCGGGTGCGCCTGTCCCTGACCGTCTACAAAGATCATGTCGGGAACCGTCTCAAGCTGGGCAAACGCTTCGAGCGCGATTGGCGACTCGCGGAACGACAGCAGGCCGGGAACATAAGGCATAGGGACAGGCGCGGCGGCGTAGCGGGTTTCCAGCACGCGGAAGTCTGGAAACGACAGCACGACGACCACGGCATAGCCCGTTTCCCCGTCGCTGCTGAACGACAGGTCTACACCAGCGATGGTCTTGATCTCACCAAAATCATCGGCAAGCGACACGCGCTGCCGCAGGAAGTTTTGCTGCGCCCGTGCTTCCTCGGGTGTCATTTCCCACGAGTGCGCGAGATGTGGCTGAACTTGCATGGCATCAACGTGTCCGCCCCGCTTTTGTTTAAGTGGAGCGGACTTCTCTTATCCTCTTGCCTGAACTCAGGTGGTCTTTCTTTTTTTCGCTGTCACAACTAGGCTGCCCAGGCCGAACATCAGCAGCAGGCCGAATGAGACTGTTGTGGAGGCTTCAGGAACAGCCGCCGGACTAAAGCGCAGCACTTCACCACCGCCTGCACTTTCACTGGAAAAGTACAGGGAGCCGTCTGCACTTGAAATCAAGTTCGAGTAGGTCGCGCCTGCCGCCAGATTGGTTAAGAGCGTTGTCGTTCCGGTGGTGGGATCAAACTGAAACAACTGCCCTGGGCTAGGCGGACCGGCGAGGCCGGTAGTGGTGTCGTCCAACACATACAAGTCTCCGTTCGGCCCAAACGTGATGCCGGTAATCGTCGTGAAGCCAGTGGCAAAAATTGACTGCTTTCCAGTCGAGTCTAAGCCAACAACATCCGCTTTTCCAGCCGGGAACGGATAGCCAGTAAACTCACCCGCATATAATTTCCCCGTGGCGTCTTGGGCCAGCGCGGTCGGCACGGACTGATAGAAAGGCGGGCCAGGCACGCCGGCGGGGGTCATGCCGGGCGGGAGGAAGCTTAAAAGCGTTGGAGAGCCGCCTGCAGCCTGCGTTTTCAGGACAACATTGCCGCCGCCGTCGGAAACGGCGAAGCCGCCTCCAGCCAGGGCCGCCAGGGCGTAGGGATTGGACTCAGGCATTTGCGAAGTGCCGTTGTTGGTCGCATAGTTCGCGGTTTCGTAAGGCACCATATCTGAAATCGGTGTGATAAAGTTCGTGCCGGGCGTAAGCTGAACGACCTGGCCGAAATCGCCGGCGTTTGTGCTGGTCTGCCCGGTTGCCTTCTCAACATCCGAAACAAGCTGGGTGCGCTGGGCTTCATAGCCGCCGAAGCCGAACACGCCGTACAGGTTCCCGCCGGCAAAGGTAATACCGGACAATCCCGTGACATCGCTGCCATCCACAGAGCCAAGTGACGGCAGTCCCGTGATGATCTGCGACTGGATGCCGCCTTTCAGCTCGGCGACCGAGCCGGTATCGCCAAAGTAGACTGGGGTGTTGCTGCCGTCCACAAATCCCGGACCGGTGCTGAGACCACCGTTGCCGGTTCCGGCTTCGGCGACGTACAGCCCGCCGTCCGGGCCGAAGGCCAGGCCATATGGGTTGTTCAGGTCGCTCATCACGACTTGCAGGCCGGTCTGGGCGTGTGCGGCTGACGGCATCAGCGCGGGCGTCAGCGCGAGGGCAGGGAGGAAGAGGCACGTCTTCAGAGACGCTTTGAGAGTGGACATTTTGCTAACCTTTCCTGGGTAAACAGTAGAAAGAAAGGCCGGACCAACGTGCTGCCGGTCTGTGCAGGTGTCCCTTGAAAGATCAAACACCGGCAAAACTACCTACTGCATAAAGTATGCCAAGCTGCAAACCCTCCTCTTAGACCAGGCGCTCCGACGCCAGCGTGTCCAAGTCTAACCCGTCGATTTTGCCGGCCTGCCAATGGTAGAATCCGGCGCAGGCGATCATTGCGGCGTTGTCGGTGCAGAGGCGCGGCGGCGGCACGGTCAGGCGCAAGCCAGCAGCATTGCAGGCGTCCCGCATGGCAGACTGCAATCGCGAATTTGCGGCGACTCCCCCAGCCAGCAGGATATGATTGACTCGGTGAAGACTCGCCGCGCGGAGCGTTTTAGTGACCAGCGCGTCGGCAATAGCCTCCTGCACCGAGGCCGCCCAATCCGGCAGTGTCACTTTGGAATAAGCTGGGTCACAGTGGGCCGTCAGCACAGCGGTTTTCAGGCCGCTGAACGAAAAATCCAGCGAGTCAGGCCCAAGCTGGGCGCGGGGCAGGGGAACCGCTTTGGGATTGCCTTCTTTTGACAGCTTGTCAATAGACACGCCGCCGGGGTAGGGCAGGCCGAGTATCCGCGCGGATTTATCAAATGCTTCCCCGGCGGCGTCATCGCGGGTACGGCCTAAGATTTGGTAGTCGCCGTGGCCGCGTACCAAGAATATCTCGGAATGGCCGCCCGACGCAACTAGGCAAATCACTGGAAACGCGATGTCCGGGTCCACCAGCCAGTTGGCGTAAATATGCGCTTCAATATGATGCACCGCCAGCAGCGGCACTTGCAGGGCATAAGCCAGCGTCTTGGCGGCGGATACGCCGACCAGCAGCGCCCCCAGCAGGCCGGGCCGGTTTGCGACGGCAATCGCGCCTAAATCTCCGAAGCCGATTCCTGCCTGTGCGAGCGCTTCGGCAACAACAGCGTTGATCTGGGTGACATGCTGCCGCGAAGCGACTTCCGGCACGACCCCGCCGGTCTTTGCGTGCAGGTCAATCTGCGACGCGATGATGTTAGACCGCAGCTCCCGCCCGTCCCGCAGCACTGCCGCCGAGGTCTCATCACACGATGTTTCAATTCCTAAAATATCCATAGTCCTATTAATAGTACCCGGAAGCGGCCCCGGCGTTGACAAAGGAGCCGCTTTACGGTATCATTTTGCCTTAATCCAGGCTTTTTCGCAGAACTTCCGTGAAGGACACCCAATGGCAACACCCCGTCAGATACGCGGACGCATTCGCACCGCCAAGAATATCCAGCAGATCACCAAAGCGATGAAGATGGTCGCCGCCGCCCGCCTGCGCCGCGCTCAGGAAGCGGTTGGAGCCGCCCGGCCTTACGCCGAGAAAATCCGGGATGTCATGCAGAGCTTAGGGGCAAGCGGCGGGAGCAGTGTCCGGCATCCGCTCCTGCGCCGTGCCGACGGCGACCCGGTCAACATCGGCATCGTTCTGGTCACCGGAGATCGGGGCCTGTGCGGCGCGTACAACTCAACCGTCATCCGCCGGGCGTTTGATCTGGCAAAGCCGCTCGGGACTTCCCATGTCAAGATGGTCTGTGTCGGCAAGAAAGGCACGACGTTCTTTAAGCGGCGCGGCTACGACGTTGTCGCCGAGCATCCGGTCCCGGCCACCGGCATCAGCTTCGCCGACGCCCAGGCGCTGTCCCGCACGGGCCGCGACTTGTTTGCAAATGGCGAGATTGACGTTCTGTACCTCATCTACACCCGCTTTGTGTCTGCGCTCACCCAGCGCCCCGAAACTTTAACTTTGCTGCCGCTTCAGACGCCCTCGGCGGACGATGCCGGCACTCCGGCCCAGCAGCCCGCCGACTACATCTTTGAACCGGACCCGGAAGTGATCTTAGGCAGCCTGCTCCCGCGCTATGTGGACACGCAGGTCTACCAGGCCATTATTGAAAGCGTCGCCTCCGAGCATGGTGCCCGTATGACCTCCATGTCCAGCGCTACCGACAACGCCGGCAAGATGATTTCCAGCCTGACGCTTTCGCTGAACCGCGCCCGCCAGGCCACCATTACCAAAGAGATTGCCGAAATTGTCGGCGGCGCTGAGGCATTGAAGTAAACATAGGAACATGAAGCCGAGCAGTTGAAAACTACTCGCTAGGTGAAGCGTCCTGCCGGACGTAGTTCCCATACCCGAAGGGTGCTGGTCCTAGCGAATAGCTTTCAACTACCCGTCCTAATCCACAATTAGTTTCTTGACACCTCTTCAGCTTTTCGGTTATACTCAGCGCGACTTAGCGGGATTTTTCACAGATTAACAGAAGATAAACAAAAAGCAGGGGAAAGCCTCTTCAACGGAGAATAGAAAACTTATGGCTGTCGGTAAAATCGTACAAGTGCAGGGACCGGTTGTAGACGCGCAGTTTGCGCCCGGTGAACTGCCGAATATCTTAAACGCGCTGACCATTGCAGATCCGGCGCATGACTCGAACCTGACGGTGGAAGTCTCGCAGCACCTCGGCAACGATGTCGTGCGCTGCATTGCGATGTCCTCCACCGACGGCCTCATGCGCGGCATGGATGTCAGCGACACCGGCGGCTCCATCACCGTGCCGGTCGGCAACGCGACGCTGG
This sequence comes from uncultured Armatimonadales bacterium, assembly GCA_964241935.1. GTDB lineage: Bacteria > Armatimonadota > Armatimonadia > Armatimonadales > Capsulimonadaceae > JANXMY01. The sequence continues at coordinate 49,767 of CAXSZN010000008.1, forward strand.
GCCGGGTCTTTAACCTGCTCGGCAGCCCGATTGACGAGCGCGGTCCGGTCAATGCCGAGCAGCGCTACCCGATCCACCGGCCGGCACCGACGCTGGAAGACCAGTCGGCAAACATTGAGATCTTGGAAACGGGCATTAAAGTTATTGACCTTCTGTGTCCCTACCCGAAAGGCGGCAAGATCGGCCTGTTCGGCGGCGCAGGGGTCGGCAAGACGGTCACAATCCAGGAGCTGATTCGCAACATCGCGGTCGAGTTCGGCGGCGTGTCCGTATTCGCGGGCGTCGGCGAGCGCACCCGCGAGGGCAACGACCTGTGGCTGGAAATGAGCGAAACCGAGTTCAAAGATGCCGAAGGCAAGACGGCCCATGTTATTGACAAGACCGCCATGGTGTTCGGCCAGATGAACGAGCCGCCGGGCGCACGCCTGCGGGTCGCGCTTTCGGGCCTGACCATGGCCGAGTATTTCCGGGACGAGCAGGGGCAGGACGTTCTGCTGTTCATTGACAACATTTTCCGGTTCGTTCAGGCCGGCTCCGAAGTGTCCGCGCTCTTAGGACGTATGCCAAGCGCGGTCGGCTACCAGCCCACGCTGGCATCGGAGATGGGTGCGCTGCAGGAGCGCATCACCTCTACCAAGAACGGCTCGGTCACGTCGGTTCAGGCCGTGTATGTCCCCGCCGATGACCCGACCGACCCGGCTCCGGCAACGACCTTTGCGTTCCTCGACGCCACCACCTATTTGGAGCGCTCGCTGGCAGCCATCGGCATCTTCCCGGCTGTGGACCCGCTGGTCTCAACATCGCGCATTTTGGACCCGAACATTGTCGGGCAGGAGCATTACGATGTGGCGCGGGGTGTCCAGAACATCCTGCAAAAGTACAAAGAACTTCAGGACATCATCGCCATTCTCGGCATTGATGAGCTGTCCGATGAAGACAAGCTGACCGTGGCCCGCGCCCGCAAAATCCGCAACTTCTTGGGCCAGCCGTTCTCGGTCGCCGAGCAGTTCACGGGGCTGCCGGGTGAGTATGTGCGCCGCGAGGAAACAGTCCGCTCGTTCAAATCTATTTTGGACGGCGAGCATGACGACCTGCCTGAGCAGGCATTTCTGAACTGCGGCGTGATTGAGCAGGCCGTCGAAAAAGCGAAAGCGATGGGCGGTTAGCAAAGATTTCTCCCCCCCCTAACCCCTCCCCCGTTGGAACGAGAGAGGGGAACCAGAAGGAAGTTAGGACGCAGGAGCATTGCTTTCCGTGTCCTCTTGTATTCCCATTTTTGTTCCCCTCTCTCGTTCCAACGGGGGAGGGGTTAGGGGTGGGGGCTTGAAACATAAATTATGGCAGCAACGTATACTTTAGATGTCGTTACGCCCGAGCGAATCATGCTCAGCGAAGAAGTGATCCAGACCATCGCGCCGGGTTCAGAAGGGCAGCTTGGCATTCTCGCCAATCACGCGCCGCTGATGAGCGAGCTTTCTCCCGGCGAAGTTCTGGTGACGCTGGCGGATGGCCGCACGACCTCGCATCTGGTCATTTCGGGCGGATTCATGGAAGTGGCACCCAGCGGCGGGCATACGACGATCCTTGCAGACAGCGCCGAGCGTGCCGATGAAGTGGATGTCTCGCGGGCGGAAACGGACCTCGCCGCCGCTCAGCAGATGCTCTCCGAAGCAGAAGCGGGTTCCACGCAGCAGGCGGACGCCCGCCGTTTGCTGGCCCATGCCGAAACGCGTCTGCGGGTCGGGCGTCGCCGCTGATAATTTTGGCCTCTGTCCTCCGGCAGAAAGATACGCTTTTGGCACCTGAAACTCACGATTATAAGAACAACGATCATAAACATAATGATCATAAACACAACGATACGGCCTTGAAAATCTGGCGGGGGCTGTTTGTCAGCGCCCTGCTGGTTCTCGGCGGCATTTTAGGCTTCCAGCTTGGGCAGCTTGTTGTCGCCTGGATCAGCAACCCCTACAGCACGAACTCTTTTGTCATTGCCTCGCACGAAAGTTTCGGGGCCGGAAGCGGACGCACCACGGCGCTTGCGGCGTTCACGCTGCTGGGAATGCTTGTTGCCTTTCTTGTGTCGCCGCCGGCGTTCCGCAAATTAGTTCAGGCCGGAGACCGGCTGCGGGAAATGAAGCCGAATGAGAAAGTGGCGACATTTTCCGGCGTCGTCATCGGTCTGCTGCTGACAATCATGCTGCGTTCGGCATTCCCGATTATGGGCGTCTGGTTCACCGTCGTTGTCGGCGGCGTCTTGGTCTATCTCGGCATTGTCGCGACATGGAGCATGAAAGACGAGCTGCGGATTTTCCTGCCCTCCTCCGCACCGCTGCCTGCCGACGGCAAGGAAGTGATGCCGGAGCAGTGCAAGATCTTAGACACGAACGTTATCATTGACGGCCGGGTTGCCGACATCTGCCGCACGGGCTTTATTGAAGGCCCGATTTATGTGCCAGGTTTTGTCTTGGACGAGCTTCAGCATATCGCCGATTCCGCTGACGGCCTGAAACGCGCCCGTGGCCGCCGCGGTTTGGACATTCTCAATCAAATGCGGACCGAGCTTGACATGAAAGTCCGTACCTACGACAATACTGATCCCAACGACCGGGACGAAGTAGACGCAAAGCTTGTAAAGCTGGCGAAGAAGCTCAGCGGCAAAATCGTCACCAACGACTATAACTTGAACAAAGTCGCCGAGCTTCAGGGTGTTCCCGTGCTGAACATCAATGAGCTGGCGAATGCCGTCAAGCCGATTGTCCTGCCGGGCGAAGAGATGGTCGTCACCATCATCAAAGAAGGCAAAGAGCAAAATCAGGGCGTTGCCTATTTAGAAGACGGCACCATGATTGTCGTCGAAGGTGCACGGCGGCGGATCGGTGAGACTTTGCCGGTTGTCACCAGTTCCGTTCTCCAAACCGTCGCCGGCAAAATGATCTTTGCCAATATCCGGGGCAGCGAAGAAGACAATGAGGGCGAAGATGGCGGCCTGCGTGTTTACCCGCGTGGCGGCCCGCCCCAAGACCGGCGCTCCTCCGGCCGTCGTTAGCCACAGCCTATGTCCGTCTACGTTCTTATCCCGGCAGCCGGACGCGCCGCCCGGTTCAGCGCCGCCGGCAGCGTTCCGAACAACAAAGTCTTTGCGCCTCTTGGCGGCAAGCCGCTCCTTTATCGCACCGTGCAGGCGTTCGCGTCGCATCCTGCCATTGATGGAATAGTCGTTGTCGCCGGGCCTTCTGAAATTGTCCGCTGCCGTGAGGCACTCACGGAATTGGACAAAGTGCTGGCAATAGTCGCAGGCGGGCAGACACGGCAGGAATCGGTTGCCATTGGGCTGTTCACCCTCGGCGGCAACCCGGACGATCTGATTTTAGTCCATGACGCCGCCCGCCCGCTTGTCTCTTCTGCCGTCATTGACCGCTGCATCAGCGGCGCACAGAAGTCCGGCAATGCTGTTGCGGCGCTGCCCGTGACGGACACGCTGAAGGCCGCAGGCGACGACTTGACCGTCCAGCGCACCGTAGACCGCGACGGCCTGTGGGCGATGCAGACCCCGCAGGCATTCCGCTTATCCACTCTGTTTGAGGCGCACAGCGCCGCCCGGACGCGAGGCTGGACCGGAACCGATGAGGCCGCTTTAGTGGAACAGTTCAGCGACGAACCCGTGCATCTTGTTTTGGGCGACCCGAGCAACCTCAAAGTCACCCGTCCCGAAGACCTGCCGCTGGCCGAAGCGATTTGGCGGTCCCGCCATCCCGACCCTTCTATGATTCCCCGCATCGGCTTCGGCTACGACATTCACCCATTGACCGAAGGCCGGAAGCTCTTTCTCGGCGGCATCGAAATCCCGAGTCAGCGTGGTTTAGACGGCCATTCCGACGCCGACGTTCTGCTCCACGCCCTGTGCGACGCCCTGCTCGGCGCGGCCAGCCTGCCCGACATCGGCCACCTCTTTCCAAACACCGACGCCGCCTACAAAGGCATTTCCAGCTTACAATTACTGCACGAAGTCGTCCGCCGCCTCCGCGAAGCAAACTTTGTCATTGGCAACGCCGACATGACGCTCATCGCCGAAGCTCCCAAAATCGCCCCCTATATTGCCCAGATGCGAACTACAATCGCCGAGGCTCTGCGGGTCGAGCCGTCACAAGTGGGTATAAAAGCGACTACCAATGAAAAGCTTGGCTCACTGGGACGCGGCGAAGGCATCGCCGCCCACGCCGTCGCGCTCCTCGTCAGCGCTTCTTGATTGGAGCCGTTCATGCCGCGTTTCAGCAAACTTATCCTGCTCTTGCTTTTTGTTATCATCGCAAGTGTGACGTGCCCTATTCATGCTTTTCCAATGCCGACTTATGATCTTTCTACTTTATGTTTTCGAAGCACGGATGTTGTCGAAGCCACGCTGGTTCGCCACCACCAGCCGGGCCGGGAAGAATGGAAAGACGAGTTTACAGTTATTGTTCTAAACTCATTGGAAGGCAGCAGTTACAAGGCAGGAGACCAGATTGCTCATCTCGATCTCACTGTTTTTAATCCTGCTCAAACCGACCAGCGCTGCATATTGTTCCTCAATCATGAGATAAAGCCGGGCGGTTTTCGTTCCTACGAGTTGGTTCCATTCTGGGTAGATATGTTGCTCGTTGATGCTCATAGCCGCGTTCACCGTTACTTTCAGAACGGAAACCCTGGAGGCATGGTAGCCGAAGATGGACAGGAGCAGAAGTACCCGACTCTTGCTGAGGAACGTGCACTTATTATGACTAAATGGACCGAATCAAAAAAGCTGAAAGCACCGACGAATCAAGTTCTGCATCAAACAGTACGCTGACCCTATATTCACAAGGGTACACAAAGCGCTGGATCGAAAGGGGATAAAGAGCAATGTCAATTGCCGTCACAGTCAAAGGCAAGCATCTTCAGGTCACGGACGGGCTGCGGGAACATGCCCAGCAGCGGCTTCAGAAGCTGGAGACTTTCTTTCAGAACATTCGAGAAGTCATTGTCGTGGAAAGCGTAGAAGGCGGCCTGCACCGGGTCGAAGTCACCCTGCAAGGTGACGGTCTAACCCTGCGAGGTGAGGAGCGTACCAACGACATGTACGTCTCGCTCGACCGCGTCGTAGACAAGCTGGAGCAGCGGCTCCGCAAGTTCAAGGCCAAGCACACGCACCTGCGGAACCATCAGCAAAGCCTGCGGACAAATGGCCTGACGACAAACGGCTCCGGCATGGACGACATTCTGCCGGCGACAACGGAAGACGATGTAGACGACAGCCCGCGCATTGTCCGCACCAAAGCGGTCACCATGAAGCCGATGGGCATTGACGACGCCGTGCAGATGCTGGAGCTGACCGACCACGACTGGTACGTCTATCTCGACATGGACACGCACTTAACGCAGGTTGTCTACCGCCGCCGCGACGGCAACTACGGCCTCGTCGTCCCCAAAATCTAGCGAAGTCTCGAATTGACGCTGGGTATGGTACACTGAAATTTGAAGGAGCCACAATGAGCGCAAAAAAGCCGAGCGAAGAAACAGTCACCGTGGAGGTGCCGGAAGCGGTGCAGGAAGAAGCCCGCAGCATTGTCACCGGGGCGTTCCGGCTGTTCGCGGACCATACCCAGCGCATGACCGACGACCTTGCTGAGTTCAACGAAAAACGCCGCAAATCTTCCGAAAGCATTGACGGCGGCGTTCGGCGGACCCGCGGCCGTATTGTCTAAGCGCCTGCCGGAGCCGCTGCCTTTGTACGACTTTCTGTACCGTGATGCGGGCCGGATGGCGTCTTACTACGCCCAGATTTTCAGCGGGCGGCTGTCGGCACTGGAACAAACCGACTCCGAGCGTACCAGTGAAGACAAAGGCGCAAAGGTGAACATCCACATTGCTTCCGGTGACTTGAAGCAGACCCGCGAAACATCGCGCTCGGCCAAACGCACGATTGACCCGCACGACGTTATCACAACTGAAGTTCTGGCGTTTCTTCAGGAAAATAACCACATCGAGCCGGGTGTGCGGGAAGCGGCGCACGGCAACTTGATTTTGTCTCATGGAACCCTTGTTTTTATTGACCGCTCCATGGCCGAGCTTGCCGTGCTGTCGTTTGATTTAATGATCTCCGAAGAAGAGCGCAAGCCGAAAAAGGAGCAGGACCCGGCCACTCTTCAGGGAATGCGCTTTATTCGTGAGTTCCTGCCCCAGCTTTCCATCCCTTCCGCCTTTGTGATGCAGGGTAATGACGGCAGCCAGGTGGCGGGGACGATCAAAGAAAACGGCATGGAAGAGCCGATTTCGTCTTATTACTTCAAGCACGGTGCGGCAGGTCTCGCGGATGTCTACCTGATCGGCATCAAAGAAACTCCTTCCGATGCCTTTACGCTGCCTAGCACCCAGCTTATCGGTGCCGGACAGCAGGCCGCTCAAGCCTTGACCGACATGCTGTTCCCGCCTGAAGCCATCCGCGTCACGCCGCTCGCCCTGTTCCGCAAGCTGTTCTAAATGATTGATGCCGTGCTGAAGATTGCGACCGACGCCGAAACCGAAATCCTGGTCGCGCTGCTGGAAGACGCGCTTTCGAGTGAGCCGGCACGCCGGGCGATGCTGACCGATACAAGTTTGACTTCCTACGCAGCCCACCGTCAGAGCGAGATTGCCGGCGCTGCTGTCGTGCGCTGGGACATCGAAAGCAAGATTGAGCTGCTGGCGGTAGATGCAGCCCGGCGCGGGCAGGGGATTGGACGAGCGATTGTCGCCGCACTCTTAAAAGAAGCGCAGCGGCGGGGCGTGAAGCGCCTCTTGGTCGGCACCGGCAACTTCTCGCTGGACAACATCGCGTTCTACCAGAAGTGCGGCTTCCGCATGAGCCACGTCCGGCGCGGGTACTTTGACAACGTAGACCCGCCGGAGTTTTGGCAGGGAATCAAGCTGCGCGACATGATTGTGTTTGACTGGACGCCCGGAGAACAACCGCATGAACAATAGACGAGGCTTTACGCTGATTGAGCTGCTCGTTGTCGTAGGCATTCTCGCCCTGCTGACCGCCATTCTACTACCGGTGTTTCTCGCGGCGCGTGAGCGAGCAAGGGCTATCGCCTGCACCAGCAACTTGCGGCAGTTGCACCTCGCGTTCAGCCAATATGCAAGTGACAACAACGGCTATGTGCCTCCGTATATGGCGTGCGGTAGTCCTGAGACGTACACAGGATTTACAATAAACGGGAACCTCGTGGAGTGGTTTGATCAAACCATGCAATGTGAAGATGCGGTCAACCCTTACGCGCACTCCAAAGAAATTTGGCATTGTCCTTCAGACCCGAACGCCGGTTATCCGGCTCAGCCCATGAGCTACATGTTTCAGGGTTTATATATCAACCCAACCATCAACCATCCTGCTCCATTTTCGATGACTGTCAGCACGTCTAGGCCGCTGCTGGATGAGTTCTGGTGGGGAGCAGTACCTGCAAGCCCTGCAAATTATTCCCACCTTGGACGGTACAATGTAGTATATTATGACGGCCACACAAAGTCGCAGGCTGTTTCAGACAATTCGCCCGAACCTTAGACAATCAGAGGAGATACGAGAGAGACATGAAAATTGGTATGCTGACCGGCGGCGGGGACTGCCCCGGATTGAACCCGGCGATACGTGGCGCGGTGATGCGCCTTTTGGACTACGGCGATGAAGTGATCGGCTTCACGCAAGGGTGGAAGGGACTGGTGGAAGGCAACACGGAAGCACTGACTTTAGAGCGCGTCGAAGGGATTATCAGCGAGGGCGGGACAATCCTGCGGTCGTCGCGGACAAATCCGTTTGCGGCAGGAAAAGAAGCACAGCTTGAAGGCGTCTTAGCCAACATCAAGAAGTTTGAGCTGGATGCGCTGATTGCGCTCGGCGGCGAGGATACGCTTGGCGTCGCGTCCAAGCTGTTCACGCAATATGGGGTCAAGACCGTCGGTGTGCCGAAGACGATGGACAATGACCTGAGCTTGACGGATTATACCTTTGGGTTCGACTCGGCGGCGTCGGTGGCTTTAGAGGCGATTGATCGCCTGCGGGACACGGCGAAGTCCCATGACCGGGTGATTGTTGTGGAGATTATGGGCCGCCATGCCGGCTGGACTGCGCTGTGGGCAGGCGTCGGTGGCGGCGCGGACTACATCGCCATTCCGGAAGTGCCTCTGGACATGGATGCCATGTGCGCCCACTTACAGGCACACTACAAGCGCGGCAAGACATGGGGGATTGTGGCCGTGAGTGAAGGCGTCGAGATCGCCGGGGCGCAAAAGTCGGAAGATGCCGCGGTGGATGCGTTCGGCCATCATCAGCTCGGCGAAGTCGGCATCGGCCCGGCGATTGCCAAAGAAATTGAGAAGCGCACGGGCATTCCGACCCGCGACGTTGTTCTCGGCCACGTCGTGCGCGGCGGCTCACCGACGCTCTTTGACCGCATCTTGGGAACCCGTGTCGGCATCAAGGCTGCCGAGCTGGTCCATGAAGGCCAGTTCGGCGTGATGGTGGCCCAGCAGGGCACTAACATCGTTGCCGTGCCGATCCAAGACGCAGTGAAACAGTGGAAGCTGGTGTCTCCGGCTCTGTACGAAGAGTTCCTGACGACGTTCAACAAGTAGTGCAAGTAGCCCGGTTCCGGTGATTGTACCCGGCACTGGAAGTGCCGGGCTACTTTGGACTGAAAGTGTCTCCGACACTGAAGATAAGCCAGACGCCTTCGGCATTGAGTCGCTTCGACTTTCATTCAACAATAGACCGGCACTTCCAGTGCCGGGTGTATCTTATGCCTCCTGACATCATCACCCTCGGTGAAGCCCTGATTGACCTGCCGGCGACGCAGTCCGGCGTCTCGCTGGCGGACGCGCCCGGCTTTGCGAAAGTCCCCGCCGGTGCACCGCTGAACCTGGCGGCGGCGGCAGCGGCGCTTGGGCTGTCGGCAGCATTTGTCTCCAAAGTGGGCGACGACCCATTTGGCGTCAGCATCACACAGACCTTCAGCCGCCTCGGCGTGGACATGAGCCATGTGATCGCTGATAAATCGGCGCGAACGGGGCTTGCGTTCGTGTCCGTCATGCCCGACGGCAGCCGGGACTTTTTGTTCTACTTTGATCCGGCCCGTGATCTCGCTCTGCGCCCGGATGAGCTGGATGCGGGCTGGCTCGGGTCCGCCCGCGTTCTGCATTACGGCAGCATCTCGCTGATTGCCGAGCCGGGCCGTAGTACGACTCTGGAAGCGGCGCGGCTGGCGCATCAAGGCGGCGCAATCTGCTCCTACGATCCTAACCTGCGCCCTTTTCTGTGGCTGAATGACGGTGCGATGCGCGAAGGTGTCCGGCTGGGATTTGGAAGCGCCGACATCGTAAAAATCAGCGCGGACGAGCTGGGGTTCCTGTACCCGGATGCGCCCGACGAAGCATCTGCAATTCGGCGCTTGCTGCACGGCTTTGAGCGCCCTCGCTTGATCGCCGTGACCGACGGTGTGGAAGGCTGCCGGGGCTACACCCGCGCCGGTGATTTCGCCCAATCTCCTGGCTTCAAAGTGGCTTTTGTAGATGCGACTGGGGCAGGGGACTCGTTCACGGCGGGCCTGGTGGGATTTCTGCTGCGGCGCGGCCCGGATTTGAACGCGACACTTGAAGCAATCGGCCCGATTTTGCCGGACGCCTTGCGCTATGCGAACGCCTGCGGGGCGCTGGCGACAACGCATTTAGGGGCTGCGCCAGCGGCATTGACGGTAAGCGCCGTGCAGGCACTCCTAGGAAAGAACTTATGATCAGGATTGACTTCGCCGGCAAGAACGCGCTCGTCACCGGCGGCACACGTGGAATTGGCCGGGCGATTTCGCGCCGGCTTGGGGAAGCGGGGGCCAACACGCTGGCGGTCTGGCGTGGGAACCAAGAAACAGCGAATCTGTCGCTGGCCGAGCGTCAGGCGTTCGGCCTGGGGACGCACACAAACTTCCAGGCGGATATTGGGGATGAAGGGCAAGTGGACGCGCTCATCGCTCAGGTCAAAAGCGAGTATGCGGAGGGCCTGGACCTGCTGATACTCAATGCGGGAATGGGTTTAAGCGGCAAAGTGACGGAAATTGAGCCGGCGGCATGGCGGCGGATGCTGGACGTCAACTTAGGATCGGCGTTTCTGCTGACGCGCGGCCTCGTGCCGGTGATGCGCCGGGGCGGCAGCATTATCGCCATCGGCAGCGGCTCCGGGCATGACCCCCTTCCCGGCCTCGCATTTTACGGGGCAGGCAAAGCCGCGCTGAACATGTTTATCGCCGACCTGGCACACGAAGTCGGGCCGGTCGGTATTCGGGCGAATGTTGTGTCTCCCGGCGGCACAGACACATCATTTCAGGGAAACGCGCCATCGCCGTCGGAGGTTCAAGCGGGTGCTTCGCACAATGCTTTGCGCCGTCAAGGTGTTCCTGATGATGTCGCCGGGATTGTCTTGCTGCTGTGCAGTGATTTAGCAGGGTTTGTGACAGGGCAGGCGGTTCGTGTCAACGGCGCGGCACTGTAAAGGGGAAAAAGAGTAGTTTTCGAGTACTCACTTCTTCCTGCATTTTTGCTGTCCGGCATTTTGCCTACAAGTTTTCGCGCAGGCGGCCTTCCTGCTCGGGGGGAACACGCGCCTCGACGGAGCTGACGACTTTCTCGCGGCTCTCGGCAAGCGTAGAGGCCGCCTGCGCTTTCCATTCTTCGGTGCGCCCGGCGAACTGCTCTAGAAAGCGCTTGCCTTGCGGCGTGGCATACAAGAGGGCGGCGGCACTGACGGCGACGCCCAAAAGCAGGGTCAGCGCAGCGGCTCCGGCAGAAGTTTGTGGACGCTCGTAATCGGCTGCCATAAATTACTCTTCTTCCGTTGCGGCCTGCAGCTCAAAGAGACGCGAAAGATTGTGAGCGCGGGAAAAGATTTCAGGGGTTACCGTCTCGCCTTTACGGATTAAAGGAAAGCCGAGGTAGCCGAGAACGTCCCGGTGGGCAATACGGCCGATAATCGGGTCAACATAGCCGACAATGCCGGTTCCCGCCGGCAAAGCGGTCTTGTTCATGGCCGGGCTGCCGTCGGTTCCGGCAGGCGTCCCGGTTACTGCTGGTTTTTTTGTTGCCATAAGTAAGTTAAAAGCAGGTAAGCTAAGAAAGGTCGCTGAGGCTGTGCGCCAAAGTCATAATCGTATCAAAGCGGCCAAGCTTCAGGACACGCTCCGGCTGCCGGCCCGGCGTCAGCAGAATACTCAGCGTTCGTCCTTCAGGGGATAGACGCTTTCGGGCCTCGACCAGCAGCGCGAGGCCGGCGCTGTCAATAAAATCAACTTTGCTGAGATCAACAATGACTGCCGCTTTGATTTCGCCTCCGACTGCTCCAAGCAGTGCTTCACGAAGCTGTGAGGCTGTGGTGAGGTCTACCTCGCCGACCGCTTCAATGACGGTTCCAGCGGCTTCTTCGCGATGACTGACAACTAACTGCGCTGCGTTCAATGGACAAACACTCCCGCATCAAAAATCGAACTTTGACTTCTATTATGGCTCTTGCTTAAAGTGGCTCTTGCTTAAAATTGTTATCGGCTGATTATACCAGGAAATGCAGGGAATTCTACGAGCAAGACAGCCCTGCCGAAAGGAAAGCGCCAAAAAATATGAAAACTACTCTCCAAATCACCTGGCTTGGCCATGCAGCGTTTTTGCTGACCCCCGACCGTGGCCCTCGCGTTCTTCTGGACCCATACCGTGCGCCGGATGCCGGCAGCTATGCAGCGATTGATGTGCACGCGGACATCGTTCTTGCCAGCCATCTGAACGCCAAGTACCATAGCCACTGGGAAGCGGCAAGCGGCGATCCCGTGCGCTTGAACGGGCTGGATGTGGCGGCGGCTTCCCACGGAGTCACAGTGCAGGACGTGAACTTCAAAGCCATTCAAGTTTGGGAGTCCGCCGAGCGCACCGTCCCTGTTTCCATGCCGTATTTCGAGATGGGCGGCCTGTCTGTCTGCCACTCGGGCGATTTAGGCCATAAGCTTACGCCTGAAGAAGCCGCGCCGCTTCATGGCATAGATATATTTCTCGCAGTTGCAGGCGGCTTGCCTACGGTGGCGCTGCCAGACCTCAAAGAGTCTCTTGACCTCATCCAGCCGCGCTTGGTAATTCCAATGCACTACCAAAACGGCAAAAGCAATCTGCCGATCCTGCCGATTGACGATTTTCTCGCGCTGTTTGAGCCGCATCAGATTGTTCATGCTGACTTGCCGACGCTGACACTCTGCTCGAAAGAGCTGCCTGCCCAAATGCAGGTCGTTGTTATGCCGTCAGCGAACTAACCCTGCGGTGGAAGCAGGACACGCAGCACATCGCGCCCATCCTGACGCCACGTTAGCGGCGGCATTTGAAGCTCTCCCGGCCTGCAAAAATACGAAACGCCCGGCAAATACCCACCGTCTGTCAGCGTTCCGGCGACGGCGCATCCTTGCAGCCGGTCCGCGACAGCGCTGACCGCCTCCGGCAGATCGTCCAGCGCCGCTAAAGGCTGCACGGACACGACGCCGAACGTCGGCGACGCGGCAAACCGGCTGTGTGGCCGGGCAATCACGGTCCAGCGCCGGGCCGGGTCTTCCTAAAGCTTGTTTCCGTCTTCCATCCAGGCTAAAGCGCGGGCTTCCGCGACTGCGCTTGCTGCACGCCCGGCACGGACCGGCAGCGGATACTCTCGCGCTTTTTTCTCAAGCGCTTCTGCTAACAGTGACGCGAACTGCGCTGTTTTGTTCCCGTCTCCGACCGCATAAATCGTTTGCGGCGAGAGGCATCCGCCTTGATCGTACAGCAGGACATCTTGAGCAAATCCTTGCGCGGCTGCTGCCCTATCTGCGTCCGGCAGCAGCACTCCAAATGAGACTCGGTGCCCGTAGCCGGCAAACGGTGTGCCGGCAGGACAAAGCGCCCGCAAGTCATCCAGTGTAGAATCGCTGCCGTGCGCTGTAATCAAATCGGCTTCGGCGCAAAGCGCGGCCTCCAGTTCCGAGGTTCCGCCGGGCCACTGCATGAAAGTGATACCGGCTGCAAGCTCCGGAGCGACTTCTTGAAGTGACCGCTGAAACAAGTAGGCCCAACCGGCCGCCGCGTTCGAGGGCAGCTTGACCAGGGACGCACTGCGGACGAGCAATGCGCGGATGAGGCTGACCCAGGCCAGCAGCGGCGTGTTTCCCGCAATGACATGGCCGATGATGGGATACCCGGCGGCATCGCGGACGTTCTCTGCGTCAATCAAGCTCCAGAGCGCATCGGGCGTCAGCGAGTCCAGCAGGGCATTCAGGCTCACCTGCACCATTGCAAAGGGGAACGGCTCCTGCCAGACTTCTGCTTCCCGGCGCAAGGCATACGCCGGGTCGCGCCAGCGGCGACCCAGTGCGAACAGCGCGGCGACAACAGCCTCCTGCGGCATCTGAGACAGCGTTTGGGCGTGGCGCAGTCTGAGTGCCGCTGCCGCAAGTTTAACTCTTGCTACTGTCTCGTCCATAGCTCTTCCACCGTTAAAGAACAGCCGCGCACTTCGGCATCGGGGGCGCGTCCATGCAGGACAAAGCCGCCCGGCGTCAGCGTCCCCAGATCCTGTGTTTGCAGGGCCATCACGGAGTTAAAATTCGCCAGGTCGTAATGCCGCAGCAGGCCCGGTGTTCCCGGCGGCGCGTCGTCGCCGGTTTCCGGGTCAATCGTGCGGGTGCGGACCCAGTGCGGCCCGCGCTTCTCGGGGTCAAGACCCTGTCCGTAGAACTGCGAAGCCATCTCCGACATGCCGTATTCGCTGAAGCAGTGCGTGAGCGGGACGCCGAGACGCGACCCAAACAAATCGTACAGCTCGCCGCGCGGCACTTCGCGGGTGCGGCCCTTGAAGCCGCCGGTTTCGACCACGACGCTGCCCTCCGGCAGCCGCCAGTTTAGCCGTGCGCCGTCAAAAAGCTGCACAAACGCAAAGGCCGTGCCAAACAGCGTCACCGGCTCAGAGACTTCTGCCAGTGCCGCCGCAAGCGCGGCGTTGTCGTCCCAAAAAAAGCGCCCCGCGCCCAGCGCCCCAAGCATGTGCGACAGCGAAGAATGAGGCGAGGCCGACGGCTCCGGCATCAGTGCCCACAGCGTCTTGGGCCGCTTCGGTAATGCCGCCCCAAAGCCCGCCCGCAGGCTGATTTCGTAAAGCGCCAGCGCATCCTGGTCAAAGTAATGCCGGCTGGTCTGCGCTCCGGTTGTCCCGGACGAGTGAAACACGGCTGCCGTTTCGTCCGTAGGAACACACGAAAGATCAAAGACTTTGAACGCGGCTGCCGGGACTGCCGGAATGTCCTGCCAGCGCGTTATACTTTCCGGCGACGCACTTTGCCCTGAACAGAGTCGCCGGTACGGAGCGCAGAGGGTATACTGCCGGGCAAACAGCGCCAGCGTCAGCCGCTCAAATTCTGTCTCGCCACCCGCGCCATTCTCAATAAAGGCAATAATTTTTTGTGCCAGCGTATCCATGCGCTTATTGTACCCGCCGGGGTAGGTTCTTATGAAACCCAAAAACCGTAAAACCGAGGCCCTGCTGCTGCTGGCAGTCCAGATCGTCCTGCTGCTTGGACTGGCGCTGGTCTTCTTCGGCAAAAAAGTTTCTACCGAGTACGCGCCGTCAGCGGTTAACATCAACGCGGCGACAGCAGGGCAGCTCATGCGGGCGCTGTCCGTGAGTCCGGAAACAGCAGCCGAATTAGTAACGGCACGGGGGCACGGCTGGACCTCGGTTTACAGTCTGCGCCACGCCAAAGCGCTCAAAGGCATGGAAGCGCTGCCAATTACCGACGCGGCCTTTGTCGCGCGGACGCCTGCCGAAGCGGCCCGGCTGTTTTGTGGCGGCGCTGCCGCGTTTCTGCTGGCGTTCTGGGCCGCGCATCTTGTCCTGCGAAAGTCAGCGCCGTCGGCGGATCCGTTCCTGCTGCCCTGGGTCGCTTTGCTGTCCGGCATCGGGCTGATGCTGGTATACAGCGTCAAAGATCCGTACCGGGACGCGCCGGCGTTCTCAGGGCAGGTCTGGGGCGTGGCGCTGTACGGAATGCTGGCCCTGATCGTGCCGCTCACCCGGCCTTTTGGTCGGCTGCCCCTGCGCCGCTACCAGTATGCCTATGCCGGGGCGGCTGCACTGCTGATGCTGGGTCTGCTGGCGCTGGGACATGGGCCGGGCGGCATTCATATCGAGCTGCTGGGCGTGGAACCTGTGGAGTTTATCAAGCTGCTGCTGGTGCTGTTTGTCGCGTCGTACCTCGCCGAGCGGCGGGGGATGCTGGGTGACCCGAAAGCAGTTTTGCCGCGCCTTGCCGACTTTGGGCCGCTGGCAGCCGCGTATGCGTTTTGCTTGGGACTGTTTCTCCTGGTCAAAGACTTGGGGCCGGCGGTGCTGCTGCTCGGGGTGTTTGCGGCGCTGCTGTTTTTGACCACGCGGCGCTGGATGTACCCGATTGTCGCGGCAGTGCTGCTTCTGCTGGCGGCAGGCGTCGGTTACATGCTGCGCTTCGGGTTCTTTGCGACCCGAGTCGTGATGTGGCTGCACCCCTGGGACAACGCGGACAAAAACGGGGCGCAGCTTGCCGAGGGGCTATGGGGCATGGCAACCGGCGGGACCTGGGGCAGCGGGCTGGGGCTGGGGCATTCTGAGTTTGTGCCGCGTGCCGGGTCGGACTCGATCTTTGCGACGCTCGGCGAGCAGACCGGACTCGTCGGCAGCCTGGTCGTGCTGGCGCTCTACACGCTGCTTGTCGCTCGCGGCCTTTCCATTGCCCGCCGCGCCGGAACTGAGTTTGATCGGCTGCTGGCGGCGGGGCTGACACTGCTGCTGGGTGGTCAAACCATGATGATTTTAGGCGGCGTTTCCGGCCTGACCCCGCTGACGGGCATGACTCTGCCGTTTGTGTCGTTTGGTGCGTCGTCGCTTGTTGCGAGCTTTTTTGCCGTCGGCCTGCTGCTGCAAATCTCCGGCAAAACTCTCCCCGTAGATTTCGCCGACCAACCGACGCTGGAATGGTGCCGGGCGGCGCGAACGCTGGCTGTCGGCGCTGCCATTTATTTGCTGGTCGGCGTCGGGATTGGCCGCATGGTTGTCGTGCAGGGCATTGAAGACACGCAAACGGCAACGCGCTTGCTCCGCACCCCCGACCGCGACACGCTGCTCGGCGCTCCGCTCCCGGCCCATGTCAACCCGCGCCTGCTGGCCTACGCGAACGCCATTCCGCGCGGCACGATTTTTGACCGTACCGGTACAATCCTGGCGCGGAACCCGGTCAGCACAGGCGAACCCGGACAAACCGCGCTGCTCAGCCCGGAAGGCAGGCCGCGGGTCTACCCCGGCGGCCCCGCGTTCTCTCAGATAGTGTGGGCCGTCGAGCGCCCGTGCTCTCTTTCTAATCCGCTTGGAGCCGATGACCGCCTGCGCGGATTTTCAAGCTACGCCGATCTGCTGACGCCGTATCGCACGCAAAATCTGCCGTTTCATCACACGCCGCACTCGGAGAACGTCACGCTGACACTCGATTCGGGCCTGCAAACAGCAGCTACGGACGCGCTTTACAGGTATGCCGGGCAAGTGCGCGACAAGCGCACGGGCAGGCCGAAGAACAAAGGTGCGGCGGTTCTCATCAATGCCGCGACTGGGGAAGTGCTGGCGCTGGCGTCTACCCCGACCTTCGACCCGGCCACGCTGACACCCGCAAACTGGGCGGCGCTCCAATCTCAGCCCGACGGGCCGGCGTTCAGCCGTGCCGTATCTGGTCTGTATCCGCCCGGCTCGGCCTTCAAGATTGTCACGGCGACGGCAGGCTTAGAAAATGGCCTCGCGAACAAAACAGTCGTCTGCCGCCATACGGATACCAACGTCATCTGGCACTTCGGCGGCCACAACTATTCCCGCCGGCGCATCACCGATGAAGAAGGCTTTGTGCCGCATGGCGAGACTGACATGGCAAAAGCGCTGCGGGTCTCCTGCAACATCTATTTTGCTCATCTTGGCATCGCTTTAGGGCCGGCAGCGTTAGAGCGGACCGCGCAGAAGTTTGACTTTTCCTACATGCCGCCGCTCCAAAAGCTGGCGGAAGACCTGCCGGACTGCGCTTACGGGCAGGGCGCAGTGCAGGTGACGCCGCTCGAAATGGCCCGCGTCGCGCAGGCTGTCGCGAACGATGGGCGTCTGCTGCCGCCGGTGTTCGCCAAAAGCCAAGCGACGCCTCCTGGCGCCACGGAAGCCATGACATCCGCGCAGGCCGCACAAATGCGAGCGATGCTGGCGGGCGTGGTCACGGACGGCACGGCGCGGGGCGTTTTCGACGGCCTCCCGGTCTCAGTCGCCGGCAAGACCGGCAGCGCCCAGAACGGGCGCGGTGACGGCCTCTCGCACTCCTGGTTTGCCGGCTTTGCCCCGGCGGTGCGTCCGACGCTTGCCTTTGCCTGCGTCGTGGAAAATGGCGGCGCAGGCCGCGCCGCCGCTGCTCCGGTGTGCCGCGAAATGCTCCGCAAGGCGTTTGTCCGATGAGAGTATGCTATAATCTTGTTGGAGCCATCCGATGAACCCTACGACAAGGAAACCCTGGACAGTGACGGCTTCTCGGTATCTGCTCAAAGACAAGTGGCTGACGGTGAGGGCGGACCAGTGTCAGACCGCGCAAGGCGTAACCGTTGACCCGTATTATGTGCTGGAATATCCAGATTGGGTGCAAGTGGCCGCCTTTGATGCGGATGGCCGCGTTTTGGTAACGCAGCAGTACCGCCATGCGGCGGGTCTTGTTTGCCTGGAACTGCCTTGCGGCGTTGTTGAAGAGACTGACGAAACGCCCTTAGCCGCCGCTGTGCGCGAGTTATTGGAAGAAACGGGTTACACTTCCAATTATTTTGAGCTTGTCGGACGCTTTTCGCCGAATCCCGCCACCCACACAAACACGCTTCATTGCTTTGCCGCTCACAATGCTTATCGTTCACAGGAAACAAGCCAAGATGAGACAAAGGACGTTTCCTGCGGTTTTCTCACGGTCGAAGACATTCTGAGCGCTCTGGAAACAGGCCGGTTCTCTCAGGCGTTGCATATCTCCTCACTGCTTCTTACCTTAAAACATGTCGGCGCGATGGTCCTGAGCGACAAGACGAACAAAGGGAAATAAAAAACAAATTGACTGGCATGAAAACTTGGGTGGCGATGGCTGCTGCTCTGCTCTGGCTTGGAACCACTGTACCGGCGTCTGCCGATGATCTGGGCGCAGTGTATGAGTCCCAAGCGGGGTATGCCCTGCACCTGCTGGAAGCCGGGCGCTACAGCGAGGCGGAAGACGCGGCGCAGAACCTCGTCACGGCTTACCCGGATGCCGCGCTGCCCTACGAAGTGCGCGGCACGGCGGCGCTATATGTCGGCAGCCTGAAGTTTGCCCGCAAAGACTTTGATCGCGCGAGCCAAAGCTCGCAGAGCCGCGCACCGGAGCCGGCGGCGGTGTATGGCCTGGCGCTGTGTGACCTGTTCGCGCAGAACCTAAGCGGGGCGTCAAAGAAGCTCGCTGTCTTGCGGGGTCTGCGCTCTTTAACGCAAACGGAAACAAGTGATTTAGCGGCAGCGCAGGCGTATGCCGCCCTGCTGGGCGGAAACGGCGCCGGGGCAAGCGCACTTGCCGGTCAGGCCGGCGCGGACAACGCACTGGCGTCGGAAGTGGCGGCATTGGCGGCGCTGGAGACTGACCCTAAAGACGGTGCGGCGCGGCTGACGAAGTTTTTGACAACACCGGACAGCGTTCCGGTTGTACGGGAGCAGGATGGCCTGCGCCCGCTGTTTGAGCCAAAATCACCATTAGAGCCGTCGGTTCTGGAACCGGAGCTTCAGCAGATGTACGCGGACCGGCTGGCAGGAGATGTGGCCGCCGTGCATCGGACGGGTGATGTGCAGGCGTGCTCCGGCGTGGTGGATCTCAATCCGCCGCAGACGCTGCCGAGCCGGACGGCGCTTTTATCTTATTCTGTGGACGGGCAGATGGCGGCGATGGTCAGCCAGCCACCGTTCACGTTTACCTGGAACACGGCGCGGGTCGCAAACGGCACGCACATAGTGGGAATTCAAGCGGTAGACGCGCTGGGGAACGAGATCGCGACAGAAACGGAAACAGTGCGGGTCAGCAACCGAAATGGGGCTGCTGCGCGTCAGGCGGACCCCGGCATGGACGCGCTCCAAACGCGGCTGTGGCACCTGCTGTCTCTGCGTCCCTCCCGCAAAGTTGCCGAGTGGACGCTGGCGCAGATTTGCCGCACTGCTGGAGACACGGTCGGCGCGGGGATGCATCTGGCAAACGCAGCGGCTTTGGACCCAAGCTACAAAAATGGCCGGAACACGGCGCAGGCGCTGTTCGGGCCGCCGCCAAGCCTGCAAAGCCTCAGCAGCGGCAGCGGCAAGTGGAAGCAGATCGCGCTGACGTTTGATGACGGACCCAGCCCTGCCAAAACGCCGGCGCTGCTGGATGCGCTTGAAAAAGCGCACGCGCCCGCAACGTTTTTTGTTGTCGGCTCCCGCGCCGCCGCCGCCCCGGCGCTTCTGCGCCGCATGGCCCGGAGCGGCGACGAAGTAGAGAACCATTCGTACACGCACCCCAACATGAATCTCGTGGTTGGGTCAGACGCCGAAAGCGAGATACTGCGCGGCAGCGTGACCATTGAAGCGCTGACCGGACATCAGCCGCACTTTTTCCGACCGCCGGGCGGCAATGCCGACGCGGCGGTTCAAAGTCTTTCCCATCAGTATGGCCTGACAGTCGCGTACTGGACCGTAGATGCGCTCCATTATGAAGACCTCGGCTCTCCCTCCGGCCTCGCGCAGTTTGTGCTGTCCCATGTGCATCCCGGCTCGATTGTTCTCATGCACAATGGCCCGGATGTAACCACCGCAGCCATTCCTGAGCTGGTCGGCGGCCTGCGGGCAAGGGGGTACTCGCTGGTAACACTGTCCCAGATCGCACACGGCCAGACAAACACATCTGCAAAGCTCCTGCCGAAGCTGAAAGAGTGAAACAGCCGAACGCAAGACGAGGGTGTGAACGCCCTTGCTGGAAGGTGTTCAGAAACACCGCCTGTCCAGGGGACAGCAAAATTACAAAAGCGCAAACCGCTACTTCAATCTGTATTCTGTCCTCTGGACAGGCGGCGCTTCTGAGCGCCTTCCAGCGAGCGACTTCAGTCACTCGCTCGCTGCTTTCTAGCGCCCCGTGAGCCGTGTTTTCAGAAAGCCCAATGCCGATTGAACCTGAATGACGAGAGGGATAATCAGGGTCCCCTTGGACGACGAGCGCAGGGTCAGCCCGCTCTGGTAAGTCCCCGCAGCCAAGTCCGCGCTTGGCACTATCACCTGAACAGTGAGGCTCTGGCCGGGTGCCAGCGTCCCTTCCGACGGCACAGTCCGCAGTCCGTCTATCGGCCTGCCGACGCCGCCGGTGGCACCTTCCGCCAGCGGCGCGATTTGGAACTCCGCCGGCGACTCGCCGGTATTTTTTGCCGTGAAGCTGCCCAAAATGTCCTGGCCTCGCTTGCCTGCTGCGATCAGGGGCGTGAGCTGCCCCGTTTCCTGGCCGTTGACGACGATCTGCCCGGCTGACGGCGCGAAGCTGACACTGCACTCGACCGACCACTTGTCGCCGGGAAGCGGTTCGCCTTGCGCCCCAATTTGATCGTCGCTGCTGATTTCCAGGCGACCGATGATGAGCCTGCCGCGCTCGTTCGTCTTGGCAGGATCAACCCGCACCGTGATCTCGTTCTCGTTGCCGATGAACCGGTTGCTTGACACGGAGATCCAGGAAGCACGGGATTTGATCTCGCCGCTGATCTGCCCCCCGCCGGCGTTGTAAAATGAGACCGTCATGGGCGACGCGAGCCGCCCGCTCGGCACTTCGCCGTAGCGCAGATGCTTGCGGTTGACCAGCAGCACCGGCGGGGCGATTTCGCGCAGCTCCCGCAAAAATTCCCCTGCGCTGGCATACCGGTACTCGGTATTGTAGGAGATGGCTTTGTTGATCAGCCGGGCCAAATTCAGGTCGGCGTTCGGCTGCTGGATCAGTGAGTTCGTGATGTACATCGAGCGCTGATTGATCATCTCCTGATCGGGAGCTGCGCCCGCGACCATTTCGTAGAGAATGCACCCCATGGCGAAAATGTCCGTGCGGACATCGGCGATCCACTTGCCGTCCGCTTCAAGCTCCGGCGGCAGGTAGCCTTCCGTGCCGTATAGCTCGACCGGCGCATCGTTCTCATGACCCGCGCCGAAATACTGGGCGGCCCCGAAGTCCAGCAATGTCAGATGGCCCTGCGGCGTAATCCGTATATTCGCAGGCTTAAGATCATGGTGGACAATCTGGCGGGAATGCAGAAATGCCAGCGCGTCGCACAGGCTGACCGACCACTTCAGCGTCCAGAGCCGGGGCAAAGGATGACGGCGAGCGATAATATCGTCAAGCGTCGCCCCGACGATGAACTCCTGAGCGATATAATAATGGCCGTCGCTTTGGAACGCCTCATAAAATGTCGGCATCAGCGGGTGCGGGCTTGCCTGCATCCCGACCGTCCGCTCGCGGTCAAAAAGTGCCTGCAGCGGCGCCTGGTCGCGAGGATGCCGCGCCGGAAAGAATTCTTTCAGCGCGATCTGCCTGCCTACCGCCTGGGGGTCACGGGCTTGATACACCGCGCCGTAAGCGCCCAGCCCGACCACGCTGTCTATGATGTATTGCGTTTGATGCCCCGGCACTTCCTCACCGGCTGCCAGCAGCATGACATCGTCGTACCGTTTCCGCTTCGCCACAGGCGCACCTCAAAGACATTCTCTTCTTGATTCTTGTTGACAATTCATTGTCTTTTGGGTATTATACCTCTTGGAACGCAAAAGGCCGCTGCCGGGCGCGTTCCCGCTTACGGCCCTATCGTTTAACGGTCAGGACAGCGCCCTCTCACGGCGTAAATCGCAGTTCGATTCTGCGTAGGGTCACTTTTCGCATTTTTATCTTCCGCATTGCCTATGCCTTGCGGAAGATTTTTGTTTTTGGGTATTCCGCTTTCAGAAAAGAACAGCATGGAACGACTTTACGCGCCGTGGCGCATGGCCTACATCGAGCAGCCCGAGAAGCCGAAAAGTGCGACAGGCTGCGTCTTCTGCGACGCGGCGGCTTCAGCGGACGATGTCCAAAATCTTATCGTGCATCGCGGCACGTCAGCATTTGTCATCCTCAACAAGTTTCCTTACAACAACGGGCATTTGATGGTCGTACCCTACCGGCACACCGCAAACCTGAGCGAGTTAGACGACGCCGCGTTTTTGGAGCTGCTGACACTCGCGAAAACCGCACAAGCCGCGCTTCTGAAAGCGATGCACCCGGAAGGCTTCAATCTGGGCATGAACTTGGGCGTCGCTGCCGGAGCCGGCATTGCAGACCATCTGCACCTGCACGTTGTCCCGCGCTGGAACGGTGACACGAATTTCATGCCGGTCCTGACCGATGTCAAAGTCATGCCGGATGCGTTAGAGCATTCCTGCGTTCTCCTGCGTCATGCTTGGGGAAGCTAAAACTTAAACTGGGAAGAACGAAATGGCGGACGAACAGCAAGCGGCGAGCGAAAGATCACGAGTAATTTTAGAGATGGCGGCGGAGGCCAGTGTCTGCCCGGCCTGTGATCTGTCTGAGACACGAACGAAAGTTGTTTTTGGGGATGGCAATGCCGACAGCCCGCTGATGCTGATCGGCGAAGGGCCGGGCGCCAACGAAGACGCCACCGGCCTGCCGTTTATCGGCCGCGCCGGCAAGCTGCTGGACGAATGTCTGCGCGAAGCCGGAATGCTCCGCAAGCATATCTACATCACAAACGTCGTCAAGTGCCGCCCGACGCTTGTCGAAGCAGGCAAGATTAAAAACCGGCCGCCTCGCGCCGACGAAGCCTCCACCTGCGTTTCGCTCTGGCTGGACAAGCAGATCGCGACAATCCAGCCGCTTGTCATCCTCTGCCTCGGCGCACCCGCCGCAAATGCGATTATCCACAAAAACTTCAAAATGACCCAGGAGCGCGGGCAGTGGTTTGAGAGCCGCTACGTCCGCTATGCGATGGCGGCACTCCATCCCGCCTACATTCTGCGCCAGGAAGGCGAAGCCTACGACCAGTCCCGCCAGACGCTGATTGATGATTTGATCGCCGCTCGCGACAAAGCCAAGACCGCCAAAGCCGAGCCAAAATCCACGCTGTTTTGACCCGTTGTCTATGATAAAGCAACACCGCAGAGTAATTTGCCACGGAATAAATTCCGAGGCTGAGAAGTGCCCAGTGTCGAAGCGACACAAGAAAGAGTGCCGAATGGTCTTCCGTCGCCGCGACGGTGTGCATTTCTCAGCCTCGGAATTTATTCCGTGGCTCCTGCTTCTGCCGCTCCTGCTCATCTCCCTCCCTGCCGCCGGCAGCCCGGACCAGCAGCTCCGCGCTGCTTATGCTCGCCTGGACGCCGCCTACTCCCGGCGCGATGTCCCAGCCATCCTGGCCTTCCTCGCCCCTGATTTCAAGCGCGTCAAATGGAATGCCGCGCTGACCCCGATGCAGTTCCAGGCGGAGCTGAAAGACGATTTTGACGGCACGGCGTCTGCGGCAGCGAAGACACGCCTCAAGTCGCTTGTCATTCACGGCGACACTGCGGATGCGGTAGTCATTCGCCGCATCGTCTGGATATATCCCAAGCCTTCGCTCTTGCTGCTTCCTCCCTATTTCTCCGCGAAAGTGACTCAGGAAGAATGGCGGAACACGCAGGGACAATGGCGGCTGACCGACATGGCTGATACGCCACTGGTGCAGACACTATCTTTGCTGAATGACCGAGATCAAGGGATACGAAATACTTACTTCGCAAATCGGAAGAACCGCGTGATCATCGCGCAAATGGGCCAAGTAGATGCGGCGGATCGAGCGCGGCTCAAGCAGATTATCCAGCGGTGCGGCTGGCCTGGCTTTGATCTTGTTGGTACGGACGGCGAAGGCACTGCTTTTGATATTGTTCAGCATTCTGATAGCGACAGAGCGTTCCAAAAGCGCTGTCTGCCGCTGATTGAGGACGCCGTGAAGCAGGGGCAGGCGATGCCGAACGATGTTGCTTATCTCATTGACCGGATTCGCACCGGCGAACACAAGCCGCAGGTTTATGGGACGCAGTGGAATGTTCCTGTTGAAGACCCTGCCCATGTAGATCAGCGCCGGGCGTCTGTCGGCCTCGGCCCTCTTGCTGTCTACGAAGCTCCGCTTAAGCAAATGTACCAGCCGCAAACGAAACCATAATGGATACCTATGACTTATAAACTCGCCGCGATTGATTTAGATGGAACGCTGCTGCATAGCGGGACACATGGCATCACGGAGGGCAATGCCGCGGGGGTGCGAGAAGCTGTCCGCAACGGGGCGCAGATCGTGCTGGCGTCGGGGCGGCAATGGGGGACGATTGACAAGTTCGCCGCGCAATTGGATTTGCCATTAGGGGCGCCGATTATCGCCTATAACGGCGCGATGATCCGCACCCACGGCGGAGACCTGTGGTTCCATCAGCCGCTTCCGGCGGACGCGGCGGCGCAGATTACCCGGTACTGCGCGGCGAACGGCTATCACCTGAACTACTACTTGAATGACGAGCTTTATGTCCGGGACAACACGAAATGGGTGGATATTTACGAGAAGCGCACCGGAACAGTCGCGCATATCATGGGAGATTTGAGTCAGTTGGACGGGCAGCGTCCGACAAAATTGCTTTTAATAGACACGCCCGAAACGACGAACAGGCTGCTGACCTACTTCCAGGGCGTGTTCGGGAAGACGCTCTATATCACGAAAACCGAAGACGAGTATCTGGAGTTCATGGACCCGGATGTCAGCAAAGGACGGGCGCTTGCCGAAACGGCGTCGCGCCTCGGCTTCACGGCGGACGAATGTGCGGCGTTCGGCGATTCGTTCAACGACCTGCCGATGGTGAAATGGGCCGGCATGGGAGTGGCGATGGAAAGCGGGAAGGACGAGCTAAAGTGGGTCGCCCAAAGAGTCGCGCCGCCCGCCGATGACGACGGGGTCGCCACTGTCCTGGCGGAACTCTTCCCGGTCCATCCATAAGACCAGCAAAAAGTGCGGAAATGTCAGCGCGGCAATCAGCGACAAGTAAAGAAACACAAAGCTGCCCACGCTGACGTGCGTTCGGCCCTGCCACCAGAACAAGCCGGCCAGAAACCCCAAAGCGCCCAAAGTCATCGGCAGGGCCTGCGCCGCCGAGTGCAGCACGCAGCGCCCGATCTGCCCAAGTGCAAGCGGCGTTCGGTCGGCATCGTCCAGCAGCATCAGGCGGGCGATATGCCGGGCCGAGTGCCACACGCAAAAATAAATTCCCACCGCTAAAATTGCCGGCACGACTAAAAAGTAAACTCCCAGCAGCGTGACTTCCCCGGCGTCTTGCCAAAACCCGCTTCTGCTCAGGTGCCAGGACTGCCAGAGATACGCCCCAAATGCCAGAGCCAGCACGGACAGCCCGGCGTCGCGCTCCAGCCCGGTCAGCGCCCAGTCTGCCTTGCTCCCGTACCAGCTTAAAATGCCGCCTGCGACTTGCGCGAATGCCTGCGGATGGGCAAGCGGCGGCAGCAGGATCGGCAGGCCGCCGCGCACCGCCCAGATCAAAAAGCGTCCGCCGCGAGAGCGCGGTGCAGGCTGTGCGTCGAACACCCGCAAAAAGTAAGCGTCTCCTTGACCCCAGTGCAGCCACGAACAGATCAAAAAGACGGCCAAAGCCGGGAGTGGAAAAAGATGCCAGAAGACTAAATAGACAATGACAAGCGCGACGTAGCCGAGAACGAATAGGACCAAGTAACGGGGCGTAAGGCGCTTGTGCAGGATAAACAGCGGCGCGAGATGGTCTAAAGCGCCGTGCGGCAAGCCTAAGATAACCATACCCGCCACGAACGGCCAAAACTGCCAGCGAACCGCAAGGGCAGGGAAGACGCACGAGAACACGAGGACGGCGGCCAAAATCAGCCAGACAGGAAGGGTCAGCCAGGCGCGGAGAGGCGCGGTGGCCGCCGACCGGCACGGCGCGGCGGAAGCAGCAGAGGGGCCGCCCGCAGCGCCGCCGAGAGGAACGGCCGGAGCGGGAGGGCGCGAATGATTGGAAGATCGCCGGTCCATGTGCTGGCCTCCGAAAGAAAAGCCGTCAGCGTGTCCGGCGGCACACGGGTAAACAGCCGGTGGAAGTAGCCGGGAAACGCACCGGGATTGTCCTGCAGCGCCTGCAAAAAGACGGTGTCAAAAAACTGATAACGCCAGGAAGTCGGCGTTTCTCGGAAGCTCTCCAGCGTTCCTGTTTGGACCGCGTCCGCAATCTGCCGGCACTGCTCCTGAATGCGGGTAAACGTGTAGCCGCTCGACGGCTTGGAACAACCCCCGGCGGTGCCAATGAAGAAGATGCGCCCGTCGCGCTTCGGGAACGGCTGGGTCGTCATTGGAATCGCGCCGGCTTCTTCCCGCTGAACGTCAAAACCGTCCACAGAATATGCGTCTATAAGATAAGCATGGATTTCCTGCCGGTGCTGCTCCGCAGTAATCTTGCCGGCTCCGATAGGCTGAATGTAAGTGTTCTCGACCAGCGCTTCCGTCGGCGAAAACGGCAGCACATAGACGAAATGCAGCCCAAACTGCTGAGAAACCCGAAAGTCCATCAGTGTGCAGCATGACGGATTGAACACGGGAGCCGCAGTGCGGAGGAACTGACCGAAGAAGCGCTGGGAGAACGAAAGACCGCCGGGAGAAACTGGACGGGGGCGGCTGTCAAAAACTGCGTCCGCGTCCCAATCTTCGCCTCCGGCCGTGACGCAGACGCTGCCGGAAGTCTGTTGAAGGCTTTGGACCGGGCAGCCAAGCTTGAGCGTGACGTTCGGAGCGCTGCGGGTAATCTTTGCGAGATAGTTGTAAAAGTCAATGCCGCGCAGGCAGGCGTAGCCGCCGCGAACGGATGTTTGAGAGGCAGGACCATCTTCTGTGATTACGTCCCAGCGCGGCCAGCAGAAAGACGCAAGGTGGCGGTACGGGTGGGGTGCGGTCTCCCAGAAGCACCAAGTCCGGTCGTCCGTAAAAGCTGTCTTTTGGTCTAAAACAACGATGTCATCGGTGACGCCGCGCTGAATGAGAGCATGACACAGGCTGAGGCCGGACGCACCGGCTCCAATAATCACATAGCGTTTCGCGGGCAAAACTGACCGCTTTCTAAGAAGCTTAGTTGAGCGATGCCAACTTGCCAAGCTCCTGTGTGTCCACCGGGACACTGAGGCCGCCGACAACCGATTGCAGGGTATCCTGCGCTTCAATTTCGGTGCTGAGAATCTCGATTTCACACTGCAAGCGCTGCTCGGTTCTGGTCATTTCCAGAAGCGCCTGTTTTTCGTGCGGCGGAACCTGCAGGACACTGGCAACCGCATAAGACAAATACTCAGCGTCCTGGGGAAGCTGGAGTGTGCTGAGTGTGCGCCCGCTCATCGCAAACAGCGACTGGAGGTAAGCGCGAAAAAGAGACGCAACTGCGTCAAAGTCCGGCTGAAGCGCCTCGGCATCTGTCGGCTCTTCTTCAATAAGGCTCACCGCTGCCGAAAGGTACGGCTTGTCGTGAAGCGTCCGCGTGATCCGAAACCGGGACTCGCCGAAGACGAGAATGTTCATCCGTCCATCTTCCATCTCTTCGTACTGCGCGATCCGAGCCAGCGTGCCGACCGAGCGCGGCACGGCCTCCGCGCCAATATCCGCGCCGCTCTGTATGAGCGTGATGCCGAACGGCGACTTTTCTTCGCGGCAGCGCAGGATCATCTCCCGGTAGCGCGGCTCAAAGATATGCAGGGGAAGGGGCATGTCCGGGAACAAGACAACATGCAGCGGAAACAAAGGAATGTCATCATAGTTTACCATAGCGGTTCTCGTCTGCTAAATTACGGCGGAACGTCAATTCGCAAAAACGTCCGGCTGCTCGCGGACTGCCCTGCGTGTAAAGCTTTCGGCGCTGCGCCCCAGCCACCGGACCATCGCCAGCATCCCGTCCACTTCCATGCGTCCGCCCTGCTTCGTCCGGGTCAGGGTTGATGGGCTGACACCAATCTCCGCAGCGACCTGTCGCCACGACATCCTGCGGGCCAGACGCTGCTCGTCAAGTGCGGCATAGAGGGCTTCTGGATCAAAGCGTCCAGAGTTTTCGTCCATAAAATTAACCCGCGTTGATAGTCAGCCTTCGCTTGAACGCTGTATGGGAGCGGCTATTCTGGAAGCATCGTGATATAGCCGAGGTCCTGGCCTAGCTGAAAAAACTCATCGGCGCTTTTCGGCACGGCGTATGTCGTTTTGTGCGCGCTGTTATATAGCTCGACAGCTTTTTGGGCGAAAGCCAGCGGCGTCAGGGCATTCAAGAATAGACCTTTCCAGCCAAGCTCTTTTGTCACCTGGGCTTTGGCCTGTGCCAAGACGTTGTCTGCATCCGGGCCGGTCAGTGTTTCGTCTACCTGCCGCCCCGCGACATTCATTGTCACCCGAACCTTCATAGCGTCAGTATACCCGTTTCTTTCGGCTTCTTTACTCTTCGTCTGCCTTTTGGCGCAGCCACTCTTGGTACTGCTCTTCGGTGATCAGCGTAATTCCGACGCTGCCGCCCTGGGTGCCGGGATACTTGCTTGCGATCTGTGCGGCTTTCGTAATCTCCGATTCCTGCGTCGTGATGCCGGAAAGGAAGACTTTGCCGCCGGCCACAGCCACCTGGAGGTCATCAATCTTCACTCCTGCGCGTTTGATTTGGTCACCGATTGCCACCGCAATTTCGTAATTCTTTCTGGAAAGTGCGACCTTCTCAGCGAGGTCTTGTTCCTGCTCGCTCATCTTTTTTCTCCAAATGCCTAAAGCGCCGGCGGCAAAGCCTGCCGGAACTGGCGCAGCACGCCGAGTTCCGCAGTCGCTAGGGCGACGGTAGTGTCGGCAGCCCCGTAATAAACAAAAAGACGGTCATCTTTGATGACCAGGCCGGTTGGGAACACGACACCGGGGTTTTCAGGGCGCATCTCATACGGCTCCTGCGGCCCAAAGACCCACTCCGGCCAGCGCCGGAGCAGCAGGTTCGGTTTTTCCTTGTCCAGAAGCGCCAGGCCGAACCGGTATTCCCAGCTATTACCGACCTGCATGACCCCATGAAAGATCAAAAACCAGCCGTCATGCGTTTCCAGCGGCGGCGGGCCGGCGCCGACTTTGCCGCTGTCCCAGCCGGGCGCTTCGGCTTCCTCTAGGACGCAGCGCGGACTGCCCCAGTGGATCAGATCATCACTCTCCGAGATCCAGATGTTTTCCAGCGGCCCCGATGTCGGTCGGTGCAGCATCCGGTACTTGCCGCCGATCTTTCGCGGGAACAGCACGGCGTCTTTGTTGTATGGATGAATGACCATGCCGAGCCGCGTCACCGACTGAAAATCCTGCGTGGTCGCCAGGCACACCCCCGCGCCGTAGCGGGAGTAGCCGACATAAGTGATCACATACTCGCCGCGTTCCTTGACATAGGTGATGCGCGGGTCTTCGCAGCCCCAGTTGTCGTACCAATCTGCGCCTTCATCCGGGGACAGCAGGGGGGTCGGTTCAACACGCCAGCCGCTGGTGCCGTCGGCGGAGCGGGCGACATGCAGGTACGACTTGTCTTCGTGGCTGATGACCCGGAGCAGCAGCAGCACTTCGCCGTCTACAATGTGCGCCGCCGGGTTGCAGACGGCTTTGCAGGGAAACGGCATATCGCTCGGCGTCAAAATAGGATTTGTCGGCTCTCGCACAAAAAGCTCGCGGGCGCGTTCAACATAAGGCGCATACGGCGCAAGCACGGCATTATCAGAGGGTGTGTTGTCCATGAGTTTTATATCGTAATGACGATCTTGCCGACCTGAGCATTGCTTTCCAGATACCGATAAGCGTCTGCGGCTTCGGCAAGCGGAAAGGTACGGTCTACTTTCGGCTTGAACGTGCCGTCGGCCAGCTTGTCGTAGATATACGTTTTCATCGCTTCCCAGCGCTCCGGCGTATCACGCAGCACGCCGAATGTGTATCCGGTAAGAGCGACCGCCTTCATAAAGGCGAACATTGGGTACGCAGTCGGCTGGCCGGAAAGACCGCCGTAAAGATAAATAGTGCCTTCGACTGCCGTTGCCTGGGCCAGCGTGTTGACGTAATCGCCGCCGACGGGGTCGAACACGACACGCGCTCCCTTGCCGCCGGTGATTTCGCTGACACGGGCAGGCAGGTCTTCTTCCTGCGTCGCGATCACATAATCGGCACCCAAATCCAGTAATTGCTGCTTCTTGGTGGAAGTGCGCGTTGTCGCAATCGCCGTCGCGCCTTCGGCCTTTACAATCTGGATCGCGGCCAGTCCAACACTTGACGACGCCGCCGTGAGGATGACAAAGTCGCCGGGGCCAACATGGCCGAGGGGGACAAGCGCCCCGTAAGCCGTGCAGTACTGCATCCAGACCGCTGCGCCTTCAACCGCTGAAAGAGCAGGGGGAAGCGCGGCCAGCACACTTGCGGGGACGACAGCCTCTTCGGCAAGCACCGGGTACTTGTTCATCGAGTAGCCGGGGATGGTGCCGAACTTCTGGCCGATGAGGCTGGAGTCGACGCCGGGACCGACGGCGGTAACGACTCCAACGGCTTCGTACCCGAGGCCGGCGGGAAGCTGCGGCTGCTCAAAATACTGTCCGTGAAAGTACATGCTTTCCGCGCGGTTGAGGCCAACGGCTTCCACTTTGAGCGCGACTTCGTCCTGCCCCGGCTCCCGGACGCTGACTTCTTCAAGGCCCAGCACTTCCGGGCCGCCAAGTTCGTGAAAGCGAACAGCTTGTGTCATAATATCTCCTCCGCAAATTGCGCTTCGTGCGCTTATCATACCCAAATCGCTGCGGAACGTCTCAAAGGGGCTGCTTATCGCGAAGCAGATTGCGCTTGGCGGCTTTCGCTTTGGGCTTTCGCTTCGCAGGGGCAGGGAGCAGGCCACACCGTTTCCAGCCTCTGCCGCAGGGCGGCGCGGACTGTGAGAAACTCAGCGGCGGCTTCCAGTTGTTCCTGCTGCGCGGCTTGCAGCCGCAATTTTGCCGCCTGAAACTCTGTTTCGAGAACTGTCAAATTGTGCGTCATTGTTTTCCTCCCTGCGGTTTTCTTAATGTATCGCTGCCGGAGCCGCGCCCGCTTTGGGCTTGTTCAGCAGCAGCAAAGTCGGCACCATCGCCGCACTGATCAGCATGAGCAGAAAAAACGAGTCATTGTAGCTCATAGCGGCGACCTGCCGGGTCAGCGTCTGTTCGACTATTCCGAGCGCTCCTGCCTGCGCGTCCGCCGGGCTGTAACCGCCGCCGACTAAAGTGCCGATTAAGCCGGACACGCGGTCCGTGTAGGCCACATGGCTGGGCGTCAGGTAGCCGACCAAGTTTGCCCGGTTGATATGCTGCTGATTTTGAAAGTATGTCGCCAGTATTGCGATCCCGACCGAGCCGCCAAGCTGACGCGCCAGGCCCAAAAGGCCTGTGCCTTGATTGACTTCGTCTTTGGACAAGCTGCCGATGGCAAGCGTGTTGGCAGGAATAAACAAAAAGCCCAGGGACATGCCGCGAATCAGAAGCGGCCAGAACGTGTTCGGCAGACCGGACTCCGAGTTTAGATGCGCCAGTCCCCACATGCCGCCGATAGAAAGCATAATGCCGACAAACGTCAGCAGCCGCGCGTCTATTGTGGATTTGGGATTGGAGCTGATGACCGCGCAGAGCGTGATGCTGAACAAGCTGGCAAATCCGCCCGGCAGCAAAGACACGCCGCTTTGTAGCGGCGACAGCCCTTGAAGCTGCTGGGCCAGAAGGGGATACAAGTAGTTGACCCCGTAGAGGCCAAAGCCAACAGCGACAAAGAGCGTAATTCCCGCCGACAGCGAGCGGTTCTTGAGGACGCGCAGGGCCACGACCGGCGCTTTGTTCTTCGGCGAAAGCTCCCAAAGCACCAGCGCCGTCAGGGTCACCGCTGAAAGCAGGGCCAGACGTAAAATAATGGGGCTGCTGAACCAGTCATCCTGCTCGCCTTCTTCCAGCACATACTGCAAAGTCGCCAGCCCCGTTGCCAGCAGCCCAATCCCGGCCCAGTCAATCGGCACGTCGCGCTTCGCCGGCTCTGTGTCGCGCAGCAGAAAGAAGACCAGGCCGCCCGACAAAAGACCCATTGGGACATTGATAAAAAAGCACCAGTTCCAGCTTATCGCGTCGGTAATCCAGCCGCCGAGCGCCGGCCCCAGGGTAGGGAAGACGACCAGGCCCAGCAGAAAGACCGGCTGAACAATTGCCTGCTCTTTGGGCGAAAAGACTTGAACCAGTGTCGCCTGTGCCGTGGAAATCAGCGCCGCGCCGCCTGCGCCCTGCAGAACGCGCCAGAAGACAAGCTCGCCCAGGCCATGCGATGTGCCGCAAAAGAACGACGCGGCTGTGAACAGCACAATGGACCCGGTCAGGTAGTTGCGCCGGCCAAACAGCATATTTAAAAACGCCGTCATCGGCAGCACGACGACATTGGACAAAATGTACCCGGTGGAAACCCAGGCGATTTCCTGCGTTGTCGTGCTGAGGTTGCCCGCCATCTGCGGCAGTGAGACA
The DNA here is from genome assembly GCA_964241935.1 of uncultured Armatimonadales bacterium. Lineage (GTDB taxonomy): Bacteria > Armatimonadota > Armatimonadia > Armatimonadales > Capsulimonadaceae > JANXMY01. The sequence continues at coordinate 82,478 of CAXSZN010000008.1, forward strand.
TTGACGATGGTTGTATCCAGCACTTCCATCGCGGCGGCTAAAATGAGGCCGACGAGAATCATCCAGCGATAACGGTGGTTCAGCGCATCCGCGACGGCTGCCGCTCCTGTCAGCGCGGAGGGCGGCGTCTGCTGCGCTGGCTCAGGCGGGGGAAGTGCGCTTGGCGCGGAAGGCATCTGCCGCCGGTCCCGGTGCTGAAGTGTGTCGCTCATGATTAATCTCCTGAATGTTTGGCGTCTGACTATCTGCCGGCTAACTAAGTTTACCCAAGTTTGTGCGTGGCGGGGTCTTCAGCAATGCTATGCTTGAAGCTTTGCCAGCAGCGTTATGAGCGTCCGCTTGTCCTCGGGACTGAGCTGGAATACGAGCGCTTTAATGCGCGGGAACTGCTCGGGGATAAACCGATCCATTACGCCGCGTCCCTTGCCGGTCAGATGGATCGTGAGCGCCCGCCGGTCTTTGGCGTCATGATGGCGCTCCAAAAAACCGTCTCGTTCCAGTCCGTCCAGCAGACCGGTAATAGTCGCGCGGGTGACCCCTAGCTGTTCGGCGATCTCCGACGGACTCGGGTCTTTATGCCCGACAATTTCTTCTGAGAAGAGGCAGCACAGGACATAGAACCGTCCTTCCGACAGGCCGTAAGGCCCAAGCGCTTCCTGAAACGCGCACTCATCTCCGACTGAAAGCTGCTTGATGCGGATGATAATCTCCATCGCCTCGGCATCAACACTCGCGTAGCGTTCCGCGACTTTGCGGAGCACCTCGCCTTTGGGATAGTATTTTGGGACGAAAACTTCTTTGTTCATTTGTTTCTAACTTATCTGCCTCCATATTATACGGCGGCTAACAAAAAAAGTCAACCCCGAAGATCTTCGAAAATTGTGCCGTCAGAATTTCTTCCACTTCAGCCCGCGTCGGGGCAGCGTCCCGCAGCATCTCCGACAACGAAGAAACGTCTTTGTCGGCAATGCCGCAGGGAACAAAATACTCGCGGAACGGCCTCAAATCGGTCGTCATGTTCAGGGCGAACCCGTGCAGCGAGACCCACCGAGAGACTTTGATGCCAATGGCGGCGATCTTGCGGTCTTGAACCCAAACCCCGGTTCGGCCCGGCACGCGCTCGCCCGCCAGCCCAAACGCCGCGATAGTTTGGATCAGCACTTCTTCTAAATCGCGCAGATACCGATGCAGGTCTGATCCGTGCTGCCGCAGGTCGAGTATGGGATAGCCGACAAGCTGTCCCGGCCCGTGGTAGGTGATTTCACCGCCCCGGTCCACACGCTCCACAGCAAAGCCTAATTCTCTCAGCGCCGCTTCACTTTCAAGCAGGTCGGCCTCTTGTGTCCGCCGCCCGAGCGTGATGGTCGGCGGATGTTCCAGCAGCAGGAGGGTGTCGGGGATTTCGCCGCGCCCGCGCTTCTCTGCGAGTGCGTACTGCCGGGCAAGCGCTTCGGCATAGGGCACAGGGTAAGGATAAGAAATAAGTTGGCAGCGCATAATTCTGGTATACTGGCGGCATGGCCCGGCCTGACTTATCGTACCTGAAAAACGTGTTTTTGTTTTTGTTCGGCCTGCCGCTCGGCCTCCTCACCGGCCTGTCCGCCGTCTCCGGCAGCGTCTTTGGTGTGCCGACTGTGCGCCGTTTGCTCGGCCTGCGCCCGGCTCGGGCAGTCGGAGTCGGGCTGACATTGACGTTTTTTGCCGCGCTGGCCGGCATTTTATCCTATGCCCAGCACGGCGACGTGCGGCTCGGGCTGGCACTGTCGCTGTTTGCGTTTCAGACTCTCGGCGCAGTGATTGCGGAGCGGCTGCTTTTGTCGCGCCCAAATCTAGAGCGCCTGCCGCTGCTCTGGGGAGCGCTTGTTGCTGCCGGCGGGCTGGCAATGCTGGCATCCGGCTTGGGATTTCTGCACCCGCCGCATCTGCCTTCTGCTATCACCTCACGCGGCATTGAGTTTTACGAGCTGTCCGCGATCCTGGCGGCAGGAGTTGGCTTGATCAGCCGCGTGGTTAGCCTGGGCGGCGTTTTGATTGTCCCGGTGATGATTTACGGCCTCGGCCTGCCGCCGCATGTCGCGCAGGGAACAGCGCTCGTGGTGCTGGCGGTGGCGGGGCTGCCGCCGCTGCTGGTGTATGTCCGGCGCGGCGACATCGAGCCGCAGTCGGCGACCTGGCTGTCGGCAGGCGCGGTCTTTGGGGCGCTGACTGGGGCGCTCCTCGCCGTCACTCGCTTCAGCGATCAGGCGCTTGTCGTAGTGTTTGGTCTGCTTCTTGTCGTCATGGGCCTCCAGATGCTCTGGCGGCGGGATGCAGAAACCCACCCCGCCGCAAGCGGCGACCCTCCCGGAACCCGAAGGTGAGGAGCAGTGACCAGAAGACAAACGCATTCGCCTGAGACTTGCCTGAAACTCTTCACCTTCGGGTTCCGGGAGGGTCGCCGCTTGCGGCGGGGTGGGTTTCTACTGGCCTCACGACCCGCGCAAGCCACCACGCGTCAACCCGCACGAACTGCCCCCGATACGCCGCCCCGTTTTTGATCACCACTTCGCTGAAGCCCGGCTCGCCGAGATGCACTTCAATCTGCTGCAAAGACCGGCCCCAAGCCCGCCGCCGCGCTTTAATCGCGGCTTCTTTGAGCGCCCAGAACAGCAGCAGCCCGTCGGCACTGTCTTCAGAGCCGAACTGCTCGGTGATTTGCCGCCGCTCGTGCGCTGTAAACACGCGGGCGCAAAGGCCGGGATGCACGGGACGCACACGCTGAATGTCTATTCCGGCACTGCCTTCGGTGCCTGTGTTGGAAACGGTCGCCGCCCCAAATCCGTCGCTGTGCGACAAAGACAGGGCAAAGTCAGGCATTTCGCAGCCGGCAATCGCGGGAGCGACCCCGTCGCGTCCCACTTGCCAGTCTAAGGGTCTGATGCCGAACTCCTCCCAAAGCAGCTTCTTCGCTGCCAGGCGGCCCGCCAGCCACTCAGATTGACGCTTCTCCGATGTCCACGCCGCATAAACTTCCCTTTCGCCTGGCGTGAGCCAGAGGCTTGGATTTTGCGCCTGTACCCACTCCGGCAGGACAACAACTGTTTGCGGCAGCGGCATACAGTCAGTATACCGGCCTGCGATTTGATTTTTTTGCATGTGTGCTACAATGAGTGATATGCTGCGAAGCAAAGATGGTATGAGACGACTTTTATGAACGCGCTTCTTGTTGTCAACCCGGCGGCGGGGCAGGGGAAGCCGCGGGAAGCGCTTTCGGCTCTGAACATCGCGTTGAAACCCCTGATAGGCCGGGTGTTCGAGACGCAGAAGGTCGGGGACGCCGAAGCGGCGGCACAGGCGGCGGCAAAGGAGGGCTTTGACGCCCTGCTGGTGGCCGGCGGCGACGGCACGGTCAACGAGGTCATCAACGGCCTGATGACTGCGCCGGGTGCGTCGGGTCCGCTGCCGCTTGGCCTCGTGCCGCTGGGAACGCAGAACGTCTTGGCGTCGGAAATCGGATTGCCGGCCACAGATGACTTGAATGCCGTCGCGGCTTTGCTGCGGGCCGGCAAAACGCGGCGGCTGGACCTGGGACAAGCGGGAACGCGCTATTTTGTGCTGATGGCCGGCTTCGGCTTTGACGCCGTTGTCGTGCGGGAAGTTCTGGGACCGGTCAAAGACCTCATCGGCCCGGCGGCGTATGCGTTTGCGACGCTTGGAGCGCTGGCGAAGTACCGCAGCACGGCGATTACGCTGACGCTGGACGGCGAAACGGTACGCGCGGAAGCGTTTCTAGTCGTCGCCGCCAATGCCGCGTCGTATGCCTACCGGCAGATCAAGCTTGCGCCCTTTGCCGCGCCCGACGACGGCTGGCTGGACATCTGCGTTTTTGAGCGTCCGCGAATCGGACTTGGAATGGACCGGGTTGGGTTCGCGTCGCAGATGGTATCCGTGCTGGCCCGCCGTCATCTGCGTGACCCGAGTATACGCTATTACCGCGCCCGCACCATCACGCTCTCGTCCGACCCGCCGATTTCCGGCCAGTTGGACGGCGAGACGTTCGGCGAGACGCCGGTAACCATACGCATTATCCCAAGCGCATTGTCTGTGTTTGTCCCGTGACCCTACGCTATTTACCAGAAAGGCCCCTTATCTTATTATGTTCTCTCCAAAACTCAACTCCAAGCAGCAGTATCAAATTTACATCAGCGGCCAGTGGCGCGACTCCGAGACGGCGTCGTTCCTGCCCAACATCAATCCGGCGCATAAGACGGAAGTGCTCGGCTATGTCCCGGAAGCCACGGATGCCGAAGTGAACGAAGCCATGCTGGCTGCGGATGCCGCGTTTCCGGCCTGGCGGGCAGTCAGCGGGAACATGAAGACCAAGATCTTCCTGCATCTGGCCCAGATTTTGTATGCTCAGTTTGAAGATTTCCAGCAGACGATGGCCCGCGAAATGGGCAAAACGCTTTTTGACAACAAATTAGACCTCGACGAAGCGATCGGCGTGGTGGAATGTGTCGCACCGCAGGGCTTGTCCCTGAAAGGCGAGACGTACCAAAAGAACATTGACGGCGTCGTGATGGAGTCGCGCCTAGAGCCGCGCGGCGTCGCGGCGATTATCACCCCGTTCAACTTCCCTGTGGCGATTCCCATTGCCCAGATTGTGGCGGCGCTTGTTGTCGGCAACACTGTCGTCTGGAAGCCGTCCCATCTGATCCCCGAATCCTCGCAGGCCATCGCCGCAGCTTTAGACGAGTGCTTCACTTGGGCCAAAGAAAAACTCGGCGTCACAGTTCCGCCCGGCACCTTCAGCATGGTGAGCGGCGATGTCGGTCCCGGCCAGGCGCTCATCTCGCACCCCGTCGTCAAGTGCCTGTCGTTTACGGGGTCTAAAGCCGTCGGCGACGCGGTAGACGCCGCTGCCAGCGGCCTCGGCAAGCGCGTGATGAAGGAAGTCGGCGGCATCAACATCTTTTATGTCCACAAAGACGCGGACATCCAAAGAGCCGCCAAGAACTTCGTGTATGGCAAGACCATCACCGGCGGCCAGCGCTGCACGTCTATCCAGGAAGTTTTCTGCGACGAAAGCGTGTACGAAGCGTTTGTCGCCGCTGCCATTGAGGAAACAAAAGGCATTCGGGTTGGCGACGGTTCTTCCGCCGAGATGGCCGACGCCGACAAGACCCCCGGCCTCTACTCCCTGCCGCCGCTCGTGTCCGAAGAGCAGCAGGCGCGTGTGCTGGGCCTCATCTCCCAGTCTGTAAATGAAGGCGCATCGATCCGCCATCAAGTGCCGGTCCCCGACGCTCTCGCCGCCGAAGGCTGCTACGTCCCGTTTACGCTGATTGAAAACGTCGGCAAAGATAACGTCTTCTACACCACCGAAGTCTTCGGCCCCGTCGGCATTCTGACCAAAGTCAAGAATATCCAAGAAGCCATCACCGTCATCAACCAGAAGATCGGCATTGTCGCCTGCATTGACAGCGAAAACAAAGACGCCACCGAGCATTTCATCCAAAGCGTGTTAAGGACCCGCGTGGACGACGGCCGCCACGGCACCGGCGCATTCTGGGCCACCCGCTTCGGCGGCGACCGGGGCGCAGGCTCCGGCAACCCGGCCTTAGATGAAAACATGGTCATGGGCTACGTCATGTGGAAAACCATCTACCGCGCCTACAAGCCCTTCGCCGAACCCGAGGACGACGATGCGGGAATTTAACAACGGGAGGAAACGATGGATCGCAGAAAGCCTATCCTTATCAATGAATATGAAAAAGCAACTGATGCTGCCCTGCAAGATGCGGCACTGCGATCCGGGGCGCGAGTCTTTCCAAAAGTTCGCGTTGCGGATGCCTTAGAGATTAGTCATAGCGGCCTCACGAATGATGAATACAGCTATGCGCTGAAAGCGCATTTTGATTTCGTCGTAGCACAGGATGGTAAACCACCCGCCTTCGCCGTAGAGTTTGATGGCGCTGGACATGCTTCTGATGTCGCCGCGATTATGAACGACAATCTAAAAGACGCAATCTGCGAAAAGTTAGGGATGCCGCTTCTTCGCATTGACTCTGGATACTTGCGCCGCGTGGGGCGTTTCACTTTAGTTGGTTGGCTGGCTGAGGTGTGGTTTCTCAGCGAGGACTTCTATGCAGCGCAGGAGCGTGGAGAAGTTCCGTTTGACGAGCCGTTCTGCTGGTTTGCGATCCTTGGCGACTTCGACTTTGAGAAGAAGCGTTTTATGCCATCACCGTATGATCCGTTTGTTCCTTCGCGTGGCCGTATTCATAGATGGTATGATAAAAAACTGTGCTCGTCAAGACAAGAATCTTTAGTTGGTTTAGACCCAACCGGCTACTACGTCGCGGTGTCATACGTCATAGCGGCAAATGGCGATGTGATTACTGGCATTGCCCGTTGTAAAAACTTTGGTAGTGTCCTAGTTTAGACAGTTGTTGTTAGACAGTTTTTGTTGTGTTCGTGCA
>CAXSZN010000009.1:0-87249 GCA_964241935.1 uncultured Armatimonadales bacterium
CCACCAGGGCATCCTCACCGGAAATTATAGCACACGGCGGGAAAAGAAGTCAAACGGCGAACCAGGCCGCCGAAGACGCCACGGAATGAATTCCGAGGCTGAACAAAACAGTGTCGAAGCGACACAAGAGTGACACATCCCGCGCCTTTGGTCTTCCGTCACTTCCCATCTTCCGTCACTTCCCATCTTCCGTCGCTTCGACGGTGTTTCCTTTCAAGCCTCGGAATTCATTCCGTGGCGCTTTGCTTTCCGCTTTGCTCCCTAAGCAGGAAACCTGCGCCTGTGCCGCGAACAGCCTGCCATGTTTAAGAAAAAGCCGAAAGAACTCACGGTTGAAGATGCGCCAGACAGCATTGCGCCCTGGGAAATGCTGGAAGACGCGGAAATCGCCGCGCAGACTGCACGCTTAGACGCCCGGTTCCCAGACCAGGGCTTTGTCGCCTTCGCCAAGCGCTTAGACAAAGATGCCGTCGCCTGCTTCGACAAAGGACCGGACGGCACCGGCAAAGCCATCTTGGTTTGGGAAAACTTGGACGCGCCCGCCGAAACCGCCGAGCGCCGCTTCCCCGGCTTCGTCGCCTGGTTTGATGCCGCGCTGGCCGAGCATCGAAATCGGTAGGAAACTACGCCATTCGGAACCATGCCATGAATGGCACGGCTATACGGCCTTCGGCCACGAAGTACCGCTTCGCGGCACTATGATTGTTCCGAACCCCGCGCCTTCCAGGTCTGCCAGTGCAGAAGCGGGTGTTTCGTGGCGTCCGCGCCGTGTAGCCGTGTGTTTCAACACATGGTTCTTAAATCTAACCCCGTGCCAGCCGTGATTGCTTCATCCGTCGGAGCCACCATTGGCTACCAGCCCACGCAAAGCAGGGGGCCGCTGAACTCTCTGCCATAAACCACAACCAAGAGCGCACTGCCTCAAACCTTTGCCAAGCGTGACTCATATGGCAGGACGCGTCTACGCAACAAATTAAGTAGAACATTGCCCCTAACGCTGTTCCTGCAATCGCTCGCTTCGAAAAGAAAGCACCGCTTATCAATCCCGCAGCTACAGGATACGCGAGGTTGGAGCCAAACAACAGCCACCTCACCACAGCCCAATCTGCTGGATTTGTTGAATTCATAGGCTCTAACGGCCTGATGATAAACGTGATAAATAAATATGGGCTTAGCACAAGGATTGCCGAGGTGCAGGCCGCCGCGCCCCAAAAGCTGCGTCTGTTCAGCTTTCGCTCCCGCTTCCACGCCCAGACTAAATTGCTGCCCAGGTCCTCCGGCGTCCCGAAATGCATCACGGCGTTTTGCGCGGCTTCGTCTTCCGTCCGCCCTAGCTCACGGCTGACGATGGCGGCGTTTTCCAAGTGCGCCCGCATCTCGCGCAGCTCTTCATTCCGGCGCTTTATAGGTATTGGCCCCAGGTGCGCGGCGATTTCCGACAGATACGTTTCGAGCAGAGTGTGCATGATGAGTCCTTCCGCTTAATTCTTTGCTAGACCTAATCGTGCTGTTCGCCATGTCCGCCACCGGCTTCCCAGCCAACCCGCGATCACTGCTGAGAGCATCCATCCCCCGCGCCCCTCGTGAATGAGGCCGTCCGCACTGATGAGCGCTCCGAGTTGCCCTACGCCGTCTACAATCGCAAAGCCAAGCCAAAATAAGCCTAGCCCAAGACACACGCCGCCCACGGCCCGCTGAGGAAACAAGCTTCCTGCGGCAAGCCCAGCCAGCCCGAACATCATCATAACCATCGCCTGAGTGAAGTCCATGCCGTAGCCCGGATGCCGGCCTAGATAAATAAGAAATGCTCGCGGCAGAGCGGTGTTCAAAAAGAGGTCGAACCAGCTTTGGTTCATCAAGAAGCTGATCAAACAGATTACCGCCATGGCGGTGACGGCGGCCCCCGCAAGATTGCGACTGTTTTGTATCCGCTCCCGCTTCCATACCCACACCAAATTGCCGCCTAAGTCCTCTGGCGTTCCGAACTGCATCACGGCGTTCGCCGCCGCGTCTTCTTCCGACTGCCCCAATTCTTTGTTGACCGTCACGGCATCAAGCAGGTGCTGGCGCATTTCGCGCAGTTCTTCATTCCGGCGCTTGGGCGGAAGCGCGGACAAATGGGCGGCGACTTGTTCTAAGTACGCTTCAAGCAGGGTGTGCATGGCCGGTTCTCCCTAAAATGGTATGGATAAGCGTCGCGTAGTCGTGCAATTCTTGGGTACGCTTGGCTTTCTCGGCGTGGCCGGTCTCAGTCAGGGCGTAGACTTTGCGAGCCGCGCCTTTGGGCTGCTGTTGCCAATCTCCTAAAATAAGGCCGTCTTGTTCTAAAACGCGCAGGGCGGGGTAAAGCGAGCCTTCCTTTAGGTGCAGTGCGCCGTCGCTGAGGCGCTCGACGGCGCGGGCAATCGCGTAGCCGTGATTGGGGCCGTCACTGAGGACGGCGAGAATTAGCGCAGGCAGATCGCCGCTGGCAAGTTCACGTCGCATCAAACTTAATACCCTCTGTTTCTATGTAACTATTGTACCAAGATTTTAGAGGTATGTCAAGCCCAAACAAAAAAGCCGCCGGGCAATGCACGGCGGCTGTTCTTAATTGGGAAAGACTGTTATTTGGCGGGCGCTGCCGAGCGCTTGCGGGTCCGCAGGATCAGGCCGAGAATGCCGACTGCGGCGAAGCCCATGACTGTCAGCGAGGACGGCTCGGGAACGGCGGCGGGGGAAGCGGAGGGTGTCACCACCACATTGTCGAACTCGGGAACGCTGGTTTCACCGGCGCAGGGAGAATAAATGCCGCTGAACGTCAGCGACTTCAAGCCGGTGAAGTTGGTGAAGTCGAACGTCTGGAACTTGCTGCTGGTCGTGGTCTGGGTGAGGGTCACCGTAGCGCCATCAGCTTTCGTGCCGGTAAACAGGACCGGCCCGGCGTAAGAAGTGCCGGCGGCATTGCTGAAGACAGGGCCGAGGTCAATGGCATTGAGGCTGAATGTCTGCCCGCTGTCTTGGGTCAAGGTTGTGGAGCCGGCGCTGTTGCTGTAAATCGAGGTCTCACCGTCGCCGTACAGGCTCTTGCCGGCTAAGGCGAAGAAGCCGCTGCCGTTGGAATTAAAGGTGAAGCCCTGGGTGGAGTAGGTGGTGCCGACATAATAGTAACCGCTATTGGCCTGTGCCGGAGACGTGAAGCTGTCGAAACTGAGTGTTTTCTGAGCGGGGGCGGTCTGAGCCTGCGCGGCGGCCAAGCCAACCGAAGCGAAAGCCGCAAAAGCGAAGAGACTGGTGGAAGCAAGAGAAAATAAAGTCCGCATGATAAGTATGTCCTTTCGAGACGCAGGAGCCGGTTCCGGGAACATCCCCGGTGCGCCGGCACACTTGCCTGCGTACTCTTCTTTTAAGGCACAAACTATGCCAAATCACGAAAAACGGCAAAAAGCCAGTGTTCTTAACAGCCATTGCCAGTGTTCCTAACAGGCTGGCGCAGGCAGTTGGGGAGAAAGAAAACAGAGACAGCAGCTTATTCCAAGCATACTTGCAGCACAGGCCGCAAAAAAGCCGCCGGGCAATGCCGGCGGCTTTTACTTGTCTGTTTACATGGCTAATTTACTTGCCCAGCCGAACTTTGAGTGGCCGTTTTTGGCGGGTTGGGAATAAATCGGGCGGGTTAATCGGGCGGGTTAATCGGTCGGGTTATTCCGGCAGGTTCATTTGGCGAACTGTTTTGATTGGCAAATATAGATGCAGCTCGTCGTCTTGAAGGGGCAGGAAGCCATGCTTTAAGTAGAAGGCGCGGGCGGCCTCATCAAGCGCCACGACTTCCACGGCAAACAAGCCCATTGTCTCGGACATTCGTTGGGCACGGCGCAGAGCATCCAGCAAAAGCAAGCGCCCCACCCCTTGTCCCTGCTGCGATTGGTCTACCGCCAGACGCCCCAGCAGTGCGGAGGGGATCGGATAATTCGGCAGGCCAGCTTCCGGCAAAACAGCGCGGGCAACAGCACTGCCGACCAGCGTGTAGTAGCCGGCAATAAAAGTGACTTCCGGCACACTCACAGCGACATAAGTGACACCTAAATCTTTTGCTGCGTTTTGACGCGCGTAGCGCTTCAGGTACTCATTGAGGCTGACAACGCCGCAGTCAAAAGTGCTTCGGTCATGGCGCGATTGAAGCGGCTCAATCCTCAACTTGCAGAGACCCATCCGCCAGCCGGCGCTTGTAGTCGTCCGCTGCCGCTTGCAGTGCTTCGTTCGGCACAGCCTCCGCTTCCAAGAAACGCATCAGATAATCAAAGTCCTGTTCAGACAGCACAGTAGGCTGAGGCTGTTCCAGAACGGCATCCGCCGCACGTATGAGTGCCGAGGCCGCAAAGTCGTCCAAGCTAAGACCTGCTAAAGAGGCAGCCTGGCGGAGCCTTGCCTGCTGTTCCTGACTGAGCTGAATACCTAATTCCTGTTCCGCGATTGCCATGAGATTTTCCCTAAGCTCATTGTACCACAAGCCGCAAAAAAGCCGCCGGGCAATGCCGGCGGCTTTTGTTTGTCTGTTTACGAAGCTAATCTACTGGCCTGATCGGTCTTTTCCCAGCCGAACTCGGGGTGGCCGAAGTGGCCGTTTTTGGCGGTCTGGGAGTAGATCGGGCGGGTCAAGTCCAGAAGCTGGATGATGCCGCGCGGGGTGAGATCAAAGTTTGCCCGGACGCGGCGGCTGATCTCGTCTTCGGGAATGGTGCTGGTGCCAAACGTGTCCACTAAAACGGACACAGGCTCGGCGACGCCGATGGCGTAGGCTAATTGGATCTCGACTTTGGTGGCGAGGCCGGCGGCGACAATGTTCTTGGCGATGAAGCGGGCGGCGTAGGCCGCCGAGCGGTCTACTTTAGACGGGTCTTTGCCGGAAAACGCGCCGCCGCCGTGGCGGGCATAGCCGCCGTAGGTGTCAACGATGATCTTGCGGCCGGTGACGCCGGTATCGGCCTGCGGGCCGCCGATGATGAAGATGCCGGTGGGATTGACATGGTAGGTGATGTTCTGGGTGACATACTGGTCATACTGGGCGAGAACAGGCTGGATCACATGCTCCTGCACCAGCCTTTGGACATCGGCCTGCTTCAGCTCGGGGTCGTGCTGGGCGGACAGAACAATTGTGTCAATCGACAGCGGCTTGTCGGTAGCGGGGTCATACGCGATGGTGACTTGAGACTTGGCATCGGGGCGCAGGCCAAGACCGCTGGCTTTGCGGATCTGGGTATAGCGGGCCATCAGCGCATGGGCGATGGTGACGGGCAGCGGCATCAGCTCCGGGGTTTCATTGACGGCGAACCCGAACATCATGCCCTGGTCGCCCGCGCCCTGGGCTTTGTCGCCTTTCGCGCCGGCATCCACGCCGACGGCAATATCTGGGGACTGCTTTTGGAGCGCGACCAAAACGCCGGTGGTGTCGCCGTCAAAGCCGTAGTCGGTCTTGGTGTAGCCGACTTCGTTGATCGCTTTTCGCACGACATCGGGAATCTCAACATAGCCCTGCGTCGTGACTTCGCCGGCGATAACTGCAAGGCCGCGGGTCAGAAGGGTTTCCACGGCGACGCGGCTTTTGATATCCTGACGCAGCAGCTCATCGAGAATAGCGTCGCTGATCTGGTCGGCCAGCTTGTCGGGGTGTCCTTCGGAGACCGATTCGGACGTGAATAACTTAACATCGGGCATGGGTGTTTGCTTCCTTTTAAGCGTCTAGGATAGCAAGCGGCGGCGTGGGTTATCAAGAAAAGTTTGAAAAAAGCGGGAGCGGGGGATTATCGCTGAGGCTTCTTATCTTGCACAGCCGTTTTCGGAAAAACGCCGGGCCGGATTTAGCACCTGCCCAGTCTAATCTACTTAGTAAATCTACTTAGTAAATTAGGCTGGGTGGTTGTTGTGGTTTCGTCGGGCCGTGTCCCTCCGCCACTCTTGATAAGATCGTCGTGCTACGCTATGGATTTGTTGGGGCTATCTTAGCACGGCGCAAGCCTATTTGTCAAGTGAGGCTCACTGTTGAAAGGAAGAACAACGTCTGTGGCTACCGGAAACTATGGCGCTGTGATGACGCTGAACGCGAGGCTGGCGAATATCAAAACTGCAAACGGGTACGCACTTGGCCTGGAAACCGAGACCGGCGTGCTGGATGTCACGGCGACCGGCGTCTCTTTAAACCTGCCTGCGCCGCGTGATACGGATGATTTGCTGCAAAATGGGCTGGGCGAGCAGGTCCGCGACATCCGCAGCGCCGCCCTGGACATGCCTGGGTCGGCGGTTATCGTGCCGATGCAGGAAGTCAGGTTCGCTCCGCTGGTGACCCGGCCGGAAAAGATCATCTGCATTGGCTTCAACTACCAGAAACATGCCGAGGAGACCGGCACCGAAATTCCGAAAGCGCCACCCCTGTTTGCCAAATACAGCAACGCGCTTAACCACCATGAAGGGGTCGTGACGCTTCCCACCAATGTAGACAGCCACTTTGATTATGAGACCGAGCTTGTGGTTGTGTTCGGGCGAACATGCCGCAATGTGGAGGAAGAGGAGGCGCTCGACTACATTGCCGGATACACCATCGGCAACGATGTGAGTGCGCGGCAGCTTCAGCAGGCGACGCCGCAGATTACAGCCGGCAAGATTTCGGACGGCTTTGCTCCTGTAGGTCCCTGGCTGGTCACACGCGACCGGGTCGCAGACCCGAACGCTCTGAAGCTCGAAACCTACTTCAACGGCGAGCAGCGCCAGAACTGGACCACAAAAGATATGATCTATGACTGCCGCAAGCTGATCACTTTCCTGGCAGGCATTATGACTGTCCGGCCAGGCGACATCCTCTTCACAGGAACTCCGCAAGGGGTAATTTTAGGCGAACAGAAGCCCGCTACGCTGCGCCGCTGGATCAAGCCCGGAGATGAAGTAATCTCAAAAATCGAGGGCCTGGGCGAGCTGCGCGTGACTTACGACTGACGCAGTTTGGGCGCAGTTTGGGCGCAGTTTGGGCGCAGGGCGACACGCGGCGCACGAGGCGGCAGCCGAAGAGACCGCCGGCTATCGCGCCGGGTCTAGCTTGAAGGCGTTTCACTTGAAAGCGCACAGTGATCTGCGTTTTGCCGGCAGTCAGGGCCGCGTCAATTGGGCAGACAGCGTCGAAGTATTCGCCCGGCTTATCAGCATTGAGCGTTTGAGCGGGGTCTTCGTGCCGTCCATCAGAATGTCAAAGGCGCGGTTTCCGGTGTCGGAACCCCAATAAGTGCAGATCAAATCCAGCGGCCATTGCCGTTTGGCCCGTCGCCGGAACCGGATCAAAATCACCAAATCAAACGTCGCCAAACAAGTTTCTGCCGCCGGTACTGCTCCAGCGCCGTCTCTCTGGCAGCCTGCATCGGCTCGCTGATATGAACCGCCGTAGATTGTTTTGCTGGAAATTGTTAACGGCATCGTCTATTTGCTGCTGGAACCACGCACACCTTGCATCAGCCCAAAAACCGCCGTATAATGCCTTATCTCGAAGATAAAGAAAGCCGAAACTATGACGCTGTCGGCGGGCTGCTATGCCCTGGGATACTTGACAGGGCTGGCGGCGTTTGCCTGGATGGCCCGGCGGCGCAATCTGGCAACGGCGGGGATCATGGCAGTCATGGGCGCGAGCCTCTTGGGTGGCCTAGCCGGTGCTAATCTCGCCCAATGGGTGTTTGGCGGGATCGCGGGCAAGACCGTTCTGGGCGGCATTGCGGGCGGCTACTTGTGCGTCGCCCTCTACAAGCGGCATCTCGGCCTCCGGCGCTCGACGGGGGACTTGTTCGCTGTTGCGATCAGCGCGGGTGAGGCGGTCGGGCGCTGGGGCTGCTTTTTCGGCGGGTGCTGCTACGGCAAGGCGTGTTCTCTGCCGTGGGCGGTCCGGCAGCACGGCGAGCTGCGGCATCCGACCCAGCTTTATTTGTCCGGCGCGAATGCTTTGATCTTGGTCGCCTTGTGGCGCTTTGATAAGACGCGCCCGCCCGAAAACGCTTTGTTTTACCTGCAGGGGACTTTGTACTGTCTGGCCCGGTTCGTGATCGAGTTCTTCCGGGCAGGACCGCCGCCGGTCTGGGGGCTGACACTGGCTCAGTGGGCCTGCGTGGCCGGATTTGCGTTCTTTTCCGTGCGGCTGACGCGCCTCCTGCGCCCGGTCAAGCTGGGCACCCTGCCGGCGGACGCTCTAGGGGTGAGGTAATCCATGTCTGTCCCGCTTCCACCGGCACCGTCGCCCCCCTGTCCCAACTGCGGGCTGCCCTGGCCGGCGGCGGCGCCGGTCTGTCCGAACTGCGGCTATGTCCGCCCGGAGATCCCTTCCTGGCCGCCGTCGCCCGGCGGCCAGCCCGGCTTGGCTGCCCCGCCGACGCCCAAGCTGGTGACGGGCAACAACACCGGCGACGTACTTCTCGGCGTTGGGATCAGCCTCGCCTCGCTTTTTGTCGGGATCGGGATCATCGCGATGCCGATCCTCTATTTTGCCCTGCGCCGTCCTTATCCGGTCCTGGCACGCGGTCTCGGCTTCGGATGGCTGGTGGGAGCCGCAGTGGCACTGGGCATTCTCGCGATTTGCATTGTCGGCCTCTCGCATAGCTCGCAGAACGGACAATGACCATGCCGCCGTCCTGTCCGAACTGCGGCGCGTTCGTCACTTGCCAGCCGGTGCGGTATGAGAAGATGCAGGACATGAGAGAGCATGGGACCGAGGTCCTACGCTGTGGGGCGCATTGTCTAAGAAATGGCCTTATGAAAACTACCCTTTGGTCGGAAGAAACGCGCGGGCTTTGCCCGACTTGCCTGCGGAATGTGCCGGCAACGCTCTTTGAAGACGGCGAACGCATCTGGATACGGCAGATTTGCTCGCGGCACGGAGAGTTCAAGGCGCTGCTGGCGTCGGATGCCGCTGAGTACCTACGCCTGCGGCTCTATGTCCCGGACCGGAGCGGCGCGAACTGCTGCTGCGGGCCGGGCGAAGTCTGCGGACCCGACGGGGAAGCGAGCGGCCCGCCGGTCTGCGTGCTGCTTTTAGAGATTACGCAGGCGTGCAATTTGCGCTGCCCAACATGCTATGCCGACGCGCAGGGGCATGAGTTTATGACGACCGACGAGGCACGGCGGCGGCTGGACACGTTCTTTCAAAAACAGCCACGCTTAGATGTACTGATGCTCTCCGGCGGCGAGCCGACCATTCACCCGAAATTTGCGGAGATTTTGGCGCTTGCGCTGTCGTATCCCATTGGGCGGGTTCTAGTGAACACCAACGGCCTGCGGCTAGGCCAAAGCCAACAATTGGTGGAAACGCTGGCGGCGCACAAAGAGCGCGTTGAGATTTATTTTTCGTTTTCCAGCTTCCGCGAGGCAGGCCATCAGCACTTTTACGGGCGCGATCTGCGGCGGGAAAAGACGGACGCCCTCCAAAAAGCCTGCGCGGCAGGACTGTTTGTTACCCTGGTGCCGACCATCGAGCGCGGGGTCAACGACGACGAAATCGGCGACTTGTACCGCTTTGCGCTGTCTCTGGAAACTGTGAACGGGCTGACGTTCCAGCCGGTCATGGACACGGGCCGCTACCGGCATGGCTACTCGGCAAGCGACCGGGTGACCCTGACCGGAGTTATCGCGGCATTGGAGCGTCAAACTAGCGGCGAGTTGGTACGCTCGGATTTTGTCGGCCTGCCCTGCTCGCACCCGGACTGCTGCGCCCTGACTTACGGCTTTTTGGACGCGCAGCGCAAAACGATCACGCCCCTGCCCCGGCATCTGGACGTGTCGCGTTATTTAGACTTGTTCACCGATAGGATCAGCTTTTCGGGTCTGGTCGGCGGCGCGGCCCGGCGGGTCTGGTCGGACGTGGCGCACCTGCGCGGGCACCAAACTCTGCGCGACCTGGGCGTCCTATTTGCGCGGGGCGGACTGCGGGACGTGGTGCCGCTGATGCGCGACCCCGACGCCTTCGGGCGGCGCGTCTTCCGCGTCGTCGTCAAGCCGTTCATGGACGCGCACACCTACGACAAAAGCCGAATTGACCAGTGCTGCACGAAAATCCTTGCTGCCGACGGCAGCGCCGTCTCGTTCTGCGAGTTCAACGTCTTCCACCGAGGCCGCAGCAGCCGCGAAGCGGTTGTGCCGCTGAAGATGCTGGGATAAGACAAAAGACACGAGGAGTTGAAAACTGCTCGCTAGGGGAGGCACCCTTCGGGTGCAGGATACCCAATCTTCCGTCCGCAGGACGCTATTCCTAGCGAGCAGTTTTCAACTCCTCGGTCCTCTGAAACAACTACCATGAGTGAATACGACAATCAGCAGCAGGGAAAGCGTTACGAAGGCTGGGCGTTTACGTTCTGCAAAGCCGCGTTTCTGGTGCTGCTGTTCCAGCATTATGCCCTCTTGATCTTGTCCGGCTTCGCCGCTTTGTTTTATGTTCTCGCCGCGCTCCGAGGCGTCCAAGAATGGCATTGCTGGGCCAAGCCGCCCTGGGTGACGCTGTTCTGGGCCGCCGTCTTCGCCGAGCAGCTCTGGGCGCTGGCAGCCCACAGGCCGCTGCTGTTCGCATTTTAGTATGCCGTGTTTTAGCCTTCACAGTAACGAAAGGGTTCCGAATGACTTGTAATTCTCGCGCTTTTCCCACAGCCACCGCGCTGCTTGCTCTCACCGGTGTCGTCGCTTGCGCTGTCCCTGGCCTCGCGCAGACGACCCCGACCGTGGGGTCCGCGAATACCGCCGTGGCCGATCCGCCGGTTCCGAGGCCGCACACCCAGCCGGTCCAGGTGCCGCTCTTCAGCGGCTTGACGTTCGCAGACTTTTCGCCGAAGACGTTTTCTTACTCCCCGCCGGCGCCGGCAAAGCGCTGGGCGAAAGTGGTGCTGGTCGCCGACTTTTCCGTGTCCGCCGGGCGGCAGTTCGACCGCACGGCGCAGATCGCCATCGGCGGCGCGAACGTTTACTTCGGCACGACGCCGGAGCCGTCCGGCACGGTCAGCCGGTCCTGGCATGTGGAGCGGGACATCACCGACGACAGCGCCCTGCTGCGCTCGGCCCAGTCCGGTGAGGTAGACTTGGGCAATCTGGTCAACTCGACCTACACCGGCGTTATCAGCGGCAGCGCGTACTTGCAGTTCTACCCGCCGGGGCAGGGAGCGCCGTCCGCCGAGGTGCCGGACGTGGTCCTGCCGCTGCCGAACACGTCTAACGGCACGGGGACGCTGAACAGCTCCGGCGATGTGCTTTCTGAGACATTCGCGCTTCCAACCAACACGATCCGCGCGTACCTGGATTTGATCACGCAAAGCCAGGGAAGTGACGAGTTCTGGTATCTGGGCGTCCCAGATGCGCTCACGTCCGAGCTGGAAGATAACGGCGGCACGGCGTTCCGGGAAGCCGAGATCACCGTAGACGGCACACCGGCAGGCGTTGCGCCGGTCTATCCGTGGATCTACACCGGCGGCATTGACCCGTATTTGTGGCGTCCCATCCCCGGCGTCCAGACCCTGAACTTCGTGCCGTACCGGGTGGATTTGACCCCGTTCGCGGGCGTCTTCAATGACGGCAAGCCGCACAGCGTTGGCGTGCAGGTATTTAACGATGCCAACTATTTCCAGGTCGCCGGAACGCTCTTTTTGTACCGTGATCCCCGGCTGCGGGTCGTCAAAGGAGCGCTGACCGCCGACACGCTGACTCCGGAGCCGACGCCCGTCGTGACCCAGAACCTGTCTACCGTGGGCAGTGAAACCACCGGCCCGGTGTCCGTCACGTCGTCCCGCCAGTTTTCCGTTGCCGGCTACGTTCAGACTTCTTTGGGCAAAGTCAGCACCCAGGTCAGCCAGAGCATCCAGTTTTCCAGCGTCCAGCAGTTTGATGTGTCGCCCACGGTAGACGATCAAAGCACCGTGCAGACCACCACCGTGTCGTCGGCGACCACGACAACGCTCGGGATTCTGCGCCTCACCCAGCAGAAGCAGCTTGCTTATCCGCTGACACTTTCTTATCTGTACGGGGTCAATGCCGACGGCACTTCCGCCCAGACCGTCACCGTCAATCAAGGCTACCAGGCGTCCGAAGCCAACTACATCAACGGCTTCCCGTTCTACACCCAGACCGTCTCCAACCAGGTCACCCCCACCGACACCCTGCTGTTTGACGCAAACGGCAATTTGACCGGCACCCGGAACCAGACCAGCGCCCAGACCTACCGCTACGCCGACACGCAAGGCAGCCATTACAGCCGCACGATTACGGCGGCCAACGGCCTCCTCACCAGCGTCACCAATGGCCCCAACACCCTGGGCAAGTAGCCCGCCAAAAACTGACCGGCCAGAGTGAATAACTCTGGCCGGTCAAGGAAGCCGCGCAAGAAACTTACTGATGATCCACTAGGCGCTCAGCAGCCCTTCCGCCAGTGTCAGGAACGTCTCGCAGTTCCACGGCTGCGGCCAGTCAATCCCCGACTCCGTCCGCACGACCCATTCCAGTCCACGGCCTATACCGAGCGGCTTGTGCAGCAGCATGACCCGGAATAAGCTGGGCCAAGCGTATAAATCCACCCGCCCCTGCGCCCCTAAAACGCCCCGCGCCACCGGCTCTAAAATGAGACGCCCCTGCGGCGCATGAACGGTCACGACCGGCACCTGATACGCCCCACCAACCACTTCCTCAGACAGCTCCTTCTGCTCCCGCTCTACACGCCAGCCCCGCACCGCCGCTTCCTGCTCCGCCCACGCCTGAACGTCATCCGCCAGCAGCGCAGTATTTCGCTCCCAATTGCTCCGGCTCTGCGCCATGCGCGTCTCTAAATCCGCCGCTTGCTCTTTAGTCAACGTGAGTGTCATATGAGTATAGTACCACAAAAGCCGCTGCCTGCTCAGGCATAGGCATTACTTCTAAAGCCGCTTGACAGCCTCTGTCAGCAGCTCGAAGATGCGCGGCCCGTCGCCCCGCTTGCGCTCTTGCGCCTTGTCGAGCGGCGTGAGCCGCATCCACCCCTCAACGCGCGGGTCGGCCCCAGCCTGGACAAGCAGCTCCACCATTTCCAGCGTGCCGCTTGCCGCCGCAGCGTGCAGCGCGGCGTTGCCAATCCTCGGCGCATTGTGCGCGTTGACATCCGCCCCGGCGTCAAGAAGCCGACGGGCGATGGCAATGTTTTCCATTTCCACGGCGATCATCAGCGGCGTCCGGTTGACGTAGTCGAACCAATCCAGCGCGACAGCACCGTCATAGTCCAGCAGCAGATTGACCATCGGCAGGTTCGCATCTTTTACAGCGGCATGGAGTGAAGACTCTTCTGAATGTTTTTCTGCGGCAACCTTTGCGCCTGCCTCCAGCAAAAGGCGGGCAATCTTTAGGTCGCCGCCATTGGCCACCCAGAACAATTCAGTTGTGCCGACAAAAGAACTGAACGAATCGCCTGGCGGCTCAGGAAAGTTTGGGTCAGCGCCCTGCGCCAGCGCCTGCCGCACCAGGTCAGCGTCTTTCTCGGCGACTGCTTCGTGCAGAAACTCATTCCAGTCCATTCAAACTTCATCCTCTAGTTCGCTCCCATCCCCAGCACTTCTACTAAAAAGGCCCAGCGGTCGGCGGCTTCTTCGATGATTTTGGCGGTGGGCTTGCCGGCGCCGTGGCCGGCGCGGGTTTCGATGCGGATCAAAATCGGAGCGGGGCCGGATTGGGCGGCCTGAAGGGCGGCGGCGAACTTGAACGAGTGGGCGGGGACAACGCGGTCGTCGTGGTCGCCGGTGGTGACAAGGGTGGCCGGGTAGGACGTGCCGGGCTTCAAGTTATGCAGGGGGGAATAAGCGTACAGGTACGGGAAGTCTTCGGGGTTGTCGGCGGAGCCGTAGTCGGAGGTCCAGGCCCAGCCGATGGTGAACTTCTGGAACCGCAGCATGTCCAAAACGCCGACGGCGGGGAGGCACGCGCCGAACAGGTCCGGGCGCTGAGTTAAACACGCGCCGACAAGCAGGCCGCCGTTGGAGCCGCCGCCGATAGCAAGTTTGGGCGTAGACGTATACTTTTCAGCAAGGAGCCACTCGGCGGCGCCAATGAAGTCGTCGAAGACGTTCTGCTTTTTCTCTTTGATGCCGGCCTCGTGCCAGGCCGCGCCGTATTCGCCGCCGCCGCGCAGGTTCGGCACGGCCAGAACGCCGCCCATTTCCATCCAGACGATCTGCGCCGGGCTGAACGACGGGGTCAGCGAAATATCAAAGCCGCCGTAGCCGTACAGGTACGTCGGGTTGCTGCCGTCGAGCGCCAGGCCTTTCTTATGCGTGATAAACATCGGGATCTGGGTGCCGTCTTTGCTGGCATAGAAGACTTGGGAAGTCTCGTAGTCGCTTGGCGTAAATGCGACTTGGGGCTGGCGGTACAGCGTGCTGGTTCCCGTGGGAACATCATAGCGGTAGATGCTGGTGGGGGTCGTAAACGACGTGAAGCTGTAAAACGTCTCGGTCTGCGCCCGCTTGCCGCCGAAGCCGCCCGCCGAGCCGATGCCGGGCAGGTCAACAGTGCGCTCAAACGCGCCGTCTAAAGCAAAGACTTTCACCTGCGTTGCCGCGTCTTTGAGGTACTCGGCAATCAGCTTGCTGCCGACCAGGCTGACGCCTTCCAGGGTTTCAGCGGCTTCCGGGATGATCTCGCGCCAATGAGCGGGATCGGGGTTCAGCGTGTCAATCTGGATGACGCGGCTTTTCGGGGCGCTGTTGTTGGTTTGCAGCCAGAAGACCGGGCCGTCGTTGCCGAGAAACCGGTAGCGGGCTTCCAAATCGGGGATGAGTTCAACGACTTCAGCGTTTGGGTCTGTCAGCGGCTTGTAAAACAGCCGGTTCTTCGGCTCGGTGCCCTGCCTCACCGCGATGATTAAGTACGCGCCGTCTTCCGAAACACTGCCGCTAAAGCCCCATTCTTTTTCGTCGGGCCGCTCATAGATCAAAACATCTTCCGACTGCTCGGTGCCCAGCGTATGAAAGAACAGCTTTTGGAAGTAGTTCGCCTGCTGCAGCTCCGCGCCTTCGGGGGGCGCGTCATAGCGGCTGTAATAGAACCCGGACCCATCTTTGGCCCAGGATACGCCCGAAAACTTGATCCACTGGATGTGATCGGGCAGGTCTTCGCCGGTGTCGACGGAGCGCACACGCCATTCGGTCCAGTCCGAGCCTGCTTGGGACAGGCCATAAGCCATCCGCTTGCCGTCGTCGCTGATTGCCGTGCCGGCCAGCGCCACGGTGCCGTCGGCGGACAGCGTGTTCGGGTCCAGCAGCACGCGCGGCGCGGCGTCTAAGCCCTCAGTGACATACAAAACGCTTTGATTTTGCAGCCCATCGTTTTTGCCGTAAAAATAGCGCCCGCCCTGCAAGTACGGCGTCCCGTAGCGCTCATAGTTCCACAGCGTCGTCAATCGCTTCGCAATAGTCTCACGGGCCGGGATCTCTTCTAAGAAGCCAAACGACAGCGCGTTTTCCGCGTCAATCCAGGCGCGAGACTCCGGGGAGTCGGGGTCTTCCAGCCAGCGGTACGGGTCAGCAACTTCTGTGCCGTGATAGTTGTCGGTCTGGTCATCTTTGCGGGCGTCGGGATAAGTAAACGGGGTATTCATGGCAGGCAGTTCGGCGGCAAAGCGCCGTTTTCCTGCTCATGCCTGCACTCTTACGCCTGCACTCTTACGCCAGCACTCTTACGCCTGCACTTCATTTCGGCTGCTGTCCCGGATAATCAGCGGGGCGGGCAGGCGAGCGGAAATGAGGGGGGCCGCCGGGTCTTTCATGCGCCGCAGGATCAGCTCTGCGGCCTTCCGGCCCATGTCCTCATACGGCTGCATGGCTGTTGTCAATCCGACGCCGTTGGGAAGCACAGGAACGATGTCGTCAAAGCCGGTGACCGCGACATCCCCCGGCACGGAAAGTCCCAGCGTTTCAAGGCGTCTCACCAGGTACACAGCCGAATAATCGTTGTAAGCCGCCGCCGCCGTCGGGCGCTCCTCTTTGGGCAATCGGAACATTGCTTCAATCGCCGTCCATTCTTCTGTCAAGCGGCGTTCAGGAATGAGCAGCACCATGTCTTCTAAACCGGCGTCGCGCATAGCGTCCAGGTAAGCCTGCGTTCGGTCCTGAACCGCCCCGATTTGCTCGTTCTTAGTGATGTAAGCAATCCGGCGATGCCCTTGTTCCACGAGGTGCCTGACACACTCGTACATGGCGTGGAAGTTTTCCACCCCGACAAAATCGGTCTCGACTGTGGTGCACTTCCGGTCAAGGGCAACAAACGGGATGGTGCGGCAGACTTCTTCAATCAGTGATTGGTTGCTGCGATAAGCGTAAGGATAAAAAGCGGTCCCGCCGAACCCCTGGGCGAGAATGTAGCGGAGCAGCTCCGCTTCCCGCGCGGCATTTTCTTCCTCAGCGCCGACTTCCCCCACATCCAGGAACACGGCATGGCGGCCCGCTTTCGCCAGCGCCTGGTTCATGCCCCAGAAAATGCGCTGCTGGGCGGTCATGGTCCGCTCCAATTGTCCGCCGCCGTGCCACATCAGCAGGGCGATGAAGCTGGAAGCCGCCGGGACCGGCAGCGGCGCCGCTTCTTCGGCACGCCGCGCTTCTTTGGGGAGCGCCTGCTCGGTGTCCGCAACAATCGGGCGGCAGTGCGGACGCCGAATCACCAGGCCGCTTTCAACTAATCGGTTGATCGCCATGCGGATGGTATGCCGGTCTACCTGAAGCTCTTGCGCCAGTCGGCGCTCGGTAGGCAGCCAGTCGCCTGCCTTGAAGTTGC
This sequence comes from uncultured Armatimonadales bacterium, assembly GCA_964241935.1. Lineage (GTDB taxonomy): Bacteria > Armatimonadota > Armatimonadia > Armatimonadales > Capsulimonadaceae > JANXMY01. The sequence goes on from CAXSZN010000009.1 coordinate 16,768, forward strand.
CGGACTCGATTTGGCGCCGCAGCACGTCCGCAACGGAATTCTCCAGGTTTTTCGTGGAAGGCGTTAGAAGTGTTGTGTCAAGGGGCGTCATCAGCTTTATTGTAGCATTTTTTCCTGCGTTCTATTTTCTGCGTTCCGAGAAAAGCAGGTCCGGGTCGCGTCAAGCCTGCATTGATGCACACGCTGGAACAAGATGGTTGAACCATTTATTCCAAAACTTGTCTTGACAAAGCGCTGCCGGCGTGGTAGAATGGCATCAAAAGTCATCCAAAATTATTTTTGGATGACTTTGGATAGCTTTTGGGAGATTTCCCAGCAGCCTCATTTATTAAGGAGATATTTGCTATGTTTTCGTCTTGTCACCCGCCGGCGCGGCGCGGCTTCACGCTGATTGAACTTCTTGTTGTGATTGCCATTATCGCGATACTCGCCGCCATTTTGTTTCCCGTCTTTCAGAAAGTGCGCGAGAACGCACGCCGGGCTTCCTGCCAGTCGAACTTGAAACAGCTTGGACTGGCGCTCACCCAGTATACTCAGGACAATGACGAGCAGTTCGGCAAGGGCAATCCTAACTCGAACTTCACCACCGGATGGGCGCAGCCGATTTACCAGTATGTGAAGTCGGTCGCGGTCTACAAATGCCCCGACGATCCGACAGTCTACAACCCAGGAGACGGCAACATTTGGAACACTGTCTCCTACTCCATCAATGACTCGTTCATTGCCGACGGCAACGGCGGCAGCCCCGTGTCGCTGGCAAAGATTGCCGCGCCCGCCTCAACCGTGATGCTCTGTGAAACGCAGGGGTCTACGCTGGACATCGCCAATGCATCCGGAACCCGCCAGGACTACTCCAACGGGGCAACGATGGACACCAAATTCTATACGGTCGGCGGACTCGGAACCCCCGCCAACAACTACTACTACGCGACCGGCAATCCGCCCGGCCAGAATCTGCGGCAGCTCGGCAGCGCTCCCAACGGCGTCCACACGGATGGCGCAAATTATCTGGCGGCGGACGGTCATGTGAAGTGGCTGCGGGCCTCCGTCATTTCTTCCGGCAAAGATGCCGTGAACCCCACCGATCCGGAGAACGACGCTGGGGAACACGCCGCCGGCACCGGCTACCTGAATGTGGACGGCGGCGGGGCAGGCAGCGCGACGCTGACGTTCAGCAAGATTTAACACAAACGCACAGACAGCGCATCAGCCTCCGTTCCTTTGACAGAAGGAACGGAGGCTGATGCGATTAGGTATAATCCAAGCATGAACCAATTCTTGAAAAATCTCTGCCGAAACTTCCCGCAGAAATGGCAAAAGCTTCCCGGCGCGGCCTGTCTTCTCGGCACGCTGATGCTGCCGAGCGCTTCAGCCCAGTCGCTTCCCGCCCCCTGGCAAAGCGCGGCTGTCGGAGACGCCGACCCGGTGAGCGCTCAGGCTTCGCCGGACAATGGCACGTTTACCGGCACTGCCGCCGGACGCGACATTCAGGACTCGGCGGATGCCTTCGGCTTTATTTTTCAGCCCGCCACCGGCGACGTGACCCTGATGGCCCGCATTGTTTCCGTTCCCCACACGGACGAGTGGGCCAAAGCCGGGATTATGATGCGCGGCGGCTTGGGCGCGGATGCGAAGAATATCTTTTTCGGGGTGACGTCCGCCCATCAGCTTGCGTTCCAGCACCGGGACGCTGCCGGCAGCACCACGACAACACTTCAAGTGTCCGGCGCCGCCCCGCTCTGGCTGCGGCTTCAGCGTGCGGGAACGCAGGTGACGGCATTTACCTCCCCGGACGGCACGGCATGGACACTGGCGAGCGGGGCGACTTCTTTTTTGCCTGCCGCCGTGTCCGTGGGGCTGGCGACTACGTCCCACCAGACGGGGACTGCGGGAAAGGCAGTCTTTGATCATGTGACGGTCAGCCGGACGAAAACGCAGTTTCCAGGATCGGCGGTGACGGCGCAGGTCATCTGCCACGGAGACAGCCTGACCGCAGGGTACAACGCTTCGTCGGGCCTGCTGACAGCGACCGGGACGACCTACCCCGGCGTGCTGGCACGGGAGCTTGGCCCGGCCTGGCGCGTGACCAACATCGGCACCGGCGGCTGGCCGCTGGGGGCGCTCATCGGGGAAGCGCCGACCAAAGTGGACCCGCTTTATGACCCGTCGCTCAAGCAGAACGTGCTGATTGTCTTCGGCGGGACCAACGACCTCGGCGGCGGCCACAAAAGCGCCGAAACCGCCTTCGGCGATCTGATCACCTACTGCCGGGCGCGGCACGCCGCCTACCCCTGGCGCATTCTCGTGGTCACGCCGCCGGTCGCCGCCTATCCGGGCGTCTATCCCGCCGATTTCGACGCGCAGATGGTGCGGTACGACAGCCTGATTCGCCGCAACTGGCAGTACTTCGCCGACGGGATCATCGACACGGGGGCGGACCCGCGTCTGGGGCAGCCGGGCGCGGAACATAACGCGGCGTACTTCAGTGACAAGGACTTCACCCATCTCACTGATGCCGGGTACGCGATTGTCGGGAAAGACGCCGCCCAGGCCGTGCTGGCCCCGCCCGCCAAGCTCGCGCCGCTCCGCACGCCCCGCCTGACGTTCCAGAACCGGGCCATTCAAAACAAGCTTGGAACGGCCTACGACGATGCTTTGGAGAACCTGCTGCGGGTCAACACCGTCCCGGACCTCGCCCATGCCCACGACGCTTCCGGGCTGCTGACGGGCGATCCCGCGTTCTTCCTCCGCGCAGGCGGCGGCTACGACCAGCCCTGGACGCGCGACGCTTCCCTCAATAGCTGGAACGCAGCCTCGCTTCTGGAGCCGCAGGTCGCCCGCAACACGCTTTGGGCCGTCTGCCAGCGGGGCGCGGATGGGACGCTGACGATCCAGCAGGACAACCAGTGGTGGGATAAAGTGATCTGGATCACCGGCGCGTGGAACCACTACCTTGTTACCGGCGACAGGGCGTTTTTGACCTCAGCCTATGGTGTCGCGCAGGATGAGCTGGCCCGGATGCAGCGCGAGCATTACAACGCGGAGTACGGCCTGTTTCAAGGCCCGGCAGTTTTCGCCGACGGCATTGCCGGCTACCCGGAGCCGGAGTACGACCCGCACAACACCAGCTCGTTTGTGCTGGACCACCCGTACACTTCCCAGCTCATGGTCCTCAGCACCAACTGCGTTTATTATAACGCCTACAAGTGCGCGGCGCAGATGGCGACCGAGCTGAAGCGTCCCGCGTCCGAAGCCGAGCAGTACAGCCAATCGGCCGCCGCGCTTAAAGCCGCCATCAACACGCACCTTTGGATGCCCCAAAAATCCACCTACGGCTTCTTTATTCACGGGGCCGGGCCGCTGGCCGGCCAGATTGACCCGTCGCAGGAAGGCATCGGACAGTCGTTCGCCATTCTGTTCGGCGTCGCGTCCCCGGCCCAGGCGAAAAGCGTTCTTCAGAACGCCTACCGCTCCCCGCACGGCATTACGGCGTCATGGCCGCATTTTGCGCGGTTCGACGACGCCCATCCCGGCCGGCACAACGGGGTTGTCTGGCCGCTGGTCAACGGGATGTTCGCCAGCGCGGCGGCGCAGGCGGGCCGGACCGACTTGTTCCAAAGCGAGGCGGAGAATGCCGCCCTTCTCGCGGTGGGGAGCGGCAATCACTTTTTTGAGATTTACAACAGGCTGACCGGCGTTCCCGACGGCGGCTGGCAAAACGGCGGCCACTGGGGCTCCGCGCCGGACCAGACCTGGTCGGCCACGGCATATCTTCGCATGATGTATTCTGGCCTGTTCGGGATGCGCTTCACGCCGTCGGCCCTGACGTTCGCTCCCGCCCTGCCCGCCGCCTGGGGTCCGGCGACACTTTCCGGCCTCCACTACCGCGCCGCCGTGCTGTCCGTCACCGTTAAAGGCCACGGCGCCCGCATCACCCGCTTCGTCTACGACGGCAAGCCCCTTGCAAAGGCCGCCGTCCCCGCCACCGCGACAGGTTCCCACACGGTCGTGATCACTCTGAGTTAGAAGCCCGCGCCCCAATTCTGGCGAGCAATACAGAGAAGGGCGAACCTTGTGTTCGCCCTTCTCTTGTGTTCGCCCTCTTCTGTCTGCGAAGGCAGACAATCACCCTTCAGAAGACCTGAATTTCTAATCCGGGCGAAGCAGGTTCTATCGGCGACATGATTACGGCGCGTCAGGTTTGCTTTCCTTATCATTCCCCTGCTCATCCGGAGTTTGATAATAAGGAAAGTTTGGGTTGTCGAATGGCCCACCGTCGTATCCCTGATGAATGTCTTCCGGCAGCATGTGATACAGCTTACTGTAGTCACACTCGACAAGGAGGTGAAATGCCCCTGCGTCTTTGGTGCCAATAAACTTCTGGAGTGCGGCGATGTCTGGATAATGATCCGGGTTGTGAAAGAAGCCGGTCATTTCACCAATCGTGTTTTGAATATAGACGAGGTCACGGACTGAAACCTCAATCTTACGGCTCCCGTCAATGCTGTCTAAGCCGTACTCAACCTGTTCTTCGACTGACGTATACCGTTTGTCCATCTGTTTGGATGCCTCAAAACTTTGCAAGCGCAGCTTCGCTGGCTCGACTGAGGTCGGCGGGGAGGTCGGGGATTTCGTAGACTTCGCCGTCATCGGTGGTGAAGGTGGCGAGGGATAAGCCCGCCAGACAGGATTTCCACTGCGCCCGCGCTTGTTCTTCGGCAGCGGCTTCAATTTCTAGCATTGCCATAGGTTTATTATGACACAAAGCGGCGGGGTACAATCGCGGCCTGGATTGCAGCGAGGCAAGTGCGGGAAAGGCGGCTCAGCTTTTTCTCGGAGGCGGCCATTTGGTCAGCGGCTTTTGGGTGCCGTGGCGAAGCTGATGGAGCATGACATAAGCCGGGTCATTGGCAGTGGCTTCGTGTGCGGTGAACAGCAGGCGCCAAGTGTTTCGACCACGCCGGTAAAGCAAAACTCGCAGCGGCGGGTCGGGGTACTTTTTCTGGTAGAATTGGTCTTCTTCCGCCCTTACGCAGTGGGCAGGGAGAGTTGCCAGGGAAGCTTTGGCTTCCTGCAATCCAGCCCGCCAATCTTCTGCCGTCTCAAAGTCGGCTTTTTGTTCCAGCCGGTCGAGCGTGGCCTCAGCTTGGATGCAAAGTCTTCTGAAGTGCGAACGGCATAGATTTGGGCAGTCATCGAGCCGGAGTCACTTCCGGGGCGCTGGATTTGCTGCGTCGCGCTCGTGCGGCGTCCGCTTTGGCTTCCAGACGCTGGTCCAGCTCTTCTGAGGTAATCCAGCGACCGGCGGCGACATCAGCCATGCTCCGATCCAGCCCGTCCAGCGTGTCTTGCAGCTCGGCCTCGGCTTCGGCTCGAAGTCGGGCTTCGGCTTCTTCCAGCCCGCGTGCTAAAATCGCATCGTGCAGCTCCGCCAGTTCCAGCCCCTGCCCTTCCGCGACAGTCCGCAGGCGCGTTTCCGTGTCAGGCGTCAGTGTCAGTGTCACCGTTTTTCCTTTCACAAATATCTCTACACAAGGTCTCTCCAGTCCTACTATGGCACAACGCGACAAGGTATACTTGTCCTATGGAACAAATTGTGGTGATTACGGCGGTGGGGCGGGATGGGCCGGGGATCATTGCGGCGCTGGCGAAAGCCGTTTTTGACCTGGGCGGCAACCTGGACGACGCTTCCATGACACGGCTGCATGGGGCGTTTGCGGCGATGGTGGCGGCGCGGCTGCCCGAGGAGGTATCGGAAGACGCGGTGCGGGACGCACTGAAGCCGCTGGCGCTGGACATGGGGCTGACGGTGACGGTGCAGTCGGTGCCGGACGCGCACGCGGAGACGCCGCCGGACACGCTGCTGACGGTCTACGGGGCGGACAAGCCGGGCATTGTCTACCGGGTGGCGGCGGCGCTGGCGGAGCTTGGGGTCAATATCACGGACATGGACACGCGGCTGACGGGGACCGAAGACGTGCCGGTCTATATCATGCTGCTGGAAGCGGTCGTGGGCGAAGTGGATTTGGCGGCGATGACCACGCTGCTGGCGGCAACGCTCGGCGTGGAGATCTCGACCCAGGCGCTGGACACGGAGGCGCTGTAACCGATGGCCGTCCGCCCCGTCGTTTTGTACCCCGATCCACGCCTGAAAGTCGTCTGCGAACCGGCAGCAGAAGTGAATGAAGTTGTCCGCGCAGCCGCGCAGGATTTGCGGGAAACAATGGACGCCTGCCCGCCGCGCACGGTCGGGATCGCCGCGCCGCAGATCGGCATTCTGTCCCGGATCGCGATTGTGGATACGTCGCGCAATCCGAAATATCCCGGCGGGCATGGACTGTTAGTGCTGGTGAATCCCCAAATCACGGCTTCAAGTGGCGAACAATTGTTTCGGGAAGGCTGTTTGAGTTTGCCGGACTACACGGCCAATATCAAGCGTCACGCCCGAATCACAGTCGGTGCGCTGAACCTAGACGGCGAGCCAATTACTTTAGAGGCCGAAGGCTTTGAGGCGGTGGTTTTGCAGCATGAGATTGATCATTTGGACGGGGTGCTGTTTTTAGACCGCGTCGCCAATGTCAAGACGGATTTGTTTCGGCGGAAATAAGCCCCCCGGCCCCCAATAATGGGGGAGCCAGATGAGAAAAGGCAGGCATGGGGGCAAGCCCCTACAAGTTCTTCTCTGGCTCCCCCATTATTGGGGGCTGGGGGGTATTTTACTTCACATACGTTTTTAGGAACTCCAGGGTCAGCGCCCAGGCTTGGCGGGCGGCTTCGGGATTATAGGACGCGCGGGCATCGCAGAAGAAGCCGTGGTCGGCCAGTGAAAAGACCATCTGCTCATAAGGCTTGCCGGCAGCAATCAAGGCATCTTCGACAGCCCGCACCGCTTCGGTGCCGATGTGGTCGTCTTTCCCGCCCCAGAACAGCAGAATGGGCGCTTGGAGGTCCGGCGCTTTGCTGAGAAGCTCCGGGAAAAAGCCGCTTGGCGCAATCCCACCGCCGTAGTAGGACACGGATGCCTTGAGCGGCAGCAGAGTATCGGCGAGAAATGACGCCCGGCCTCCCATGCAGTACCCCGTAGATGCCACTGCCGACGCGCCGACTTCGGTGGTCAGCCACTGGTACGCCGCCTGGATGTCGGCGGTCTGACCGGCATCGGTCAGCGCCTGCATATGCGGCATGGCCGCCCCAAAGTCGGTATATTCTCCCTCAAAGTGTCCGTCAGTACGGTGGAACAGTGCCGGGGCGATGGCCGTGTAGCCTTCGCGGGCAAACCGCTCGGTGACATCTTTGACGTGGGCATTGACGCCGAACGCTTCCTGCATCACGAGCAGTCCTGGACGCGGGCCGCCCCCATTTTGACCGGATGAAGTCGTGGGCCGGGCGACATAGGCCGGCATCGTCGTACCGTCAGAGACGTTAAGCGTGACGGTTTCGGTCGTGATTTCTTCAGGCATGGTGTTATCTTTCTATTAGAAACGGTGTGAAGAGTCCCCCTAGCCCCCAATAATGGGGGAACAGATAGAAAACAAGAGCGAGCTGCTCCTATCTTAAATCTGGTTCCCCCATTATTGGGGGCTAGGGGGAATTACTATCTCCGCAAATCTTCGCTGCTTTCTTCTGGGGAGGCCGGCTCGGCCCGGCCTCCCAGATACTTCGACAGAAAGCTTTCGGCGGCGGCGGTGAACTTGAGGTTGTTTTCAGGCCGGGCGAAGCCGTGTCCCTCGTCGGGGAAGACAAGGTACTCGACGGGCAGGCCGCCGGCCCGCATCGCGTCCACAATCTGGTCGCTTTCCGCCTGCTTGACACGCGGGTCGTTCGCGCCCTGCGCGATCAGCAGCGGCTTGGTGATCTTGTCCGACGAGAACAGCGGCGAGCGCTCTTTCAGAAACTCCGGCTCGTCCAAGCGCCCCATGCGCTTGTAGAATGTCGCGACCAGCGTAGACCAGTACGGCGGGATGGTTTGCAGGAGCGTTAAGAGGTTGGACGGACCGACGATGTCCACCCCGCACTTAAACTCTTCGGGCGTGAACGCAAGGCCGGCCAGGGTCGCATAACCGCCGTAGGAGCCGCCCATGATGGCGACTTTCTCGGGATCGGCGTAGCCCCGGTCTATCGCCCAGGCTTTGCCGTCGAGCAGGTCGGTGTGCATCTTCGCGCCCCATTCCCGGTCGCCGGCATTCAGAAACGCTTTGCCGTACCCTGTGGAGCCGCGAAAATTGATTTGCAGGACAGCGTAGCCCCGGTTCGCCAGCCACTGCACCCAGCCGCTGTAGCCCCAAAAATCCCGCGCCCACGGGCCGCCATGCACGAACAAAATCAAAGGCAGATTGGCTGGCTCCAACCCCACCGGCAGGGAAAGGTAGCCGTGCAGCGTCAGGCCGTCGCGGGCCGGGAACGTGACCGGCTCCATCTTGGCGAGCGCGTAGTTTTCTAGGTCCGGCTTGGTCGTAAACAGCAGCGCGGCGGTTTGGGAAGCCCGGTCGTAGACATGATAGCGCTGCGGGCCGTTGTCCCGCAGGTAGGACACAATCCATGTTGTATCGGCAAGGTCGCGGCTTTCGATAGTCCAATCGCCGTCAGAGACTCTACCCAGTGCCTCGAAATCCGCTGCTACCGACGGGTCAAGCGCCGTCCACTCGGTGCGAGCGCGGGTGAACGAGACCGCTTGCAGAGCGCGGGTCTTTGGATGGCGTAGGATGCCGCCGGCATCGTAATCCGGGTCTTCAGCGATTACTTCACTGGCTCCTGTCCCTAAGTCCACTTGCAGCAAGCGGGACGCATTGGCGTCCACGCTGTTGATGAGCCAGAACTTTGTGTTGTCCGGCGAAAAGCCGGCCACGCCGCCGCTGGTCTCGTCCGCCCCCCAGGCCATAAAGACGCGCCAGCCGCCGTCGCCGCCTTTGACCCGAAGCTCCGTGCTGCCGTCGGCAAGCTGCACCTGCGCCGTCCGCACTTGGAGCGCGTTGTCGGCGGAAAAGCCGGCGACGTCGCCGGGGTTTTCCGTGTCCAGCGCCAGCGCTCCCGTGGCAAAGTTTAACCGATACACGTCAAAGACGCTCGGGTTGCGATGGTTGACCGAGACCAGCATCTCGCCGGGGAGGTTCGGGTTCAGCGCCGACGGCAAGGCACGTGCTCCGGGGAAGGGCGTCAAGTCTTTTGTTTCGCCGGTCGCGATCTCGGTCTGGTACAAGTGGAAGTTTTCGTCGCCGCCGGTGTCCTGCAAATACAGCAGGTGAGCGCTGTCCGGCTGCCAGAAGAACTGGCGAATTCCTCGCAGGATGTCGCTTGTGACGGCTTTGTCGTCGTCCTGCCCAAGTGTTCGCACCCAGACATTCAGCACACCATCTTTCGGCGCAAGATACGCGAGAAAGCGGCCGTCAGGCGAAATTTGCGGCCCGGTCTTTTCCGGGTTGCCGAACAGCACTTTGCGCGGAATCAGCGGCGGCAGCTCCTGTAAGCGTGTTTCCTCTAAAGCCATTGGGGCGTTCTCCTTGCTTTCTGGGTTTCACTTCGCGGCGCGTGAAATCCTGCACGGCAGGTATAATACCCGAAACTTCGAAGTTGAGTGAGCGGAGGAAACTTTTCTTGACACAGATACCGATGGCCCAGTTTCTTGTTCAGCGGCTGGGGCCGCGCCATGCAGACGCCTCAAGCGGGGCATTGGGCCGGGACGCACTGCTCGTGGTGGCGTCCAGCCTTGCGACCGCGCTGTCCGCCCAGATTGCCGTTCCCCTGCCGTTTACGCCGGTCCCGCTGACCGGGCAGACGTTCGGCGTCCTGCTGTCCGGCGCACTGCTCGGCCCACGTCTCGGCGCACTCGCCCTGCTGCTGTACCTTGCCGAAGGCGGCCTGGGACTGCCGTTCTTTGCCGGCGGCGCGTCCGGCCCGGCGCGTCTCTTTGGACCGACCGGCGGCTACCTGCTGTCTTACCCTTTGGCCGCCTGGCTTGTTGGAATGCTTGCCGTGCGCGGCTGGGACCGGCGTCCAGGGACGACGCTTGCCGCCATGCTGCTCGGCTCTGTGATAATCTTCGCGCTCGGCGCGGCGCAGTTAGCGCGTTTTGTCGGCGCACACAATGCGTTCTGGATGGGCGTCCTGCCGTTCCTGCCCGGCGACGTGCTGAAGGCGCTTCTGGCTGCCGGTCTCCTGCCGCTCGGATGGAAGTGGATTGGGCGGCATCAATGAGTGAGAACCCACCCCGGCGCAAGCGCCGACCCTCCCGAAACGGGAGGGTGCAGAGTTTGGAGAAGATGCACCGGCCTCAGCCTCTTGACCTTCCCGTTTCGGGAGGGTCGGCGCTTGCGCCGGGGTGGGTTCTTCATGCCTGAACCACTTGTTCTCGGCACGCGCGGCTCCAAATTGGCTCTGGCCCAATCCCACCGGGTGGCAGACGCCCTGCGCCGCGCTCACCCCGACTTAGACGTAGACATTCAGATTATCCAAACACGCGGCGACGCGACGCAGGCCGCGAATGTCCCGCTGGCGTCGTTCGGCGAAAAAGGCATTTTCGCCAAAGAGCTAGAGTCGGCGCTTCTGAGCGGCGAGATTGACCTCGCTGTTCACTCCATGAAAGACCTGGAGCATACGCTGCCGGACGGCCTTGTCATTGCCGCCGTGCCTGAGCGCGAAGACCCCCGCGACGCCCTCATCGGCTCAACTTTAGATGCTCTGCCGCCCGGCGCAAGAGTCGGCACGGGTTCCGTCCGCCGCCGCGCCCTGCTGCTATCCCGCCGCCCTGATTTGCAGCTTTTAGAGATACGCGGCAACATTGACACCCGCCTCCGCAAGTGGCGCGAAGGCCAATACGATGCGATCTGCCTCGCCGTCGCCGGCCTGAACCGCTTAGGGCTTCAAGACAACATTGCTGAGATTTTGGACCCAGATTGGTTCACTCCCGACCCCGGACAAGGGGCGCTCGCGATTGAGATACGCGACGGCGACCAGCGCCTGCGCGACCTTACGATTAACCTCAATCATGGGCCAACCTGGTATGCAGTTCTGGCGGAACGCGCTTTCCTGCGCTATGTCGGCGGAAGCTGCAAAACGCCGGTCGGCGCATTCGCGGTCCTGGATATGAGTGACCCTAGGAAAATGCTGACACTTGCCGGCATGGTCGCATCTCCAGACGGCGCGACAATTTTGCGGTATTCGGCTCAACGAGGTTATCCCAGCAGTGGTTGGCTGGGCAAAGATGTTGCAGAAGAGCTGCGGGCGCAGGGGGCGGATCGGTTGTTGGCGCAGGAGAGCCACGGAACAGGAGCCACGGGTTAAAACCCGAGGCTGAGTGGAACTGTGTCGAGGCGACACGGGATTTGGCATAATCGGGTTCTTGTGTCGCCGCGACACTGGTTTATCCGAGCCTCGGATTTCAATCCGTGGCGTTTCTCATGGCGCCTCTTTCCACAGCGTCTCATCAGGGAGAACACACATGGACGAGTTACCCAACAGCAGCAATGGCTACGGGGAACTGCTCGGCGAGATCAAGGGCCGCATCCGCACCGCGCAGTACGACGCCCTCCGCGCGGTCAACAAAGAGCTAATCAGCCTCTATTGGAACATCGGTGAACTGATTGTCGAGAAGCAGCAAGGGGAAACCTGGGGACATTCAGTCGTCGAGAGATTGGCGGCAGACATTCAGCAGGAGTTTCCGGGCATTCAGGGATTCTCGGCACGGAGCATCCGCTATATGCGGGACTTCTATATCACTTACAGCAGTAGTCAAAAACTGCCACCACTGGTGGCAGAAATTGGGTGGAGTCACAACCGGGTCATTTTAGACAAGTGCAAAGATGATTTGGAGCGTGAATTCTACATCCGCATGACCAAAACGCACGGATGGACGAAGAATGTTCTAATCCACCAAATCGAGAACCAGACGTACCGAAAGACGCTGACAAGCCAGACCAATTTTGACGAGACTTTGCCGGCAGCAATGCAGTCGCAGTTGGCGCTGGCGATCAAAGACGAGTATCTGTTTGACTTCTTAGAACTCAGCGACGAGTACAGCGAGCGGCAATTAGAGACCGCGCTGATCGGGCGGATCGAGCCGTTCTTGCAGCAGATGGGCGGCGTGTTCGCGTTTCTGGGCAGCCAGTACCGCTTGCAAGTCAGTGACCAGGAGTATTTTATTGACATTCTGCTGTATCACCGGCGCTTGAAGTGCCTTGTCGCCATCGAGCTGAAGATCGGCGCGTTCATCCCGGAGTATGTCGGCAAGATGCAGTTTTATTTGGCAGTCTTGGACGACACCGTAAAGATGCCCGACGAGAACCCGTCCATCGGCATTCTCTTGTGCAAGTCCAAAGACCGAACGATTGTCGAGTACGCCCTGCGCGAGTCCAACAAACCGATTGGCGTTTCGACATACCAGATGGTATCGAGTCTCCCCGCCGAATACGCCGGGCAGCTTCCGACGCCGGAGCAGATTTCGCTGTTGCTTGAGATGCCGGAATAGGAACCATGCCATTCATGGCACGGTTCAATGGCTTTTTGGAGAGGCAGCTTGCTGTGAAAACAACCGCAACCACAGAAGACGAAGCGCCACAAGCGAAACGGCAGCGGCAACGTATTAACGCATTCGGCCTTGTTCTTCTTGTGAGAATATTTTTAGCGGCGGCAGTGTGGCTGAACGTGCAGAATTATCGGCAGTGCCGCCCAGTCGCGGCACAGTACGAGCAGGACTGCTTCAAATCAGCTTCGCCTGATTGCCAAGTGTCAACTTTGCAGGTCGTCCACAAACAAACACCAACCGCCGACCCGGACAATGACGACAATTGGACGGTCTTCCAAAGCCAGAAAGGGCAGAAGTTTGAGGCGGATGTCAGCAATTCAAGAGTCGGCGATACGGTCTCTGGCGTTATCTGGAATGCTGGACTGGAAGAAGTCACCGACGGCGGTGAGACCAGTAAAACAGAGGCCAACCCGACCCAGCAGGCGCAGTCAGCGTGTGTCATAATGGTTGGCACTTGCTTGGTGTCGTTCACCTGGCTTTGTTTCCTACCAAAGATGTTCCGCGTGGCATAAAATTAGGGAACGCGCCTAGCAAATAAAGGGTTTCAGTGTCAAACGGGTTGGGATTTAGAAACGAGTACGCAGCGATGCAGGCTTTTGATTATCTGGTATTGGGCAGCGGCAGCGCCGGGCTGTCGTTTGCGCTGGAAGTGTCCCAGCAGGGGCGCGTGGCGCTGATCACGAAGAAGGATCGGACGGATTCCAATACCAACTGGGCGCAGGGCGGGATTGCCGGGGTCATGGGCGCGGACGACAACCCGGAGCTGCACGTCCAGGACACGCTGATTGCCGGTGCGGGGCTGTGCCATGAAGACGCGGTGCGGGTGCTGGTCGCCGAAGGGCCGGACCGAATTCGCGAGCTGATGGCATTCGGAGCGAACTTCAACCGGGAAAAGAACGGCGAGCTGTCGTTAGGGCGCGAAGGCGGGCACTCGCGGCGGCGCATTATCCACACGGCGGATTTGACCGGCAAGGAAGTCGAGCGGACACTGGTGGAGGCGGCCCGGACGCACCCGAACATCACGGTTTTAGAGCATCATTACGCGATTGATTTAATTGTTCAGGACAGACGCTGCTGCGGGGCGTATGTGCTGGACGAGGCCGACGGCACGGTGCAGGCGTATGTCGCGCCCGCGACTCTGCTGGCAACCGGCGGCGCGGGGCAGGTGTATCAATTTACGACCAATCCGCCGATTGCGACCGGCGACGGGGTCGCGATGGCCTGGCGGGCGGGGGCGGAGATTGCCGACATGGAATTTATTCAGTTCCACCCAACGTCTTTGTTTCACCCGGACGCGAAAAGCTTTTTAATTTCCGAGGCCGTCCGGGGCGAAGGCGGCATCCTGCGGCGCAGGGACGGCACGGCGTTTATGGCCGAGTACGACCCGGAGCGCAAAGATTTAGCGCCCCGCGACATCGTCGCCCGCGCGATTGACAGCGAGATCAAAAAGACCGGCGACGAGTGCGTGTATTTGGACGTGACGCATCTGCCCGCCGACGAGATCAAAGCGCACTTCCCGACCATTTATGCCCGGTGCTTGTCGTTCGGCATTGACATCACGACCGACCAAATCCCCGTCGTGCCTGCCGCGCACTACTCCTGCGGCGGGGTCGTGACGGATCTGATGGGCCGGACTTCCATTGACGGCCTGTATGCCTGCGGCGAAGTGGCATCTACGGGGGTTCATGGCGCGAACCGGCTGGCGTCGAACTCGCTGCTGGAAGCGCTGGTCTTCGGCAAGCGGGCTGCGGGTGACGCGCAGAAGCGCACCGACCTAGCCGCCGCCTGCGAAAGTGTCCCGGACTTTCCCGGCACGGCCCGGCGGGTCGGAGCGCTTGACCACGCGCAGGTAGAGTCTTTGCGGAACCGCTTGCAGCGCACGATGCAGAAGTATGTCGGCATTGTCCGCTCGGATTCCCGCCTTGCCAAAGCCGCCGCCGCTGTGGAAGTGCTTCGCGCCGAAAGCGCATCTTTGTTTGACGATTTTGTGCTGGCCGACGTTGTTTTAGAGCTGCGTAACATGATTGAAGTCGCCCAGTTAATCATCAAATGCGCCCAGGCTCGCAAAGAGTCGCGCGGCCTGCACTACACCACCGACTACCCGCAAACGCTGGAAAGCGAGCGCCATGACACGGTGCTGAGGCCGGGAACATAGAGCAAAGGGACCGGCACTGGAAGTGCCGGTCTACTGTTGAGTGGAAGCCGAAGCGGCTGAAGACAACCAAGGCGCTTTGTGTTATCTCTGCATCCGTATCATCTCTTCTGTATCTGTATCATCTCTGTAGTCGCCGCGAAACGCAGTAATGCCGCAGGCATACTTTCATTCCACAGTAGCCCGGCACTTCCAGTGCCGGTTTTCTTACTCCGTTCGCGGCAAATCAAACCAGCGTCGCGACCAGGCGGTGCTGACTTCCGGCATCTGCTGCTCGACCAGCGTGAATGTATCCCGAATCAGTGCGCCGATTTCGTTTGCAGCAGCTTCCGGCCCTGTCTGAAAAACGGCAGCTAGGCGGACGGCGAGGTTGTCCGGGGCAACCCGAAGCGATGCGGCGAACCGAGCGGTGTGCTTGAAGTCGCCGGGCAGGTACACCGAGTTCAGGCCGCAGAGGACGCCGAGAATGTTCTTCTCGGCGTCTACCAGATTTTGATACAGAAACAGCAGATCGCCGCGCCCCGCGCCCATCTCCGCCAGCACCCAGAACGGCTGAAAGTGAAGATAGGTCTCGACCATCTTTCGCCGCAGTTCGGCAGGATAGCAAGCGGCTTTACGCTGAAGCTCATAAAGCAGGCTGTTACCGAACAGCGGCAGGCATTCAAGGTTGCCTGCCACTCGCGACTGGGCGTGCGCATCTGTGCTGTGAGCATCTAAAACGAGGGCTAAGTCATCTTCCAGGGCCGTAAGCGTCAGGTGGCTGAGGTCGCACCGGACGCCGTTTAGGAAATAGCCTTCTTTGTACCGTGCCGTGTCCTGCACCGCTGAAGAATACAGCCGCTCGGAGCCATTAACTTGGGTGCGGACTGCACTTAGCGCAGGCAGTGCAGGCATCGCCGTATGCAGAACAATCAGATCAACGTCGGAGCTGTCGTCAGCAGTTCCCGTGGCGGCTGACCCCGTCAGCGCGACCGCCTGGACTGTCGGCACCAATGCCAAAGCGTCGGCGAGGCGATGCGCGATCCTGAGCAGCCGGTTTGTGGCTGTGTCCATCTTATTCTCCCTCACCCACATTGTAACACAGCCTTGCCACTTGTGGTACATTGAAAAAGGAAGGACAAGATTATGGGAAGTGTTCGCTTAGACCCACAAATCCAAGAAAAAGTACGTCAAGCTGCCGCCGCCAAAGGAGTAACGCAGTCGGAAATCCATCGGCAGGCGCTGGCCGAGTGTTTTGAGCGTGAAATGTCTCAAGAGAAGACCAGCCGGTACGATGATCCCTTTTACGACAGCATTTTCGGCGCCGGCGAGGGACCTGCCGATTTATCCCGCCGCCACAAAGAATATTATGCGGAGATCATAGATGAAAAATATGAAAGTAAGAAGCACAAATGAGTGGTTTTCCTGATACTCTCATTGATGCCGGTCCGCTCGCCGCTGTTCTCAATCGCAACGATGATTACTATGTGGAGTGCCTTCGTTTGTTTCGGACTTCTAGCTCTCTTCTCTACACGACCTTACCGGTTCTTGGCGAAGCCATATATCTGCTCGGCAAACGTGTCGGCGGGGTGGCACAAGAAGGGCTTTGGAAGCTGATTCTGCATCGCGATCTCATCATAGAACACCCTTCACCTTCGGAGCTTGCTCGGATGTCCGAGCTGATGAGCAAGTACAGCGACCGCCCGATGGATTTTGCCGACGCTTCTTTGGTGGCCCTTGCCGAGCGGCTTTCGCTGAACCGTATCTTCACCGTAGACCGCCGCGATTTTTCGACGTACCGTCTGCACGGCAAGAAAGCGTTCACAGTTATTGGCCCGGCCTGAAAATGCCGGGGTACAATAGGAAGCATGAGACTGTCTATTCATGTCGTTGCGGATTTAGTGCTGCCGGAAGACACGCCGGCGACGATGCAGATCGAGGCGGCGCATCTCGGCGAAGCGCAGGTGGTGGAAGAGTCGGTTTTGACCGTGACGCCGTTTGCGGGAGCCGAGCCGTTTCTGGACTTTTACGGCAATCCCTGCCGGCGGCTGCTCATGCCGGGCGGGGATGTGCGCGTCGAGTATTCGGCGACGGTGACGCAGCCGGACACGCGCTTTCCGCTCTTGAAGCCCTACGAGGCCGACGCGCTGCACCTGCCGACGGACACGCTGCTGTATACGCTGCCGTCGCGCTACTGCCAGTCGGACCGTCTGGTTGCGATGGCCGCCGACATGTTCGGCGAAGTCGCGCCGGGGTTTGCCCGCGTTCAGACGATCTGCAACTGGATCAACGAACACGTCACCTACCAGTACGGCACGTCGGACGCCGGAACGTCGGCTTACGACACGGCTACGCAGCGGATCGGGGTCTGCCGGGACTTCGCGCATCTCGGGATCGCGTTCTGCCGGGCACTCAACATCCCGGCCCGCTACGTGTCCGGCTACTGCTTGGGCTTGGAACCCCCGGACTTCCACGCCTACTTTCAGGCATTTTTAGATGGCCGCTGGGTGTCGTTCGACGCCACCGAGCGGCAGCCGCGCCCGGCGCTGGTCCAGATTGCGGTTGGGCGCGATGCCGCCGACTGCGCCTGGTCCACGTTCTACGGCTACGGCGAAACCAAATTTTTGTCAGTAGAAGTCACGGAGCAACTTTGAGCAAAGAAGTCGAGATTCTTCAGCGTGTGCCGCTGTTTGCGGAGCTGCCGGTTGAAATCCTCACGGCACTTGCGGGGCGGCTTCGGCGGCGGCGGATGCCGGATGGAACGCCGGTGGTTTACAAAGGTGACCGGTCGGGGGCGCTGTACTTGATCGCGTCGGGCCGGGTCAAGGTCCATCAAGCGACATCGGGCGGCGATGAGGTGATTTTGAACGTGCTGGGCACAGGCGCGTTTTTCGGGGAGATGAGCTTGATTGACGACGGGCCGGTCTCCGCCGACATCAGCACTTTAGAAGATACGGAGCTGCTGCTGCTGGAAGGCGAGGCGCTGCGGGACACCATCCATGCCCAGCCCGCCGTCGCGTGGACCCTGCTGCGGGTCTTGACTCAGCGGGTGCGGGACCAGAACGAGCGGGCCGAGATGCTGATGACCCGCGACGTGGCCGGCCGGGTGGCCGGCGAGCTGCTGCGCCTGGCCCGCACTCACGGTGTGCCGCTGCCGGGCAATAAGATTTGCGTGGATGTCGCCTTGACCCAGGGCGACATCGCCGCGCTTGTCGGGGCCACGCGGGAGCGTGTTTCCCGCGCCCTCACAGCGTTCCGCACGTCCGGCGCCATCACCTGGGACAAAGACAAAAGCCGCTGGATTATCGTGAACTCCGCCGCCCTCACAAAACGCGCCCAGATGTAGCCCTGCCGCCGAAGAACACTGCAAAAGCAGCTCCGCGATGTTTCCGTAAAAATCCGGCGGTTGCGGCGGCGGAGGAATGGCTCGATCACCTTGATAAGCTCCAGGCAGCAGTCAAGAAAACGCCCGGCTTCTGGTGAGGCCGGGCGTTTTTGTGTCTTTTTCGCGTCAGAAGGTTAGCGGCCGCCGAAGGTGAGGCTGAGGGCGGCCTGCTCCTGCGGGTTGGTGCTGGCGGCGAGGTCCAGGCGCATCCCGCCGAAGGACAGGCCGAGGCCGGCGACGAAGCGGCTCTGGTCGTAGCCGCCGCGCAGGGACAGGCCACGGGCCAGCGGATACTCTAAGCCCAGATGCGCCGAGCGCTTGCCGCCGTTGAGGCTGCCTAAATTGTGCAGCTCGGCGACATACGACACATGGCGAAAGACGCTGAGTCCGCCGACATCCACCTGCGGCTTCAGGCCGAACGAGAAGTCGCCGCCGGGCGGCGTAGCTCCGAGGCTGCTGTTGATCTGCCGGGGCAAATGGAAGGTCGGGGACAGCAGGTTATGGACGGCAATCGCGCCGCGCAGGTGGTATGTCGTGGCCGGGTTTGAGATGTAGCCGAGGTCTACGTCAAACTTGCTTTGCTGGACTTCGCGGTAAGTCGCGCCGGCAATCTCGCCGTTGGGTGCGCCCGTCGAGTCGAAGCCATTTGCCGTGGAAGTCTCGTTTGCCATAAAGCCCGCGCCGGCATAAGACGCCTGAACATAGCGCGGGGAAATGCCGAGTGCGCCGGCAGATGTCTTGACCGAAAACGGCACGGCGATGTTGGTCAGCCCGAGAACGCCGTAAGCGGCCGTTTCTGCGCCCGACGGGTCGCCGAGCGTGCTGTAATTGGTTCCCAGAGCGGACTGGCTGAACGCCTGCAGGGAGACTTTCGCCGCAAGGCTGCCGTAGGCAACGATGCCGACATTGCGGGAATTGAAGCCGGCCAGCGGCGCGGCGTCGGCGGTGAGGCTGGCCGGTGCGCCCTGAGTGCCGGCCCCGGCGTCAGTGGCGAAGCTGTAGATCTTGCGGAACGCATCGCGGATGCCGGCCAGTGAGCTGCTGGAACTGTTGAACTGGTCGCCGAGGTCTTTGAGGCCGCTGGACAAGTCGTTGATCTTGCCGACATGGACGTTGCCGGTGCGGGCGGACAGCGTGTTTGTCTCGGAGGACGGTCCGGCGAACGCGATGGCAGCGGGGTTAAAGGCCGCGCCGGAAACGTCGCCCAGCAGCAGCAAGTCTGCGCCGCCCATGCCCTGCGCCCGTGCGCTGGCCCGGAACTGGGTGCGGTCAAGCTGATCCGGCCCGATGGGGCTGGGCGGCGCGGTTTGCGCCGACGCCGTGCGGCCCGCGCCGAGAACGGCAAGAATGAGGGCTGCCGAGGTGAGTTTGGAGTTCATAAGGTGATCTTTTCTTGAAAATGCCCACGGAATGAATTTCGTGGCTGGATAGCCTGTCGGCTGATTGTCCTGCGGACAAAGGACAGTCATGCTTAGTCTTTTCTTCTGTCCGTAGGACAACC
Source organism: uncultured Armatimonadales bacterium (assembly GCA_964241935.1). Taxonomy (GTDB): domain Bacteria; phylum Armatimonadota; class Armatimonadia; order Armatimonadales; family Capsulimonadaceae; genus JANXMY01. The sequence goes on from CAXSZN010000009.1 coordinate 36,302, forward strand.
AGTCGAAGGCTACTCAGCCCCGGATTTCAATCCGGGGTTCTAGTTTGCTTGAATGCTGAGCGTGGTTGTGTTAAAAGTGATGTGCATGACCGTGCCGCTGGGCAGGTCGGGGCTGGACGCGCTCAGAGTCAAGATCGCCTGGTTGGCCGGCTGCTCGGCGGTGACGATGTTGATCAGCTTTTGCAGGTCGCTGTCTTCCGTCGGCGTTGTCTGCTGCAGGCTGAACGTGCCGGAAGAAGCAAGATACGAGCCGTCGGCCTGCCGGGCAAATGTGATCGGGCCGGCGGTCGTGAGCGGGGACAGGATAATGCTGTCATTGACGCTGCCGTCGGGGTTCAAATCGTCCACTTCGCCGGTGACGGTAAAGGTTTGGAGCGTGAACTGGCTGACGGGCGCACCGGTCTGGTCCAGGGTGACGTTCGGAACCAGGGAAAACGACAACTGGGCGCTTTTGACATCGGCTTCGCTGATGGGGTTCTGGTTTGGAAACGTGAAGATGTTGAGATTGGACGCAGCGGGCGAAGAGCCGCGCGGCTGGAGACCGGCGGCATTTGGCTGAATGCTTGCCGTGCCGGAATTGGAAATTGTGACGGTGGCCGCCTTTTTGTCAATGCCGAACGGGTTGCCGACCGTCACGGTCGGGGCATTGAACTTGGCGGAGTTTAAGTTCGAGACGACGCCGCCGCACCCGCTGAAAAGAGGCGTGGCCGCCAGCAGCGCGGCAAAAAGCGCCGGGCGCATGAAAGATAAGACGTGCTGGTTCATGGAAACTCCCGAAAGAAATAAGTAAATTGACTGACACATAAAGTATCGGTGAATTTACCAGGTTTCTTGAGGGCAGTTTCAGACCCAGTGCCGCAGGACCGCGAGGGCCAGCAGGCGCGAGAGGCTGGCGACGCCGCAGCGGTCCTGCAGATTCCGCAGGGTCAAGTCAGCGTCTGCTGGGGACAGACCCACCGAAATTGCCGCGTCTTCCAGTTCATACCCCAGCGCCAGCAGGCGCACTAAAGAGCGTTCGACGGAGCTAAGAGGAACAGCGGCGGCGGACGCTGCGCGGTCGGTCCAAGTGCGTGTCATATTGAATGCTTCGGCATTAAATGCGTTTGAGCTGTTGGCTTGTGTCATGGTGTTTTTGGCTATCCTGTGTTCTTTATAATTTTCTGCTTGCAGTGTAGCTGGAAATCGCCTGCCTGCTTTTGCGTTAAGTCACGGCGCAGGTGTGAAGTCGGTCACAGATTCGATGTGCGCCGTTTCTTGACAAACTGCCGGCGAATCGCTAGAATAGAGCCAGAAGTTCCGGGAAGGAAGAAGCACCATGAGCGATGTTTTTCTGATCCTGCACGGATGGGGCGGCAACAAGCCTGCCCACTGGCAGGAGCATCTCGCCGGGCAGTTAAAAGCCGCCGGCAAAGAAGTCCATGCCCCGAAGATGCCGGAGCCGATGGCGCCCAGTCCAAGCGCCTGGATGGAAGCGCTGCACGCCGCGCTGGCCGGCATTCCCGAAGACGCGACGCTGACGGTGCTGACCCATTCTTTGGGCGCGATCAACTGGATGCACCACGCGGCAATGGCGGCTGCGCCGGGCTTTGACCGGCCCGGCCCGGTGGCGGACCGGGTTCTGCTGGCCGCGCCGCCGTATGTCATCCGCGAGATCCCGCCGCTGGACGCGCCGCCCGGAGCCGCCGATTTCTTTCCGCCGCCGCTGTCGCCGGCGGGCCTAGCCGCAGTCGCCCGCGAGACAATTTTAGTGGCGTCCGACACCGACGACTACGCGACGTTTGATCAATCGTCGGCGTATGCCGCCGGGCTGGGCTTGGAAATCCAAAAGCTGCCGGGCGGCGGCCATATCTCCCCCTACTACGGCTACGGCGAATGGCCCTGGGTGCTTGACTGGTGCCTGCGCCGGGCCGATTTGCCGCCGCTGCCGAACAAGTAGAGTCTGAATTCATGCCGGTAAATTTTTCCAATCCCAGCGCGGATGACGGTGCGGCGCCGCCGAGCGACCCGAACTGGCCGTCCGGAACGGTCACATTTTTGTTTTCCGACATTGAAGGCAGCACGCAGCTTTGGGAGCAGCAGCCGGAGGCGATGTCGGCGGCGCTGGCCCGGCACGATACACTGATGCGGCAGGCGATTGATGCGTCTGGAGGCGTCGTCTTCAAGACGGTCGGGGATGCGTTTCATGCCGTGTTCTCGCAGCCGGACGCGGCGGCAGCAGCCGCGCTGGCCGCGCAGACACTGCTGCATTCCGAAGCGTGGGGGCTGACCGGCGACCGGCAAATCCGGGTGCGGATCGCCCTGCATACCGGAGAAGCGGAGCTGCGCGGCGGGGACTATTTCGGCGCTGCCCTCAGCCGTACAGCCCGGCTGCTGGCTGCCGGACACGGCGGGCAGACGCTGCTGTCGGAAACGGCAGCGGCATATGTGGCGGGCAGCCTGCCGGCAGGCGCTCGCCTGCGCTCTTTGGGCCGGCACCGGTTCAAAGACTTGACTCAAGTGCAGGAAGTTTCGGACCTGCTCGCGCCGGGCTTGCCGTCGGCATTTGCCGTGCTGCGCTCTTTGGACTCGTTCCCCAACAATCTGCCGGCCCAGCTTACTTCCTTTATCGGGCGCGAGGCGGAAATGGAAATAGCGAAGCGGCAGCTTGCCGGCTCGCGCCTTTTGACGCTGACCGGCGTCGGTGGCAGCGGCAAGACCCGGCTGGCCCTGCAAGCCGCCGCGGAAGTGCTGGAAAACTACCCGGACGGCGTTTGGCTGGTCGAGCTGGCCGCGCTGTCCGACCCGGACCTCGTGGCCCAGGAAGTGGCCGGAGTGCTGGGCGTGCGCGAAGAATCCGAAAAAAAGCTGCTTCAAACGCTCCGGGACACCCTGCGCCCGCAGGCGGCGCTGCTGATTCTCGACAACTGTGAGCATGTGGTAGACGCGGCGGCGCGGCTGGCGGAAGCACTGCTGCTGGCGTGTCCTGCATTGTCTGTTCTCGCTACCAGCCGGGAAGCACTCGGCATCAGCGGGGAAACACTGCTGCCGGTGCCGCCGCTGTCCATGCCGGCGCTGGGCACGTCCGCCGCGACCCCGGACGCTTTAGCCGGCTGCGAGGCGGTGCGGTTTTTCGTGGAACGGGCCACGGCGGCGTCGCCGGCGTTCCGGTACAGCGCGGGCAATGCCCCCGCCATTGCGTCGGTCTGCGCCCATCTTGACGGCATTCCGCTGGCGCTGGAGCTTGCGGCGGCACGGGTCAAGGTGCTGACCCCGGAGCAGATTGACGAGCGCCTTGACGACCGTTTCCGGCTGCTGTCCGGCGGCTCGCGGACGGCGCTGCCGCGCCAGCAGACTTTGCGGGCGCTGGTGGACTGGTCGTATGACCTGCTCTCGCCTGCCGAGCAGACGCTGCTCTGCCGCTTATCGGTCTTCAGCGGCGGCTGGTCGTTAGGAGCCGCCGAAACAGTCTGCGCCGGTGGAAGCGGGGAAGACGGGGAAGTTCTGGACCTGCTTTCGCATCTCGCCGCGAAATCGCTCGTTGTCGCCGAGCCGCCGGACGCCGGGCAGGTGCGCTACCGCCTGCTCGACAGCATCCGGTCGTATGCCCGTGAGCGGCTGGCACAGACGCCCGGCGAGGCCGAAGCGCTGGCCCGGAAGCACCGCGATTTCTTTCTCGCGCTGGCCGAAGAAGCGGAGCCGCACCTGTTCGGCGCAAATCAGGTCCTCTGGATGAACCGTCTGGAAGATGACCTGGAAAACCTGCGGGCGGCGCTGTCAGTCGCGCGTTCGGAGCGTGACCTTTCCCTGCCGCGCCTGGCCGGAGCCTTGTCGCACTTCTGGTACGGGCGCAGCTACTTGTCCGAGGGCATGGGCTGGCTGGAAGACGCTTTGGCCGAGGCGACGGACACGGATGGCCCGGTGCTGGGCAAAGTTTTGAACGGTGCGGGGACGCTCTCCTGGTGCTGCGGGGATTACAACAAGTCCCGCGCCTTCCACGAGCGCGACCTAGCCCTTCGGCGCGGTCTGAGCGACCAGCGCGGCATTGCCCACGCTCTCGGCAGTCTGTCCATTACCGTCAGCTATCAAAAACAGTTTGATCTGGCGGAAGCCTACAGCCGGGAGAGTTTAGCCCGGTATCAGACCCTGGGAGATCAGAAAAATAGTACCAAGATGCTCACTAACTTAGGCATCCTCGCGGCTGACCGGGGAGACTATGCGGAAGCGGAGCGGCTGTATGAGGAAGCGCTGGCGGCTTATCGGGTTTTCTACAACGCTTCTGGGAGTGCCGATGTTCTGCATAACCTTGGAGAGCTTTTTCTCAGGCAAAGTTTGTACGACCGCGCTAAACCTTACTTCCGCGAAAGCCTTCTAGCACAGAGGACGGTCGGCAGCAAGCAGCGGATCGCGTCCACGCTCACGCATCTGGCCGAGACCGCAGGCGCGGAAGGGGATCATGCCCGTGTTTGCCTCCTGTGGGGAGCGGCAGAGCATATTCTGCAAGCCGGCGGCGTCACAGCGCTTGAAGAAACTCGCCAGTACCAGGCGACTTTGGAAAACAGCCGGGCGGCGCTTGGAGAAGAGCAATTCCAAGTCTTCTGGTCCCAGGGATACCAAATGGAGACGGCACAGATTATCAGCTTCGTTCTGCGAAATTATGCCGAGCTTCCGCAATAGATCATCACAGCAAGCGAAGGAGAAACCCATCACTTTGGCAACAGACAACCCTATCGGTTTGACAAGACTAGAAAAAGCTTTGATTGTCAGCATCTTGGCTGCCCTGATCACGCTTCTCATTGTACAGCCCGATGCGACACACCCGACGCATCCTGGCGGGGGAGGGTAAGGGCTAGGGAGTATTCTTCAGGCTTTCCCTGCCCTGAACGGCAGGGCTTTGAAGGTACAATCCCCCGCCTTCGCGGGTGAAGAACCGAGCAGAGAAATTAATCTCCTGCCCGCGCCCCTCCGGGTAACCAGTGCTAAGGCGGGGGATTGCTCTACTAAAGCGCGGGGGTTCAGCCCCGTGTTTATGGGTCTACTGTGAACAGGCCGACGCTTGCCCAGCGCTCTTTGCTTGACACAAAGGTCAGTGGGGCGTCGGTGTCTATCATGCCGGTCCGCAGGTTCTTTAACAGGGGCCGCTTGCCGTTTTTCCAGACGGAAACGGCCTCCACCGATGGCGGGGCCAGCATGAGAAGAAGAAGCTGATCGGTTCCCCGGCAGACCAGCGGCAGCCAGTCTACACGGGCGTCCGCACCGCCCGCCGCCGTCAGCCGCAGAAACGGCGCGGCGGCAGGGTCCGGCGTGAACACGCGGGAGCCGAGCGTGACGCTTGGGGCGTCAAAGTGGATTTGCGCGTCCGGCAGCAGCCCGGCCAGTGCCAGCAGCGCCGACTGATGGCCGGCAACGGTGCGCCAGGAGAACGCACGGGCCTCATGCGGGACGGCGCGGAGCGCGGCAAACGCATAGCGCAGGTAGACAGGGTTCCGGGACAGGCCGAACAAGTGGAACCCGGCCTGAGCGCAGTCGTGTAAAGCGGCGTGTAGGCCGTCGGCACAGCTTGGAAGCGGCTGGGCCAGCAGCCACGCCCCCCACTCAGCCAGCGCCGCCCGCAGGCGGGAATTCGGCGACTCGGCATCAAGCGCCAGCAGGGACAAGATCACGCCTGCGATTGAAGCCGGCGGCTGGGGATCGAACTCGCGCAGCCGGTGTTCCAGCAGAAACTCGGCGATGCGCCACGCCGCTTTGATCCAGACTTCGTTGCCGGTCGCGCCATAAGCGGATACAAACGCTCGGATGGCTTCCGCGCCGTCGAGCGAACACGGCGATGGCAGGCAGCGGCCATCATCCGGCAGGCCGCGCGTGGCATGGACTCGTGCGCCGTCGTAAAAGCCTGCTTCGTTCTGTTTCAAGAGCAGCCAGTGGCCGATATTGATCGCCGACTGCTTGAAGAGCGGCTCGCCGGTGACCGCGAACAAACGAAACAAAGACCGCGCCAGCCGGGCGTTGGCAAGCAGGCCAAACGTCGCGCCGCCTGCGAAATCCGTAAAGCTGCCTTCGCCCAGACGGTCCCAAAACGCGCCTTTGTTCGGCTCCGGCTCCCCTGCCCGGCCCATCACCTGAAAATCCGCGCACAGCCCCTGCCCGCCGAACCGGACTTGGCGCGGGATGCCCGGCGTCTGATGCACGCTGTTCCAGTCCCAAAGCGCCGCCAGCGCCCCTGCCGGCTCATGCGGCCCCGCGCCGCAGTAATCGCCCGCCCGGAAGCCGTTCTCAGACGGCGTCTTCAGATACAGGCGCTCCATGCCTTGAAGCTGATAAGCGTCCGGGGCGGTCAGATTCGCCACGGTTTCCGCCGGATTGAGCGCCCCGACAAACTCCAGCGGATGCAGCACGGACTCGGCAAACGCGGCGTACTGAGTCACGAGCGCTGCGCGGGCGTCGCCACGATTTCTTGCCGCCGTCAAACGCAGGCAAAACGAGATCAGCTTGCCGCCGCCCAGCGAAAACGGCGGGATGTCCAGCGTGAAGCCACCGGCGTCTGCCCACGCCACCTCACCATTCAGTGCAGTCAGGCCGAGTGCAAATTTATGATACTCCGACATCGCGCCCAGCGCCTGATGTCCGCCGGCCGCCGGCATACGCCAGAGATTGGGCTGATGCAGGGCCGACGCCAGCTCGATCTTAAGTGCGCCGGTGCAGCGCGGCGTGGTTCGCAGGCGCATCTCGATCTGGAATGCACCGTCCAGCTTCGGCACCGGCAGCCAGCGCATTTCCCAGTCCAGCGCCGCACCGCCCGCTCCCAGCTTGCGGGTCCCGCCGAGGCAGACCTGGCCGCCGCGCCCGGCCTCGTGCCAGTCAATCGTGAGCGGGTACGCTTCGTTTTTAACTCGCACCGTGGCGAGGGGCCGCAGGACGGTGGTTTCGAGCAGCGGGGCCAGGATTTTGACGCCGCCCCGGCTCCGGGCGGAGACCGCCATCTGCCAGGTAGGCCGCAGGCCGTCCTGAACCGGCGTGAATCCCGCCCAGAGGCTGGACTTCCGGCCCAGTTTGTAGTGTGTGGTGTCGGTCATGGTGGGAACCTACCCCCGCCGCAAGCGGCTTCCCCTCCCGAAGCGGGAAGGGCAGGAGGTTAAGGCAGGAGCGCTTTCCAAAACTCTTCGCCCTCCCGTTTCGGGAGGGCAGTCACTTGTGACGGGTGGGTTACACCGCCGACATGGCATACGATTCGATCTCAATGCGCTTGAAGACCAGGGCGTCCTGCAGGTCGGCAAGCACCGACTCCGTGAGGCTGAAGTATTGCAGCACCAGCGGGTCCATCTCGCGCTCCAGCCCGTCGCCGCCGTACCCGATGCCGGAACGGTGGGCTAAGATATTTGCCAAGTACACAATCCCAGCCAGGTCAAACGACCCCTGGGCCCGTGTTGGGTGATGATGGAACTCAACCGCCTCGACAATCGGCGACGGCAGGCCCCAGCGGCCCAGCACCCACGCCCCGAGCGCCGGATGCGAGAGGCCCAGCACTTTTTTCTCGGCATCGTACATGGCAAGCTGCTCGGAATGCACTGTCTCGACAATCTCCGCCAGGCCCTGCGGCACGAAACGGGCCAAAATGATCTTGCCGACATCGTGCATCAGCGCCGCCGTGAAGGCGTTCTCGGACTGCGGATAGCCCGCCCGCTTCGCCAGCAGCTTGGCGGCGGTTGCCGTCGTGACCGAATGCGTCCACAGCGCGGGCAGATCAAAGCCGGTGCCGGCGACCCGGAACATGTCAAAGACGGCGGCGGCCAGCAGCGTGTTTTTGAGGGTGGCGAAGCCGAGCAGGGTCACCGCCTGCGGGATATTGCCGATCTTCTGCCGGAATCCATAGTAAGAAGAGTTTGCCAGCTTCAGGACTTTGGCGGCCATCGCCGGGTCGCCCTGGATGACTTTAGCGAGATCGGAGGACGAGCAGAATGGGTCTTCGATCATCTGCATGACCCGCAGGACGCTTGCGGGCAGGGTCGGAATATCGTTGATACGGGAAAGCAGGCTTTCCAGATAGGGGTTTTTCATGAGTGTGCCTCTTTTTTGAGTGAATAGGCGAACGCGCGTAAAGTGAATAGATAGAAAGATTATCGGCGGCAATCGCGAAAAGAGACACGGGAAAAATACTGGGTGTTGCGAAGTGTGAGTCCAGCGACTTGGCATGATTTATGCACTGGTAAATTTGGCGGTATCCAGTTCTGCTCCGACCGCAGGCAATTGGGCCTTTTCTTCGCCTTCTAGGCAGTGTGACTTTGCCTTCTAGGCAGTGTGACTTTGCCTTCTAGGCAGCGCTGCCGTCCCCACGCAGCTTCCTCACGAAAGGCGGATTTATTTATGGATAGGACTTACGCAGTTGCTTCCAGCGTAATGGTTGGCTGCCTGAGATACAGCCGAATAGCCTCGCGAATGAGGTTCGCTTTGGCGGCGTAGCCGCTGATGCCCGTCTGTAAGCGGTGCGCTTCCAGGCGCACGAACGCCCGCAAAGACAGCAAAATGTGGCACTTCTGGGCGTTGGCGCTCCGCACCTGCGCCCGCTCGACGCCGCAGCACTGCTTTAACTGACGGTGGTAGTTCTCGATGGCAGACACTTGGCGTACCCACTCGCTCCGTTCGCCGTCCTCCATCTTCAGGTCGTCTGTCGCCCAGTGTTCTGCGTCGCCGTTTGGGGCGACTGTCCGAAACACCTGGATCATGCCGAAGCCTTTGAGGTGAACCGTACGTCCATAAGCAGGAACGTCAACGTCTTTCACCTCGACGTTTTCTGTGTCGTCAGGGTTTACCTGACGGTTGCTTTTGAGGCGCGTCAAGAAGTGCCAGCCGTGGCCGCGCACCGCCTTCAAGTTTGCCAAGCTGCTGTACCAGCCGTCAAAGCAGACATACTTGGGCCGAAACTCGCGTTCTTTGGCTGTTTGCAGCATCGCCAGAAAATGATCGTTTTTTGTGATCTGTGCCTTGCCTTCCTCGGCAGGCTCATACAAGCGGCAGTCGCAAGGCAGACTGCTCAAACCGTCTGTCCAAAGCAGCGTCGTGAGGCTGATGCCTTCGACCACGGCATGGTGCTTGCCGCTCCAGTGGCGCGTGACCAGGCTCATCTTCTGCGCGTAAGGCTTGTCCAGCGTGGTATCATCTACGACGAGCAAGCCGCGCCGCTTGTCGATCAGCGGCTCCACTTCCTGCCACAACGCCGCTGTATCTGGCGGCAGTCTTGAAAGAAGGCGCGTATAAGCATCATGCGATGCGATGGTCGCGCAGCGGGCCGCTTCGGTACAGGTGTAAACGCGCTGGGCCGCGATTAGAAACTGGATGTAGTCAACGTCTGAAACTTTGGGCGCGTTCATCAAGCAGAGTATGAACGCTAGAAGCCATAATCGTCAACTGCGTAAGTCCTATATGGATTACGTTCTCAAGCTCGGGGCCGCGCTCGGGCTGGCCGCGCTCGGGCTGGCCGGACTGCCTGCCGCTCAAGCTCAGGTCTCGCCGACTGTTATCAACGGGACATTCACGGAAGATGACGACACTCCAATTTTTAGCTTCACTGTCACCACGCCCGGCACTGTCAGCTTGTTCACCACGTCCTACGGCGGCGGGACAAACTTAGATGGCTCAATCACCGCCGCCGGCGGCTTTGATCCCATCTTAAGCCTATTCGACGCCAGCGGCAATTTCATTGACGCTAATGATGACGGTCCCAATGCCGCTACTGACAACAACACCGGAAGTGCCTTCGATGCAGGCTTGCAGGAGACGCTCGCAGCCGGCACTTATCAGGTGGTTGTTACGGAATTCGACAACTTCTCCAATGCCGACCCTGAGTCGTCTGGCTACCTGGGTGGCACTTCTCTCGCGGACGGCTTCTATGAAGCGGGAAAAGGAAACTTCACCGGTAATGACTTCGGCACTCCTGACCAAGCCGGCCTAGGATTCATTGATGCCGACGGCAACCAGCGGACCAGCAGCTTTACGCTGGACATCGGAAACGGCCCGCTTGCGCCGGTGCCGGAAGCCTCTACGACGGTCTCTTTCGGACTGCTGCTGATGCTTGGCCTCGGCGGCGTCGCGATCCGCACGCGCTGCAAAGCCCAGGCAGAATAACGCCGCAAAGGCCACGGACGGAAGTCCGCGGCCTTTTGCAGTTGAACCGCCTCTGTTTTCGTCACTGCGCCCACTTCTCGTACCAATCATGCAGGAAATGAGCCGTTCGCGTCGGCGGCGCGGCAGGAGACGAGCGCTGCCAATCGGCCTCGAATTGGGCGGCAAGCTCGGCGACAACAGAGCCGCCGTGCAGCTCGGCATCAGTCTCGCCGACCCACTCAAAGCCGCCCCGCGTCCAATTGGTAGAACCCGCGACGGCGCTGACACCGTCAAAAACGGCCATCTTGAGATGCAGGCGCACAAAGTCCGGGCCAAGCGTGTACAGATGCACGGCGATTCCGGCCCGCAGCAGCGCTTCGACCGCACCGGCGTTCAGCAGGCCCGACGGCCCAATCGGAGCCGTGATCTGCGGATCGAGCAGCACGCGCACGTTTACGCCCCGGCGGCGGCAGGCGATCAGCTCGTCCAAAAGCGGCGTCCGGCCCATCTCGCAGAGCGCCACGCAGACCGAACTCTTTGCCCGGCGCAGGTTCTGGGTCAGCGCGGCCTGCGTGGTCCGCTCGCCACTGCGTGTGCCGACAATCCGCGCCTGCGACGGCCCTTCGGCAATCAAATTATCCCCGTCAAATGGCGCAAGGTCCGCGAAGCTTGACTGCGGCAAAGGAAGCAGTGCGCCGCCGGCAACGGCCCAGTCGGCGTCAAACCGGCGCGACAACTCGGAGGCGATAGGGCCGCGCAGATGCAGCATCAGGTCATGGTAGCGCCGGAACAGCGTCCCGACATTCATGCCGCCGACCAGCGCTTCCGCGCCGTCGGCAGCAATATACTTGTGGTGCGAGAGCGGCGTTTTGCCCGGCGACTCCGGCAGAGGACGCAGGTCGGAGCGCCGGACATCCAGGCCCAGCTTTCGCAGAAGACGGTAGGTGCGGCGGCATTCCCAGAGCACTTCCGGCAGTGTCGGCCCGAGCGCAAGCGCCCGGTCGAGCAGCACGCGCACCTGCACCCCGTCCGCCTGTTTTGCGGCCAGAAGCGCGGCCATGCGGTCGGCGTCCGGCCCGCCGAACAAGTAGAACGTCAGCCGGATTGTCCGCTGCGCCCGCTGGAGCAGTTTTTCCATCTCCGCATACGCCGGGCCATCGAACAGCGCCGTCGCCTGCGTTTCCTGGAACGCTGCCCGTGTCGCTTCCTTCATCTTTGCTTTCTGAGCTTGTCGGGCACTTCTGCCGACAATCGGTGTATCCGCTTATCAACGACGCCAGAAAGAACACTGAGTACACTATGCACGCCCATATTCATCACACTCATTTCCATCTTTTCGCCGCGCTTCTGCACTTTGTCTCGAACATCATCTGGGGTTCCAGCCCAGTTCACTGAAACCTGCTCGCTAACGCAAGTAGGGCTTTGCTGTGACGGTTTTGCCGTCGCTGACGAACGTGATTGCGCCCTGCTTGTCGGTGCGATACACATCAACATTGTGCGTTTCAAGCCGCGCAAGCGTAGACGGCGCCGGATGGCCGAAACGGTTGTTGCGCCCGCAGGAGATCACGGCGAAACGCGGCTGCAGGCGCGAAAGCCAGTCTTCGCCGGAGGCGTTCTTCGAGCCGTGATGCCCGGCTTTCAGCACGTCGCACGCTAAACCCGCGTGTGCGCCCAGCATTGCGCCCTCTGCCTCGTTTTGGGCGTCCCCGGTCAGAATAAACCGTGTCCGGCCATAGTCAATTTTGAGGCCGACCGAGTAGTTATTGATTGTCGCATCATCGCTGCCGGTGCCGTAAGCCGCCGCTGTGCCGTAGTCCGCGCCGCCCGGCGGGTTTAGAACGGTGACATGGACTCCATCGCCCAGGTCGAGTGTCTGCCCCCGCACAGCCCGCGCACAGGGAATGCTGCGCTGTGCGACCTCCTGCCGGAAGCCCAAATACGCCGGCGATGGGTACGGCAGAGTCGTCCCGTCCAGGACCGCCCCGATGCGCGGGCCGCGCCCCACCGCCGCCAGCCCGCCGACATGGTCTCCGTGCGGGTGTGTTGCGACCAAAACGTCAATAAAATTGATGCCGAGATACTCCAAAAACGGCACCACAATCCTTGTTCCGACATCCGTATCTCCCGCCGCCGCTTCATCGCTTGTCCCGCCGCCGTCTACCAAGACGGTTCGCCCGCTCGGCGTGATGATGAGCGTGCAGTCGCCCTGCCCGACATCCACCGCAATGACCCGCAGCTTGCCGGCATCGGGATCAGGGCGGCGGGACAGTCCCCACCACGCCAGCGGCCCCAGCAGCAGCGGCGTTAGTTGAAAAAGGCGGCGGCGTGAGATCTTGTCTTCCCAGTATTCGTTGATTGAGAAATCTTTGAGCGGCATCTGTTCCTCCGTAAACCAATGCATAAAACGCGAGAACAAGCGGGAGCGGCGGGGGCGGCAGGGAAACGTGAGACCAGGACGCTTCGCCGAGGCCGATCACGATTTTTGAAATCAGTGTGATCCCCCACCCTGCCACAGTCAAGAGCAGCAGGCCGAGGCTGTGCCAGAGCATCCACAGCAAAATGCCGGCTAGGCCGAGCGGGATCAAGACGAACAGCAGCGGGACCACCAAGCCGTTTGCCAGGCCGCCGGAGAGCGAAACTTCGCTGTAGGAGAGCGCGACCACCGGCATCGCGCCAAGCTGGGCCAGCAGGGACAGGCCGAGGCCGTCTATCGCCCATTCGGCAGCTTTACGAAGCTGCGGCTGCGGGATGCCTGCCGCGAGCTTCGGTCGCCAGAAACGGTTCCAGACCGGCATGGTCAGCGCCAGTGTGAGAATGGTCAGAAACGACAACTGGAAGCCCAGCTCCAGCAGGGCCGTCGGCTGAAGCACTAGAATGATAAGACCTGCCGCGCCGATGGCTGTCGGACCGTCAGGTTCCCGCTCAAACAAAACTGCCCCGAAGTAAAGCGCAGCCATCAGCACCGCCCGCACCACCGCCGGACGCCCGCCGCAGACCAGGGCGTAGAGGAGAAGAGACGCAATCAGAAGCGCGGCCTGCATCTTGCGGGGCAGAGTCAGTTTTTGAAACAAGCGCTCCAGCCAGAACGCCAGAATGCCGACGTGCAGACCCGCCGACGCGAGGATGTGCACAGTGCCGGTATGCACGAAATCCGCTGTCAGCGCCGGCGGCAGGTCCGAGCGGCGTCCGATCAAAATCCCCGACAGCACGGCAGCAGTCACCGGCGGCAGGCTGCTTTGAAGCGCAAACAGCGCCCTCTGCCGGACCCGCCAGGCCAGCGCCAAGAACGGGTTGGGTGCGCCCAGAACCGAAGGCGCTTCGAGAACACAGGCCGCACCGGGGCGCTTGACCCGCAGCTCCGCGTAGACCGCCCGGCGGGCCAGGTAGTCTCGCCAGGAGAACGCGCCGGGATTGGTCGCGCCCTGCGGCGTGTCCAGTTGTCCGTCGAGCCGGACCCGGTCGCCGTAATCCAGCGTCAGCGTTCGCGCCGCTTCGGCAGACAGCGTCACAGCGGTTTCCCCTGTAAGAATGGCGTTCTGCCCGCGCGTTTCCACTTGCTCCGCTTGCAGAAAGAACGTCCACCGTCCGCCGGGCCGCGCTTCCGGGTCGCTTGCAATGGTGCCGGTGACAATAACCGGCCTCGGGCTGTCCGCCCAGCGAGAAACATCAGCCGGGGCAATCGTTTGGAACGATGCCAGCCGTACTGCTCCGGCGCTCAGGCCAAGCATCAGCAAGCCCAGTGGAAACAGCAGGGGCCACCGCCGGGCCAGCAGCGCGGCAGTCCCCAGCACCCCAAGACACAGCGCGGCTGCCAGTGGAAGCCAGCCCAGCGCACTCGCCCCAATCCCGGCGGCAAATGCCGCCGCCCCTGTCAGCAGTGGTCTCTGCCGCATTCTCTCCGCCCTCCCTGGCACGCAGCTCTTAGCCTGCTTCTTTATTCGCCATCGCCGCCGCAAATGCCTTCTGGCGGCGCTCAATGATAGCAAAAGTCAACAAAAACTTAATCTTCCCTTAACATAATCCTGCGGCCCTGTCAGGTACATTGACGGCGTAAGATACGTTCGCTGAAATAGATGAACTTTTAAGGAGATGCTCATGCCGTCCCAATCCTACCGCCGTGGGTTCACATTGATTGAACTGCTCGTCGTCATCGCCATTATCGCGATTCTCGCCGCCATTTTGTTCCCCGTGTTCCAGAAAGTGCGTGAGAATGCACGCCGCGCCGCCTGCGAGTCCAACCTCAAGCAAATCGGCTTGGCATACACGATGTACAACCAGGATTATGATGAGAAGACGCCGACGGTTGACAAAGCCCTCGCCCCCGGCGGCCTTGACGGAGCAGGCTACACCCCTGATTACTTTACCATTCTTCAGCCCTACATGAAGAATGTCAACGTGTTCCTTTGCCCGGACCGCAGCGATCCAATGCCGACAACAGGCAACGGCATGGGTGGCCCGGCCGGCAGCACCTACACGATTGCCGGCCCTGACAGTTCCGCGCAGAAGGCATCGAAAAAAGCGGTTGATCCTGCCGGTTGCTGGGACAACTTCAATGCAACTGGCGAGTGCATCGGCTACGGCTATGATGATGGTATTGTCAGTGACGGCGGCTATGGCCTAGTGGGCGCACAAACAACGGATGCTAGCGGGAAGACGCTTCGCCCCGGATTGAGCATCGCACAACTTACTAATCCTGCATCGACGGTTGCCTTCGGCGATACCTGGGACAATCTCTCGGTCGCTGATGACAATGCAAGCGGAGCTTATTCCAGCACGGCAGCGTTGCGCCATGGCGGACTTGAAAATATGTGTTTTGTTGACGGCCATGTCAAACCAATCCGCATGGAAATAGCAAAATCTTCTATTGAGGGAAGTACCATCGTCATTCCTGTTGATCCGACGCTGGCCACTGACTGGTGCGCTGATCCTTCTACCGTCGGCAATTACGCGGCGGGCGGCAACGCTCCTCCTGCTGCCAACGGCTACCCTATTAACGCCGACGGAGAGACTTGCGCGAAGGCAGCTCAGGATCTCTACAGCAGCGCGACCGTTCTTCCCTAGTCATCACTGTCCCGGAAGGCTGACGGAGAAGTCCATCAGCTTTCCGAGGCAAATTTCTGTGCTTGTTTCCCGTTTCGCTTTAGAAAAGACGCTATGACTGCTATTAAGTTTCTTGCCCTTGCCGTCGTCGCCGTTCTGCTTTTGCCAGTCCTAGCGGGATGCAGCAAAAGCGAAAAAACAATGCAGACACCGAATGGTCTGTCCGCCAGGGACATCCGAGATCAGAAAAAAGGCACGTCCGGCCAGTGACCGACCCAATCTTAAGCCGCATCAAGAAAGTATCGTCCTATGAACTTCCCACACGTTGCCGCTTGCGCGGCTCTTTTTTCGACTCTAGCCGCCGCTCACACTGCCTCCGCAGACACGACGCTGCTGACGCCGCAGACACCGATCACCGTTCCGGGCGGGCCGGGCGGCTTTGATTATATGCAGATTGACCCCGTGAAGCATCGCCTATACGCCTCGCACCCCGGCAAGACTACGCTGGTCGTGCTGGATTTGACGACCAATGCCGTGCAGCAGCTTCCGACCGATACGAAGATCAATGGCATCGCGGTGGACGAGGCCGACAACAAGCTGTTCACGGCAGGCGGCGGCGGGAAAGTCGTTGTGTTTGACAACAAGACTCTGGCAAAAACGGCTGAGATCACGCTTTCCGGCCCCGGCGACGACATTGTGCTGGACCCGAAGACAGACCGACTGATTGTCTGCCATGACGATGCAGCCGAAGACTGGGTCTTTGACGCCAAGACCAATGCGCTGATTACGTCGGTTCCCGTCGCCGGTGCGCCCGAATATGTGATGTATGATGCCGGCACAGACCGCATCTACCAGAACATCAAGCCGGCGAACGTCCTGCAAGTTATCAACCCGGCGACAAATGCCGTCGAGGCAAGCTGGCCGACAGCGCCGATGACCTCGCCGCACGGCATGGCGATCAACTTCAAGACGCATCATATTCTAAGCGCCGGTCAAGGCAAAGTGGTTCTGCTGGATGAGAACACGGGCAAAGTGCTGTCGTCGGTCAGCATCGCGCCCGGTTATGTAGACCAGATCGCCTTTGATGCCGGCACCCAGCGTCTCTACTGCGCCTGCGGCGACGCCGGGGCGATCTCGGTGGTACAGGAGACTGGTGATGCTGTGACACTGCTCGGGAACGTCGTGACGCATCCGAAGTCGCATACGCTGCAGGTAGACCCCGCCACGCACGCGGTCTGGATTTCCTACACCGACCCGACCGGAAGCTACCTGCAGGAGTATCTACCGGGTAAATAGAAATGTTTGCCCAGCAAGCAGAACAAGTCCA
This sequence comes from uncultured Armatimonadales bacterium, assembly GCA_964241935.1. Taxonomy (GTDB): domain Bacteria; phylum Armatimonadota; class Armatimonadia; order Armatimonadales; family Capsulimonadaceae; genus JANXMY01. The sequence goes on from CAXSZN010000009.1 coordinate 52,743, forward strand.
GATAAGCGAACACAAGAAGGGCGAACACAAGGTTCGCCCCTACGGGATTAGGACTCGGAACGAAAGGTAGGGCGCGAACCTTGTGTTCGTCCTTCCTGTCCGCATCTGCCTTTCCTGCCCGCATCTACCTTTCCTGCCTATGTTCGCCTTGATTTCCCTGTATTTATCTTGTAGATGTTTAAGCGCAACAATTACGCAGGTGTTTTGCGGGTTTGCGCCCCCAATTACTCTCCCAGGAGGCGAGAAAAAGCTATGTCCCTACTTTCTCGGCGCGATTTTTTGCGCTCTGCCGGCGGCGTCACCTTTCTGGCGCTGGTTCCTGCCGGGCGCGGCTTATTTGCTGCACCCGGCGCGGCGCTGCCGAACTTCACGGCCCTGCCTTATGTTCAGCCCGGCCCTTCCAGCCGCCTCGTGGACGGTCAGGAAACCGTTGTGGTCGCCTGGCAGACGGAGCATGTTCCGGCGGAGTTTCAGCTTGAATACGGCCCAAGCAAAGCCTATGGGCGGGCAGCGGCGATCAGCCGGGCCGAGCGCTGGTCGGGCGATACCGACAAGCGCTACAACTACGCTGCCGACTTGACCAAGCTCCCGCTCAGCAAAACCTACTACTACCGGCTGCGCGGCGGCGGAAAAACCATCGCGGAAGGCTACTTCACGACCCGCCGGAAACGCGGCGAGACCACGCGCTTCGTCGCTTTTGGCGACAATGCTTACGGAGACCCCGGCCAGCGGGCAGTTGCGTATTATGCCTATCAGGCGCACCCGGATTTGATCGTCAACACCGGCGACAATGTCTATGAAGGGGGCCGGGACAGCGAGTACGCCCAGTATTTCTTTCCCATCTATAACGCCGACACGCCCGACCCAAAAATCGGTGCGCCGCTGCTGCGCTCCGTGCCGTTCTACACGGTGATGGCAAACCATGACGTGCATCACAAAGACGCCGAAAAGCGCCCCACCGCCGACTTTGACCAGGACCGGGACGCGCTGGCCTATTACACAGCGATGCACCTGCCCCTCAATGGCCCGCCTGCGCCCAGTCCGACGCCGCTGTTAGGCGACGCGGCTTTGATTGCCGACTTCAAGGCCTGCGCCGGCACTCGGTATCCGCAGATGGCGAATTATTCGTTTGACCACGGCGACGCCCACTTTTTATGCCTGGACTCCAACGACTACCTTGACCTGACAAGTCCGGCGCTCCGGGCGTTCATTGAAGCCGATTTGACGTCAACTGATGCACTCTGGAAGTTTGTCGTGTATCATCACCCCGCGTTCAATGTCGGCGCGGAGCATTACCAGGAGCAGCAGATGCGGGCGCTGTCGCCGCTTTTGGAAGCGCACGGCGTTGACTTCTGCCTGCACGGGCATGAGCATGTCTACCAGCGGACCATGCCGCTGCGCTTCGCGCCGTCCGACCTGACTAAAGCGCTTCCCGGCCCGCACATCAGCGACCGGCGCATTCCCGGCGTGTTTACGCTGGACAAAGCATTCGACGGCAAAACGCAGACCAAGCCGCAGGGGATTATTTACATCACGACCGGCGCGGGCGGCAAGGAGCTGTATGATCCCGGCTTCGACCATTCGCCGCAGCTCTGGCTTCACCCTGACGACGGCAATGTCGCGTATGTCAGCCGCTTCGTTTCCAGCCAGCATTCGTTCACCGTCTTTGACATCCACGGCCCCTCGCTCACGATGACCCAGATCGGCGAAGACGGCAAAGAGCTGGACCGAATCACGGTGACGAAGGCGTAGCACCGGCCCGCAAACACCGCGCAATCAGCGGCGCAAACTCAGGACGGCGGCGCAAAAAGAGGAATTCGTGCGGTTTGCGCCCCGCACGCGGATACGCAAAGACTTCCTGCCAGTGCGGGTCGGCGGCAAATGCGTCTGCCTCGAGCTTGTTCTCCGTGAAGACACAGTCAAAGTCGTACAGCGTCACTAATGCTTTCCACTGCGGCGTTTCTGGTGCGCGGCTGAGTGTCAGCATGTCGTCAAACGTGCGGCCCGTGTAGACATCCAAGCGCCCGTCCACAAAGACCGGCTCGGACGGCAGACGCCACAGCAGAAAGCCGCCGGTCTCGAAGTCGTTCAACAGCCGCAGGTGCGGCGGAAACTGCTGCGCCGTCATAAATGCGACGCCTTTGGACGGAAAGCTCGGCACCCGCGCCGCCGCTTCGCCGATGCCTTCGGGGCTGTACCCGCGCGGTCCGATCGCCCGGTGCAGGCTCACCAAACTGACTAGAGCAGTCGCCGCGACTGTCAACAGTGAAAACGCGATCAGCAGCGTGTCCCGAACCGCTGAACGCTCTGTAAATCCCAGCACTTTCTTGGTCTGTTCCACGGCCGACGGCAGATGCACCGAGGCGATCATCAGCCCGCCGACCGCGAACAGCGCGATGTTCCGGGCATGAAGCAGGGCGTTGATCCAGAGCGCGGCGGCGGCAAGAAAGTCCGGCAGACTGCGCTGTTTGCTTAGGGCCAATATGCCGAAGACGCAGAGCGAGACGGCGAGAAACGGCTGCAACTGACGCAGCGGCAGCACCGTGACCGGGTTCCACTCAGTCACGTTCGCCATCAGCGCATGGTCCCGCAGGGTAACCAGCACGTTCAGATACAGCCGCCATCCGTAGGGCGATAACAAAGAAGCCCCCGCACAGGCCGCCGCCATCCCCAGCATGACCCAGGTCCTGCGACCGACCGCTTGATGCCCCCACAGGGCCGCACAGGCGTCTCCCAGGCCGTACACAGCCAGAAGACCGACCAGGACAAGCACCCCCTGATGCAGGTTTGCCCACAGGGCGCAAAGCGGCAGCAGCCACAGCAGACGCCGCAGGCGATCTTGACGCGCGTGGGTGACAATTCCCAAACTGACGGCCAGCAGCAGGTAGGAAAACGCATAGGGCCGCTCCTGCAGCGTGTCGCTCATCGCCAGCAGCATCAGTGTCGTCAGCCCAAACGCCCATGCGATGCCCGCGCTCTTGTACAGCGTCAGGAATACCGTCCAGGCCGCCGCGACGGCCAGCAAGGCCATCAGCAGCCATGTCCCAAAAAATCCGCCCGCTTTGTACGCCAGCGCATACAGCACAAATGCCCCCCACTCCGGCACGTCCCACCGACGTCCGTACTCGGTCCATGAGTAGGTGTCAAAATGCGGAATGTGATGCGACGCGAGAATATCAGTGCCGATGCGAAGCTCAAAAAACAGATCGTTTTCGGGCTTTGGGATGAGGCAAAGCAGCAGCGTGATGACGGTGATGAGGAGCGTGCCGAAGACAAGTGAAGATAGCCTGCGCGAAGTCATAGCCCGAAGACCACGGCCCGACAGACAGTGCAAAGCGGCTTGGGATCAGAGGAATGCGGCGCGGGGTCCGGCACCGGCAGCGGCTCGGACAGCGCCCCGCAGCGCCCGCAGACCGGCCAGCCCTGCCGCCGCTTCCATTCTTCGGTCCGGGCCGCCCGCAGCATGATCTCTCGAATGCGCCCGCGCAGGGCATCGTCGGCAATCGCTGCTAGGTTGGCTTCAATTTGGGCGGCAGCCGCTTTTGAGAGTACGATTCGCGCCAGCTCGGTGCCGGTCGGCGCGGCGGGACGGACTTTTTCCGGCTTCTTTTTGGACTTTGCCAGGCCGCTTGCCTTGAAGTGAATGTCGGTGAGGACCCGCCCGCCAAGCTTCGCGTTCAGGCGGCGCACCATGTCGTCTTTCAAGAGCGTCAGCTCGTTGGCCCAAACGCTGTTTTTGACCCGGACAAACAAAACGCCGTCCCGCACGGCCTCCACCTGCGTCACGCCCGCGACCTGCGGCCCGACCACACCTTCCCAGTGCACTTTGGCAAGGTGTGGCCTGAGCGCTTGTGCCAGCTCCTGACTCTTGAAGAACCCCTCCACCGCGCCCGAAGCCGGCGCTAACCCGCGTTTGTTCATAGGAACCCTCAGAATCCTACCGCTTCTCCACTTCGCCGGCGGTGACGGCGTAGACCGTGGCGCGTTCTAAAACGCCGGGCGAAAAGGCGCGTAAATTGGTGCAGCTGAGAAACGTCTGCGAGCCGGCTTCGGCGGTCAAGTCAAACAATAAAGAGCGGCGGGCGTCATCGAGATCGGAAAGAACGTCATCAAGCAATAAAAGCGGCGGCTCGCCGACAAGCTCTTCAATGAGGCGCCGCTCAGCCAGCTTCAGTGACAGCGCGACGGTGCGCTGCTGGCCCTGCGACCCGAACAAGCGGCAGTCTTGACCATTGACCAAGAAGGCAATGTCGTCGCGCTGCGGGCCGCGCACCGTCGTTCCCCGCGCGGCTTCCTCGCTCGACACTGAGGCCAGCTCCTCTAAAAAGCGGGCTTGGATCGCGTCGGCTTCGGTCAAATCGCCGAGCGGAAACGACGGCAGGTACGAGACTTCCAGCGTGTCCCGCCCATCACTCAGGACTTGGTGCGTTTCCGACGCAAGCTGGGCCAGGCGGTCTAAAAATAAGCGGCGGCGCTCCAGCAGCCGCGCCCCATGCTGAGACAAGCTCTCGTTCCAGGCCGGCAGGCTGGAACGGGCCGAAGGAGGCGCATGACCGTCGCGCAGGTCCCGCAGCAGCCGGTTCCGCTGCTCCAAAGTCTTGCGGTAGGAACCGAGCGCCAGCACATAGCGCGGCGAGGTTTGCGAGATTTCGAGATCCAAAAAGCGGCGGCGGATGGCCGGCTCACCACGAATAATCTCCAAGTCACCGCTGTCGAACAAAACGGCGTTAAGCTGGCCGATGACCTCGGCCAGCCGCGTGTGCTTGACGCCGTTGATCCGGGCGGCTTTCTTTTCCGTCAGCGACAAAGTCATCTCGATTTCAATGTCGCTGTTTTTGGCCCGGATGACATCGGCGGAAACGCAGGTCTGCTGTTTTCCAAACTGGATCAGCTCGGTGTCTTTGCCGGCGCGGGACGACTTGCTGGTGGCCAGCAGATACAAGCTTTCCAGCAGATTGCTTTTGCCCTGCGCGTTCAGCCCGACAAAGATGTTCAGCCCCGGTCCCGGCTCAATCGCCAAAGTCTCATAATTCCGAAAATGGTCCAGCTTAAGAGAAACAACGTGCATTTCGGCTTCTGTCTCGGAGTCTTTGAATTTTAATGAAAGAAGAGATTCTTAGATAATAATAGTAACAGAGTTGTGACTCTCATGTGACACTAAATTCTGTTTCGCCGCTGATTCGCGGCCCGAATCGCCGTGCGCCAGGCCGTGCGGCGGCTGTGCGGAGCCGCAGGAATTTCTGTGCGGATTCATTGCGCCGGCTGTGCGGATTGACGAAACAGACGTGCGGACTCATTGCGCCGGGTTTGCCCTTGAGTCCCTAAATAGAGGCCGCAACCCGCAAGGTGTGACACAATTTCGGTGCGCTGTGACACAAGACGGTGACACTGTGACACAGCAAAGTTGTGTCACAGGATGGTTTTTGTTGTGTCACACTGGAGCCGCGTTGAGTCACGCTATGTCACAGTGTCACACTTTAATGTCACACGGCGCAAGAGTCGCATGAACAACACGTTTTGATGACGAGCAGTTGAAAATTGCTTGTTCCCCTGCTTCACTCATCCCGCTCGATCTCCTGCCGGATTTTGCTGATCAGAGACAAGATTTGCGGGTCGGTTTCCAGCTCTTTTTGCAGCCGGGCATGGGCATGAACCACGGCCGTATGGCTTTTCAGGCCGAACGTCGCGGCAAGCGTCGAGGAAGGGACGCCGCTCATTTCTTTGGCGACGTACATCGCGACTTGGCGGGCAAAGCTGACGTCGCCGTGCAGCCGGGTCGCCCGGCTGCTGCGCCCGCCGCCGGCAATAATCAGCTCGCGGGTGACGCCCATCTGCGTGGCCACGGCTTCAATGATCTGGTCTACCGCCGGACCGCCGGCGCTGAACGGCGGGCGCGGCGCAGTGGAATATGAGGCGCGGGCCGGGCTGAACGGCGAATGGTCTTCGGGATGCGCCGAAGCAAGCTCCCGTGCGGCTTCTTCCCGCACAGCCATCTCGCGCGGCGTAATCCGCTCCACATAGTAGGAAGACAGCACATCGCTCGCAAGCTGCTTTGTGACCGGGCTGTGGATCAGCGACGCATACGCCATCAGCTTGATCAGCGCTCCTTCCAAAGCGCGGATGTTGCTTTGGATCAAGTTCGCCATGAACGCGATGACTTCTTCGGGGATCGCCAGGTCTTCTAAGATCGCTTTCTTTTGCAGGATGGCTTGACGCATTTCAAGCTCCGGCGCGGTGATGTCGGCGACCAGGCCGCACTCAAAGCGTGAGCGCAGGCGCTCGTCCATCGCCCGCAGCTCGCGCGGCGGTCGGTCTGATGTCAGCACGATCTGCTTGTTCATCTGGTGCAGGGCGTTGAACGTGTGAAAAAACTCTTCTTTGGTCTGCTCTTTCGACGCCAGCATCTGAATGTCGTCTACCAGCCAGACATCCACATTGCGGTACGCCCGCCGGAAATCTTCGGTGCGCTTGTCCCGGATTGCCGCAACATAATGGTTCGTAAACATCTCCCCGCTGACATAGACCACCTTCGCCTGCGGCAGCGCCAGGCGTATCTGATGCCCGATGGCATGAACCAAATGGGTTTTTCCGAGTCCGGGGGGACCGTACAAGAAGAGGGGATTGTAGGTGTCTCCGGGCGATTGGGCGACGGCGACGGCTCCGGCTTGAGCGAGGCGATTGGACTTGCCGACGACGAAATTGTCAAACGTATAGCGGGGAACAAGCGGCGACGCGGACAGCTCTAAAGCAAACAAGTTACGGCTGGATTTTCCGCCCGTGCCGCCGCCGTCATAGACAGCTTCCGCCGCGCCGGCTTGGGGCGCAGGAACCGTCAGGCCGCTTTCGCCGGACATCACGGATGACGGCAGGGCGGCGGCCTGCTGCAAGGGCAGCGGGTTCTCGCCGAGAAGCGGCTGAACATCGGGGGTCGAGATGACAAAGCGCACTTGAACGCCCGGCGAATCCAGGTGCTGGGCCAGAAGAAGGGACAGCGTTTGGGCGTACTTCTTTTCCGCGAACTCGCGGGCGAACGACGACGGCGCACCGAGCACGACGACCGCGCCGCCGGAGCTTTGCGAGTATGACAGCGGCTTCAGCGGGCGCAGCCAGTTGTCAATGGTCTGCTTGTTGAGCGTGCCGGCGAGTGACCGCAGGGTGCGTTCCCAGGCCCGGCGCAGGGCGGTGAGTCCTTCTTCTTCCCCCAGCTCAAGCTGCTGGTCACTGGGAACGTCTGGGAGCGGCACGGCGGAATTTTTGTCTGATGGTAGCTGGCTGCTCACGGGTTTCCTGGGGCCGGTCGCTTATCAGCTATCAACAATTAGCTATCAATAAGCAAGGCTATAAACAAGGGAAGGAGGCGGCATTTCTTTCCGAAATTGCCGCCTCACTGCGCTTCATTATACCGGGAATCTTGGGAATCAGCAAGCCGTCTTTTGTTTAAGAATCTTTGAGTTTCCCTGTATAATAAGATTATGGAAATTATCGAGCTGCACCCGGCGACGGCCAACGGTCTGATGCTGGGATGGATTTTAGAGGTTCCCGAAGGCGCGGCGGGCGTGGTGGTCAAAGAAGGCAGGCCGCTGGACGTTCTGCCGCCCGGCTCCCATCTTTTAGAGCCTGCGCTGCTGCCGCTGACCATGCAGGCGCTCAAAATCAAGCCCGGTGCAGCAATTCAAGCGCCGCTGCCTGTCGCCCTGTTTCTGGTCCAGATGGCTGCTCCCTGGACGACGGCGTGGCGCTGCCAGGCGCTGCTGTCTAAAAGCGCTCAGTACGGCATGACCTACACCGTGCTGGCAGGCCGGGCGACGGTGCAGGTAAGCAATCCATCGGCGTTTTGCGGAGCAGTGCTGGCGGCAGGCGGCTCAAGCCTTGCTGCCGGCGCGGCGACACTGCCGCAGGTGATTGACGGTTTCCTGCGCGGCAATGTGCAGGCGCTGGCCGCTGCCGCCGTGCTGCCGCTGAACCTGCCGCCGGAGCAGGCCCCGGCGGCGTCGGAAGCCATTCGCACCGCCGCCGGTCATGCCGCTGCAAGCTGGATGGCCTCAGTTGGTCTGCACTGCACGGCATTTGACTTAGACTCCGTCGCGCCGCCGAGCCGAACGCCCTGCGTCGTCTGCAAATCCGCCGCCGTGCCGACCGGCTACGGCGTCTTTATGCGGAACATCAGCTTGGTGTACCTGCGCTTCACGGCCAAAAAAGAAGGCAACTTCTGCGCTCCGTGCGCCTGGAAGACCGCCGGGGCGTTCAACGGCGTCATGCTGGTCGCCGGCTGGTGGGGCCTGATCGGGCTGGTGCTGACGCCCGTCTACTTCTTCCAAAACCTGTACCATCTGGCGAAGATCGTCGGCGGCACAAAAGCAGCGGCATCGGAGCCTGTCTCGTAGGGGCAGACCCCCGTGTCTGCCGTTCTGATTTTTGTCTTCCCTTGTTGTTCGTGTCTGCCTCTCTGATCAAGAGAGGAAGGGCGCACACGGGGGTGCGCCCCTACGCGCCGATCAACTGCCGGGCGGCGGCTAAGACGGCGTCATAATCGGGTTCGCTGGCGACTTCGGGGAGTTAGGCCGTCCAATCCTCGACTTGCAGATCGGGAATTTGGGCGAAGTCCCTGGCGTTGCGCGTCAGCAAGACCGCCTCCGCCGAGAGCGCAATGCTCGCGATCCTTAAGTCTTGCGTTCCAACCCGGATCTTTGCTGCCCGCAGCGCTTCATACCGTGCCGCCGCTTCTTGCGTGTACTGCCAGCCGGCGATGCTCCGGTAAAACCGGAGCGTTGCGTTCAGCCGTGCGTAGAATGCGACCTCCGGCATGGAAAGGGATTTGGCGGCGGCGGCTTGCGCCAGCCGGCCCCGTATTTGTTCCTCAAAGGTAACAATCGTCGTGCCGTAGTCGTCGGGTGCGATTTTGCCCAGGCGCGAAACAAGGCGGCGTCCAGCGACGGCGATGCCCTGTAGCTCGGAAATGTGGTCTGTGTCCAGCAGGTAAATCAAGACGGCTCTTCCTCAGCTTCGGCGGTTTCCGCTTCGCGCCAGGCGCGGCCCAGATGCGTCGCTTCCGCGAACGTCGGGTCGTCCCCAAAGAGGCCGGAGAACCGTAGGAGAAAATCCGGCGCGGTTCTCCCGGAGACGGTGTCCGCCTGCTTCCTCACCTGCGCTTGCAGCCGCCGCAGTTCTTCTTCCAGGAAAGCCACTCGCTCTTCCAGCGCTTGCATAAGTCATCCTCCCTTGCTGTCATCTTCTCGATTAAGCGCCGACCAATTCCCGCGCTGCGGCGAGGACGGCGTCGTAGTCGGGTTCGCTGGCGACTTCGGGAACGCCTTGAATGTAGCGGACAATGCCGTCTTTGTCTGCCAGAAAGATCACGCGGGTCAAGAGGCCGAGTTCTTTGATTTGGACGCCGAACGCTTCGCCCAGTGTCCGGTCTTTGTGGTCGGACAGCATTTCAATGTTGGTGATGTTTTCTTCTTTCGCCCAGCGCTTTTGGGCGAACGGGGTGTCGGCGCTGATGGCGACGGTCTTGATCCTGTCTGTGGGCAGGCCCGCGACGTGGCGGTTGAACTTGCCGGTTTCGAGCGAGCAGACGCTGGTGTCAATGCTCGGCACCAAGATCATCAGCACGGCTTTCGTGCGCCCGTCGCTGAGCGTGTCCCAATCCACGGTTTCCAGTGTCTCAGCAGTCTGGACGTGAAACTCGGGAACAGGGTCGCCGACTTTGAGTTCCCGGCCTACCAGTGTCATGGGCGTGCCTTTGAATGTAATCGCGCCTGTGCGCTCGGCTGCTGCTGGCATAATCTGTTTCTCCTCGCTGTTACTTGTTTTCAGTATACCCGCTGGCCGTGGAAGCGCGGCACCTAAAGCCGGGCAGGAAAACGCGCCGCCGGTGTCGTAGAATAGCGGCATGGCGACTTTTATTTTCTTTGACATCGGCGATGTGATTTTCGACGAGAATGCCCAGCATCAGTGGCTGTTCCATCAGCTTCTGCTGACCCTGCGGGCGCACGGCAAAAGCGTCCTGTGGGACGACTTCAACGCCACCCGCAAGCGCCTGACTGCGCTCGGCCCGAACCCGGAAGCGGCCATCAAGGGCAGCTTGGCGTTCTACTGCGCGAACGATTCCGAGACCGACGTGCTGTGGCATGAAGCGCGGGATCAGTACCAGCAGATGCGGAAGCCGCGCCCATTCGGCCAGCTTTTAGACGGTATCACGCCGGTCTTAATGGACCTCAAGCAGGACTTCCAGCTTGGCATCATCGCAAACCAGCACCCGGAAGTCGCCCAGGCGATCGCCGACTACGGCATTGAAGAACTATTTGACGTCATCGTCATCAGCGAAATTGTGCATCTGTTCAAGCCCGACCCCGCCATCTTCCAGTACGGGATTGACCAGGCCGGCATCACGCCCCAAGAAGCCGTTTTCGTCGGCGACCGCCCCGACAACGATGTCGGCCCCGCCAAAGCCGCCGGGATGAAAACCGTGCGTTTCAAGCGTGGAATCCAGTATACTCTCTATAACCCGGACGACCCGGCTCTGATTGCTGACGAAACCGTAGAAACGGTGGAAGAACTCGCGGCGGCAGTCCGGCGGGTAGCGCAACTGTAAAGAGTCATGCCGATAGGAACCGTGTGGAAAGGAACCATGACATGAATGTCACGGCTACACGGCGAAGACGCCACAAAACCCCGCTTCGCGGGGTTAAGAATAGAGCCAAATAAAGATTGTTCCGAGTGCCGCGAAGCGGTACTTCGTGGCGTCTTCGCCGTATAGCCGTGACATTCATGTCATGGTTCCTGTTTATGAGATATGAGCAATGGAAGAAAGCGAACGCATTCTTGAAGTCTTAGCGGAAATCCGACAACTGAACCCGAACCTGCGTTTCGGGCAGCTTGTCGTAAACATTTCTTACCTGGCACAAGGATGGACAAAATCTGCCGCCTGGGATGTGGAAGATGACAAGTTTCTCATGGCTGCCACTTCGTACTTGGAGAGCCTCAAACGCACGGACAGAGGCGCCTTAGTTTCTCCTGTTCCGGTCAAGCACACTCAGGGAAAAGAGCGAGAAACGGTAGCAGCATAAGCGTTCAAGGATAGGGGCATATACAATGGCGCATTTTCTTCTCTCATTTCTCTGCTTTACGCTGTGGGCCGGCAGTCTCAATTTCCTCTGTTTGGGGCTGGCTCTGGTCCACAAGCGGGTTAGCGGCAGTGCTCTAGTTCTCACCGCAGGACTGGCATGTCTCATGCTGATTTTCGGTTTGGGCGTGTCTGCCCATATAGATATAGCCCAAACATTCCGTTATGCAGGCTTCACTCTAGTGCTGGGCATTCCACTTTTGCTGAAGCATTCGTTGAAATGATAACATTTTATGATTATTGAAGCGCGGGAAGATGTGGTGCAGCTTGAAGGCGAGCTGGACAAGAACTTGTGGCCGACTATTCAGGCGGCGGCCAATTTGCTGCTGCGGCATCATGTGGAAGGCATTATCGTGGATGGCAGCGCCTTGACCGGATGCTCGGCGGAAGGAGCGAATACGTTTCGGGACGCGATGGATTATATCGCGCGTTACCGGGCGCGGATCGTGGTCTGCGCCCTGCCGGAAAATGTCATGGACGTGGTCCGGGCCGTGCCGGGAGTCCGCTCCCGCCTGCCGGTGACGGCGACTTTGGAGGAAGCGCGGGCGTCGCTGAAGCTATCCGGCGCGAGTGGAACCCGCGCAACAGGGGGCGCAAATACCCCGCAAAACATTCTCGTGCCGCTGCTGCGGCCTGAGCACACCGACGCGGCAAGCTCCCTGGCCTGTCGTTTAGCAAAAGCGGCATCAAAGGCTGACGGCTCGCAGAAGTCACGCCTGCATATTGCGTATATTCTGGAAGTGCCGCGCCATCTGCCGCTGACCGCGCCGCTGCCGGAAGAAGAAGCCCTGGCCTCACGTGCCCTCGCCACCGCCGCCGATGCCGCCCGCTGCGAAGGAGTGACCGCCGAGCCGGTCGTCACCCGCACCCGCGATGCTGGGGAAGAGATTGTTTCGCAGGCGACCGTCTTAGAAGCCTCGCTGATTGTGCTGGCCTACCAGCCGTCGGACGATCCCGACGACACGTTCATGCAGCGTGTCACCCGCACGGTGATTGACCGCGCCCCGTGCGAGGTGATCTTGAACAAGCAGGCAACAAGGTAGGGGCAGGTCTCCGTGCCTGCCCTTCCGGTTCTGTGTCCGCTTGCCCTTCTTGTCCGCTTGCCCTTCTTGTCCGCTTGCCCTTCTTGTCCGCGCTTGCCCTTCCCTATAATCCGAGGGCGCACACGGATTGAGAGGGCGCACACGGATCAAAAGGGCGCACACGGATCAAAAGGGCGCACACGGGGGTGCGCCCCTACGGGGCAAGACTTATTCCAGCACTTCCAGCGCGTTCGGCAGGTGGGTCAAGATCTCGCAGCCGTCTTCCGTGACGAGAATATCTTCCTCTAAGCGCAGGCCGCCCCACCCTTCCAAGTAAATGCCTGGCTCGACCGTCATCACCATGCCCGGTTTGAGAACAAGCTCGCTGGAGCGAATGGAAAAGCCGGGACCGTCATGCACCGAGCGGCCCAGCGAATGGCCCAGCGAATGGCCGAATGCCGCCCCGCAGCCATGCGACGCGATATAATCACGCGCGACGGCGTCTATTTCCTGGCCGGTTTTGCCGGGTTTAATCGCTGCGATAGCCAGACGCTGGGCTTCCAGCACAATCCCGTAAATCTCGCGCTGCTTGTCGGTCACAGATTGAAGCGCGTAGGTGCGCGTGATGTCCGAATTGTAGCCTGCGACTGTCGCGCCCCAGTCAATGGTCACGAAATCCCCGGCGGCCATCGGGCGCTCGCCGGCATGGTGATGAGGATGTGCGCCGTTTAACCCGGATGCCACAATCGTGTCGAAGGCCGCGCCGGACGCGCCGAGACGCCGCATCGCAAACTCTAATTCTAACGCAAAATCCTGTTCACGGGTGCCGGGTGTCAGCAGCGGCTTCACGGTCCGCATGGCGGTCTCGGCAACCGTGATGGCGTCTTTGATCAGCGCGATTTCGGCGTCGTCTTTCACCAAGCGCAGCGTCTCGACCATGTCTTTTGTCGGAGTCCACTCTAAGTCGGGGACTAGGGCGCGGAAAGTCTCCCATTGGCTGACCGTGACCTGGCTGGCCTCAAAGCCGAGACGCCTTACGCCGGGACGCGCTTCTAAAATGGTTTTCAGCGCTTCGCCGTAGCCGCCGCTGCCTTGCGGCGTTTCTATCACATTAAAGCCGGCACACTCGGCCTGAGCACGAAGCGTGTAGCGGGCATCCGTGATAAACAGCGCTTCGCCCGGCGTGACAACAACTTGCGCGGTAGACCCGGTAAAGCCGGACAGGTAGCCGATGTTGCCGCTGTCGGTCAGCAGCAGGGCGTCAATCGGCGGGTCAAGCGCGGCAATGGCCGCGCGGAGGGCATCAACGCGCGGGGAAGATGGGTTCGGCATAGGTCGTGGCTCTTTCTTCAAGACGTAGTTGTTTCTCATTATACCGCCAACAAACTTTCAAAGATCTTTTTCAAACCCTTGACAAATTGTTTTCGCAGCGCTAAACTGTACTAATACAAATAATACAGTTAGGTCAGTAACCTCTCGAAGGAGCCTCTTGTGGCGCTTGAACTTTCCATTGCTACCGGCAGCAGCCAGCCGATCTACCGGCAGATCACCGATCAGGTCTGCATGGCGATTTCATCCGGCCAGCTTGTGTCCGGCGATCCTCTGCCCTCCATTCGCGCGGTAGCCGAGCGCCTTGTCGTCAACCCAAACACCGTGGCGCGGGCCTACAGCGACTTAATCCGCGACGGGCGGATTGTTTCTCAGCCCGGTAAAGGCCTGACTGTCGCGCCTCGCCGCCAGATATTGTCCGAGGAAGAGCGCCGTCGCCGCCTAAACGCCGCCCTGGAAGCGTTTGTCCGCGAAGTCGCCTTTTTGGACTTCGCGCCGGACTTTCTTGTCGCGCAGTTGTCCCAAAAACTCGCCGAAACCTATTTAGTCCAAGAAACCCAGTTAGTTCAAGAAACCCAGTTAGTTCAAGAAACCCAGTTAGGAGCCGCCGTCCGATGAACAAAGCACACGCAAGCGACAACGTCATTGAAACCCACGGCCTGACCCGCTATTTCGGGCAACGCTGCATTGTGGACACCCTGGATTTGACCGTGCCGCGCGGCTCCCTCTTCGGCTTTTTAGGCCGGAATGGGGCCGGAAAAAGCACGACCATTCGGATGCTGCTGGGTTTGCTGCCGCCGACTCGCGGCGAGTCGTCAGTGCTGGGTTTTGACAGTCAAGCGCTGACGCCCGAAGCACGGGCGCGGATCGGCTACTTGGCGGAAGGCCATCATGTGTACGGCTGGATGAGCACCGCTGACTGCGGGCGGTTCCAATCCGCATTTTATCCGCGCTGGAACGACAAAATCTTTCAGTCCGTGCTGGCGCACTTTGGCCTGAAACCGTCGGCCAAAGCGGGCGACCTGTCGCGGGGCGAGCGGGCGGGCCTGTGCCTGGCGCTGACCCTGGCCCCGCAGCCGGAGCTGCTGATTTTAGATGACCCCGCGCTTGGCTTGGATCCGGTGGCCCGGCGCAGCCTGCTTCAGTCCATGATCTATCTCACGCGCAATGCCGACCAGACCGTCTTTTTCTCGTCGCATCTGCTGTCTGATGTGGAGCGTGTCGCCGACCGGATTGCCGTGCTGGACGGCTCTACCTTGCGGGCCGACTGCTCTTTGGAGACGTTCCGAGACCGGGTCCGGCAGTTTGTCTTGTCTTTCCCCGGCCCGCCGCCGCCTTTGCCGCCGCTGCCGGGCCTGCTGCAAGTGTTCCGGGCCGGAAACGAAGTGACAGTCACGCTGGCCGATGCCGGCGACGGCGAAACGGAGCGGCGCTTGGCAGCACTGGGGGCGGAGCGCATTGACCGGGTCCCGCTGGGATTGGAAGATGCGTTTGTCAGCTATTTAAGCGAGCGCGGCGAAAAGACATATTTTTTGCAGGATACCGAACTGGAGGATGCCAAATGAAGATCACTGGTTTGAAGGCTTTGTTTTGGAAAGAATGGCACGAAAACCTGCGCTGGGCAGCTTTATCCCTGCTTCTGCTGTCGCTCGGCCTTGCTTATGCTGAATTTCGGCAGCCCTCGTTTCAATCGCTTTCTCAGATTTGGAGCGACGCCGACCTCGTGCTAACCACTGCCGTTCCGTTGATCGGTCTGGCGCTGGGTTTGCTTCAAATTCTGCCGGAGCTGCGGCGCGATCAATGGGCTTTCTTGGTACACCGGCCTGTCTCACGCACGACATTGTTCTACGGCAAGGTCGTTCCTGGTGTTTGTTTGTACCTGCTGGCGACAATCCCGCCGCTGCTGGGGTTCGCGCTTTGGGCATCGCTTCCAAGCCATGTTCCAGCCCCGTTTGATTTCCGCTTTACGCTGGACGGCTGGGCGGCAATACTGTCCGGCCTGTCGTTTTACTTCGCCGGACTGCTGGTTGCGCTGCGTCCCGCCCGCTGGTACGGCAGCCGTGCGCTGCCAATTTTGTCTGCCCTCATCGCCCCCTGGGCTGCCTACTTTTTCACCGAGTT
This sequence comes from uncultured Armatimonadales bacterium, assembly GCA_964241935.1. Lineage (GTDB taxonomy): Bacteria > Armatimonadota > Armatimonadia > Armatimonadales > Capsulimonadaceae > JANXMY01. The sequence continues at coordinate 68,340 of CAXSZN010000009.1, forward strand.
CTGGCAGGCAGCGCTTGTTTGCGCTCTTGTCTCAGTCGTTTTGATGCTTGCCGCCTGGGGCAGCTTTGTGTCCTCGGGAGACTATAAGGGGCAGGCCAAGCCACTGCGTTTTGCGCTGGGCCTGGTCCTGTACCCTGCCGTGCTGGCGGTCGGTGCCGGCGTCGTGGGTCTATCGTGGTCGGCCTATCGGTATGTCAGCAATCACTCCAACACAGAATGGTGGCGCACTGACTACAAAATTGATCAACAAGGCCGCATCTTTGAAGTTTCTGAGCATGGCTCAAATTTAGGCGATATGGGCAGCAGTACCTTAACCGTGACCGATCTAGCAGGCCATGTTGTTGACCCGCGCTTATGGGACAGAATTTCTCAGAAAAATGCACTTCTGGAGATGTCTGACCTGCCTGTCAGCCCAGAAGTGCAAAGGTTTGTGCCATCCTATCAGAAAACAGACCGCTACGTTCTCTTTCTCGGCGGCGACGGCAGCCCTACCCAATTCGTGAACTCCTACTACGACAGCCATTCCCGGCAGATCGTGCAGTATGAAGGCCCGCGTTCCGGCTTGCCGTCCGTCAGCTTTCTGGGACCCGATGGCTTCTCGCGGGACAAAATGCAGGCAGGGCAGTTTCCGCCGGGAATGCCTTCTCAAAATTATTTTTCAGGGCTAAGGCTTCTACAATTCTCGAACTCGATTTTCTGGTTCGATGCCGCGCACTTTAACCCAGCCTCGCTGCAAGCTGCGCCTGTCAGCACCGGTCTGCTGCAAGCTGCGCCTGGCCCAGTCGGTATTCTGGGAACGGCAAGCTCTCCTGATGAGCAACAATACTACAACAGTGACCAGAGGGCAGCGCAGTATTATAAGCCGGAAGCCTATTTCGCTGCCTCAGCCCACCAAATCACGGTCTACATCCGGCCAAACTCTGACGCTAACCTTGCCGGTACGCGCCGGCTGTTCACGACGCCGCTTTTGTACGGCAGCACTTCTGATAGTTCAATCAACCTTCAAGTCGCGGCAGCCGCCGATTCGTCCCGCTTCTTCTTTTGGTATCAGAACACACGGCCTCTGGGGGCGGACCATGTTGTGACGATCAGCGCGGACGGGCGTGTTCTGAAAACCGAGACTTTCCCTTCTTCCGGGCGGCACTGGGCATCAGTGTCAGGAAAGCCGCGCTCATTGGCAGACAACGCTGTTTTTCTGACGTTCCCTCCTGCGGCAATCCCATTAGTCACTGTTTACGCCACTGTCGGCAGTACGCTCGGCTGGTCTTCAGCGAAGAGCATACAGGACAGTCCGATAGACTACTGGCAGGTGTTTTTGGTTTCCTGCCTGTCCGGCCTGCTCGCTGTCATTCTGGCCTGGCTGATCTGCCGCCGGTGCGGGGATAGCCGCCGGGGGCAGATTGTATGGGCGCTTGGCATCTTCTGGCTGGGTGGGTATGGCGTCTTGCTGCTGCTGGCGCTGCGGGCCTGGCCGGCGCGTGTTTCATGTCCAAGCTGCGGGCGGCTGCGCGTGGTGAACCGCAGCACTTGCGAACTTTGCGGCGCACAGTTTGCGCGTCCCCGGCAGGATGGCACGGAGATTTTTGAGGAAGTGGCAGGGAGATAAGAGAAGAACCCCTCCCACTCGTTCCTCGCTCCCTCCCCTGTTAGGGAAGGGTTAGAGATGAACAGGTCGGAAAACGCTGGCGCTCCCGTATTCTGCCATACTCCCTATTGCCCTTCCCTAACAGGGGAGGGAGCGAGGAACGAGTGGGAGGGGTCTACCGATGCGACTCTTCAATTAAGTTTTTCGCGGCGCTGAGGGCCATCAAGTAGCCGTAGGGGCCGAAGCCGACGACTTGGCCGGTGGTAACGGCGGAAATGACCGAGTGGCGGCGGAATTCTTCTCGGGCATGGATATTGGACAGATGGACTTCAATGGTCGGCAGGCGCGAGTCGGCGATGGCGTCCCGGATCGCATACGAGTAGTGCGTGTACGCGCCGGGGTTGATAACGATGGCATTCGCCTGGCTCATCGCTTCCTGCACGAAGTCCACAATCGCGCCTTCGGAATTGGACTGCTGAATAGTCACTTCCACGCCCAGATACTTGGCATGGGCGGTGATTTTACGGTTGACCGACTCGAAGTCGTCTTTGCCGTAAATATCGGGGTCACGCACCCCGAGCATGTTTAGGTTAGGGCCGTGGATCAGCGCAATGCGGATCGGGCCGGAACGGGTAAGCTGCACGATAGTCTCCGTAGGTACGAGTTCAAGAGAGTTAGGATGCCGGCAAAGTCGCTTCTTCCGGCAGCAGGATCGGGATGCCGTCGCGGATCGGGTAAATACGCCCGCACTGGTCGCAGACCAGCGTGTCGCCGTCCTGACGCAGCGGCGGGCGGTTGTCGTCGGCGGGGCAGGCGAGAACCGCCAGAAACTTCGGGTCTAACAGTGTAGTCATAGCTTATTCTTCAATCGGTTCATATCAGGCACTCTTCGTAAATCGCAAGCGTCTCTTTTGCAGCCTTTTCCCACGAAAACAGCGCGGCACGCTTTGAGCCGCGCTTTCGCCAGTCAGCCAGGACCGCAGGCGACGCCAGCAGGGTTCCCAACGCGGCTGCCCAGGCGCTCGGGTCATCGGCAGGCAGCAAAATCCCGGCGTCGCCGACGACTTCCGGCAGGGACGACGACCGGCTGCACAGGACGGGGCAGCCGCAGGCCATCGCTTCAAGCGGCGGCAAGCCGAAGCCTTCGTAGCGCGACGGATAGCACAGCGCGTCCGCCCCGCCGTACAGCAGCGGCAGGTCGGCATCGGCAACATATCCGGCCCGCACAATCTCGTGTTTGACTGCTTCCGGCAGCGACGCAATCTGGGCGTCGGTCTCGTCCAGCCAGCCACGCTTGCCGGCGATTACCAGCCGGTGCGGCGGCGGGTGCGGACCGGACTTCAGCTTGGCGAACGCTTCCAGCAGCAGTGTGAGGTTTTTGCGCGGCTGCAAAACGCCGACCGCCAGCAGGTACGGACTATTTTCTGCTCCTAATTTTTCCAATCCCAGCATCTTGTTCGCCGTTTCTCGCGCGGTTTCCTGCCCGCCGAGAGGAAGCTGAAACTGCCGTCCGGCAGCTTCCAGGACGACAGAAACTTTTTCCATTGGAATTGCCGGATAAAAGTGCAGAATGTCCCGGCGCGTGCTTTCCGAGACGGCTACAATCGCCGCTGCTTTCTGCATGGAGCGCGGAACCAGCATGTTCAGAATCCAGCGGTCTTTCGGCAGGAAAAAGTCAGGATGAACCCGGAACGAAACGTCGTGAACAGTAGTCACGACCGGACAGGGCGCACCGAGCAGCGGGATGTTGTACTGCGTGTGCGCGACATCAATTTTGTCGGCTTTCAGCGCCTGCGGGAATGCCGACAGCATCCAAAGCGCGTCATTCGCAGGCTTTTTGACCTCGTGCCATGTGAAGTTCGCACCTAGTCCCGGCGGCGGGTCGCCTTCAATCGGACCGCGCGTGTAGAGCACATAGTCGTTCACGCTGTCCACCGCCGCCAGGCCGCTGAGAAGGCCGCGCCAGTAGGTTCGGTCTCCGGTGAAGCGCCCGGATAGTGTCCGGGCATCAATGCCGATTCGCATGAATAGAGTATACTCAGAAATATGGCGATTAATCGTAAAGTACGGGTGCTGCTGTTAATCCATGAGCTGTCGCCGACGGGAGCGCCCAAGGTGGCTTTGAGCGCATTTGAGCGGTTTGGCGACACAGTGGAGCTGCGGACACTGGCGTATCTGGGCGGGCCGCTGAGATCAAGGTTCGCGGCGATGGGGCCGGTGCAGACGCTGGTGAGCCAGGGCTGGCCGGGGATGTCCGCGCCGCTCGGGTCGCTGGCGCGGTTTGCCGGGCACCGGGCGCTGAGCCTTGCGAAAGGGCGGCTTTGGGCCGGGCCGCTGCGCCGCTGGCAGCCGGACGTCATTTACATCAACAGCGTGGCCGCCCTGCTTGCGGCGCGGCGGCTGGCGCTGCCGCCCGCGCCGACCCTGCTGCATGTCCACGAGCTGGACCATGTGCTGGCCCCGTTTCTGGACCATTCGCCGGACCTGCTGCGGGATTTGCCGGACCGCTATGTGGCCGTTTCCAACGCTGTTGCCGAAGCGCTGACGGAGCGTTTCGGCATTGACCCGGCCAAAGTCACGGTTGTTCCGGCGTTTATTGACACCGTGCCTGAAATTGCGCCTGCTGCGGCCGAGATTGCGCCCTCGGCTGCGCCTGCCGATCCGCGCTGGGTGGTCGGCGGGGCGGGGGTCATCAACTGGTGCAAAGGGGCGCAGCTCTGGCTGCTGATGGCGGCGGAAGTCAAGCGTCTTTTGGGCGCGGACCATGTGCGCTTTGTCTGGGTCGGCGTTCCCGAAAATGAAGAAGGCTGGCAGTTCCGCGAAATGGCCCGCAAGCTGTTTTTGACCGGTGACATTGAGTTTGTGGCATTCACGCCCGAGCCGCAGGCGTATTACCGGCAGTTTGACGTGTTCGCGCTGACGTCGTGGGAGGAAACGGCGTCGCTGGCGCTTTTAGAGAACATGGCGCTGGAACGGCCCGTCGTCTGCTTCACCGGCTCCGGCGGCCCGGTTGAGTTTGCGGGCGATGCAGGCGTCGCTATCCTAAACTTCTCGCCCACGGAGATGGCTGCCGCTGTTGCGGCCCTCTGCATCAATTCAGAGCGGCGCTCGGCGCTTGGAAAAGCGGCTCGGCAGCGCGTTTTAGAAAACTTCACGGCGGACGTGCAGGCCCCGCGCATTTTAGCCGAAATCCAGCGGTTGAAGAAATCCAGCGGTTAGCGGCGCAGCCGGGCCAGCCGGTTCAGGACGCGCTGCCATTGGTAGAAGCGCAGGTAGGAACCGAAGAACCGCAGCCAGGAGCGTGACAATGGGCGGCCCCAGTTGTCCCGGCTTGCAGCCAGGGTTTCCGCCCACTGCTTGCGGTTTGCCGAAAATGAGATCGTGCCTTCGCCGCAGCGAAAGACAGCCAGCGTTTGGTCAATCGTGCGGACCGAAAAATGCTCCGTGAGCTTGACCCAGTGCCGGTAGTCCATCGCGTAGCGGTCGCGCTCTTCGAATCCGCCCACCCTGTCAAGCGCCCGGCGGGAGATAAACGTACTGGGCGCGGGCAGCATGACGGGCCGGCCCCAATAGCGCCAGCATTGGATTAAATCATCGCGGCTTGTGAAGCAGGCTTTCAAAGAAACCCAGAGCGTGCCGTCATTATGGACCTGATCGCAGCCGCCCGAAACTAAACCGGCATCCGGGTGCGCCGCGAGTTCCGCCGCCACGCGCTCCAAAGCGCCCGGCAGGTAATAATCGTCGTCCCCCAGCACGCCAACCGCGTCCCCTGACGCCAGCGCCAGCCCCTTGTTGAGTGCCTGCGACAGCCCGTCATCCGGCTCCGAAATCCAGCGGATGTGCGGGTATTCAGCCGCATATTCCCGCAGAATCTCGACGGTGCCGTCCGTCGAGCCGCCGTCAATAATGACATGCTCCTTGTCAGCATAGCTTTGCGCCGCGACGCTTTCAATGCAGCGCGGCAGAAAGTCCCGCCGGTTCAGCGTCGCCGTGACCACAGAAATCTTCAAGTTCATCGCTTCTCGACATGACGCTTAGAGCAAAGACTCGCGGACGGCTCGACTGACCTGCTGAATGGCGGCGTCACTGAGGCCGGTTCCTGTAGGCAGGTACAAGCCCTGACGTGCCAAACGCTCCGCAACTGGGTAACTCTCGCCCTGAAATAAGCCTTGCTTCTGAAAAACAGGCTGCTCGTGCATTCCCAAGAAGAAGGGGCGTGTGTCCACTCCACGCTCCTTGAGGCGCTTGGCAAAGTCCAGCGCGTTCAGTCCTGCTTCTTCGGAAAGCACAATGCCGTAGACCCAGTAGACGTTCGTGCCCCAGGTTGTCCGGGCGGGAAGCTGCAAGCATTTAATCCCCTGAAGGTGCCGGTCGTACTCGGCGCCGATGTGCGCTCGCCGAGCAAGAATCTCCTCGATTTTCTCAAGCTGCGCCAGTCCAAGAGCGGCCTGCATGTTTGTCAGCCGAAAGTTGTAGCCCAACTCTTGATGGTAAAATCGGTGACCTGGAATGAAGCAAAGATTTCGCAGGGAAATCAGCCGTTCCGCCAGATGCGGGTCGTCCGTCAGCACCATGCCGCCTTCTCCGCAGGTTATCAGCTTGTTGGCGTAGAAACTAAAAGTGCTGAGTGTCCCAAAGCTTCCACAGCGCCGCCATTCCGGCTGGGCGCTGTTTCGACCGCGTAAGTATTGTGCGCCGTGTACCTCGGCCGCGTCCTCAATAATCGCCAGATGATGCTTCTCGGCAAGAGCCAGCAACGGGTCCATGTCCACTGGATGCCCATAGATATGAACCGGCATTAAAGCGCGGGTACGGGGTGTAATGCGGGCTGCGACTTGGCTTACGTCCATGCCCCACGTGACCGGGTCGCTGTCCACCAGAATCGGGATGCCGCCCTGGTTAGTGACTGCCTGGGCGCAGGAAATGATAGTGAAAGACGGCAGAATGACCTCTTCACCAGGCGCAAGGTCAAGGGCGGCAACGGCGGCTTCTAAAGCGGCTGTCCCGTTCGTCACGGAGACGCCGTAGCGTCGCCCGCAGTAAGCGGCCCACTTCTCCTCAAAGTCAGTAATGAACTTGCCGGCGGAAGAAATCCAGCCGGTTCTCACCGCCTCGGACACATAGTCCAGCTCCTTCTGGCCGAGCCACGGCTCGCTCACGGGGATCATTAGAAATGTTCTTTCTCATCCAGGCCGGTATATGGACCCTGCTTCACTTCCAGCAGAATTGTGTCTTCCTGCATACGGAAGCCGTGTCCACCGCCGACCATCAGCATGATGTCGCCTTCCCGCAGTTCGCGTGTGGCGACAAGCTCATTTGCCCGGTTGTAGATAGACATGTCGCAGCGGCCTTGCTTGAGAATCAGGACTTCGGATGTCCCGACCAAGCGCCTTTCCAGATCACGATGAGAATGGCGCAAAACTTCACCGCCGGCAGGATACACGACAAAACCGACTTGCTGCTTGAACTCTGGAGGAGTAATAAACGTAGTTTTGTCTGGGCATAGTTCCTTGCGAATAATATAAGTCAGCGGCTCGCCGTTGTCGCTGATAATCTCGACGCCGTTCGTGATGCCGACATTTGTTTGGTCGGTGTCTTCCTGATTCATAGGACTTGAGCCTCCATACCGTGCCGACACGGCTTATTCTGTGCGTTGCTGTATTCTGTGCGCTGCTTCCTGCACGATTTCAGTGACCCGCTGATCAAAATCCTGCTGGGTATAGCTTGCCAGACGCCGCCGGCCACGCTCGGCCATGCCGCGCCGGAACGGTTCGTCGGTCCAAAGCCGGGCAATTTGCTGCGCGATTGCTTCCGGGGAGTCCGGTGCGGCCAGCGCGGCCGCATCTCCGGTCTGCTCCTGAATGCCCCGGATGTCGGAGGTGAGCACCGGACATCCAAACGCCCAAGCTTCCAAAACGGGAATGTTCGTCGGCCCGCAAAATGTCGGCATGACGAGCGCTTCCGCTTCCGCGTAAAGGCCTGACATGTCGCTGTTCGGCACGAAGCCCAGGTATAGGATTTGATCTCTGATTTTCAGTTCCTCGGCCCGCCGCATCACCTGCCGGAAAATCTTTTCCCGCTGGGCATCCCCGTAAGAGCCGCAAAAGACAATCGGGATGACCAAGTTCTGGTTCGACCGCAGCCGGCCAAGCGCTTCTACAATATTTAAATGGTTCTTGTGCGGCCAGAACTGGGCGGGATAAAACAAAAATCGCTCCGGCAAGTGGTAGGTTTCCCGGACACGCTGCCTTTCCCCGGCAGAGACCTCGACCGAGAGATACGAAGCCGGCAGAAAAGGCAGAACTTTTACCTGAGCCGCCGTCACCCCGTAGCGGCTGTAGTAGTGCAGGATATCTTCTTTGCCCACTTCCGAGTCCGCCAGCAGAGACGTCGAATACCGTGCGCCGTTGCGGAACAGGTATTCACGGTATTCCCACTGATTGTTTGCGGAAAACTCGGGGAACTCCGGCTGGAGCCGGTGCTGCAAGTCATGGATCGCCATGATATACGGCACGCCGCACTCGAAAGCCATCGTGATCGGGGCTGGGTAAAGCATGAGGTCAATCCCCTGCCGCCGCAGCCAGTCCCCCAGAACAGGGTTCGCCCGAACCGCGTCCAGTTCCGGCCGCTCCTCGCGCGGACGGTTTCCATAACGCGCGGCTGTCAGTCCCCGGCGCAGGACACGCCATGCCTGGCGGGGCAAGCCCTCTCCGGCAATTTGCCGAAGCCGCCCCACAACCTGCGGCACGGACTCCGGCCCGGCTTTAGGCAGAGGCATCACGGTCCAGTTCCGTTTCCGCGCTGAGGCGAGGGCCGGCTGTCCGGGGCTGCCGTCGGCAAAAAGAGTAATTTGCCGGGTCGTATCCTCCCCCTGCCAGGCTTCCAGCGCACGCAAAACGGTCATGCTGTACTGATAAATGCCCCCGCCGCCAGCATCGGTGGCAGGAACGACTCCCAAGTGCATTATCTCCCCCAGTAACCTGTCTCTTACTGACGCTCTTCTACTGTTGCCTTTGTGCAAGGTGCTTCGCAAGAATGGCTGTGAGTTCCTGCATCCGGTGACTGTAAGTGTGTTCCCGCAAGGTTCGCTTCTGCCCAGCTTCGGCGATGGTTTTGCGCTCTTCTTCATGGGAAAGATAATAGATGATCATCTCCCGGCACTCTTCGGGTGAACGATAAGCGGCGACTTCTTTGCCCGGCTCAAGCATCTCGGACAGGTTCTTTTTCCAGTCCGTGACAAGCATCGCCCCCGAACCCGTCGCTTCAAACAAGCGGCAGTTGTTGGCGTACTCGCCCGCAACGTTGATATGGTGGTTCAAAGTGATTTGAGAGCCGTGCAAAATCTCGTACATTTCGCGCCCCCATGCCTGTCCGTGATAATTGGCTCGCAGCGGCGAGCTGGGACGCAGGGCGCCGTCGCCGTAGCCCCAGAAGTCTACCGGCTGCTCAGCGGCGACCGTTTCTAGAATGCCGATACGCTCTGAGTGATCAGCGGAAAGACCGCCGACAAAAGAGACCGGCCACGAACCGGCGGATTTCAGCCCGGAAAGCAGGCCGGCCTCAAAGCCGATTTTTAGGTACTCGCTTTGCCGTCCGGCCTGCTGGAATTGTTCCACAAAATGCGGGAACGAACTGATAATTAAGTTATACTCGCGGAAGTCTCGCCCCGGCAGGATCGGGCAGGCGATCTGGCCGACAGTCAGCCGCACATAAGGCTTTATCTCGCGCACGAACCGCGCACTCAAGTAGTTCATGTCATGGATGTACAAAACATCCGGCTTGTACTGCTTGACTTGGGCGGCGAGTATTGTGTAGAACCAGTCTTCGCGCGGTTTCCGGTGCGGCCAAGGCACGAACTTTCGCCGCAGGGCCAGCGACCACTGAAGAGCTTCGTCGAGCGCCAGCCCATTTTCCTGTGCCCACCGCCGCTGCAAAGGCTCGCAGTTTGCGACCACTTCCGTCGCCTCATGCCCAAGCAAGTTTAAGCTGCGCGAGTAAAAATCCGCCGTTCCAAAACCTTCGGCCATAAGTGCCTGCTGCTGCTCGGAATACAGGCGGCAAGGCAAGTCTGGATGTTTCTCGTAGAACGAGTGGAGAAATGCCTCATAATAAATGTCAACAATCAGAATGCGCATCTTTTTTTGCCGCCATTGGCTTCGAGGCTGCCCGATTTTCCGCAGTTGAAGCTTAAACACTTGAGTTCCGTTCAAAGTGCCGGTAAAAGTTGGCGAAGTAGCCGACCGGCGACAGCCACTGCTCCCACAACCGGCGACAGGCTCGCTGCCGGTTCTGGAACTCCTGCTCAGTCAGCGTATCGTGGAACTCCGCGACACGCTCCGCGATGTGCGGCAAGTCTTTTTCTTCCACCCAGATGCAGTGCCGCCGCCAGTCAATCCAGCGCTCGTAGGGCAGGACGCAGTCAGTGTCCACAAAGACCGGAATGCGCCCGCAAGAGAGGGTCTCATACAGCCGGTACGAGAAGTTGCCCGCGCCTCGAAGGCAGAGAATATAGTCGCTGCCGACCATGTTTTCTACAAATTCCATGCGGGACTGCCGCATTGCCGCCGGGGTGACGCTGCCGTTCCAAAACGCGGCCCGCAGCAGAAAGTTCGTACCAATCCGCTTGTCCGCCCTAAGCCTTGCCACGGCCTCCGACCTTTTGGCTGCAGCCTCCGACCGACGCTGCATCCCGGCACTGCCGTTAGTTCCAAACCGCAGGCGGCGCAGCAGCCAAGCCAACCCCGGCATCCGCCGGAGCAGCCTGAGATGGCGCCCTGGCCGCGTAGCTTGAGCCGCATAGCCACAGTAGCCGACGACCGGCTTGAGAGACTTTGAGCGGACCGGCAGAACCCTTCCCAGATAGCGCTCCACGAAATCCTCGCTCCACGCCGGCATCGCAAACTCTCGGGGCCGGTGGAAGGAGCGGCGGCAGGAAGTTCGGAATACTAGGCTGCCGCCGACCGGAATGTCTTCTTCGGAGTCCCCGTTGAAGAAGATCAAGAGCGGCTTGCCTGCTGCGGATGCCGCTGCGGACATCTCATAAACCAGCGGGTTCGGGCCGCCGGCGTTCCACCAGCCGGGCAGCACGAAGAAATCTGCTTCTTCCGGCTCGGTCATGTCAAAAAAGCGCCGGCCTTCCTGAACATAAGCGTCAAACCTGCCGCTGACCGGGTCTTCCGGGTCTTCCGGGGTCTTGCCCCAGAAGGGAAATAAAGGGGTGATATGCGGCTGGCCGGCGGGCAGGTAGCGAGTGTCCGAATAGAGCTTCAGCACACTCACCACTTTCTTTCTCCTTGCTCAAACTTTGCCAGCATGTCGGGCAGGTCCGTCAGCAGCGCACCGGCGACTGCGGCGACCGTCTCCGGCCCAGCGGCCAGCGGCAGAAAATGATACCGGCATAGCCCCTCCCGGACACCGGAAGCGTTCGGCAGAATGTCCTGGGCCAGATTGCCCCACCGATCCTCCGGCATCAAATCCAGGGTCACAGCGGCGTGCGCGGACGGCAAAAGCAGGCTGGAGCCGTGAACTCCAATCACAATCTGACTTTGGGCGTAACGTCTGCACCACTCTGCTTCAGTATCGCTCGTGACCTGCGTGGTTCGCAGGTCCGAAATGAAAGCCGGCAAGCCGCCCGGCGTTCCCATGCCCGCAACCGCAAAGTTTATCGCGGGAAATCTTTGCCGCATCTGCTCCGCCAGCCGAACAATCCGCCGCTTCTGCTCGGCTGGCGGCTTCGGCCTTAAACCGGCCCGGCGCAGGACTCGTGCCGACAGATGGCCGGCTCCTGCATCCGGCAGCGTCTCAGCCCAGAGCCGGTCTTCGCGCCAGATAAAGGTTACGGACGGCTTTTCCGCCCATCTATCCAAATTAAACGGCGCGACTCCCGTGAACCGCGCGATCTGAAACCCCTGCGGGTGCGCGAAGGCCGGGGCCAGCTTCCAGCCCTGCGCCGCCGGCATCCGCCGCCTCAGCTCTGACGCCAGCCAGTCATTCCATTCCTGGCCGCGCCGCAGCGGCAACTCTACTGTCCAGACCGCCGCCGTCCCGGCCGGAACCATCCACCGCAAAAAGTGGGGCACTAGGACAACAAGGTCCAGATCGGGATACCGGTCCAAATATAATTGGGCGTTCAGCAGCTTGAGCAGGCAGTGGCCGTAAAGATAATCCAGGCAGTTAAGCAGAATCGGGCGGTGCAAAGGCCGAACGCTTTCCTGAGTCAGCGTTGAAGGCAAATCGGACCGCGCGGCATAAGACGATGCCAGCCCTTCCGCGAACCAGGCAACATGGTACCCATCGTGGACCTGCCCCGTCTCTTTTTCCAAAAGCATCGGGTAGTACAGCCCATGCCCTGCCGGCAGGTCGCCGTAGAATGTTCGTGAGCAGTGCGAGCAAACCAGGTCGGCCAGCATCCGCATCCCCGGCATGTACCAGCCTACTGCGTCAAGCGGCTGCGAGCAGTACGGGCAAGCATGGCGGGTAGACGGAACGGGATCAAGCTCAATCAGAAGATCAAGCTCAATTGCTGGTTCAATTTCGGTCAGTGGCGGCGTCTTAGATGGTAGCATCCTGTTCCAAACCCAGTCCCGCGCTTTTCGGAGAACTCGCTTCCATAGATGTAGCGCCGTTCCAGAACGCAGAACGGCTCAAACAGCGACAGCAGGTACTCCTCCGTGAATGCCCGCTGAGCGTTAAAGTAGGTGCGGTTGACGTCGTCCAGTGGAACGGAAAGATACAGGTTCCCGCCGGGGGCCATGACCCGTTTCAGCTCCGCCAGCGCCTTTTCCGTGCCGGCCGTATCCAGCGGGTCCCCGTACCGCCCCAGGCCGATATGTTCTATCACGCACAGGCTGGACACGGACTCAAGCGAGCCATCCGCAAACGGCATTTCTAAAATGGAACCGGCCTGGAAACGCAGCGAATCCAGCGGCAGGGACAAAGGCCGGATGTCAACCATCGTCACCGGCACCACTTTAGACAAAAGCGCGACGAATTTGTTTTGCGATCCAACATCCACATGCTGGTTCGGACGTGCCTGCACGATTTTTTCGAATGCCCACGAGTCCTGATAAAAGTAAATCGGCTCAATCGGCGTCTGCGCCGTGTCATCGCCAAGACAAGGCAGGAACACCAACGGCAGTTTCAACCCGGCTTTTAACAGCAGCCGCTTGTACTGCCGGTAGCTGCGCCAGAAACGCTTCCAGGCAGCGAGATCAAGACGCACCCTTTGTGCGCTCTGCCGGAAAGTCAGCAGGGCATACCGGACTACTCTGGCTGCTTCGCGTACCGTCATTTGGGAGTCGCCACATGCACCGAAAACTGCGCGGTTTCCGCGCTTTTGCGTCCTGGGAAAACATGCTCCCCTTTTCGGATGTTGCGGATGCGGTATCCGTGCCCGCCGAGGCAGCGCTCAATGTCCTCCGGGCGGTTGCCCATGTCAAAAGTCGTTTGGCCGAACTCGAATGTCAGGCATCGAATTTTCTGAGACGCCAGCATCCGCTGGGCACCGCGCAGCACTTGGTATTCTGCGCCCTCCACATCAATCTTCAGCAAATCAATCGCCGCTATATTGTGTCGCTCGCAGCAAGTATCCAAAGTGATTGCTTCCACGTTCTCGATTTGCGGAGGCGCTATCACAATCCCATATTCCTCAAAGGGCCGTGCAGTCAGTGAACTCCAGCTCAGATGCTCTTCATCATACAACATAAAACGGGACTGTTCCATCTTTGTCCGTGACCGCTGCCTGGTTCAGAACGACATTGGAGCGGCCAGCCGCCTCGCAGACTGCCATAAGCTGGGCAAATCCGCGTCGCGTGGCTTCAAACGAATGCACTTTACCATCTTCGATGAACCGCGAAAAAAGCAGGGTCAATTCTCCGATGTTCGCGCCGACATCAAAGACCGTCATTCCGGGCTGAAGAAACTCCAAGTAAAATATTTGCTCCGCCCGCTCAACTTCCAGCGGCGGCATTGGCCGGTTCAGCAGTGTTCTCAATTTGCCGCGAACGATTCTCGTAAAGTTTCTCACGCTGTTATGCCTGCCTGCTTTTTCGCGCTTATTCTTTTTCTATGCCTTCTTTGAAGAGGCTTGGAAAGTGTTGCCGACGGCAAACGCGATGACGGCCAGCGCCGTCTTCTCGGCAAACTGATGCCGCTCTACATCCAGAGGCGCGAAAAAGGTCTCATACAAGCAAAGGCCGAGGACAGCCAGCAGCACCGCTAGTACAAGGATGCGCCGGAGGCGTTTTCCCCTGCCGCCGCCGATTTTTCTGAGATGACCGCTCGTTTTTCTTCCAGAACCGCCGCGCGCTCTTCCGGTGAAGCTTGCTTGATACTGATGTCAAAGGTTACGTCTTCCGCCAGCAGGGGAAGATTAACGACGGCGGGAAAATCTTCCCCTTCTTCCTTCGTTCTGGATGTTCCTCCAAATTAAATGCCGATGATTTCCGTTAAAAGTGGCTGGCTGCGGTCGGCAATCCCAAGCTTGTGGCCTTCATCACGCGCCCGGACGGCAATATCCATCAGCGCAACGGCGCGGCGCAGGACATCGCTTTTGGAACCATGAATCTTATCCGATAGCTCATCCAGCTTGTCGTTAAGCTCCGGCGAAACTTCTAAACTAAGGCGGACGCGCTCCAGGCGCGGGGTGGCTGTTTTCGGCATCAATAACCTCGTTCCTGTATAACAAATGCGTAAAATTCACACATTTGTTACGCATTACAAGCGTATTTTCAGTGTAGAGTCAAGTGGATGCCGTCATCACTTTTGTTCGCCGCCAGACTTCCTGGAACAGCTTAACTTTGTCCCGCGCGGACGGCCGGGCTAGGGACAGCAGGAACCAGCCGGTCAAGCGGATGGCGGCGCCGAGCAGGCAGCACGCTTTGAGCTTCCTGCCTGCCGCCGGGCCGTAGAAGCGGCTGAAAAAGTAGAAGCGGCTTTCGTTGTATGCCGAGACCATGCGGGCGCGTTTCTGCCAGTCGGCGCTGCTGCTGGCTCCCAGGTGGTGCGTGATGCGGGCTTGGGGCAGGAACACGACGCGCCAGCCGGCCCGGCGCAGGCGAAAGTTTAAGTCCACATCTTCATTATACATGAAATAATGCGGATCGAAGCCGCCCATCTCCTGCCACGCTTCCGGGCGAATCAGCATAAACGCCCCGCAGATCTGGTTCACATCGCGCACTTCGCCCGAAACAGCGGGCGCAACGTGCGCTGCGCCCCTGTGTGCGCTCAAAAATGTCTGTTCGCGGAAGACGCCGGCCAATGTCGGGTCGTCGCCGTATGAAGTTTGGAGACGACCATCAGGCCAGAGCAATTGGCCGCCGACCAGGCCGATCTTCGGGTCGGCACCAAGCGCGGCCAGTGACAAAGACAAAGCGCCGGGCAGGACCTCGGCGTCCGAGTTCAGCAGGCAGTACGCCCGGCCCTGGGCGTTTGTGAGGGCCAAATTGTTGGCGCGTCCAAAGCCGAGATTTTCGCCGGTCTCGATCACCTGCACGGACGCAAACTCAGCATGAACCATCTCCACGCTGCCGTCGGACGAGCCGTTGTCGGCGACGATGATCTCCAAAGACGCCTCGCCGTCCGCCTGCCGGGCGAGCAGGGAGCGCAGGCAGGCCCGCAGCAGGTCCCGCGTGTTGTAAGACACAATGGCAACGGAGATGTCAGGAACGCTAGGGGACATGGGAAAAGTTCGCCCGGTATTCGGCCAGCACGTCGGCTACGGAACCATCGCGCCGGATGACGCCTTGATCGAGCCACAAAACGCGGTCCGCCAGGCGCTCGACATGGTCCAGCTCGTGCGTGACCATTAAAATTGTCTTGCCTTCCGTCTTGAACTCCTCAATTTTGCGGAAGCATTTCTCTTGAAAGCCCTCGTCGCCGACGGCAAGGCCCTCATCCACCAGCAGCAGGTCCGCTTCCAGGTGAACGGCAATCGCAAAGCCCAGCCGGAGCTGCATTCCCGACGAATACATCCGCACCGGCAGGTCCATCGTTTCCCGGTCCAGCTCGGCGAAGTCTAAGATGGCGTCATAACTTGCGGCGACTTTTTCTTCCGTCAGGCCCAAAATCACGCCGTTAAAGAAGACGTTCTGCGCCCCGGTCAGCTCGCCGTCAAAGCCCGCGCCCAGCTCCAAGAGGCTAATCATCCGCCCCCGGATCCGCGCTTCGCCCGCCGTCGGCAGGTAGATGCGGGACAGAATGGACAGCAGCGTGCTTTTGCCGGAGCCGTTGCGCCCGACCAGCGCCACCGAATCGCCGGCAGGAACCTGAAACGTCACATCCGCCAGCGCCCGGCGCACGTCAAACCCAGACTGGACTTCGCGCCGCACCAGGGTTTTCGCCAGCGCGGCGGCATGGCTTTTGAGCGTGCCGAAACTGCGGTGGTAAACCCGGAACTCTTTGACCAGATGCGACACTTCAATCGCCGGCAGTGCGTCGCTCATGGCCGCTCCGTGAAGTTCCACTTGTGGCGATTGAAAAACGAGTAGCCCCAAAGGCAGATGCCGGCAGAGGTTGCCGTGGTAATCAGCAGGTAGCGCCAGTCAAACGGGGCGCTGAGAACCGGGGCCGCGTTTTGATTGGCGATGTTCTGCACCCCGAAGAACACCTGCTTGAAGGCCGTAACAATCCAGGCGAGAGGGTTCAGCAGGTACAGATGATATGTCCACCAGCGCAGCGGTGCCGGGATGCGGGCCGAGAAAAAGATGTTTTCCGCGAAGTAAATCACCGGCATCAAGTAAAACAAGAACCCCATGACAAGGTTGATGATAAACTTGACGTCTTCATAAAACACGTTCGCCGTGGCAACAAAAAAAGCGCACCCCAGCGTCAGCAGGAACAAATCGGCGATCAGCAGGGGCAGCAGCAAAATCTGGATCGGCGGCAGGACGTTTCCAGGGTGGATAATCGGCGTGAGGACCCAGCGGTACAGCATGAAGACGCCGAGCGAAATGGCAAACTGGACAAAGTTCTGGCAGACAGTAGCGATAAGTGGGATTTCGCGCGGGAAGTAGACTTTTTTCAGCAGGCCCAGCTTTGCCAGCACCGAGGAGGAAGAGTCAAAGATAGCGGTTTGGAAGAATGTCCAGGGGATCGTCGCGCAGAAAATATACGCGCTCAGATTCTTCGGGCCGGAACCGAGAATGTAGCTGATGGCGACGGTCAGCACAAAGACCTGGATCAGCGGGTTGACCATAGTCCAGGCAATGCCGATCACCGAATTCTTGTAGCGCACGCGCAGGTCGCGCTCGACCAGGGTACGGACCAGGTGCCGGAACTGCCAAAGCTCGGCCAGCTCGGTCCAAACCGAGGGGGTACGGGTGCGGGCTTGAATAGTGATGGTGGTGGATGACGACGGTGTCATGGGCCGGTATGATGAGTGTGCAGTGCGGAAATTACGGTTCGTCGTCTGTGTCGGGGCCGGCGGCAAGCTCCAGGTCAACATCCTGGGCGCGGGCCGGCTCCAGCAGCTTCAAAAGCTCCGTGCGCGGGATCAGCACTTTGCGCTTGCCAGCGATGCGAAACGCATTCAGCTTGCCCTGGCGTATATAGGAGCGAATGCTGGACTGGCTGAGCTGCAGGTAGGCAGCGGCTTGCTCCACGGTCAGCAAATCTCGGGATTCGGACTCCATCCGTATCTGGTTCTCTCTCTCCGGGCCGCGTCTTTTTCGCGCGGCGTAGTGGTTCTGGTCTTTCTTGCTTTTTCAGTATATCTTAATTGCCAGCCGTTGTCAACAAACGATGAAAAATAGGACTGACTGCCGAGTGACCCTCCTCTTTTTCTTGACACTGGCCGCCGACTATGTTAAGATGACATGTTAAAATTGCTGGGATACTCATATGATAAATGCGTGATGGGTACGAGAGCATCGTGGATGAGGGCGTGAAGAGTGAGGGCGTAAACGCCCTCGCTTTCTATGCTTATTTTCTCGTGCCTTTCTTCTCGTACCTTAGAAACAAACTTATGAAATACTCACTCACTCTACTTGTAGGGCTGGCCTTGGCACTGACCGCCTGCCGGGTCTCGGCGGACCCCGCCGGCGACTTTCTCAAGGCGCGGGCGGCCTCGGCACCTTTGCTGACCGGCGCGGCGGCGGGGGCGGCACTGCTCCAGCCGGGAACTGCGGCAGGCCGCACTCTGGAAGCGTCGGCAACCGTCAGCGGCATTGTCTCGGTAGGCAGTGACCGGACAGCGCTTCTTTCCACCACAAGCGCGACCGGCGATGCGTCGGTCTCGCTGCCCATTCCAAACGGGCTGCACGGGGCAGGCTGGCTTGATTCCGGGGCGCAGGTGCGGGTGCTGCTTCTTGCCGTCCCGGATGACCCGGCCCTGCCGTCGGGCCTGCGCCTGGTTGCGGTCGCGCCGGAAGGGGATGTGGTCGCGGCGGAGATCCGGGCTGCCGGTCGCCGGCCGGCGCTTTCGTCCCGCTTTTTGCCGTCGCGCCGGTATACGCGGCGCGTGACTTATACCGCTTCCACTTCTTCTGCGGCTGATCCCAGTCCGGGCCATCCGGCGGGGGCGCTTTCGGCGCGCGCGCTGTCTATTTATGCGCCTTACCGCCGCCTGGTCCGGCGCTGGAACCGGCGGCTGTCTGAAGCCGACGTGGACAAGATCACGACCAGCATTCTGTACTTCAGCGACATCAACAATGTGGACCCGCGCCTGCCGGTCGCCATGATCATCGCCGAGTCGGACTTTGACCTGTACTCGACATCCCACACCGGCGCAATGGGCTTAAGCCAGCTTATGCCGGAAACGGCGCGGGGAATGGGCGTCACCAACGCTTACGATCCGGTCCAGAACATCGGCGCGGCGGTGCATATCCTGCGCGGTCATTTGGACAGCTACGGCGGCGCACCGGTGAACGCGGGGGTGATCCCCTTCAGCCAGATCGCGCTGACAATGGCGGCGTATAATGCGGGTCCCGGCGCGGTCCGCAAGTACCACGGCGTCCCGCCCTACCGCGAGACCCAGCGTTATATCCAGCGCGTGGCGTCGCTGTACCGCCAGATGTGCGCGTCCCCCGCCCCGCAGGAAGCATCGGCAAAGTGATTACTCCCCATGCCTAAAGGCAGGGGCTTCTACAGGTTTTCCCTGACACGCTGTAATCCCAGCGTGACTTGTTCCCCGCAATGCGAGGTTCAAGATGTTGATAGCCGCGTTTGTATCGCGGTCTAAAGAAGCCGTACACATCGGACAGTTATGCCAACGGTCAGACAGTTTCTTTTTCGTACGGCCTTCCAACCCATCAGGGCGGTATCCGCACACCGAACAGTCTTGACTGGTGTAGGCGGGATTGACGGCGATGACTTCACGGTCGGCACTCT
>CAXSZN010000010.1:0-86564 GCA_964241935.1 uncultured Armatimonadales bacterium
TGCCCTTCCTGCTCCATATTTGCCCTTCCTGCTCCATATTTGCCCTTCTTGTCCTTGCCTGCCCTCCAATAATTCCGCTAAAGTTTCCCGGTAAATCTGCCGACAATTTCCAGCATGAACACGTTAGATATAATGCTGCTGCTGCTGATTGCCGGTGTCGGCGTGGTGGGAATGGTGCGTGGTTTTGGGCGGACGGCGCTGGACGCCCTGGCGCTGTATGCCGGGCTGTGGGCGGCGTCGCTTGCCGCGCCGCTGGTGGCTGCCCGGCTTAGCCTTCATGCCGGGGGCGCGGCAATCAATCAAAGCTGGGCGTTTGCGCTGCTGTTTTTGGTAGGCGGGACGCTGCTGCTGGGCGTCTCGTGGTACGTTTACGGCCTGACGCAGTTTGATGCCGGCATGTTCGACAAGCTGCTTGGACTTGCGGCGGGCCTGTCCGGCGGGGTCATCTTGTCGCACGTCGTGGTTTCTGCGCTTGTCATCGGCGACCCGCGCTGCATCGCAGCGGCAGCTCCGGTCAGCACCGGCACTGTCGGCTGCGAAGTTTATTCATTTTCCGGCTACCATGCAGTCATGGATACGATCACCGGCTCCAAGACCTATCTGCATAACACTTCCGATCCCTCTGTTGTCGCCGGAAAATAGCCTTTCTTTGGCGTAATCCGCCTTTCTTTGGCGTGATCTGCGTTGGGAAAGGCTTGACGGCCTTCCTGTCACCGTGTATAATAAATCCAACTGACGGCTTTTCCCCGCATTTTTCTCTGGATTTGCGCTGCTGGGGAGGGCCGATGCTTCCAGTTCTGTCTCAGGCAGTTTCTTCTTCAAGAAGTCATCAGCAAGGATAATTATTATGCCAGGTACTGTTCCCTCTTCCAATCTCTTCAGCCTCGGCGTGGACCTCTTCGGCGAAGTCCAGCGCGTGATCGGCAAAGACCCTGTTCGCGGCCTGCGTGTCAAGTTCGGCAACCGCCTGCTGACCGAAGTTCCGGTGAAGCCGCTTTCGACAGCGGCGACAGTGGCTTTGGTTCTGCTGGCAGTGATCATCAGCACTCTCAGCATTGAGATTGACCACGGCCCGGCCCACTAGCGCTTCTTCGCTTTCTATTTGTTCCTGTTTTATTTATTCCTGTCTTCATTCCCTCCAGCGAGGCCTCCTTTGTTCAGAACCCAATCCAGTGATTGGAGCGCCGCCGGCGATCTTTCAGATCGCCTGCGTCAATCCCAGCTTAAATATGCCGACATGCCGGACCGGGAAATCGTGTCCCGCGCTCAGCGAGGCGAGAACCCCGCCGCCGAGTACCTGCTTTATAAATATCGCAATTTAGTCCGCACTAAAGTCAAATCTTATTTTTTGGTCGGTGCGGAAAAAGAAGATTTATTGCAGGTCGGCCAGATTGGTCTCTGGCAGGCCATTATTGACTTCCGCTCCGACAAAGCCATTTCTTTTCCCGCGTTCGCCAAAGTCTGCATCACCCGCCATATCATCACGGCCATCAAGACCGCAACCCGCCAGAAGCAGATGCCTCTCAACCAGTCCCTGTCGCTGGAAAGCCCGTCGGAAGACCCGACTACCGACTGGAACTTGTCCGACATCCTGCCCAATCTCGGCGGCTCCGACCCGGAAGACATGGTGCTGCGAAACGAGGACACCAAAATCCTGCATGAGACGCTTCAGCAGGTCCTTTCCGATTTCGAGTGGCACGTTTTGTCCGGCTACCAGCTCGGCAAATCCTACCGCGAAATCGCCTCCGAGCTGCGCTGCAAGACCAAAAGCGTGGACAACGCTCTGGCCCGCATCAAGCGCAAAGTCAGCGGCGTCGCCATCGGAGACGCCGACCTCAGCGAGCTTCTTTAGCCCTTATTCTTTTACAATGTCCGCTGAACAAACTGCCCGCTTGCTTTCCTTCCCGAAGCGGCGGGTTTTCTTATGTCCGCCGGGTATACTGGGCAGGTATACTAGGGCAGTTGGCATTATAATTGCAAGGAAGAGCGTTATCTGGAGTACGCTCTCATCTATGACCATATTACGCGCATCAATTAGGACGCACTTTCGTTCTGCCTCCAGGAAGCGCTCCGTGGCTGTTTCCCAGGGGGAGCAGGCTTTGCTTGGCTTCCTGCTGGCGGTTGCCGTTACGCTCTTTGTCATGCAGGGCTTTTGCGTGTCCGGCGAGTGTATGCAGCCGCACCTTTACACCGGCGAACGGGTGCTGGCAAACAAGCTGGCGTATCATCTGGGCACGCCGAAGCGCGGCGAGATCGTCATTTTCAACTACCCAAAGGATCCCACGCAGATTTATGTCAAGCGGGTCATCGGCCTGCCCGGCGAAACGGTCGCTATTCAGGACGGCGCGGTGTCCATCAATGGGAAACGCCTGCCGGAGCCGTACAAGACGTTTGCGGCGCACGGCGACATGGCCCCGCAAGCCGTTCCAAGCGGCCAGTATTTCGTCATGGGCGACAACCGCGACGTGTCCGACGACAGCCGTTACTGGGGCGATTTGCCGCGCTCCGACATCATCGGCGAGGCCGTCGCCTGCTACTGGCCGCCCTCCTGCTGCCAGGTGCTGAGATGAACCCTTTTGTGGTCGCATTCACCACAGACGACGGAGAAGTATTTGAGATACCCGATCTGCCGGAAGATCTAGGCCGTGCCTGCGCCCTCGCCAGCGAAGCGACCCTCCGCAAGTTCTGGGACACTCCAGAAGGGGATGCGGCATGGCAGTAGCTGGAAGGACCGGGAATCGCTTCGTGGAACGGATGGCAGCAGGAACAGAATGAACGCCACCAATCTGGATTATGACGCCCTGCGGCAGTATGCCGTCCAGAACATTCCGGGCTTGCTGTTTGTGACTGTCAGCGGGGCGCACTTGTACGGGTTCCCATCAGTAGACAGCGATGTGGATTTGCGGGGAAGCTTTGCCGCGCCGCTGCCCGAAATCCTGTCGCTGGATGCGCCGCGCGAGACGCTGGAGCCGAAGGGGATTGTCGGCGGCGTGGAAGTGGAGGCCGTGGGGCATGAGATAGGAAAATACCTGCGGCTGCTGGTCAAGCCGAACGGCTATGTGCTGGAACAGATATTGTCGCCGCTGGTTGTCCTGACATCGCCCGAACACGCGGAGCTGCAAGAACTCGCGCGGGCGAGTCTCAGCCGAAGGCTGTACCACCATTACGCGGGTTTTGCGAAAGGCGAGTGGCGGGACTATCAGAAGCCGGGAGTGGGTAAGACAGTTAAGCGGCTGCTGTACCTTCATAGGGTCTTGATGACCGGGATCGTGCTTCTTAACGAAGGCGTCGTTGAAGCTAACTTGACGAAGCTGAACGAGCGGTTTGGGCTGGATTTAGAACCGCTGCTGGCAATGAAAACGCGCGAACAAGCGGAAGTCTCCGGCGATGACACGGCTTACACGGCAGCGATTGCCGGCCTGTTCGAGCGGATTGACCGGGCGCGGGAACAGTCTCCGCTGCCGGACAACGTGCCGAACCGGGCAGCGATGAACGACTTTTTGGTGCGACTGCGCTTGTCGGACAGGAAGATGGAGAGATAATCATGGCAACGGCTGAACTGGGAATGGAAGACGACATCGCGCAGGTGCTGCTGACCGAAGCGCAGATCAAGGCGCGGGTGGCGGAGCTGGGCGCACAAATCTCAGCGGACTATGCCGGCAAAGACCTGATGCTGGTCTGCATCTTAAAAGGTGCGAACATCTTTCTGGCGGATTTGGTGCGTGAGATCACGATACCCCTGTCGTATGACTTCGTCGCTGTGTCTTCTTACGGCGCGGATACGAAGTCGTCCGGCGTTGTCCGCATTCTGAAAGACTTGGATGAAAGTGTTGAAAGCAAGCATGTCCTAGTTGTCGAAGACATTGTGGACACCGGGCTGACCCTGCGGCTGTCATACCTGCTGGAGAATCTGCGTTCGCGCCGGGCTGCATCGGTCAAAATCTGCACTTTGCTGGACAAGCCGTCCCGCCGCCGGATGGATGTGCCGGTGGATTATTTCGGCTTTCAGGTCGAAGACCATTTCGTGATCGGCTACGGCTTGGATTACGCGGGAATGTACCGCAACCTGCCTTACATCGGCATTCTCAAGCCGGAGATTTACGGCGGCGGATAAGTTCATTCACCCAAGCAAAGCGTCTGTCTGCGTTGTTTGAAAATCGTATTTCGTATGGTATAATGATGCTGAAGCTGGCTTGCTCTCCAGGTTTCAGCGGGGCGCTCTGGTGTCCCCCAGCAAATTGCGGGTTTTTCAGCCCGGCATCACCTCCAATTTTTGTCCACCATCATCTGGCCGTTTCTTGACCCGGCCCCCATCAGAGCAGTATTCATCCCGATTTTCTACTTATTCCGATTTTCTACTTATTCCGATTTCCAAAGGTAACCACACAGCCCATGGCAAATGACGACTCTGAGAGCACACCCGCCCGTCCGCCGCAGGTGGAAAATCCTATTCCTCCGCTGACGCCACGCGCTCCCCGAAACGGCAAAGACGGCGGCAGCCGCGAGCCGCGTGAATCCACCCGAGAACCCCGCGAATCCACCCGAGAACCCCGCGAATCTTCCCGCCAGCCTCGCGAACCGCGCGGCGACTCTTCCCGCTCAGACAGCACCCGAGCCGATAACGCACGAGCCGACAGCACCCGAGCCGAAGCGGCCGCGGATTCGGCGGGGGACGCCGGCGACGGAGCGGCAGCGGGACGAGGCGGTGCGGACTCCGACGCGAATGCACTGACAAAATCCGGCGTGCTGGAGATCCTGCAGGAAGGCTGGGGTTTCCTGCGCCAGAACAATTTCGATCCCGGAAGCCAGGACATCTATGTCGCGCAGGCCCAGATCAAGCGGTTCAACTTAAAGACCGGCGATACCGTTACCGGTCAGGTCCGACCCCCCAAAGACACCGAAAAGTATTACGGTCTGCTGCGCGTCGAGTCCGTCAACGGCGCTTCGCCCGATCAGGCCCGCAGCCGGGTAAACTTCGACGATCTGGTGCCGATCTACCCGGAAGACCGCTTTCAGCTTGAGACCGATGCCAAAAACTTAACGGCCCGTGTCATTGACTTGATTGCTCCCATCGGCAAAGGGCAGCGGGCAATTGTTGTCGCGCCGCCAAAAGCGGGTAAAACCACAATACTGAAGTCTATTGCAAACTCTATTACGACAAACCATCCCGACGTGCATCTGGTCGTGCTGCTGATTGACGAGCGGCCTGAAGAGGTCACCGACATCCGGCGCTCGGTCAACGGGGAAGTGGTGTCGTCCACGTTTGACGAGCTGCCCGAAAACCACATGCGAGTCGCCGACATGGTGCTGGAAAAAGCCAAGCGGCTTGTCGAGTCCGGCCGGGATGTGGTAGTATTGCTGGACAGCCTGACCCGCCTTTCGCGTGCTTCCAACCTGACTGTCACGCCGTCAGGACGAACGCTTCAGGGCGGTCTGGACCCGGCGGCGATCTACAGGCCGAAACGATTTTTTGGAACCGCCCGTAATATAGAATTCGGCGGCAGCCTGACCATCATCGCGACGGCGCTGGTCGAGACCGGTTCGCGCATGGACGATATCATCTTTGAAGAGTTCAAGGGAACCGGAAACTCCGAGCTGAAGCTGGACCGCGATATTGCCAACCGCCGGATTTTCCCGGCGATCAATGTCAAAGAATCCAGCACCCGCAAAGAAGAGCTGCTGTACGGCGAAGAAGAGCTGAAATCCGTGTATCAGCTTCACCGCGTGCTGGCCGGCCTCGGCGCGGTGGAAGCGACCGAGCTGCTGCTGGACCGGCTGAGCAACAGCAAAAGCAACAAAGAATTCCTGAAAACGGTCAGCAAAACAGGAAGACGCGAAGATTAACACCAAAATAGGATGAATACAAAATAGGATGAACAGCTTGTTTGCTTCTCAAATCGAGCTGAGATAGGAAGTGAGGAAAAGGTGCCAGGCGATTTCGATAAATTGTTCGACGATGATTGGCGGCCCCAGGATTCCGACCCGGACGGCCTTGCCTCTCTGCGCGGCTCAAGCCGCGAGGAAGCAGGCGAAGCGGGCGAATCCACCTCGGAATTGGAAAACACAAAGCCGCGCTCGCTCAACGAAAAAGAAGTCAAAGTCATGGGCGTTTATGCCCATCAAGACCAGGGAACGGTGGCGAACCATTTTGTCCTGCTGCGGGACAATCGCGGCCGGCGCGTTCCCATTTTCGTGGGCCAGTTTGAAGCCTGGGCCATTTCTCTGGCGCTGGAAGGCGACTCGCCGGACCGGCCTTTCACGCATGACTTGATTCGCTTGATGCTGGAGCGTTTGGACGCAACGGTCGAGCGGATCATCATAGACGACTTGTGGAATGAGACGTTCTACGCGAAGATCGGCATCGTAAAAATCTCCGGGGAAACACTGGAGCTTGATGCGCGTCCTTCGGACGCTATCGCGCTTGCGCTGCGTGTCCGCGCCCCGATCTACATGGCGGAAACCGTGCTGGAAGCGACGATCCGTACCGAGTAGCCGCCTCTCTGTTTCCCAACACAGCCGCCCGGTGCGTGACGTGCCGGGCGGTTTTTTGCCGGGTACACTTTCCTCATGTTCAAGCGCTCGTTCTGGCTCGGCCTTCTGCTCGGCAGCCTTGCTGCTTTTGGAGCGCTTCTGCGCCGCGCCGCTCCGGCAGACAGTCACGCCGCGCTTCTTGATCTCACCGCAGACGCCGTGATTGTTTACAATGCCGCCGGAACACTGATTTCTTCTAACGCCGCCGCGCGTCGGCTTTTTGGGCCGGACTGCGCCGGGCTTTCTTTCCTGTGCTACCCAAATGGACAGCGTGTTTCGCCCGGTCAGCTTCCGCACGTTCGCGCCTTGCGCTCAGGAGCAGGCGTGACGAGCGCAGAGTACCACTTTGTTTCCCCTGGCGGCACGGTCCATGTTCTCCATGCGGCAGCGTCTGCTCTGACCGGTGGCAAGGCCGCCGCTGTGTTCCAAGAAGTGACTGCACGGAACGCGGCTCAGGCGCGGCTTAACCTGGCACTGGCACAGCAAACAGCGCTGCACAGGCTGGGGCAGCGACTTAACACGGCAAATGCCGATGCAGTCGCGCGGGTAATTGTCGAAGAAACACACGCGCTTCTCAGCAGTCTGCCGGACGTGCAGGTGCGGCTCTACGGTTACAATGCCGCCGCGCAAGCTCTGACCCGCCTCGCGTCCGAGCCGGAAGACCGGCCCAAGCGGCCAAAATCCGCGGCGGATGCGCGTCTGCCGGAGTTCTGCTTTGATGCCGGCGTGCCGGCCTTATGGAAGCTTTATGTTGCTCGCCGGCCGTCATCCGAGCGCCTGGAGACACTGGGCGAAGCTGAAGCGGCCTCGGCGTATGCCCTGCCTCTCCTAGCCGGCGGCCTTGCTGTCGGCCATTTGTCCGTTTCCTCTTCCACTGCCAATGTGCTTGACGACCCGTCGCTCCTTCAAGCCTTGGCTGCCGCCGCGTCCGCTGCCGCGCTGGCCCTCAGCGCCCCGCAGGCGGTGCAGCTTGCTGGAAGCTACCGGGCGCAGCTTGACGCGGTGCGCGAAATCACGCAAGCCATCGCACGTGGAGCGTCTTCGGGAGAGCTTGCTGATCTGGTCAGCGCCCAAGTAAAGCGCGTCACGAACGCCGCTCTCTGCACAGTAAGCGCAGAAGTCAATGGCAAGCTGTCCGCTGCCGGCGAATCGTTTCAAGATGACCTGCTGCACCCCGAGCGCAGCAAGCCGAATGCCCCGGCGCTGCAAAGTAAAGCCGCTCAGAAAGCATGGCGGGCGCAAAAAGCAGTGACGCATCTGGGGCTGGCAAATCCAGGCATTGACGTGGGAGTCTGGCGGGCGTTTGCCGGCAGGGTGGGGCGGCATTCGGTCCTCGCTTTGCCTCTCGCGCACCGAGGCGGCGTTCTGGCGGTCTACTGGGACGGGGCGATGCCGCTGCCGGACATGCAGCTTAAGTTTCTGGAAACAGTGGCTTTTTTGGTCCCTCATGGGCTGAAGCCAGCCATTGCTGAAGAAGCCGGCGCAGATTAGTCAGCGTCTCGGCGCTGCCGGGGCGCAGGCAGAGCGCTCCAATCGGCGTTTCAGCGCCGCGCCCATAAGTCAGATGCGCTCGGTTGGGCATCCCGGTCAACCCCGCGTAGAGGCACCAGGCGCGGGTGACGCTGCGGCCACGGCTGCCGACAATCGCATCTTTGTAGGCGTGCATCTGATTGATGTCGTCGCCTTCCTCACCCGGCTCCGAGTAGGGCTTGAACTTGGCGTCGAGTATCCAAATTTGCTCGCCGTCCGAGAGCGTGATGTCCGGGCGCACCGTGTGGGTCAGCGCTTCGCGGCCTTCGGCGAATGTCCGGTTGTAGGCAAGCGTCAGCGCTTGCCCCTGTGCGGACTTCATCGTGATTTCCGAGCGCTGTCCGACTTCCAGTGTCAGCGTCAGACGGCCTTCGCGCACGGCGAAGACTTCCTGTGCCGATGTGCAGTCCCAGCCTATCTCGCTTAACGCTTGAAAAACCGTCAGCAGGCACCAGGTTTCATAAAGCTGCCAGGTCTCGCGCGGCGGGAGCGTCAGCAGCGGATGGTCCCACTCAAAACGGAAGCCGCGCCGGTACTGGCCTGCCAGACGGTACACGGCGGCATAATCCGGCCGCAGGCTGCCGCGCTGCATGGGCGGCTGGGTCCAGGCGCCGCGCACTGCCGCCGCTTCCTCCCACCAGTTTTCGCAGGCGAGTAAACTCAGCCGCCGGACGCTGTCTAAGGCGCGGTTTAAGACTTCCGGCTCGTCTTCGGCTTCCGCCATCAGCGCAATCGCGCGGCAGTCGCGCATCAGGACGTTCAAGAACGATTTGACGGCGCGGTTCTCCGGGGTATCCACTGACAGCAGTGTGACACTTTCACCCACCGGAAGCTGAGAGCGGCATTGACGGGCGTGGGACATCCACGCCGCAGCCGTCACCCGGCGGGCCAGCTCAGGCCGAACCAAGCGGGTTGCGGCGGCGGCAGAAGTCAGCGGCAGTTGCCCAATCTGACGAACCGCCTGGGCAAGCGCCGGAAAACAATGCTCCACAAACGCAAGCTGCTCTACGGGTGATTTGACAACGCCCGCCGCTCCTTCAGACACGCCAACGCTTGACCACGGCTGCTCCGGGAACAGCTTCGTGCCGGCGGCCAGCGAGACGCGGGCGATGTCCTGAAGCATCGCCGCGCGTTCTGCCGCCGCCAGCAGCCGCCGCCAATCCTGTGGATTGGGATTAAGCTGGGTTGGCTCACTCATAAAAGCATCATTCGTAGAAGCGTATGTATCCCGTGTCTGCGCCGGAAGCCCGCATCCGGGCGAGCTTCACGGCGGTTTGGCCGAGTTTCTCGGCTTCCGCCCAGGCTTGCAGGCGAGCCAGCAAGGGCAGCAGGGTGTCGCTCTGCCCGTGCAGCTTGGGCAGCACTTTCTGCAAAAGCTGCAAGTCCAGCGCGAGCAGGAAGTTCTCGCTTGGGTCCGGGAGCAGCAGGCCCTCGCCCGTTTCGGCATCGAAGCTGTTGGCTAAGAACATCAAAATGTCGTCGCGCACACGGTACGCGAAATGCAGACGGGATGGGTAAAGCTGGTCGTTAAACCCTTGCAGCGCAGTCAGCGCCCGCTGTGGGAACTCGGCGTTCTGCCGGGCCAGCCGCTCTTTTGCCTGAGCGACGGTGCCTACCCGCGACGCCAAAAACAGCGCCTGCCGCTCGGCTGTATCGGTCAAGGCGGTCTGAGCGGCAGAAGCGGCGGCGGCACGGCTGAACTCGGGCCGCTCGTCGAAGTCAAGGGTATTAGCGCGGTCCAGCACCTTGCGCGAAAACCCATGCGTCGTTTCATCACTGTTGACGGTTCCGGTCACGAACAAGTTGGGCGGCAGTGTTAAATCCGGTACGCCTTCATGCAGCGCAATCCGGTGCGCCCGCGACTCCAGCGCCGACAGATAATCGGCTAAATAATGCTCGACGCGAGCTAAGTTCATCTCGTCCAAGCACACAAAATACGCCCGGTGCCGGTTTTCCGGCAGTCCCGCCCTGCGGGCAATCTCCAAAAACGGCGTGGAAACATAGCGAGATGCCAGCACATTCTGGTAGCCGAACAACGCCGTGCCGTCGTTCCACTCAGGCCGGACGGCAATCAGCCGAAATTGTTTTGGGTTTGCTCCGGTCATCGCTTCCGCAAACAGCTCGGCCAGGCGTGTTTTGCCGGTGCCGGACACGCCCGATAAAATGACAAACGGCTTTGTTTTCAGGGCGACATAATACGAGCGCAGGCGATGCGGGGGAAATGTAAAGCCTTGCTCCCGTGCATACGTTTCCAGAGCCGCCAGAAGCCGAATTTCCGTCAGCGGCGGCACCGAGGCGTAGACCGGCTTGGTTTCACGAACCTGCGCGAAAGAAGATGAAACAAAATCCCCTTCCAGAACAGAGGGCTGAATACGAAGCGCTTCGTCAACTTCCGGGTACGTCTTTGCGCCCAGGACGCTTCGGATCTGCTCGTAGACGATAAACAGGGCCAGCATCTGCTGCGGCGCGGGCGGCGGGCCGCTGTCCGGCAGCGAAAACCCGTACTGCCCGGCGGCCTCTTCCAAAGCGTCCCGCTTCTGCGCCGGCGTCAGCGCCAGGCGCCGCAGGGCGGGGCGAGTGAGCAGGGGATAATCGTCGGGGTCCGACGCGCAAAGCAGACTCGAAGCGGTCTGGATGCCCGTGCCGCGCTGGGCTAAAAACTGGGTGATACGCTCAAACAGTGGCTCCGTGCCGGTCAGCAGCCGCCGGAGCCGGTCGTCAAACGCTTTCGGGTTTCCGGCAAAAAGCCGGCGGGACAAGTTGCCGTTCGGCGCAAGCTCGGCGGCAAAGCGGAGAAGCTGATCGCGGGTTTCAGCAGACAAAGGCCACCCGGCAGCCAGGCCGCTTTCTGTCAGAAGTGTGCCGAAGCCTGCCGACGCGGCGGCCTGCGCTTCCCGATGGGACCAGAACTCAAAGCGCTGTTCGCCCTCCTCCCGCCCGGCACGGATTGCAGCCAGCAGTTGGAGCTGTTTATCGTTCAGTGTAAACATCAAAGCCTAACAACTGCTGTCAGTTGTCACACTTTAAGTATACCTGAAGTTAAGCATTTTTGGTGCCGGCAACCGTGTATAGCGGATCGGAGCGGTTTGAGCGTGGGCTGAGGTTGAATGCTTCCGCACTGCCCCAGCCGCCTTCCTCAAAATAAAGCTGGACCAGCGCCACATGCTGGGCATCATCCGTGCTAGTCCAAAGCCGCGTCGCTTTGGTGGGAAAGCAGCGATTGGAGAACGAGACAATGAAGGCGCCGCCGGGACGCAGAACACGCCGCACTTCGGCAAACACTTCCGCCGGGTGCAGTAAATACTGAACACTGACCGTGCAAAGCGCCACATCAAACGACTCGTCGGGGTAGGGAAGCGTGGGATTGTCGTTCAGGCTCTGCACGACATGCTCCGTGAGCTGGCTGTTCGCCGCCATCTCGGCGTCGTTCATGCCGAGGCCCGCTACCCGGCGGCAGTGCGTCCGCACATCCGGCGGCAGGTGGGTCAGATAGGCCGACATCAAATCCAGCACATCGGCATTTTCGGGCACATGGGAACGAAAAAAGTCGCCAAGCGCCGCAATCGCCGCGTCATCAATATGCGCGACCAGGCGCGGTGCATGATAAAAATGGAAGTCGGAGCTTTCGTCCTGCCGCCGAAAGTATTCCGCCGGTATCTCCTGGAGCCGCATGAGTGGGTCTTTCTAATCACAATTGTTTTCTAATCGCAGCGGTCTGTTTGCAGGCATTCAATCAAGAACGCCGCCAGCCGCTGATAGCCGTCGTCGTTTAGATGTGCCTCATCGGCGGACAGCTTCGCAAAGTTGCCGGCATCAATGCCGCTTTTGCGGTAAGCGTCCGCCGTTTCCAGCCCGTAACGCTCCCCAAGCTGCCGCACTCCTTCGTTATAATCTTCCAGCACCAGCCCAAGACCATTCGGCGATTTGGCGTCTGCTCTATACTGGCAGGTCGCCAGCACGATCTTCGTCCCCGGCAGGTTTTCAATCAGCCCGCGCAGCACGGTATCATAATCCGAGATGTACGTTCCCGGCTGGAACCTGCTGATCTCGCCAAGCGGCCGGCTTTGGGCAAAATCGTTTGCGCCATAGGAAATCACCACGATATTCGGCGCGGCATGAAGGATATCAGGCACACGCCCAATTCCGCTTTCCTCATCGGAAATCAGGCCGTCGTCCCCGCGCCCGGTCATGGTCGTGCCGCCGATGCCGAGGTTGATCTCCTCCCAGCCCAGCGTCTCGCAAACAAGGGAAGAAAAGCGCTTGTCCGGCGAAGAAGCCCCCGCGCCTTCCACGGACGATGCCCCAAAAAACACTGCTTTAGTCATAAGCGATTGTTCCCGGAATAGGGAGCGGTCAATCGGGGTCAGGGTGGATAAAAGCCATGTGCTGAAGCACGCGGCTATTGGGCGCAGACGCCGCGAACCCACCGCTTCGCGGGGCTAAGACAAAGATTCAAGACCAGCCCGCTTCCAGTGCCGCGAAGCGGTACTTTGTGGCGTCTGCGCCCAATAGCCGTGCGTTTTAACGCATGGTTCCTAATGGCTTGCTTTGTTCGATTTCCGCGACTGCTTGATCAAATGGAATGGGTTCTTCGCTGCTCACAGTGTCACCGTCTGGAACTCGTTTTCGCAGGGGACGCCGTCGGTGAGCATCAGCGTTTTCGCAGTCACGTCCATGATGACCGCCGTGACGGTGATGGCGTGCTTCTCCGGCGGCTCTAAGCCAACCGCCGCGTGGCGGCAGATGCCGTAAGGGTAGCGCAGGTGGTCCCGCAAATCGGTCTGAAGGTCGGCGACCGAGATTTTGTCGTGCTGGGCTAAAAGCTCGCCCATGCGGGAGCGGCGGCCTTTCGAAAACTCGCGCTTGGGGTTTGGCGGCTCGACCACGCCGATTTCGGCAGGCTCGGTGAAGTTGTTGGTGTGGACGAGGCAGCCGCCTTCGCACTCCAAAAGGCGCAGCGCGTCGGGCGCGGCTTCAATATCGGCCACTTTGCCCGGCGTTTGGGCGATCAGAAAGTTCGTGGAGCAGGCGCGGGCCTCGGACGTGACAACGGCGACGGCGCTGTCGAAGTCGCGGGAGCGCAGGATCTCGTAGCAGCGGACATGGAAGGGCTTGGCAAGCGTGGACCAGTCGTCGTCAGTGCTCATCATGCCGTTGATCGCCAGCGCCACCCCAAAATTGTTGAAACCGATCTTGCCGCCGACAATGCCCGCTTCGGTGAATGCGAGGACTTCGGTGCCGTCCGGGTCGGTCGTATGCACGACGGCGCCCAGCACCTGCGGAATCCAGTCCCAGTTCTGGCCGACCAGCAGATGCCCGCTGGCCGATGCTTCCGGCAGGACGGCAAACGCCGTGCAGCCGTCTACGTCTTCGGAGGTCGCGTTTTGTTCTCCTGAAGCGTTCTTGCCCCATTGAAAATACAAGATTTCGTAGCGCACTTGCAGCGCGGCGATTTCTTCCAGCGGAAACCCGGAGCCGTCGGCGATGCCGCGCATCCCGTCGAAGTAGGCCGGGTTCTGCCCGGCAATCGCCTCGGCATACAGCGACGCCCGGCGCAGGGCTTCGGGTTTCGTCACTCCGGCTTCCTGCTCAAACCGGGCAAAATAAACCTCTAAATTGTGGCCGATCCGGCCCTTGAGCGCCTGCCCATGCTGAACGCCCTGATCATAGGCGGACCCCGTGAGATGAAGAACTGGTAACATATTGCCTCGTGTTTCTGCTTCTTTTCGTTCTTATTCCCCATAAACCGGCATTCTCCCTGCTGATTGTGCGAAAGTGGGTATAACGACGCGATTGGAGGCGCACCATGCCGAAATTCCCTTCTGTAAACAACTTATTCAAGAAGACGCCAAGTCAGGTTCAGGGTGCGTGGCGCGTTTGGAGCGTGTTCAAGGCGCTCAACGTGTCGGACATTGCCCAGGCCGCCGCCCAGCCGTTCCATCTGGCGCTCATCGGCTCCGAAGATCATGCAGATCTGCTGATGGCCCGGCTTGCGTTAGAGACCGCCGTGCCGCGTGAGTTGGGACCGGATGGCCCTGCCGACATCCGTGCGTATGTGAGCCGGGCAGCGAGCGCTGCCGATGTGCCGCCCGGCAGCCTGAGCGTGGAAGCGGAGCCGCTGACAAAGAGTGAAGCGGAGCTTGCGGGAGCGCTTGCGGCGATTGTCCAAACGCATCCTGAGCTGCGCTTGTCGCTGGCCCGGCATGTGCCCGCGTTTCGGCCCGCTGTGGTCACGCAGCTCATCAACGAAGCGTCGAAAGAAAATGCGAAGCTGGCGCTGCTGTCGGCGCTTCCCGGCGTCCTCCCGGTCACGGACTTTTTGCTGCCGGCCACGGCACTCGGGGACATGCTGCTGCTGACCAAAAATCAAGGACTGCTGCTGGTATCTATCGCGGCGGCTTACGGGCGGGAAGTGGACCTGCGGGCGCGGACCCGCGAGCTGCTGCCGGCGGTCGGGTCGGCGTTCGGCTGGCGTGCCGCCGCGCGTCAGCTTGTCGGGCTGGTTCCCGGCGGCATCGGCCTGGTCGTCAAAGGCGCGATGGCCTATGCGGGGACATACACGGTAGGACGCGCGGCGGCGGTCTATTACAGCACGGGGCACACGCTGTCCGGGCCGCGCTTGCAGCAGCTTTACCAAGACTCCCTGCGTGATGCTTTCGCCCGCGTTCGCTCGCTGCGGAAGAGGAGTGTCGAGCGCCCATTGACAAATCCCGATGAATCCGGGTATACTGACGCCCAATTCGGCAAAAACAACAACTCCGAACAAATCCACACTCCGCTGCGAGGAGACTGAGCCACTTGGGTGATAACGAAGAAATTGTCCTGACGCCTGCGGGGTACAAAGAAATCGCCGATGAGCTGGAAACGCTCCGAACCACGGAGCGGCGCGACGTGGCCGAGCGGATCCGTGATGCCATCACTTATGGGGAACTGACGGAGAACTCGGAATACGAGGACGCCAAGAACGCGCAGGCGTTTCTGGAAGGGCGCATCGAAGACCTGAAGCATATCATGCAGATCGCCCGGCCGCTGGACACCGAAGAAATCCCCACGGACCATGTCGGCATCGGCTCGATTGTCACCATCAACGATGACGACGAGGACTGGGAGTTTACGCTGGTGTCGCCGGTGGAAGCCAATCCCAACCGCGAAAAAATCAGCGACGAGTCTCCCGTCGGCGAGGCGCTGATGGGCAAAAAAGTCGGTGACTCCGTCAGCGTCACAACCCCCGCCGGCAAGACGCGCTACAAAATTGTCGCCATTCGCAAATAAAAAGATGAGGACATAAATAAAGGAGGGCGAACACAAGGTTCGCCCCTACGGGGCAGGTAATTTGGCCCAAACCGTAGGGCGCGAACCTTGTGTTCGCCCGTCTCGTTTCCGCCTGTCTGTTTCACCTTTAAGCCGCTGCCCTGATTTAGAAAGACCTATTCTTTTGTCTGAAGAAACTTTGTTCCAAAATACTGCCGAGGGCATTGACCCGGTGCGGCTGCAAAAGCTGGACGCGCTGCGGGCGGATGGGCGTGACCCGTTCGCGGTGGAGCGGTTCGATGTCACGCATCATGCCGCGCAGATCATCGCAGGGTTTGAGCAGATTGACGGCCAGACCGTCTTTCTGGCCGGGCGCATCACGGCAGTGCGTGTGCAGGGCAAAGTCGCGTTTCTGGACCTGACAGACAGCTCCGGGCGCATTCAGCTTTATGTCCGCAAAGATGAAGTCGGCGACCTGCTCTTTGACGACATCAAGCATCACCTAGACTTGGGCGACATTGCAGGCATTTCCGGGTTTGTGTTTCGGACTCAGCGCGGCGAAATCTCGGTGCATGTGCGCGAGTGGACTCTGCTTGCCAAGTCTTTGCGCCCTCTGCCGCTCGGCAAAGAATATGAAACCGATGACGGCGAGGAAAAGCAGTCCGGCGGCTTGAAAGATCCAGAGATGCGCTACCGGCAGCGGTCGGTGGATCTGCTCGTCAATAAAACGTCGCGGGAGCGTCTGCTGGGACGTATGAAAGTGGCTCGTGCGATGCGCGAGTTCTTGGACAGCCACGACTACCTGGAAGTCGAAACCCCGGTGCTGCAAACGGTCGCCGGCGGCGCGGCGGCGCGTCCGTTCCTGACCCACCACAACGCGCTTGACATGGAACTGCACCTGCGGATTTCGCTGGAGCTTTACTTGAAGCGCCTGATTATCGGCGGCATAGACAAAGTGTATGAGATCGGGCGCGTTTTCCGCAACGAAGGAATTTCGCCCCGGCATTCGCCTGAGTTCACCATGATGGAGGTCTACGCGGCGTATGCCGATTTAGACGACATGATGCGCTTAGTGGAAGGCATGTACCGCCATATCTGCCGGGCGGTGCATGGAAGCGAGCAGTTTAGTTATCAGGGTCAGAATATCGATCTCTCCCCTAGTTTCGCCCGTCTGCCGATGCTGGAAGGTATCCAGCGCTACGCCGGGGTGCAGCCGGAAGAGCTGGAAACACTGGAAGCCGCGCACGCGGTTCTCACTCGTCTGGGACTGCCGACGGAGAACGAGCCGACCATCGGCGGCATTGTCGAAAAGCTGCATGAGCGGTTTACCCAGCCAAACTTGATCCAGCCGACGTTTATCACGGACTTTCCGGTTGAAACGTCCCCGCTGGCAAAGAAGATGCCGGGCAGCCCGAGCCTCACCCGCCGCTTTGAGATTTACATGGCCGGCGCGGAGCTTGGCAACGCGTTCAGCGAAATCAACGACCCGCTGGACCAGCGAGAACGGTTCACGGCCCAGGCTGCGCTCCGGCAGGGCGGCGATGCTGAGGCGCACCCGATGGACGAGGATTTCCTGCGGGCGATGGAGTACGGAATGCCGCCGACGGGCGGCTTCGGCGGCGGCGTGGACCGGCTGGCGATTATCCTGACGGACGCGCCGTCCATTCGTGATGTAATTCTGTTCCCGCTGCTGCGTCCTGAGCGGCTGTAAGGGCATACTTCTGGGTATAATGGTTACAGAGGCTTGCTTTCTAGTGCCGGCAGCTTGAGAAAATGTATCCTAAGAACAAGCGCCGCAATTTCGTCCGGCCAGACCTACCATGAAACCCTACTCCTTGCTGAAGCCAACCAGTACAGTTGCAGCAGTTGTTGTTACAGCCGCTCTTTTGAGTTTCTGTACCTGGCTTGAAGTGGCGTTGAAAGATATTGCCGGAATCAACCGGCCATACACGATTTTTTATTTGATCCCCGTCGCTGTCGGCGCGGCGCTGATTGGCGTCAGGGGCGGCATCGGAGCGGCATTTGCGGCTCTTGTCTTGGCACGGGTTTATTTGTTTGCAGACAACAAACATGGCCTGGACTTGTTTTCTTTTCCGAGCATTGCCGAAGGGATCGAGTTTGCGGCGATGCTGCTGGGAACAATTTCGGTTGCAGTCATCACCGGTCACCTGCGGACGACCCTGGGCCGTTTCAACCGATCCAACGCCGAGCTGCAGCAGGCAAATAAGAAGCTGATGGAAAGCGAAGAGCAGCGGCGTGTTTTCAACCGTGATGTTCTGCTGGCCGTGACCGGCGGCAAGCTGCGGCTGGTAGAGGCCAGTGAGATCCCCCCAGCAAACCTCGTCCATGTCACGCCGGTGCTTTCGTTTCCTCTTTTGGTTCCAGCCGATGCCAGTGCTCTGCGCCATGCGTTGAACGGGATCGGCAAGGACTGCGGAATGGACCCGGACCGTGTGGACGATCTCTGCACGGCCACGACCGAAGCCGCGACAAATGCCGTCAAGCACGGCAGCGGCGGTCAGGCGACAGTCTGGTCAATCGGGGATGCCGTGACCGTTCAAATCGCCGACAATGGCTGTGGGATTGCTCCGGCGCATTTGGCCCGCGCGACGCTCGAGCAGGGCTTTTCCACCCGCGTCTCACTCGGCATGGGCTTCCATTTGATGCTTCAATCCACAGACACTCTTGCGCTCTGCACGGACGTTCACGGCACGACTGTTTTTCTCCAAGTTTCCAATAAATCCCGTCCAACGGTTCAAGAGTCCGTGCTGGCTCGCTATGCCGGTGTCGGTTAGCTTTCGAGGGAACATCTTCCTGACCGAGTGCCGTAAGCATAACAGGAAGAATACAGACGATAAGAGGGAAAGCTCAATGATGCCGAATGAAGAAGGACAGGAAGCGGGACAAGTGACCCGCCGCGAGGCGCTGAAGACTGTCGCCGGCGTCGGCCTAGCTTTGGTGATGGCCGGCCGCGCGTCCGCCGCCATTGACCAATGGACCGCCGTCGGCAAGCTGGAGACGTTTGTGACCGGTCAGCCTCAGCAAGTCACGCTCAAGAATGGCGGCGTCCTCTACATCACCCGCACCGATTCAAAGACACTCACCGCAGCTTCCGCCAAATGCACCCATCGCGGCTGCGAAGTCGAATGGACTGCCGATGCCAAGCAGTTCCAGTGCCCCTGCCACGGCGCGGCGTTTGCGTCGGACGGCGCAAATATCCACGGAACGCGGCGCAGCCCGGACGTGCATCTGCCCGCGCTGATTTCCCTGCCGGTTCGTGAGAACGCCGGCCAAGTGGAAGTCAACCTAGCCGGCATCGCCGCCGATGACATCACGCCGGAAGGCTACTGACCAAGAAGCTGCTGACCAAGAAGCTGCTGACCGAGCCGGAACCAGGCGTGAGCTGCCGTCGGCAGCGCTGGCTTGGCTTCACCCTGTCCCTGCACCCCGCCGGCCGTGAGCGTGTAAAGCTTTCCGGCGCTGAGCGGGGTTGTTTTCAAGTAGACCGTTCTCCCGTCGGCGCTGAGTTTTGCGGCGAGAACACGCCCAGTATCAAGCGAGTAGTTCTGTGCGCGTGCGGCACTTTGGGCGTCAACAGGCTGGCTGAAGGTCAGGCTGACTTGGGTGCGTGTCGCCGTCGTCCGGCTGATGGACAGCGCAAAGGCGCCAAGCAGTCCGTAGACTTGAAGCTGATTGCTGAACGTGGACAGATAGACTTTGCCGTTGACAACTGTGGGAGCGCAGAACTTGGCGAACATGCCGGCATCGTCACGGTCTGGATCCATTTTCGAATCCCACACCTCATGCGAGAGGTCGGAAGCGTCGTAGGCCCGCAGCACGCCGGGAACCGTCTCCCAGTTTGCATTCGCATCATACGGCGCGGCAGACCAAACAATCCCCGTGCCGGCCTGGCTGCCGCTGGCGGAGACCGAAAGAAACGCGCCCGGCATCCCATCCGGCACGGCAATGCTGCTTTCCGATGCCGGGGTGGGGTTCATCTTGCCGCCTGTCAGCCGGAACGCCATCAAGTGCGCGAACTCCGGCCAGATATACACCAGCGGCCCGCCCGGACCGTTCCAGTAAACTGCCGACCCGTGGCAGTTCCCATGCGTGATCTGGAACGTCTGCAAAATTTGGCTGTCCGACCCCGTCTTGTAATGACCCAGGTGGTCCTGCTGAGTTAAGTACAAGTAGCCGTTCTTGCCGCCGCCCAGCAGAAGGTCGGTGCCGGGAATGAGGAGCGGGCCGGAGGCGCCGGTGTCCTGGTCGTTTTCGCTCAGGCTTTCCTGATTGTACGGCGTAAAGTAGTCGGCAACCTTGAGTGTGCCGGGCGTCGGCTTCAGCCGCAGGATGCTGTTGCCGTAGTCCGAGCCGCCGCTGTCGGCATCAAACGTGCCGTTGCCGATCATGGCATAAATGTTTCCTGCCGGGTCGGCGGCCATGCCCATGCCGGCCTGCCAGATCGAGCCTTCATCGCCGTTCGGCGTCAGGTTGAACACGCACGTCTGGGCCAGCGTCTTGGCATCATAACCTAAAATCCAGCCGTGAAACGGCGGGCTGTCGGCATGAGAGCCGAACGCAAGGTAAACGACGCCGCCGGTCAGCAGCAGGGCCGGGCGCTGCAGCTCTTTGACCGGGTTAAACGTCACTTTCCCGTTCGCGCTCTCCATGCCAGTGCCGGGAACGCTGGCCTTGATGAGAGCCGGGCTGCCGGGCCGCTCCGCCCCGGTCGTGATGTCCAGGGCGTGCAGCCGCTGGACATACGTGCCGTTCTCTTTGGTCTTCGCTTCCACAAAAATCGTGCCGGATTTGGCATCAATGACCGGTGTGCTGGTGATGCCGATTTCCACCCGCATGTCGGTCCATTTAGTCGTATAGATTTCAGCGGCAGGCACGGACGGCCCGAGATTGACCTGCCAGAGCGGCAGCTTGAGATCCGGGCTGTCGGCATCAAACGCATACACGCTGTTGTGGGCAGTCGCGAGGTACACAACATTATGCAGGCCCTTGCCGGGGATCCGCACATTCTGGACATACAGCGGCTGGGCGTACAAGTAGCCGTCCACGCGGCGCGAGAACAGCTTGCCGAAATGTTTGACAGTGACGGTCGCCGTGTTAAGCTGCGTCTCCCGCAGGTTGTCGCCGGTCCGGGCATTGTCATTGTGCTGCGTCAGCACCGCCAATGGCTGTTGTGCGTCAGCCGCAGTTGTCACAGACGCCGCCCAAGCGCCGAGGGTTAAGCTCCAAGTCAGAAATCGTCGGGTCATAGTGCAGTGTTTCTAAGCTTCGTTTGTGCAGCCAAGCACCGGCACTGGAAGTGCCGGTCTATTTTCGCATGAAAGTCGCTCCGCGACTGAGGAAAAGCCTCACGCTTCCCGCTTTCAGTCCCGCAGGGACTTTCATTCACCAGTAGCCCGGCACTTCCAGTGCCGGGTACATCTGTGCGGACACCTAAACTTCGGCTAATATCTCTTTGCGCCGCGTGTCGAACTCATCCTGCGTAATCATATCCTCGGCCAGCAGCTCTTTCAAGTCCGTCAGCCGCTCTTTCAGGGTGCGTGTTCCGGCAGCCGTTGGAACGGCGACGGGCACGGCTGCGCTGCCGGCAATGACGGCTGGCAAGGCGGATGTCCCGCCTTCGGTTCCCCCATTAATGGCGGTGAGAGGGCTTCCTCCGCCATAATTGATTTCTTCCAAATATCCCGTCAGCACTTGGTAGTACGCATTGTAGAACGCAGGCGGCCAAGCCGCTTTCTGCACCCCGGCGTGAGCGACTAAACGGTCTCCCAGCGCTTTTGCGCCGATGTCGCGCAGGCGCTCGTCAATCGCAGCGGCGATCTGCGCCTGCATCCGGCGGTCATCGCACAGACGCTGCACGATGTCTCTGGCTTCCAGCGGCGGCCGATCCGGGCTGCCGGCTTCCGCTTTAAATCCGGCAATAGGAGTCTCGACCGTGTTGAAGCCGCCTAACGCATCGGACTTCGGCATTCCAAAGCGGTCCACATAGCTTGCGACGAACTTCAACTGTGTGCGGGTTCCAACGCTTGTGTAGCGTGATTCGCGCTCTTCCGAGATGACGCCGGAAGCCCAGCCGACCACGAAGATCCGCCAGGCGGCTTTCTGGTCTTCGGCGGACGGCGGGGAGATTCGGACCCATTCGGACACGTCGGTCCGCGTGTGGATCGGGTTCGCCGCCGCGCCTTGCGACTTCACCTGGTCATACGCATAGCGGTAGGAGTCCATTCCCTGTAAGAGACGCAGAGGGAAGGCCGCGCGTTCATGCAAAAACAAAACTTGATCCGGCTCGTTGGAATTGGTGATCTGCTGGTCTTTGATGTTCTGCACCGACTCGGTGAGCATGGACCCGAACCGCTGCTCGCTTTCCGAGCGCGGCGCGGAGCCGTGCAGGACGCCGACGATGGTCTGCTCTTTGTTCATGTTGTGCGTGTAGTTCGGCGCGTTCTCCTGCAAATGCAGGAACGGGCGCGACAGCGAAACCACCCGGCGCAGGGTCTGCACGGTCCGGTCGGAGTCAAGTCCGTACTTGGCGTAGAACTTGTCGAGAACGCTTTCTTCCGCGACCGGCTGGAAGACGGCTTTTGCGTGGTCTAAGATCACGTCGCTGAGGCGCAGCAGCTCGCCGTCCCGAATGCCCCAAATATCGCCGCGCGTTCCCAGCGTTTCCAGGATGTCGGAAACCAAGTTGTTGACCACCGTGCTTGACGGGTCCTGGGCGTTGCCGACATAAAACGCATAGCGCTCATCAATGTCGCCGTCCACATATCGGTCCTGGCCGGTGTTTGGATCCGTTTCGCGCCGTCCGGGATTGAACAGCACCTCGCCGTTGACATCCACCGGCTCCTGGACCGCGTGGCGCTCGGCCCGCTCAAACCGCGTCCGCAGCGAGTCCATCCGTTCGATATAGCGGTCCATCTCCGCCCGCAGCGCAGCCACCGTTTCGCTCATATGCCCGTAGAACGCCGCCGCCGCGCCGGCGGCCTTGAAGTCCAGCGCTTCGGCGTCAAAGCGCCGGGCGGCAGCCAGGTACAGATCTTTCTGCTCGTCAATCTCGCGCCGCTTGGCCGTGGCGATGAGGCCCAGCATGAAGTCGCCGGAGAGGCGGTTGATCGCTGTTAGCGCATCGTCGCGCTGCTTCGCGATCAGAAACGCGCTGCCCTTCAGATCATCCTGCTGCTTTTCCAATTGAGTTAAATAGGATCGGAACCGATCCTGCATCATGTCCAGCGCTGCTGCGGCGACCGAATGCCGGTGGTTTGGATCGTTTACCCGCGCCGAAACCCAGTCACGCAGCGCTTTGTCTTTGGCCCGGATCGTCGCACCCAGATTCTGCTGTATTTGGAACACGGACTCGCCCAAGTTCGTTCGCCGTTTTGCCAGCAAATCTGGGTTCGGGTCGGTGTCGGCGACTTTGGCTTCCGACTCTTTCTGCCGCGTCGTCAAATAGCCGACGACGTTTCCATGACCCGGATACGCTGCCGAATACTGCCGGTCTACCGCCTGCCAGTAGGCCATTCCAGAGTCCCGAAGGGACTCGCCGGTCTCGGAGTTCCCAAGCAGCACCTGCCGCTGCACGGCGTCGGGCGTCATGCCGAGCCGGCCTAGCTCTTGGTCGGTGAACGCCCCGACATTGACCGTGCGCTCCAGCGGCGTGGTCCAGCGCCGGACAATGTCGCCCGCGAGCCGATTGGCGCAGGCCGCCATGACTTTGTCTTTCGGAAACTGAATGGCGGACAGCCCGAACCCAAGATAGTTTTGCGGGCAGCCCAGGCCGTCCGACGTAATCAAGAACTGGTCGAAGTTATTGCGATTGGACTTCTTCTGCCGCTGGAACTCCGATGTCAAGTCTAAAAAGATCGAATGCCCGATCATCTCGACTAAGTCTTTGACCGAGTCAAGCTGGGCGGCGGGCGACGACGTATCCGCGAGGTAGGTGTACCGGAACGGCGGGTCGGCGTCCTCCATCGGCGGAATGTCGGCCTGATACTGAGCCGTAAACGTCGTGGTCGGGTCCGTGTAATGGTTTAATTCTAACAGCGCCGCATAGGCATTGGGCCGATTATCTACGGCCACCGCTTCCGAGTTCGGCGGGATCGAGAACATGCCGACCGTTTCCAGCATCCTTTGCTGCTTGAACTTGTTCCGCACCGTGTAGGCTAAATCCAGAAACATCCCCGACCCGGTGCCGCCAAGCAGCGAGCCGACCACATAGACCGTGATGCCTTCGCCGACTT
This sequence comes from uncultured Armatimonadales bacterium, assembly GCA_964241935.1. Taxonomy (GTDB): domain Bacteria; phylum Armatimonadota; class Armatimonadia; order Armatimonadales; family Capsulimonadaceae; genus JANXMY01. The sequence goes on from CAXSZN010000010.1 coordinate 23,565, forward strand.
GCAGCCCGTTCCGAATGGCTGTCTCTTTCGACGAATCCTTTGTAATTTGAAGCATCTGCTCTTCCAGACGCCGGGCGATCTGATTATAATTCCAGAAGTAGGCCAGCCGCCCCCTAGCCCGGACTGCGCCTGCGCCCTGGTCAATATCGCCGGTCAAAACACGCGGGTCCAGCCAGTTCCGTAAATGGGGATGCTCCCGCAGGTTTTTCCGAAGCGAGTCCACCCCATGCACCGACGTATGGATCTTGTCGGCATTGTCCAAGTTGACTTCATCGTCATAATCCGGGTTCTTGCCGAAAATCGCCTGGTCCGTGTCTAACAACAAAAAAGACACGATCGGCAGCTTGTCTAAAGCGCCGTACTTGTCCACAAGCCGCTTGCGGATGTCCAGCATGATCTGGTGCCCGGTGCCGCCGACCCCGATAATCAGTGACCGCGAAATCCCCCGCAGCCGCCCCTCATCCCCCTGCGGCCCCGTCGTAGACGCCGCCGCGACTGTGCCGTTCGTTCCATTCGTAGTTGTTTGTATGATTTCTGCCATAGTGTTTGTAAAAGCGCGAAAGAATTAACGAATATGAAGTTGAGCTTGTTCGCGAACGACATCTTTTTTGTCGTGTGGTTCTCTTGTTAAAGCAGAGACTAGCTCTTTCTTAGCTTCGGTTAGCGACTTAGCCTCGGTAGCGACCTGCTGAATGTTCTCCGCCAGTTCTATGAAGTTATGACTGATATTACGGTCGTCCAAAGCTGTGGCACTCAGCATCGTTGTGATCGCCTTGATATGCCCACTCATTTCACGGCGTAACACCGCATTGCGGCGAGCCAAAGCAGAGTTTCGTGAAACTGCGTCTCCTCGCTGGCTTTGTGCGATAGATTGCCTTTGGAGACTTGCAGCTACAACTGGATCACTCTCCTGGGCCGCTTCCGCGTCAAGGCGCGATGCCTCCTGTTGGAATGTCTCCGCATTGAGAAGCAAGTCATCCGCAGGCTGAGCGGGCAGTTTTTCAATCCCGGTGCCGATGTCGCGGAGGGCGCAGCGAACACTTTCTTCCGCAGACAAATCTTGGGAAGTTCGCATGGAAATCAGTTTAGGAACAAGGCTAAGATATTCGAGCCTGAGAGAGTCTGGTTCCCCTTGCCGGAGCAGATTGATCACCTGTGCTGTTACTTTTTCGGTGCCTCGCTCGCTGCGCTTACGGCGATCCACAATGAAGCCGCAAACATACCCTATGGCAGCCCCCGCGCCGCCGGCAAGGAACGCACCGCCTGGCACTGTGTCTGGAACAACATGCAGCCAGAGATCAAGGACAATGCCCGGAGCCATTCCACACATGGCCCCTAGAAAACCATCCCAACCCCGGCTGAATGTGGATGTCCCATCCTGCAAGCTTTGCATCTTCTGCATCTGCTGAATACGGACGCGATAAGCAGGCCCAAAATCTTCAGGGTAGATATCCATTGTGTCTTAATTTCTTACATCATCTCAAACCGCTCTTCACGGGCTTTTTCTTCTTCTTTCTGTGCGGCAAATTCTTCGCTGCTACCGGGCATCTCACCATATTTGCCGTGCAGCGTCTCCAGAATTGCCCTGCGCTGCTGACGAACTGCCTTCGGATCCTGCGCCGCCGGAAGCGGCAGGGCTTGTTCCAAAATACTTTGCAGGTAGTTCTCGACAGCCACTCCCCGCGCCCGTGCCTCGAATTTCGCGACAGCTTCAAGCATCGGCTTCCACTCTGAAATAACGGTCATCGTATTTCTCCTGCCTTCCCCTCAGCGCACTGTAATCCCATGTCCGGCGATTTCGTCCGCAAGCCGGTCGGCATCCCCAATGCCTTTCCAGAACCTGATCGTGCCGCTCATGCCTTCAACGCAGCCCCAAGCGAGGTCTGCGCCGCCGCGCCAGTAAAACACGCGGACTTGGCTCCAAGCTAGAAAGCGTCTACCGAACATGCCCTGCTGCGTGATGCCCTCTTCCGTAGTACGGATGCCCGCGCAGAAGTAGTTTCCCCACAGCCAGATAATCTCCAGAAGGGCGAGAAAGCCCCCGGCGGCTAACCCCAATTCTTTGAACCCCGGCGCACCGCTGCTCTGCCACGCAATCAGCGCCGGACCTCCGGCGATAGCGGCCAGGAACAAGGCGGCCAGCGTCAAGCCCGTGAGAGTGGCCCCGTTGTTCTGCGACCGATACCGATAAATGCACTCCACCGACGCCTGCCCATCGGGCGCGGCGATCTCCTGACGGTGTGCTATTCCCGTTCGCCAGCCCCGGTAGCCGGCGTTGACCGCCAGGCGCGGGATAACCAGCTTCAGGCTCTCGGCGTTCGTGAGCGTACCCAAAAAGTCGTACTCACTGCCGTCTCGCGTCACGACCACCGAGCGGATGCCGACGGTGTACAGGTCCATGATGTCGGCCCAGGCGATTTGGGCCTCGCTGCCGCTGGTAACAAACCGCAGGCCGTCTTTACCGGCATCCACTGTATCGGCAAGACGCGGCTGTGTTGCACGGTAGGTCGGACGCAGCAGAAACGGCAGGGTTTGCTTGGCGATCACGAACAGGCCCGTCGGGGTCAGCAGCCAGCCCCAGCCGGGCAGTGTGTGCGTCGTAAACCATTGCAGGCCAAAGTAGACGACAACCGCCAGCAGGCCATACTTGTGGACTTTTTCCATCCAACCTAGAATGTTGCGGTTGACGGTCGTGTCGTACCGGCAGGACAACGGCAGGTAATTTAACCCACCCCCAGTGACTACCCAGCCTGACTGGGAACCTCTTGTAGCATAACGTGTCACACTTTCACGCAGTCTGCTTGTGGACGCCCAATTATCCGGTGAGACAATTACGGTTCCTTTCAGTGTTCGTATCTTCAAAGACGGCTTCGTTTGCTGCGATGCTCCCTGGCGACTAGGTGTCAACCAATCTTCAGAATACGAGGTAACCTCGGACCAGGATGCTTTGCGCCAGCGCCCAGTATATCGCCACCGTAAGCCGTCCGCATCGGCAATGACACACGCCCTTGACAGAAAAGCGGCTGCCCATAAAGTGATCGGTGCAAACAAGCTGCTTGCGAGAACTCCAAAGATGAGAGAAGGCCAAAGCCCACGCGAGGAAAATGGACCTGTTAGAAAAAAGAACAAAGCCATTAACGGCTGCATTGAGGTGACAAACCAAAGTGCTGCCCGAAAGCCTCCTGTCGGGCGGCAGACGACGGTTGTTTCTGTTTCAGACGCGGCGGATTGTCGAACGTCCAGCATGGGCTTTTTTTCGGTTGCAGTTCAGAACCATGCCATGAATGGCACGGCTATACGGCGCGGACGCCACGAAGTACCGCTTCGCGGGACTAATAACAGTTTGTTTTTATCTTAACCCCGCGAAGCGGTGTTTTGTGGCGTCCGCGCCGTCTAGCCGTGTGTTTCAACACATGGCCCTTCACGCCGTTTTGCGGCGGTTCAAGATCACCACTAAAAATGCGCCGATGGCGATGGCTTCGATGCCGTAGCCGATGCCGCGCGTTTCGTCGTTCAAGAGGAATAGATACCAGGCGAGGCCGAAGAACGCGAGAATGCCGATGAGAAGCGCAATGCGGGCGGCGGCGCTTGGGTCGGAGCGCTTGTTGGCGGAACGGGCGATCATATACACCACGAACGGCAGAAAGAACAGCGCAATGACCAGGCCGGCGGCAAGGACAATGTATTTGACGTAAGGGCTGGGAGACTCAAACGTCAGCTCGCCGCTGCCGGCGGGGTAGCGGGCGACGCCGCCGGTGGCCGATGTCACCTCAAAGTGGTACTGGTACTGGCCGCTCTGCTGCGGGCTGAAGTTCCAGGACAGGTCTTCCCCGGCCACGGGATCGCCAGCAGGGGAGAACGCTTTGATTTTCTCGGTCTCGGCGGGCGTGTCCACGATCATCTGGGCGGTCTGCGGGGCGTCGCCCTCCGGCTGCTTGTAGCTTAGATGGAACACATATTGGTGGCCCGGCACGACGGACGCGGGGAACTCGCTGGCCGGAGAAAGCGTCGGCGGTGCAGCAAAAACGTTGACGCTGAGCGTTAGCAGGGTCAAGGGCAGCAATACGCAGGTTAAGAGTGATTTCAAGGACACGCGGCCTCCTCGGCAGGAACAGGGTGGAGTATGGGTATTTCTACGGATTCTCCTCACTTATTGTGACACATAACGGAAAAAAAGGTTGCAAAGGTTCGGTTTGGAAGCTTGCGGCAATAAAAGAACCCGGCACTGAAAGTGCCGGGCTATAAAGGGTCCCAAGTGCCTCCGGCACTGAATACAGAGGTGCTGAATTAATCTTCGGGGCGCTCGCCGGCGGGGATGCCGCGGTCGCCGGCGCGGTCGGGCGGGTCAAGGGTCATATCACCGGTGACACGCACCTGGCAGGACAGACGGTACTGGCCCAAAAGGCCGTCTTCTTCTAATGTCTCACGCTCGGCTTCACCTATTTCGGACGGCTCGCCGCTGAGAAAGTGGACTTTGCAGGTGGTGCAGCGGGCGATTCCGCCGCAGCGGTGCAGGATGTCGTAGCCGGAGTCTTCAATCGCGAGGACCAGCTTTTTGCCGGTCTCGACCTCAAATGCGTCTCGGCCTTCAATAGCAACTGTGGGCATGTAGATAGTCTCCAAGAGAAAAAGCAAGTAAGAAACGAGGGCAGACATGGGGGTCTGCCCCTACGGGGGTGGGAAACCGAGCTAACGGTTCCACCAGCTTCGGCCTGAGTCGGTGAGCATCTTGTCGGCTTCCTCGGGTCCCCAGCTTCCGGCGGGATAATCCGGCAGGGCGGAAGGCTGGTTCTCGGCCCAGGTTTTGAGAACCGGGGTAATCAGGCCCCACTCGGCTTCCACTTCGTCGTCACGGGTAAACAGCGACGGGTCGCCGAGAAGCGCATCCATAATCAAACGCTCGTAAGCATCATGGATGCGCTGGCCGAAAGACGTGCCGTAGGTGAAGTTCATGTCCACGGGCTGGACCACTGTCTTCTGGCCGGGCGGCTTGGCTCCGAGCCGCATGGAGATGCCTTCGTTCGGCTGGACCCGAATCGTGATGACATTCGGCTCTTCCGGCTTGTTGTCGGCGGTCGCGACAAGCACCGTCGGCAGGTCTTTAAATGTCACATTGACTTCCGTGACCCGCTCCGGCAGCCGCTTTCCGGCCCGGATATAGAACGGAACACCGGCCCAGCGCCAGTTCTGGATTTCCAGCTTCAGCGCGACAAACGAGTCCGTCACCGACTCTTTCGGCACGTTCGGCTCGTCCCGGTATGCGGGAACATCCTTGCCGCCGAGGCTGCCTGCGACGTACTGGCCGCGCACGACGCACTTGTCGCAGTCATCGCCGACAAGCGGCTTGATGGCCCGCAGGACTTTGGCTTTTTCGTCGCGGATGTCGTTTGCACTGAGCGTGTTGGGCGGCTCCATCGCGATCAGCGCCAGCATTTGCAGGGCATGGCTTTGGACCATGTCCCGCAGCTCGCCCGCATGGTCGAAGTAGCCGGCACGCTGCTCGACACCCACGGTTTCGGCGACTGTTACCTGCACGTTGTCTATGTATTTGGAGTTCCAGAGCGGCTCGAACAGCAGATTAGCAAAGCGAAAAACAAAGATATTCTGAACGGTTTCTTTGCCGAGATAGTGGTCAATGCGGTAAATCTGGTCTTCATCAAAGACTTGTTTGAGCTGGTCGTTTAACGCGCGGGCGCTGTCCAAATCCGAGCCGAACGGCTTCTCGACAATGATGCGCGTAAAGCCCGCGCTGTCCTTCTCGGAGCCGGATTTGACCAGGCCGGCTTTGCCGAGCTGCTGAATGACCGTGGTATAGGTAGTCGGCGGTGTGGCAAGGTAATATAGGCGGTTGCCTTGCGTGCCTTCGGACTGATCAAACTTATCGAGGCGCTCCTTTAGCCAAGTAAATCCGGCGTCATTGTCGAAATCCGAGCGGTGGAACACGATGCGCTTGGCGAACCGATGCCAGGCATCCTGCCCTTCCTTCCATAAATCGGGCGCGAATTCCTGAAGGGACCCTTGCAGCTCATCGCGGAACGAGTGATCGGAAAACTCGCGCCGGGCAAAGCCGATAATTTTAAAGTGGTCCGGCAGCAGGTTTTGTGCTTCCAGAGAAAACAGTGCCGGGATCAGCTTGCGGTGAGTCAAATCACCCGTCGCGCCGAAGATCACAAGGCAGCACGGCGGGATCGGGTTTTCAATGAGAAGCGGATCAGGCGCGGCCTGTTCCGCTGGTTTTGCTTGTTCCGCCGGTTTCGGCGCGTTCATTTGCGTGGTCATAGAAACTCCATATGCTCAGAAAAGTGTTATTCAAGGGACTGAATGTAAGCGACAAGCGTGCTGATTTGGGCGGGCGAAAGCTGGTCTTTGTAGGCAGGCATCCGGCCTTGAAAGCCGTTGGCGATGTTGCGGTACACTTTGGCGTCCGGGTCACCCAGATGATGCAGGGTAGGGCCGATGCCGCCGCCCTGCGCCGATGCGCCGTGGCAGCCGACGCAGGCCAAATTGCTGTAAAGCGCCGCGCCGGACGCCACAAGCTGCGTCGAGGCCGGCTGCACGCCGGGCTTCGGCGCGACCGGCTTTGCCGCAGCAACCGCCTGAGTCGCCTGCCCCTGTACGGCAATCGCCGAGACGGCGTAGGACGCCCCGACGACGCCGAGGCCGGCGGCAAGGCCCGCCATTAATCCTTTCAGTTCACGCGCCATAAACGAATATTTTCCAGGTCGAACAGCGTGGGGATTCATTCCCACGCTTCCAACACGTTTTCTAGCTTCCCATCAGCTCCCCGCCCCAGTAGCCGGCCGCACCCATCAGCGCGGCTGTCAGGGCGGCAAACAGCAAGTAGATCCCAAATGCCGGGCGGGTCGCCTCGCCCCGCACCACCAAGCGCCAGACAGCCAGGGCGATCATCAGGCCAAATGCCGGCCAAACAAAGTCATGGTGCTTTGCCAGTGTCCCGGCCCCAAAGAACTTCCAGGCGGAAATCGCAAGGCCGGACAGCACGGCGGCGAAGCATCCCGCCGCTCCCAGCATCAGCGTGTAGAACCCGGCCGCGTGCAGGTCACGCTTCAGCGGCTCGCGGCTGGAGAAATACGCCAGCGCATCAAACAGGACCGAGGCGATCATCATGCCGATCGGGAAGTGGGTGCTGCCGCCGTGCAGGTTGGCCCATAGTTTTTCCAAATGGCTGCGTTATCCCTTTGCCGGCTCGGCAGCGGCGGCCGGGTCAACGGCGGTCGAGGCATCAATCGCGTCAATCGTTTCCGCCGCTTCGGCAGCGGAAGCGCCGGGCTGGATCTGGTCTGCGGTGCTGTCTGAGGTGCCGCTGTAAACAACCGACTCGCCGGAGCCTGTGGTCGCGTGGACCGTGCTGTCGGTAGACATGACCGCATGGCCGCCGAACTCGTTACGCAACGAGGCGATGACTTTGGCTGCAAAGTTTTCGGGCTGGCGCGAATGGAACCGCTCATACAAAGACGCCGTGATGACCGGCGCGGGGACGTTATGGTCAATCGCTTCCTGAATGGTCCAGCGTCCTTCGCCGGAGTCTTCCACATAGCCGCGCACTTTTTGCAGGTTGTCGTCGCTTTGGAACGCCAGAACCAAGAGGTCTAGAAGCCAGGAGCGGACGACGCTGCCGTAGCGCCACGCCGACGCGATGCCGGTTAAATCCAGCTTGTATTCGCTGGCGTGCAGGATGTCGAAGCCTTCGCCGTAAGATTGCAGCATCCCGTATTCAATGCCGTTGTGCACCATCTTGACGTAGTGGCCCGACCCCGACGCGCCGGTGTAGATATAACCGTCTTTGGGCGCCAGCGTCTTAAAGACCGGCTCGCAGAACTTCGCCGCGTCCGGGTTGCCGCCGTACATCAAGCAGTAGCCTTCTTTCAGGCCCCAAACGCCGCCGGAAGTCCCGCAGTCGAGGTAGTGGATACCATGCTCTTCCAGCATCTTGCCCCGGTGCACTGTGTCCTTGAAGTACGAGTTGCCGCCGTCAATGATAATATCCCCCGAAGATAATACGCCTTGAAGCTTCTCAATCGTTTCATCCACGGGCTTGCCCTGCGGCACCATGATCCAGACGACTTTGTGTTCCTGCTGCTGGTTTTTGACGGCTTCGCCGAGGTCGGTGACCCCTTTGCCGCCGCGCTTTTCCACGTCCGGCATTTTCGCCGGGTCCGTGTCAAACCCATAAACCGTATGTCCGTCTTTGGCAAGCCGCTCCAGCATGTTCATGCCCATGCGTCCGAGGCCAACAATTGCGATCTCCATGCAAACGCTCCCTCCGGGCAAGCCCGTGTTTTGATCAGTTTAACTTAGTCAGCTTCGTTATTCCCTGCCCTATTCGTGTCTAACCGTGCAAACTCCTTCCGAGGACACAAAAGACGCAAAAAAGCGGTTTTAATGGTAACATAATCATTGTTCGTTAGGTGTCGAAAAGCTTCGACGACAATGGCTAACGCTATAGCGCGGCATCTGCTGTCAAGGACGCCCATCTTACTTAAGCGCAAAGCAAAAACAATTTAAAGGGGAAAAACTATGACATCCACCACACACAGGCGGCAATGGAGGCGCAGCATTCTCCTCCTCGTGCTGCTTACGGCGCTTGTCTTCCCCCAGCAGATGACGCGCGGGCAGGCGCCGCTCCCCGCGCCTGCTCCATCTGCGACTCCCTCTCCTACCCTCAACTTGTCTCCAGCTAGTTCGCCTGCTTCCACTGCTGCGCCAACCCTGGGTGACAAAAAGCTGACAGGCGTGGTTCTGAACGACAAGAATGAACCCGTTGCAGGTATGACAATCTTCCTTGACTGGCGCTGGATTCAGGAGATGAAGGACGGTAGCCAGCAGATCACTGAACATACAGTCCCTGCCGCCGTCACTGATGCTCAGGGCAAGTTTGCGTTTTCTCAACTGCTGGAAGGCGACTACACCTATGACATACAGTCACCAGCCAAGCAGTATGTTCCGGTGCAGGGCGCATTTACATTCGGCAAAGCCGACTTGCAAAAAGACCTGCGAATAGTTGTCTCGACAGGGGGCCTTGTTAGTGGACGTGTCGTAGACGGACTGACGGGAAAGCCACTCTGTGGCATTTTCGTGGTCGCAGGCAGCATTCCGCCCGGCGGGGATTTGGCGAAATGGGGCTACTGGCAGATCACGGGTTCCGAACTTACTGACTCTCAAGGAAATTACAAAATCAGGGTTCTGCCGGGGAATACCTTTGCCGGCGTTGGGCGCTCCGACAACGGCACTGTGTTGAGCAAGCGTGTTTGTGAGGCAGTGCAGCAAGTCAGCGCTGCACAGGGGCAAACCGCCGCTGTTCCTGACATCTCTGTGTCACTGCATCCAGTGATTGTTTTTGCCGGCCCAGATGGAAAGCCTGTTGCCAACGCGCAAGTCCGCATTATCCCTGATGATCTTGGACGCGGCGGCTATATTCTTGATGACTCAACTGAGGCTGCCGGGACCCTTGTGCTGAACCGGTTCGACGGCGGATCCTTTCAGATTCAGCAGGGCAGCTTGTTCGCCTCCGGCACCTATCACTGTGCCTCGGGTGAGCCTCTGACAGTAACGATTAATGGCCGCACAACGGGATACCCGTCAGGCACGGCAATGGTACAATTGACAGAAGGGTCGGCGGGAGTTGTGACCGGGAAAGTCATTTCGGAGGACGGAGCGCCAATCCCTCATGCCCGCGTACATATTTCGGAAGTCATGCGCCCGGCCAATTCTTCAGGCGATTATGGGGTGGGTGATTACCAGTTCAGCACGGACAAGGCTGGTGTTTTTCATGCTCCGCTCGATCCCTCCGGGCGGTATTTCGTCATGATTCGGAAGGACGGCTTCAATCAAGTTCAAATCTCACGAATGGCGCTGACAATCGCAACAGGTGCCACGGTTGATCTTGGCAGTATTCGCTTGGCTCGTGCCGATGGGTTTGTTGTCGGCAGAGTGATCGACAGGGCCGGGAAGCCGATGGCGGGAGTGCTTGTTTATGTGCAAGGCAGCCAAACAGATACCTCCGCGACCGTCACCGATGACCAGGGCCATTTCCATATTCCGAATGTTGTTTCAGGCGAGGGACTTCATCTTAAACTGTGTCTTAAAGGGGAAGCGCCGGACAGTGGGGAAGCGCTGTCCCAGAGCAATGACCAGATGGACTTTCCCGATGTCACGGCCAGCACGACTGAGCGGGAAATTGTTTGGCACCCCAATCCATGACGCTTCAAGACAGGCGTTAGTAGCCTTTGACGAGGCGCTGGAAGTTTTCGCGGTCAATGGCGCGGGAGGCGGCTTCGTCGAAAGTGACGGTGCCGTTTCTATGCAGGTCGGCCAGCACCCGGTCCATGGCCTGCATCCCGTACTGGTGGCCGGTTTCAATCACCGAGTAGATCTGGTACGATTTGCCTTCACGGATCAAGTTCCGCAGGGCGCTCGTGGCGACCATGATCTCAATGGCGGCAACGCGCCCGCCGCCGATCTTCGGCAGAAGCTGCTGGGCGACAACAGCTTCAATGCTGGTCGAAAGCTGAATGCGGATCTGCTCCTGCTGATGGGCGGGGAACACGTCCACAATGCGGTCAATTGTCGCCGGGGCCGAGCGGGTATGGAGCGTCGCGAAGACTAAATGGCCGGTCTCGGCCAGCGTGATGGCGGCGGCGATTGTTTCCAAATCGCGCATCTCGCCGACCAGAATGACGTCGGGGTCTTCGCGTAGAGACGCCCGCAGGGCATTGGTAAATGAGTCGGTGTCCGTGCCAAGCTCGCGCTGGTTGACCATGCTCTTTTTGTGGTTGTGCAGGTACTCGATCGGGTCTTCAATCGTCAGAATGTGCGCCTCGCGCTCCGAGTTGATAATATCAATCAAAGACGCGATGGTGGTGGACTTGCCGGAACCGGTCGGGCCGGTGACCAAAATCAGGCCCGAGTGCTTCTGGGTGAACGACCGGCAGACTTGGGGCAGCTTGAGCTGCTCCATGCTGGGAACGACATTGGGGATGACGCGCATCGCGCCGCCCACCGACGACCGCTGGCGATACACGTTGAACCGGAACCGGCCCGCCCCTTTGACCCCGTGCGAGAAGTCCAGCTCATGGGTGCGCTCAAACTTCGTGATCTGCGTCTCGTCGAGAATGTCAAAAATAATCCGCTGCGTTGCCCGCTCATCGGCTTTTTCGAAGGGCAAAGGAACCAGCTTGCCGTCTTTGCGGACCATCGGCGGCAGCCCGACCGAGAGGTGCAGGTCGGACGCGCCGGACTCGACGGTCAGGCGCAGCAGCTCGTCAATGTGAACATCGCCCAGCGGCCGGACTTCCCCGCCGACGACGGTGCGCGAAGCGTTCTCATCAAAGTCCGCTCCGGCCACCCCGCCCAGAAAATCGCGTGCGGACAGGGTTGTCTGAACGCTGGACGCATCGCTGAGGGCGGCGAGATCGCTGCCGGAAAAGCTTTGCGGGGCCGGCGACTCGGCTTCAAGCGTGCTGCCGGAAAAGCCTTGAAGCAGGGTGTCGAGCTTGCCGCCGGTGCCGCCGGAGTGTCCGGGTGCAGGCGTCGCCGCTTTATCCCAGCCATTTTTGGCGAACGGCAGCGGGGTCTCGCCGGCGGCTTTGGCGCGGCTTTCCGCTTCCTCCGCTTCCGCCCGCGCAGCGATCAGCAAATCCACGCTGTCGAACGTCTCCGCAATACGCGCTGAAAAATCTCCGTAGTCCTCCGGCGTATCGTGAGCCGACGGCACCGGGCCGCTTTGATACAAGCTGGAAAGTCCGGCGCTGCCCAGCGGCAGCAGATCCTCGTTGTTGTTAATCATAAAAGGTTTCCTGAACCACGGAATGAAATCCGTGGCTGAAGGGCGCTCCGCACCGGCTGTCTTGGCGCAACTGTTCTCACCGCTATGGAGGAACGACTAGGTGCACCCGGCGCGGACAGAGGAGAGGGCGGATGCTGCCCTTTCTTTTGTCCGCAGGACAATCAGCCGCAAGGCTACTCAGCCACGGATTTCAATCCGTGGCCGATTGATCCGTGGCCGATTGATCCGTGTTCAATTAAAACGCCATACCGCTGAGACCCTTGTCAAGCTCCGCGCGGCAGGCCCGCACCAGGCCGTGCAGCCCGGTCTCGCTGATCCGCAGGGGGATGACCGCATCCGCGCAGGCGGCCTGCAGCACTCCGAAGTCGGTCTCAAGCGGCGTATCCTGCAAAAAGTGAACGATCTCGTTGGTCAAATAAACCGCGGCGGCAAGCCGAGGATTCATCTCCGCCGCACGCGGCGCATGATGAAACCGGATCGCTTCGCAAACCGCCGGCGGCAGGTTCCACAGCGACGCCAAAGCCGCGCCGACTTCGCCGTGATGGAACGGCAGCGCCTGCGCCTCGACCTGCGAAAAGCGAAGCTGCTTGTTCTGAGACATCGTCACAATGGCGGTGAACAAGGCGTGACGGCTGCGGTCCAGCGCCATTTTGCCGATGTCATGCAGCAAAGCGACCGTGTATGCCTGGTCTGCGCCGATTTCTTCCTGAAGCGGCGGCGGCAGCAGGCTGAGGATGACCTTCGCGCACTGGGCGGTGTCTACCGAGTGCCGCCAGACGGCTCGCCGAACCAGCGACTCGGTATCGGAGCGGCCCAAAAATAAATTAAACGTCGTAATGGTCATCGCCATGTTCCGCACGGTCTTGAAGCCGAGGAACACGACCGCTTCGCGCAGGCTGGAAATCCGGCAGGGCAGCCCGTAATAAGAAGAGTTCGCCAGGGTCAGCAGCCGGGCGGCGAGCGCCTGGTCCATGCCGATGACGCGCTCCAAATCCGCCGCCGTCGCTTTTGGGTCCGCCGTGAGGTCAATCACGCGCATGACGACCTGGGGCAGCGCTCCGAGGTCCATGTCGGTGGAGAGAATGTCTTCCAGAATTTTGTCGGCACAGTCGGCGCTGAAAGAATTCGCAGGTGCTGCTGTCATAGTCATGCTGTTTTACCATTCACCCGGCGTAGATCACGCGCAGCGATTCTTCCAGGGTCGTCATGCCCAGTAAAATCTTTTCCATCGCATCGTCCTTGAGGGTCCGCATCCCTGCCTCGACAGCCGCCTCGCGGATGGCATACGAGGACGCGCGGGCCAAAATCAGCTCACGAACCTTGTCGGTCACCGGCATCAGCTCGTACACCCCGACCCGGCCCTTGTAGCCGGTGCCTTTGCAGGTGTCGCAGCCACGGCCCCGGTAGAATGTCACCTCGCTTTTGTCCAGAATATCTAAGTTCATGCCGAGCCGCTTGATGGCGTCCTTCGGCGGTGAATACGGCTCTTTGCACTTGATACAAACAGTTCGGAGCAGCCGCTGGGCGAGAACGCCGGCGATAGACGAGGCAATCAGAAAGCTTTCGACACCCATGTCGAGAAGACGCGCCACTGCGCCGGGGGCGTCGTTCGTGTGCAGCGTGGACAACACCAAATGACCGGTGAGCGCGGCTTCAATCGCGATCATGGCGGTTTCCTGGTCGCGCATCTCGCCGACCATGATAATGTTCGGGTCCTGGCGCAGCATCGAGCGCAGGCCGGCGGCAAAGGTCATGCCGGCCCGGTTGTTAACCATAGACTGGGTGATGCCCGACAGCTCGTACTCGACAGGGTCTTCAATCGTGAGGATATTCTTCTCGCCCGAGTTCAGCTTCGCCAGCACCGAGTAAAGCGTTGTGGACTTGCCGGAGCCGGTCGGCCCGGTGACCAGAATGATGCCGTAAGTGCGCTGGATCATCGACTCGAACATTTCGAATGTGTACGGCAGCAGGCCGAGCTTGTGCAGGCCGACCGAGATGTTGGATTTGTCTAAAACGCGCATGACGATTTTCTCGCCGTAAACCGCCGGCAGGGTCGAGACGCGGAAGTCATACGGCTTGCCTTCAATGGTCGCTGAGATGCGGCCGTCCTGCGGGGCGCGTTTCTCGGAAATGTCCATGTCGGCCATGATCTTGATGCGCGACGTGATCGCGGCCTGGGCTTTCTTGGGGAGCGTCATGCCGTCGGCCAGAATGCCGTCCACGCGGTAGCGGATCCGAAGGCCGTCTTTGCCCGGCTCGATATGGATGTCCGAAGCTTTATCGGTGATGCCGCGCGAGATGATCATGTTGGACAAGCGCACGACAGGCGCTTCGCCGGACAGCTCTTTGAGCTGGTCAATCGAGATATTGTCGTCGCCGGGCGCGTTGCCGTCCGTGAGCAGGATAGTCGCGTCGTCGAGGTCGCGCATGACGCCCGCGACGGCCTCGGTGACATTGACTTCCGTGCGGTAGTTCGCCGAAATGGCGTTGATGATGTCTTCTTCGGTGGCAATCACCGGCTCGACTTCTTTGCCGGTAATCAGCCGAATCTCGTCAATGGCGAAGATGTCCAGCGGGTTCTTCATCGCCAGTGTCAGCTTTTTCGCGCTGCGCTCGATGGGAACGATTTTGAACCGGCGGGCCAGCTCCTGCGTGACCGCCGAGATGACGTCTTCGGGGATTTGGATTTCCGAAAGGTCCAGATACGGCACGCCCCACTGCTCGCCGAGGCAGCGGACCCGGTCGCGCTCGGTGATCAGCCCCATCGAAACCAGCAGGTCTCCCACAGGCTCCTGCGTTTTAAGCTGGCGCTGTTTCTCGATGGCCTGCGCGAGCTGTTCCTCGGAGACAAGGCCGCTGGTCACAAAAACATCGGTGAAGGCGGTTGTGGGCATAACGGTTTCCTGATAACTGTTCCCTGGAAGCGAGAAAAGTTATTCGTGCGCGGCGGATAAGAAAAAGGCAGGGAATATATCCCTGCCTTGATTATCGGGCGCTGGAGCGGTCTTGTGTAGGGCAGCCTGCCGTGCAGGTTCCTAAGCCGCATCTTTCTGGATAGAAACCTTCACGAAGATGACAATCTCGGTCCGGTTGTGCGTGATGCTGGTATCGCGGAACAACTGGCCTAAAAACGGCAGATCGCCCAAGAACGGAACCTTGTTGATATTTTTCACATCCTGCGCGTTGATGAGGCCCCCAATGGCAATAGTGTCCCCATCTTTGACACGAAGCGTCGTCGTCGCTTCGCGCTTGGAAATGTTGGGAAGCTGAGAGCCGCCGAGGCCGGTCAAAAATGTCACGGTAGAAACTTCCGGATGAATGTTCAGTGTGATATAGCCGTCGTTGTTGACTTTGCCGGTAACATACAGCGCAATGCCGGGGTTGACTGTCGCCGTGGTAACATTCTGACCCGTGGGCGAGCTGGTGATGGACGACACATAGGTCACGCTGTTTCCGACGAAAACTGCGGCCTGCTGGCCGTCAATGGCGGAAATGTTGGGGTCGGACAGGACTTTGGCATCGCCGTCTGACTGAGCCAGATCCAGATTGATGTTTACCAGATCACCGACCGCCGTGCGGGAGAACGTGCCGAATTTGAAGGGCCGCCCGGCGTATCCGCTGTCGCCGAGCTTCGGCGGGCCGTTTGCGATGTTGTCGCCGCCGGCTCCGCTTTCGCCGATTCGCGTGGTGGCCCCGGCAAAGCTGTACCCGAGGCCGAAGCTTTTGAGGGCGTTCAAATCAACTTCGGTGATTTTCGCCTCATAGTTGATCTGCATCGGGCGCATGTCTACTGTCGCCAGCACTTGCCGGGCGCGGGCAATGTCCACGTCCGAGCCGGTCAGCAGCAGGGCCGAAGTTGTTGGCTTGGTCGGCAGATTGCCGGTGACGGACGTGGTCGTGCCGCCTGCCGCCGCGCCGTAAGAGGTTGTGGTGGCTGTGACTCCGCCGGCATCGGCAGTGGTCGGCGCGACCGGCGCGGTTCGCTGGGTCGGCGCAGGAGTCACAATGATGCCCGGCACAAGTCGGGAAAGGACCGACTGAAGATCGTCGGCGGACGCATACTTGATCTGGTACAGCTCGGTGCGCGATGACTGAATGTTCTTGGAAAGCGTCGCATCCGACTCGGCGATGATGCGCCGGGCGGACTCGACATCGTCCGGCGTACCGGTGACGATAATCACCCCGCCGCCGGCCTGGGAGCCGGCGGATTTGCCGGGCGTTTCTTTGAGGTTCGGCAGGAGCTGCTTGAGCGCGTCGGTTAATCCGGCCGGGTCGGCATAGGAAAATGAGATCACGGCAGTGACCGGGGGGGACTGGGCGGTGCCGGACGTGGTCAGCGCCTGGATCGCCGCCGGGGTGCCGACAAGATAGGTGCGCCCGACTTTGGCGTATTGGTAGCCGGACAGCTTGGTGATCAGGTCCAGCGCTTCTTCCAGCGAGACATGGGCCAGCGACACGGTGATCGGGCCTTTGACATCATTGCCGGAGACAATGTTGGTGTGGGTCTGCATCGCCAGCGCTTTGAGGACATCGTTGATGTCCGCGCCGACAAAGTCCAGCGTCACATCATCGGCGCTGCTGGTCAGAGCATGAACGCGCGGCACGGCAGGCTTCTGAACCTGCCCCGGAGCCGCTGAAGCGAGGTGCGGAGCGGCCAGCAGGCCGCAAGCCAGCGCCAGCGCCGCCGCATTTTTAGTTGAAAGTGACATGGTGTTCTCCTGGGTGGCTTCCGATGGAAGCCTAAGTTCGTCCGTGATTTGACCGGGCTGATTATTGCTCTTTGCGGTTCTCGGCCAGCACGCTGCCGTCCAGCAGGCGCAGCCCGAGGCTGATGGCACCGGCGACTTTCGCCGGGGAAACTCGTTTTGCCGTGGCAGTTCTCGCCGTGGCAGCGCGTCGCGCAGGCTTCGGCACCGACGGCGCTTCCGCGACCAGCCCGAGTTCCTGCCCCTGATGCTTCAAGTGCGCCAGCGGCGAATGAACCGGGGCCAAGTGGTACATCGGGATCAATGTGCCGTCAATGGCTGCCGCAGAACGCGGCATCGGCACGAACGGGAACATGGCCGGTACGGGCCGAACTTTCACCGGCTCGGCTTTGGCCCCGCCCAGTGGAAGCTGATACACCGTAGCGCCGTGCCGCAGAACAACTGAAGTGCGTGTGACACCTGTAACACGGTAAGTGCCGTCCACGAAATCGCCGGCATGGACAATGCGCCGGGCCTCGCCGCTGCGAAGGATTGCGACTTTTCCCGACGCGCCCATGAGGACGCCGGTGACTGTCCAGGAAGGCGCGGCTGGGGCCGCCGGCAAAGCCGGAGCGGCGGGCGCAGCCGGCAGGCCAGGCATCCCGCCTGCCATCGGAGCGCCCGGATGGAGGGGAAAGGGGCTAAGACTGCCCGGCAGCGCCGGCGCACTCGGACCGACCGGCAGGGGGAATGGTTCCAGGCCGGCGATTTTCTTGCCCGGTGCCGGCAGCTTCGGCAGCGCCGGTGCCTTGACCGGTGTGAGCGCGGCAGCCGAAGCGGCCGCAGTCGGGTCGGCGTAGCCGACCGCGAACGGATCGTGCATCGTGGGGCTGGGCGGCGGCGCATCCGGAATGTCAGTGGAGGCTGTCGCTGCTGCCGCGCCTGCGGCGCCCTGGCCGGCGGCAGAAGCCTGGCCGGCGGCGGCAGACATAGGGGCGACGGCAGCAGGCACGGGGGCGGCGGAGCGAGCCGGCGTCGCGGCGGGACGTGTGCCTGCCGAAGCCGTGCCGGGCATGACAAAGTGAACGACCACGTAGCCGAAAACGCCGGCGGTGACAACGCACAAGGCAGCGAACTGGGGGACCTGCTTTTTATCTATTGGTTTGATGTTCATGGTGTGCTTCCCGTCGTTTAAAGAGTCTTGATCTCGCCGGTGCTGTGCGTATTGGCAGCCTGCGTCGCGGAAACAGCGCCGAAAGCCGCGCGTCCGGCCGCCCCGCCCGGAGTCAAGCTCGCCGGAGCCGGGCCTGGGATGAGAAGCCGAGGAGCCGGTGCAGCCGCCGGCGGCTGAAGCGCGGACGCAGTCGCTGGACCCGTCGGCTGAGTTCCGTCGGGAGCATCATGGAACATAAATGCCGTCAGCTTGAGGCTGGTTGCCACCACCTGCGGGCCGCCCGGAGTGGTGGCAGCGGGGTGCATCTCCACACTGTCCACGGAGATGATTTTCGGGAAACGGGTCAGGCTGTACAGGAACATGCTGGTGTCGGCATACGAGCCGGAGACATCTACGCCAACGTCCAGCGTGTCGTAGGGCGGCGGGGGCGGCGCTTTCTTCGTGCCGACTGCTGCGCCGTCCGCTCCTGCGGCTGGGGCCGGGACCGGCGCTGCCGCCGGGGGCGGGAGGGTGGGACGCACCGCCGACATGGAGAGATGCGTCTGCGCCGCCAGCCCTTGAAGCTGTGCCAGCAGGGTAGGAACATAAGACTTATCAGACACGGATGTTTCCAAGTACTGAATATGCGCCTGGGTCTGCGTGTATGTGTCTAAAGTGGCTTGATAACGATGGGCGAT
The DNA here is from genome assembly GCA_964241935.1 of uncultured Armatimonadales bacterium. Lineage (GTDB taxonomy): Bacteria > Armatimonadota > Armatimonadia > Armatimonadales > Capsulimonadaceae > JANXMY01. Next base: position 41,907 of record CAXSZN010000010.1, read on the forward strand.
CTGCTGGCTGGAGCTGACTTCGGCGTCTTTCTGCTGAGCGGACGTCTGCAAAGAAGTCAGCTTGGAATTGAGGCCGACTAAGACCCCGCCGCCGCCGAGCAGGACCAATCCGGCTCCGCCTAAAAGAATGGGGATCAAGCGCTTCGCCGGCGGGCGAGAGCCGGCGGAACTAAGATTTTGCGCCATTGGTCGCTCCTTTCGTGGTCGCGGCGGCGGCACCGGCTTCAGGCTTCAGGTGTACGGTCATTTGAAAGGAAACCGCGTCCATCTTGCCGATCTTTTGGGACTGGACAAACGACAAGTCAACATGGTCCAGGCGCGGCGACTGGTTCATTCGCAGCATGGACTGGCCGACGGTCGCCTCGCTCAAAGCGACGCCGGAGACGTTCAAGATCGGGTCGGTGCCGGAAGTGCTGCCGGGCGTCGTTGTTGGGGCCGCGCCGGATGCGCCGGAGCCGGTGCCGAGGGAAGTCAGCCAGGTCATCGGCGGCAGGCTGTCCGTGACCGCGTAAAAGTTGTTGTACCAAAACAGCGTGTCGGCCTTTGCGCCGTCCAGCGTGTCTACTTTCGGCTGAAGCAGAGCGGTCTGTGCCTGCAGCGCCTGGATTTGGGCGACTTGGGGCTTAAGTTTCGCAAGCTGGTTCGACAGGTCATTGATATGGCCCTGCGTGACGAAGATCCGGGCGGTCATCACAAATGCGACAGCCGTGACCAGGCCGATTTCGCCGGCAATCGAGTACAGCAGCTTGCGGGCATTTTTCTCCTGGCGCCGCTTTTCTTCGCGGCGCAGGGCAATCATATTGATCGAAGGCATGAAAGTTATTCTCCGAAACTTGACGTGTTAAGCGGCTTTAGCCAGCGGGTTGCGGAACTTGGGCGCGGCAGACGGAGCCTGACCGGACGAGGCAGAAACAGGACGCGCCAGCTCTTTCAGCGCGAGGCCGATGCCGGTGACCAGAAGCGGATGGTTTTCATCCATAAAGCTTTGCTCGATCAAGCCGGCGTCTAGGTCGGGGTTCTGGAACGGGTTCCAAATCTCGACGGAAATGCCGAGGCGGGCGCTCATATAGGCTTCCAAGCCGCGCATCTTGGCGCTGCCGCCGGTGATGACGATCCGGCTGACAGGGCCGCTGGTCTGCGAGGTCGTTCCCGCCGGCAGGATGGAGTTTGCGGCGTCGGCAAGCTGGGACTGGTAGTAGTTGGTCGAGCGGCGCACTTCGCGCAGCAGCTCGTCAATTGCGGGCTGCAAAGCTCGGGCCAGCGCGGCGGCTTCCGAGTCGGCGCTTTCGGCCTGCAGCAGCACGGCCATGTCTACTTCGGTCTTCAGCCGCTCCAGTTCTTCCCAGCCTGCGCCGGGCGCGATTGCTTTCAGCGCCTGGGTGAAGCTGTCGCCGGCGATGGGGATATTGCGGGTCAGCGCAAACAGGCCGTTTGAGATAATGTCAACGTCGGTTGTGGTCGCGCCGATGTCAAGCAAAGCAAGGGTCGTGCCTTCGCCGGGCCGGGTGGGGGACAGGTCCACCAATGCCCGCTGCAGGGCGAACGCTTCCATGTCCACGGCTACCGGCTCCAGTCCGGCCAGCGTCAGAGCGGACAGTCGCGATTCGACCATGTCGTTTGGAGCGGCGACCAGCATGACACTCATTTTGTCGTCTTCGCCAGGCACAGGGCCGGTAATCTCAAACTCGATCATGCTGTCTTCCACCGACGACGAGATGTGCTTGGCGGCCTCAAACCTCACGGATTTCCGCAGCACGCTTTCGGCCATTTTGGGCAGCTTGACATGGCGCACGATCACGCTGGTGCCGCTGATGGCGCAGACGACGGCATTGGCATCAATGCCCGCGCCTGACAGCAGGTCTCGAATTGCGCTCGCGACACCGCCCTGGTCTACGACAATGCCCTCACGCACGGCATCATGCGGGGTGGGGCAGATCGCCGCTTTCACGATGCGCCAGGAGCCTGGCGTCCGGCCCGTCTCCGCCTGCACGGCTTTGATAAAGCGGCTGCCGATGTCCACGCCGACGATTTTTTCCTTGCCGAAGACCTGCGATAGTCCAAGCATGTGTCCAGTTCCTTCCGCCACTTGCGCTAAAACAGCGCTCTGCTTATGATTATGGATTCGGGGAAGGAAAACTAGAGGGGAATCTGCGAAGGCAAACGGAGCATCACTGCACAGGTCATGCCAGGCTTGCTGAAAGAAGTACGGGTTTTCGCAGAAAACAGCAAAACCCGGCATATCCGCCGGGTTTTGCTGAGAGAGTCAATGTCGGCAATTCATGTTATAATACAGCATGAGCACCCCGCCAAATAATCCGCCCTACGGAACGCCGCCCGGCGGCTACTACCCTGCGCCGCCGCCGAAGCGGTCCTCGGGCGTCAATGGCTGGAAAATCGCCGGCTTCGGCTGCCTCGGCTTGTTTCTGCTGGCCGCCATCGGCGGCGTTCTGCTGGTCCGCAGCGTCAAAAACCGCTTTGCGAACCCGTCCAAAAATGACTTTGTCGGCGTGATTGCCCTTGCGACCCAGGCCACCGAGGATGGCACTCATCTCCAGCGGGCCGTTGTCGCCTACCATACCCAGCACGGCAGCTACCCCAAGACGCTGATGGATCTCTACACCGACGGCTCCATTGACGGCAAGCTGCTCCATAACGGCCTCGACGACAGCCCCGACCCCGCCCACATCTCCTGGCGCTATTCGCCCCCCGCCGAAGGTGCACCGGGAAACACGCCTATCCTAGAAGAGCCGTACCATCTGACCATCAGCAATACCACCACGCCCGGCAAAATCGTGATTGACCTGGACGGTAAGCCCGAGCACAACCACGCCCAAAACAGTAACTACGGCGGTCAGAACAGTAACTACGGCGGTCAGCCGAGTGGGACGCAGTAACAGAAAAAAGCCACGGATGTCAATCCATGGCTTTCTTGCGTGAGAAGGTGCGAGGAAGTGAACTTCACTCGCCTGTCTCCTTCGTGATAGTTGTTATTTTCTAATCTTTTGCCTCTTGGCGCAATGTCTCAGTACTAAAACGGCTTGCATGGGCGCGGATATACTTTGCTGCCACAACGCTTAGTTGGTCGTCGTCATTGGTTTCCCAAATAATTTGGCTAAGAGGCAGGAAGAAATCTTTGACCTGCTTCGCCTCCAGGCGTGTCAATGTTTCGTAACACCTTTCGGGGTCGTTGCCTAATACCTCCGGTGGGAACAATGTCATAGACTGCCAGCATGCTTCGGCGGCTTCGCTGAAGCCAAGTGCCTGAAACGCGGCGGCGACTTCCGCCATGTTACAGGCCCCCTCATAAAAATACTCGAATCCACCGTTTGCGATGATGCCTTGCGCCCACCAGACTAGAAGCACCGAACGCTCTGGCTCTGAAAGGCTCTCAATGCCGTCCCGTTCTGCTCGACTGCCGAGATTGTTGCATACGGCAGAGGCAAAATCAAAGTCCTGAGTCGGCATAAATTATTCCTCACCCGATCACGGCGACTTCTTTGGCAAGCGGCGAGACTGCCCTAGCTTGGCCTTCGAGCGTGTCGGTCCAGCAGTCGTCTGATTTGATAAAGGCTGCCGACTTCTTCTGCAGCTTTATTTTTCCCTCTGCATCTGCACGACTGCTCTGTCATTTAGGCTGTTATGCTCTTGAAACAGCCCCTTGAACTGCTTGTCTTCTACGGTGCCGTCCACGAATGCTTTGCCGATGACGGCCTGCGACTTCGGATTTTTGAGGACTTGCGTGAACTCCCAGCGCAGATGATTGCCGTGAATCGTGCCGCTTACTCGCCACTGATAGGTATCGTCCTCGGTGGCGTAAACACCCTCGAACTGCTCTCCAGCTCGTTTCGTGATGGCGAGAGAAGCCGACCCCGCATAGTTCTGGATGGGCGGAAGAAAACGAAACGATCCCACCCAGACACTTCCCGCTGGCAGCACGGCTGGGGGAGGCTGTCTTAGAGCTAGGGGAGGCTGCCCTAAAGCTGGGGAATGATTTCCTAAACGAGTTCGCAGGATATACCCGGCAGTTCCGAGCAGCAGCAAGGCGGGAACCACTGCGAGCCAAAGGCTTGGCTTAATTACAGCCGGCTTGCCCGGAGGCGTCTGCCGACGCGGCGGCTTTTCTGTGGCGTCGCGTCCCTGCGCTGCTTCCAGCGCGGAAATCAGCTCGACCCGGTACAGGCCATCAGCACCCAGCCCCTTCAGGTCAAAGGTTCCCGCATTCTCAAAATTGATCCCCTGCAGCTTTCCAGCGACCAGCGCATGAGTCTCGCGCGAGATGACGACCTGCCCGCCTTCCGCTTGGCCCTGAACCCGCGCTGTCTTATCTAAAGTGGCCGCGGAGTAATCGCCGCCGGTTGCTTCCGCCATGCCGGTATGCAGGCCGATCCGTACTTGAAGCGGGCCGAGCGGGGTAGAAATCGGCTGCAGACGCATCCGCTCCTGAATTTGCAGAGCGCACAGCACCGCTTCTTCGGCATCAACAAATGTCGCGCAGAAGCCGTCGCCGTTTGAGTTGATGACATAGCCGCCGAACTCCTGAATACAGCTCAGAATGAGGGAATCGTGCGGCGCTTTGATGTCCGCCCGATACGCCGCATCCCGACGAGCGCTGGTCTCTCCATGCACAGTCCCTTTGAGCTGTGTAGAGTTGACGATGTCCGTAAACATAGTCGTCAGTAATCCGCTCGGCGTGGAGTTCTGGCTTGTTTTCCTGTTGAACATTTTGCCTCTGCTGAAAACTACCTGATTTATTTTTTAGTGCTGAACTACTTTCAACTGTAAATACCAGAAGTAATTGGCTTACCTATACCACAGACGCTTTCGTACCCGGACTAGCCAATCACTGCCAGTTCTTTGGCGAAGAGTAAGGCGGGGGCAGTTGTGCCTTCGGGCGGGTCGGTCCAGCGGCCGTCGGATTTGATTAAGTTGACGAGTTCATCAACACTGACTTCCTGGGGGACGTTTTTGACGGGGGTGCGGCCCCGGTACAAGGTGATGACGCCGCCGCCTTTGCCGACGTAGCCGTAGTCGGCGTCGGCCATTTCGCCGGGACCGTTGACGATGCAGCCCATGACGGCGATGTCCAGCCCGACCAGGTGATTGGTCGCGGCCTTGACTTTTCGCAGCACCGATGTCAGCTCGAACTTGGTCCGCCCGCAGGACGGGCAAGCGATAAACTCGACTTTGGTCTTTCGTAATCCTAACGCTTGCAAAATATCGTAGCAGGCGGGGATCTCGTTGATGGGGTCCTCGGACAATGAAACGCGGATGGTGTCGCCGATGCCTTCCGCCAGAAGCGTGCCGATGCCCGCCGTGCTTTTGATCCGGGCGTACTCGCCGTCGCCGGCTTCCGTGACACCGAGATGCAGCGGATAGTCCATGCCGAGATCGTCCATGCGCCGGACCATCAAGCGATTGGCGGCCAGCATGACGGGAACACGCGAGGCTTTCAGCGAAAGGACCAAATTACGGTAGCCGTGCTTTTCGCAGATCTGAATGTACTCCAACGCGCTCTCGACCATGCCTTCGGGCGTGTCGCCATACATGACGGTCAGGCGTTCGGCGAGTGAGCCGTGGTTGACCCCAATCCGCATGGCGATGCCGCGCTCTTTGCAGACCGTGATCACCGGCAGCAGCGATGCTTCAATCGCCGCCAGCTCTTCCGCAACTTCGGCAGGCGTGTATTCGTCGGCCCGCCCGCGCGGCTTGCGGAACACGAACAAGCCGGGATTGATACGCACTTTGTCCACGAACTGGGCGACGGCAACCGCGATGTCGCTGCCCTGATGATGTACGTCGGCCACCAGCGGGACAGCGTACCCTCGCCGCCGGACTTCGGCTTGAATTTCGCCGAGCTTATAAGCTTCGGCCAAAGTCGGGGTTGTGACCCGGACAATCTCACAGCCGGCATCGGCCATGGCAATGATCTGGGCAACGCATCCCGCGACATTGCGGGTTTCCTCGGTAATCATGCTCTGGACAACCACCGGATGCCCGCCGCCGATAGTGATCGGTCCGACACGGACGGCGCGGGTAGACCGGCGCGGGTACGACAGCGGCGAGGGGTGCGGGCGCGAAATGAGTGTTGACAAGTTCAGTTCCGAGACTTCCGGCATGGGTTTTCCTCCGCGAGTTCTGTTCTTATTATACCCGGCGGCGGCCCTGGGAAATTCGTCCGGCTTTCGCTTGGCGCTGAGCGTAAAGCCGTGTTATAATAACAGCAAGCCCTATGGTTATCCAAGCAATACGTAGAATGAGCGCTTCACCGGCGCTGGCGCTTCTTCGCAGCCGCTCCCTCGCCCAGCTCTGGCTGGCCCAGATGATCTCTCTTTTAGGAGATTGGGCGCTGTATGTGGTCGTTCCGGTGACGGTCTACCGGGCGACCGGCAGCAAGAGCGCTTTGGGCATCGCGTTTGTCTGCGGCACCCTGCCGGCCCTGCTGTTCAGCCTGCTGGGCGGGGTGCTGGCGGACCGCTGGCCGCAGAAGCGCACGATGATTGTTGCCGATCTGGCTCGCGGCGCGGCGCTGCTGCTGCTGCTCGGTGTCGCCAACGCCCGCCACTTCGGCCCGCGTGACTTGTCTTTGTTTTACGTTGTCTCGTTCCTGGTCGCCTCGTTTTCCTGCTTCTTCGGCCCGGCGCGTCAGAGCCTGATGCGTGTCCTTGTGCCGAAGGAGCAGTTGATGCAGGCGAACAGCTTGATCTTCAGCGGCACCCAGGCGTGCGGGCTGATCGGGCCGGCCATCGGCGGCCTGCTGCTGGCGTATCTGTCTCCAAAAAGCGTGTTCGTGTTTGACGCCCTGACATTTGCCGCATCGGCGCTGCTGGTCAGCTTCATTCGCCTGGACCCTGCCGCCGCGCCGCCCGCCCGCAAGCCGGCGCGTGGCCCAAAAGGTGTTTGGGAAGACGCCCGCGAGGGCGTTTTGTATATCACAAGCAGCCCGGTTCTGCGTCCGGCGCTGATCCTGCTGCTGCTTTTCATGGTGGCGTCCCAGATCACAAACACGCTGGAGTTCCCCTTTGTGCGTGATCTCTGGCACGGCGGCAGCCGGGAGTTCGGCCTGCTGATCTCGATCAGCTTCGGTGCGGCGCTGCTGGCAGGTCTTGCCGGCATGGGGCCGCTTAGCGCCGTGCCGCCCGCGCGTCTGCTGCTGGCCGGGTTCACGATTATGGGCCTCACCGGTCTTGCATTCGCTCAGACCTCGGGGATTTTAATTGGTGGCGCGATGCTGTTTGTGTCGAGTGCCGGCAACACGGTTCTGAACCTCGGCAATATGACTCTGTTCCAGACGACGGCTCCGCCGGAGATGCAGGGCCGGGTCAGCGCGACCATCAGCTTGTGCCAGAAAATGGCCCTGACCGTCGGCGGGCTGCTGATGGCGGGCCTGACCACGGTTGTTTCCGGCGAAAGCGGCCTGCGCCTGATCTTCAGCGGCGTTGCCGTCGCTTACCTGCTGTTCGGCGCACTCGCCTGGTTCACCTTAAAGCATCTGACCAGCCATGATGCCGTCGAAGCAGAAGCCGAGAAGCCGGTGGCGGAGCCGTCGCGTGCCTGAGCCGTTGGAAGAAAACGAAGTGCAGGAAGAAGCTGCATTTGGGCCGGTAACGCCGTTTTATGATCTGCTGATGTCCGGCGTCCCGTACCGCTTCTGGATGGATTATTTAGAAAAAGTCTGGAAGAAGCACGGGCAGACGCCGCGCACCGTCTTAGACCTAGCCTGCGGCACCGGGACGGTCTCGCGCCGCTTAGTTGACCGGGGCTATGTGCCGACCGGCGTGGATTTGTCGGCAGGGATGCTGGAAGTCGCCCGGCAGCGGGCTTCGGACGAGCAGTTATCCATCCCTTTCCTTCAGCAGGACGCCGCCGAGCTGGACCTCGGCAGCGCTCGCTTTGACGCCGCGATCTGCTTTTTTGACAGCCTGAACTACATTCTGGAACCGGGGCGCTTGCAGTCCGCGTTTGCCCGCGTCTGCGCTCATCTTCAGCCCGGCGGCTCGTTTTTCTTTGACGTCAACACGGAGTACGCGCTGGCCGAAGGCATGTTCAACCAGAGCTGCACCCGCAAAGACGAAGCCCTGCATTACCGCTGGCGCTCGCGCTACAATCCCGAGACCCGCCTCTGCACCGTCCGCATGAACTTTTCTTATGACGACGGCTCCGGCGAACGCCAGGCCTTCACGGAAGTCCACCGGCAGCGGGCCTACTCCAAAGACGAGCTGACGGCGTGGCTCAAAAGTGCAGGCTTCGCCCAAGTCACCGTTTACGACGCTTACTCCACCGACCCGCCAAAAAAGCGCTCCGACCGCTTGTTTTACTTCGCCGTCAAGCCGGGTGAGTAAGAATTCAGGGCAGCATAAGAGTGACGCAGGCCAGGGTTTTGACATGGGCGCGGGTACGAGAGCGTGAAGGAACGGGGACGTGAGCGCGATGCCATGAATGGCGTCGCTGGGGGGCGAAGCGCCAAGCCGCCACCTGCGTGGCGGAAGAGTTAGGATAATCTTGTTCTTGTCTTATTCTTGTCCCTTCACGCCCTTGTCCCAACCTGCGCCCGCGTCTGCCTCTTTTTATTCTCGACCTTTGTGTTCATCCCAAAGCCCCTCAAACGTCTCAATCAGCCCTTCCACAATGCGGAAGCCGCCGGTCCAGAATGCGGGGTCGTCTAAATCTACGCCGACAATTTTTGCCAGAGCGTGCGGGGAGGCGCTGCCGCCGGCGCGGAGCAAAGATAAATAGCGCTCGGTGAACGCCGGGCCGTCGCTTTTGGACTTCTGGTACAGAGACAGCGCGAACAGCTCGCCGAACGTGTATGGGTAGGAATAAAACGGCGCGTTGACGAAGTGGGGGATGTAGCTCCACGAAAGGCGCAGGCGCTCGGTAATCTCCACGCTGCCGCCGTAAATGCCTGCCATTTCAGCCTGCCAGTGGTCCGAAATCTGCTCCGGCGTCATCTCGCCGTCCGTGCGCCGCTGCCGGTGAATGATCTTTTCGAGGCGGTAGCGGCCTGTCGTCGTCATAATCGTGCCGATGGCGCCTTCAATCTTGTCCGCCAGCATGGACAGCCGGGTTTCCGGCGACGCGCCCGACTGCAAATGGTCAAAGACCAGCATCTCGCCGAACGTGGACGCGACTTCGGCCATCGGCAGGGTGCCGAACATATTAAAATAGGTCTGCTCCCGCGCCAGCGACGCATGGACCCCGTGGCCCAGCTCATGCGCCAGCGTCATCACATGGCCGATTTTGCCTAAGTAGTTTAAGAAGACGTAGCCGTGCGCGTCGGGCGTCCCGCCGTTGCAGTACGCTCCGCCGCGCTTGCCCTTGCGCGGCGCGGCGTCAATCCACCGCTTGTCGAAATACTCTGCGGCGAGATCGCGCATGTGGGGCGAAAACCGGCCAAAGGCATCTAAAACAATCTCCTGCGCTTCGGCAAACGGGATATTTTCGGCGGTCTGGAACAAAGGCGCGGCCAGATCATAATCGCGCAGTGTGTCCACGCCCAGAATCTCGCGCTTCAGAGCATAGTAGCGAGACGCCAAGCCGTAATGCGCGGCAGTTGTTCCCGTGACAAGCTCCACTGTCTCACGCGGCAGCTCATCGCGGCGAAACCCAGTGGACTCTGGCGTCTCGTAATGCCGTATCTCATCGGAGATGGCTTTGTCCTGAAGCAGCGTGTTCAGAATAAACGTCAGCGTCTTCAAATTTGCCTTCGCGGCGGCGGCGAACGCTTCGGCAGCGGCCTGCCGGACAGCGCGGTCAGGCGAAGCGTACAGCGCTCCCAGCCCCGAGAAGTTCAGCTCCGGCGTCGTGCCGTCGGGCAGGGCCGGCTTGAACACGGTTGCGGCCTGGATTTCGGCGGACAGCCGGACCCAGGCGCTTGGCCCGGTATTGGAAAACCGTGCCAGCAGCGTTTCTTCCACTTCCGATAACTGATGCGGCCTGCCAATTCGGACCAAGTGGATGTAATAGCGATAGGGAGCCAAAAGAGGGTCATCCAAAAGCGGCGCGATGATTTGGTCTGCCACCTGCGCCAGCTCTAGCCGGTAAAACACCAGCGGCAGGGACAGCTTGGTGGTCGCCTCGGATACCCGCGCCATCAGCGCTCCCCGCGCCGGGTCGCTCGTGTCGGCGGAAAACCGCAGCCGGGCGTAGGTCCCCGGCTTTCCCGCGTCCTGCCATAGCGCTTCGTACTCTTGAATGGCAGACAGAAGCCGGGCCGCCGTCAAATCAGGGCTGTTGATTTTGCCTTGATATGCTGCCGCAAACGCTTCCGCTCGTTCTTTGGCCGTTTGCAAAGTGGCGTCAATCGCCGGGTCATCCGGCCCGGCGAACAAATCGCTCAGGTCCCAGGATACGTCAGTTTCGGCTGTTATTTCGGCTGTTGGTGTCATGGTGATTGTCTTTCGTCCCGCCGTGAACGGCAGGTCTCGCGGCGCAGACGCCAGCCGCACGGTGTGCGGAAGATTATTCCGGTTGGCTCTTTGTCTTCCGGTCGCAGACCGGCTGGCCGAAGGCCCTTAAACCTGCCATTCAGGGCGGGGCGTGATGCAAGGACTAGCGCTCTGCGGAAGTCTTCCCGGCATACGCTTCTACGCCCGCCAAAAGCGCTTGCGCCATCTGCTCTTGGCCTGCTGTGGCCCGAATGAACTTGTAGTCATGCGCGTTGGTCAGGACGCACATTTCGACGGTCAGCGCGGGGACGTGCGAGAAAATCGAGCCGGTCAGCGCTCCCTGCTTGCTGCCGACGCCGGTCTGCGAATCGCCTTTGATGCCGGCGTCGCGCAGCGCCCCGTGCAGGGCGGCGATCACGGCGGGCTGGAAGATTTTGGCGGCCTGATAGCTGGCCGCCATGACTGCGGGCGACGGGCCTGTAACGCCGAAGCGGGTTCCCTGCCGGTCTGGATAATAAGTGGCGAGGCCGGACTGCTCGCCGGAGTCGCAGTGCAGGCGCAGGAACAGCTTGGCCTGGGCGGTGTTTGCGATCTCCGCCCGCCTGCGGTTGGTGACGACCTGCGACTCGCGCGATTTCGTGGAAACGACCGTCGCGCCGTCGCCTCGAAGCAGAGCGATGAGGCGCTGGGCGACAACCCAGTTGACATGAAGCTCCGTCAGCCTGCCGTCGCGGCTTGCCGTTCCCCGGCTGGTTTCAGACGCATGGCCGGGGTCGACGCAGACGACGAAGCCGCGCAAGGGCAGGGAAAGTGCTTGGGCGCGGGCGGGTGCAGCAGCGGCAAAGACGCACAGGATAAGGAACGCTGGCAAACAAAGGGTGCGGCGGGGAAGGGTAAGCATAATGAAATCCCCCCAGCCCCCAATAATGGGGGAGCCATACGGATTGAACGCAGTTCGCGTTCGTTCTAACTCCCCCATTATTGGGGGCTGGGGGGCATCTTTCTACTTCTTCAGGTTGTAGAACGACTTGAGGCCCTTGAATGTCGCGGTGTCGCCGAGCGCTTCTTCAATGCGGAGAAGCTGGTTGTACTTGGCGACGCGGTCGGTGCGGGCGGGTGCGCCGGTCTTGATCTGGCCCGCGTTTGTCGCCACCACGATGTCGGCGATGGTCGCGTCTTCCGTCTCGCCGGAGCGGTGGGAGACGACTGCCGTGTAGCCTGCTTCTTTTGCCAAAGCGATCGCCGCCAGCGTTTCGGTCAGGGTGCCGATCTGGTTGACTTTGACCAAAATGGAGTTTGCGGTCTGGGTGTCAATGCCACGCTGCAAAAACTTGGTGTTGGTGACAAATAAATCGTCGCCGACAAGCTGGACTTTGTGGCCGATGCGCTCAGTCAGCTTGCGCCAAGTCGCCCAGTCGTCTTCCGCCAGACCGTCTTCCAGGGAGATGATCGGGTACTTGTCCACTAAATCGGCGTAATAATCCACCATCTGGTCGCCCGAAAGTGTCCGGCCCTCGCCCTTCAGCACATACGCGCCGTTGTCGTAGAACTCGGATGCCGCCGGGTCCATTGCAATCATAATCTGCTCGCCGGGCGTGTAGCCGGCTTTGCCGATGGCTTCAATGATGACCCGGATGGCTTCTTCGTTCGATGGCAGATTCGGCGCAAAGCCGCCTTCATCGCCGACCGACGTTGCCAGGCCGCGAGTCTGCAAAACGCCTTTCAAGGCATGATAAACGTCGGTTCCCCACTGCAAAGCCTCGGCAAACGACGACGCGCCCACCGGCATCGCCATGAACTCCTGCATGTCTACGTTGGAGTCCGCGTGCTTGCCGCCGTTCATGATGTTCATCATTGGCACGGGCAATTGCCGGGCCGACGTGCCGCCGATGTAGCGGTACAAAGGCATCCCGAGACCCCGCGCGGCGGCTTTGGCGACGGCCAGCGAGACGCCGAGAATGGCGTTCGCGCCCAGCTTGCCCTTGTTGTCCGAGCCGTCCAGATGGATCATCAGCTCGTCAATCGCCACCTGCTCGGTGGCATCGAGATCAATCAACTCCGGGGCGATGCGCTCGTTGACATTCTCGACGGCCTTCAAAACGCCTTTGCCGCCGTAAACTTTCTTGTCGCCGTCCCTAAGCTCCACCGCCTCATTTGCGCCCGTGGATGCGCCTGATGGAACGCTCGCCCGGCCCAGTGTGCCGTCTTCCAAATAGACATCCACTTCAATTGTGGGGTTGCCGCGCGAGTCGAGTATCTGCCGCGCCTGAACATTTGTAATTGCCGTAGACATAGTAAGTTATGTTTCTCCTTAAAAGTGTGTGAACTGTTAGTCTTCTTCCTGCGCCTGCTGCCGTGACTGCCGCGCTCCATGACGAAATCGAATAATGCGGACTTCTGTGTCGGCGTCAAAGATGACAAACAGGATGCGGTAGGCACTGCGCCCCGTGCCATACAACAATTGATGCACTTCTTGGTTTGCGTAGAAGACATCTTCTCGTGCAAGGGGGCAGCGACGCGGAAATGTAGAAAGTGATTCTATTGCGGCCTGAGCGCCCATGTACCAGCGAATTGCGGAATCAGGAGATTTCTGCAAGTGAAAAAGATAGGCCGCGTCAAGTTCAGCATCCGCCTCATCGGCCAGTTCAACCCGGTATTCCATGCCGTGCCTTCATGTCTGCGAAGACCTGTTCCGCCGGGCGATGACGTCCCGCTGCGAAATCATCTAGCCCCCGCTGAATGGCGGCGATGTTCGCAGCGAGTTCTTCCGGGTCATCGTCAGGGATCGGCTCCATGCCGTCGAACAAGATTGCTTCGTCTAAAAGTGACAGCAGAAATGCTTCCGGGGCTTGACCGTGCTGAGACGCAATTTCGCGCAATTCTTTTTCCTGACTGCTGGGAATTTCTAATGTAATCGTCATCATTCTGTTCCTTGCATACAAAGCAGAGACAACCGGCAGGAGGCGTCGGGCGCAGCGCCCTGCTGGACCATTTCGGAGGCGCTGGCTTTTTGCCACAGAGACTTATTCCAAGTGCGCCCCTATTGTGGCCGTTCTACCGCGTCTGAAGCCCCTCAATGTCAAGAAGCCTTAAGTCCCCTGTGATAACATTCCACAACTGAGGCAATCCGTCCAGCGCGTAACGCCTCAAAATACGGCCTACGGAAGTCAGGCTGCCGCCGCTCGTCGCCCGGAACCTGTAAAGCCAGAACTGTCTTCCCTTCAAGCCAACACGCTCTAGTTGGGAGAGACATGGGCCAGGCGAAGTCATCTGGACCAATGCGGCAATCATGCTCAACAAGGGGACAAGCAGAAACAGGACGACAAGTGCAGTGATACGCTCGGAAACATACGGCCCCGTCGGTCGTTGCGATGTCATGTTTGGCTCGTTTCCGCAATAGCCGAGCATTCCGCCCAGCCACCTAACGCCCATTGTACCTCATAATTTGCCAAGAATTGCCCGCGCCTGCGCTGCAAACGGAGAGCGCAGGGCAAGGGCGATCTGGGTCTCAATCAAGCCTTCGGGAACGCCCATGTCGCAGCGGATGCCGGCGACTTCGCAGGCCAAGTACCGCTCCCGCTCCATCAGCAGAACTTGGGCGGAGGTAAGCTGTATCTCACCGCGCTGCCGAATGTCGTTTTGAATGAGATGCTCCAGGCAGTCAAAAATAGTGGGTGTGAACGCATGAATGCCGAAGTGGACCAGATACTGGCCGTCAGGAACGCCCGGCGCACGGAGGTTAGCCTGTGCATATTCGACTGTCGGTTTCTCCACCAGCGCTTGAATCTCGTAAACCGGCGGATGCGTGTCCGGCAGCCTCGGCCCGGTCAATGTGCCGTACCGATGCAGCTCCGCTTCGGGCGCATAGCTGACCGACGTGACCGATGCGCCGTACTGCTGGAACACGTCCACGACTTGACCCGCACACCGCCGCTCGGTGTGGGACAGATACACATGGTCGCCCAGCGTGATCAGGAACGGCTCGCTGCCGGCAAACTCCCGTGCTTGATACACCGCATGGCCGTAGCCATCCTGCGTCTCCTGCACGACAAACGTGAGTTTATCCGCCATGTCCGCCAGCGACTTTGTGAGCGCGTCCGCCCAGTCTTTACCCGCGAAAGACGCCGGGGCCGGTTCCAGAAAGTGCCGCCGCATCGGCTCAATGTTGGAAGCGTTCGCGACAATGCAGACTTCTTCCAGCCCAGACGCAAACAGCTCTTCCGCCAGTATCTGCACTGTCGGCTTGGCGAACCCGTCCACGTCGACCAGTGGAAACAGCTCTTTTTGCACGGTCTTAGACGCCGGATACTGCCGAGTCCCGCGCCCCGCCGCCGTAATCACGCCTTTGCGAATGGGTGTCATAGGTGCTTGTTACCGTGTGTTTATTATCGCTGCTTGTAATGGATTGTAGATTGTGCGCGTAGCTCGGCGGCTTTCTCCTCCGGCATGGTGTCGGAAACAAAGTTGCCGCCGCCGATTTCCGGGCCGGCCAGATACTTCAGCAGATCCGGCTTTCGCAGGGGCGGATGGAACTCCAGGTGAAAATGGAAGCCCGAGATGTCGCTGCCGTCGGTCGGCGCTTGATGCAGCACCAGGACATAGGGGAACGGCATTTGCCAGAGATTGTCAAAGCGCACCAGCACGTCTTTCAAGGCCAGCGCCAGGTCATTGATTTCGGGGGCGGACAAGCCCGCTAAACTTCCATGCGTCGCTTTTGGCGCGACATACACTTCATAGGCATAGCGGGCGAAGTAGGGCAGGAACGCGATTGCCGTGTCGTTCTCATAGAGTATCCGGGAGCCGTCCGTGCGCTCGGCCCCAATAATATCCCCAAAAAGCGTCCGGCCATTCTCGGCTAGGTACTCGCGGCTGACCCGTGCCTCGGTTTCCAGATGCTTGAAAACAAAATTGACGGCATAAATCTGGCAATGGGGATGGGGATTAGAAACGCCGACCTGAATGCCTTTGTTCTCAAAAATCAAAACACTGGCAATCTCGGGCCGGGCGGACAGCTCCCGGCTCTGAGCCTGCCAGACGCGAATCAAATCGGCAATCTCCGGCGGCGAAAGCTCGGCGACAGTCAGGTTGTGTTTCGGGCTGCAGCAGACGACCCGCGCCAGGCCCGATGCAGGCCGGTTCTTGTAGAAGCCCGACGGTTCCGGCTGCGGCGTCGGCGCACCCGGCCCGACACACGGATGGTCGTTGTCAAACACAAACGTGTGAGCGTAATCGTCGTTCTGCCGCCCGCTGACCCGGACGTTGCCGGGGCAAAGGTAGCAGGCCGGGACATAGTCGGGGAGCGGCGGCGGCTTCTTCGCCACGACCTCGCCGCTCCAGGGCCGGTTCTGCCGGTGCGCGGCCATGATGACCCATTCCTCGCGCAGCGGGTGCCAGCGCTCTTCCCAGTTCAATGATTTAGGCATGGTGTTTTGTGTGCCGGGGGTGTTATAAGCTGCCACGGCCAAGAGCCACGGGTTGAAACCCGAGGCTGCCAAGCTCCCACCGTCGAGGCGACGGAAGACTGGCCAGCGTCTCTTTTTCTTGTGTCGCCGCGACACTGGGCACTTTCCAGCCTCGGGTTTCAACCCGTGGCTTCTTGCCTCTTCTAAAGCGTCTGGCTTCCGAACGCCATCGCGCCCGGCGACAGACCGCCCTCAAAAACTTGCGGCGTCCGCCCCGTCTGCTCTTGGTAGGCTTCGGAAATCTCATGAATGGTCTGCGCCGCGTGTTCACCGTAGGTCAGAAACGCTACCGTGCCGCCCGACCCGCCGCCTGTAATCTTTGCCCCAAAAATGCCTTTGCTTGGTCCGGCAGCGCGTCCAAGTTCCACCAGCAAATCCGTCTCCGGGCAGCCAAGACCGATGCTGGTGTAAGAGGCATGAGAGCCGTCGGAACCATACATTGCTTGGCCTGCTATGGGCAAAGCACTTTCCAGGCTCATTGTTCCTTCTTGTACGTTTCGCAGTACCGAAGTGAAAAGAATAACTCGTGCATGTTCCCGTATGCCATGCAGAGTGGCTGCATATACATCATAAACTTCGCTGAGGTTGACGCTGGTGACTAGATCGCCGGTTTCACCCCACTGCTGCACAAAGTCTGCGCCGGTGATTTGGTGCGGCAGAGCAGAGATTGCAGGATGCTTGCCTTCGCGGAAAGCTAAATCCGCCAGGTAGTTCACGCCCAAAATCCTGCGGCCCATGAAGGCGGCGACGCGGGCGCGGGTGTAGGCGGAGCCGCCGATGGAGTGCTTGACCGCCGAATTGATGCCGAAGACGCGGACGCCGTCCGGCAGGGCCTGCGTCCCCTGGACCTCGTGCGGCTGGCACAGAATCAGCAGCAGGCTGTTCGGGACGCACAGGGCGCTGCTCATCTGGTCCATAATGCCGCAGGGCGCACCGACGACTTTGTTTTCGACCATTTGAGACAGCCGGGCCAGAGCAACGCCGTCTAGGCTGAGGCCATAAGCGGCATTGATCGCCTGCATGGCCGCCACTTCAATCGCGGCGCTGGACGAGACGCCCGCGCCGAGCGGAACCCGGCTATCCAATATCAAGTTTGCGCCGTGTGGGAAACTGGAAACGATGCCTTCGGCCAGCAGGACGTAGACACAGCCGAAAAGGTACGCGGCCCAGCGGGTCTGCGGGTTATGGCAAAGGCGTGAGTGAACAGTCTCGTAGCTGATGAGTGCGCCGCCAGCAAAGAAGTCGTCCAGGAACAGCGAGACTTGCGGCGTGAGCTTTTCAGCTTCAATGCCCCGGCTCCAGACGCGCAGGGTGCGGTCGGTGCGCGGGGCCAAGGCCACTAAAGCCGCTTCAGCGATGCTCATCTCGGCCACCAGCGAGCCGGAGTAGTCGGCGACGCCGCCCATGACGTCCAGCCGTCCCGGTGCACAGGCCAGCGTCACCGAGGCACCGGCGCGGTGTTCGCTGAGAAATGCTTGAGCTATGGGGTCGGTGCGAAGAAAATGCTTGAAGTCGGAAATGTCCTGCAACGGTGTCTTCCTCTACAATCGGCAAAACCGCTTCATTATACTGCCGGCACATGGCGGTTGTCAAACCTGGGAAGTAGCGGTTGTCAAACCTGGGAAGTGGCGGAACGTGGATGAGAATGGCTTCTCACGCTGCTGCGGTCGTGGTTCCACCGGCCTGGGAACAGTGGCCCCTCCAAGGCGGAGGCTGCCGGGTCGTCCGCGCCCCGCACCTGATTGCGTCCCATCCGCTTGGCCGCATACAGCGCCCGGTCCGCCGCCTGCACCAGCGCATCCCGAGCACCTTCCTGCGGCGGGCTGGCCGCCGCGCCGAGCGAGCAAGTGAGGCAAAGCTCCCCCTGAAAAAGCCCGGCCTGCACAGTCAGTGGGTGCGCGGCGACGGCGGCGCGAATACGCTCCCCAGCCAGTAATGCGCCTTCCAGGTCGGTGCCGGGCAGCAGAACCAGAAACTCCTCGCCGCCCCAGCGGCCCAGCATGTCTTCCTCGCGCAGGCAGGAAGAAACGCGCTTCGTAAACTCCTGAAGCACGGAGTCGCCGACCGGATGGCCGTAGGTGTCGTTCACGCTCTTGAAATGGTCAATGTCCAGAAACAGCAGGGCATAAGACAGGCCCTCACGGCGGGCGCGGACAGCCTGCAGGTCCAGAGCGGCGGCAATCGTGCGGTGGTTGGGCAGGCATGTCAGAGGGTCCGTGGTTGCCAGCGCTTCCAGCCGTGCATTGGCTTCCTGCAAAGCCGCGTTGATCTCCTGCAGCGACTCGGCCTCACGCCGGTGATGCTCAACTTCCATCTTGATGACCAGTGACTTGGCTCGGTCTTCGGCTTCTTCGGTGAACACTTCTTTTTCCAGACGGTGGAACGTCTCGTGATGGCCCAAAGCGGCGGCATAGTCGCCCAGGCGCTTGCAGACTTCGGAGAGGGTCTGCGCTGCGAGAAACGCGGTGCGCCGCGCTCCGATCGCTGAGGCTAACACGAAGCTGTCGGCTAAAAATCGCCGGGCGTCGTCAAGCTTGCCGTCATTCGCCAGCAGGTCGCCGATGGAGTACCGGGCATGTGCCTCGACTTTACGGTCGCCAATCATCTGGGCGGTCTCGATGGCGCGGGTGTAGCAGTCCACGGCTTCGGCCTGCCGGCTTGTTTTGGCCAGGGAGTGAGCGACGTTAGTGAGTGCGAAAGCGACGGTGTACCAGTTTTCCATTGCGGTCGCACGCGCGATTGTCCGGCGGCCAATTTCGATGCCTTCTTCGTGGCGGCCCAAGTCGGCATAATCGCTGCCGAGGTTGCAGAGCAGCTTGACTTCCAGCACCGGGCTTCCAATACGGACGGCATGGTCCAGGCCGCGCTGATGGTACTTAGCCGCCTCGAGAAACTCGCCTCGCTCGCCGTAGATATTGCCGATATTGTCGAGCGAGACGCCGATGCCGTAAAGGTCGCCGGCCCGCTCCCGCACCTCCAGGCTGCGGGTGTACCAGTCCAGCGCCTGCCCGTACTCACAGAGCGCGAACTGGATGTTGCCCAGCAGGTTGTAGCCCGCGCCGACGCCTTCCCAGTCTTCCAGGTCTTCGCGGATTTGCAGCGCCTCCATTGTTTTCTCGGTCGCGCCGGCGTGTTCCGCCCGCGTGTAATGCAGCGCTCCAAGCGAATGCAGGCAGTGGGCTTCGGCGGCGAGGTTTCCCACCGACCGGCTCAGCGGCAGCCCTTCGTCCAGCGCCGCCGCCGCGTCCTCATACTGGCCCAGAATGATCGCGCAGGCCGCGCTCATTCCCAGGCCCACGGCCAGAGCCGCCGGGTCGCCGCACTCCCGCGCCGTCTTGACCGATTCCGCGCAAAGCGTGTAAGCGCGGTGCGGGTCCACGCCGCGCAGCGACCAGGCTAGAGCGTTCAGCGCCGCGAGCCGGTCCTGGCCAGAGGTGGCCGCCGCCAGCCGCGCTTCCAGCGCGGCAATTGTATTCTGCATGATAAGATTTGTCTTTCTGCGTGCGTGTTCAGACTGCCTTTCAATTGACACACGGCCTCTTGATTATTCCACAGTTTGCCGATAATTGCCAGCAAAGCACTCGACTTTAGCTGAGACATTTGGACGGAGCTACCTATGCCTACTGCTGCAAAAACAAAAGACACTGAGCCGCAAACGGTTCATCAAGTGCCGCTGGACCAGATTACGACCAACGCAAACCAGCCGCGCAAATCATTCTATCAAGACACGCTCGATGAGCTGGCCGCCTCTATCAAAGAGCGCGGCGTTTTAGAGCCAATCGTCGTGCGGCCGCTGAACGGCAAATATCAAATTGTCATGGGCGAGCGCCGGTTCCGCGCCTGCAAGATCGCAGGGCTGGCGACAGTTCCGGCGATGATTAAAGAGATGTCCGACGAGGACGCTCATGCCGACGCGCTTTTAGAAAACTTTCAGCGCGAAGACATGAACGCGATCGAAAAGGCCCGCGCCATCCAGGGCCTCTTGACCTTTATGTCCTGGGAAAAATGCGGCAAAACGCTGGGCGTCTCGGAGACCACCCTGCGCCGGTCTTTAGAACTGTTGGAACTGCCTCAGTTTGTCCAGATCGAGCTGACCCTTCGCGCCCCGCAGCCCGGCCAGATTTTGCTGACCGAAGGCCACGCCCGCGCCCTGTCCGCGCTGGCCCATGACCCTGCCTCGCAGAAGCGCATGGTGGACAAGATCAAGATCGAGAAGCTGAATGTCGGCGATGCCGAGCGGGTGATGGGCGCGATTGTCAGATACCCGGAAAAGCGCGAAGCGTTCCTGCGCGTCTCGCTCGCCATCACCGAGCAGCTTTTGAAGACGCTAGGCGCACGGGCCGAAAAAGCCAAGCCGTACCGCCCGCAGACCGCCGAGCAGCACATGAAGGCGATTGACAAAGTCGGCCAGCAGTTGTCCGATTTGCTGGATGAGCGCGTCATCGAGTATCTCAGCGCCGTGCAGATGAACCAGCTTCTCGCGACCTGCGCCGAGCTAAATCGGAATTTAGAAGAGTTCAACCGCAAAGTCCGCTTGGCGCTGAAATCCAAAGAATACGGGTTTCAAGAGACATACATCCACTGCCCCTTGTGCGGCCGGGTCGAGCTGGTCGGCTCCATGCGCTGCTCCGTCTGCTGGACGATTTTGCGGCGCTGCTACGACTGCGGCAACTACGACCGCACCCAGGAAAAATGCGGCGTCAACTCCGCCCAGATCTACGTTTCTGACGCTGAGAACCCCAAAGAATACTCCAAAAGCTACAAATGCCCCGACTACAAGCCTAAATATGAGGCCCAGGCAGTGAAAAATCTAAAAATTGCTGCCTGACTTTATCAACACTGATTGAGTATTTGTCTTCTGCTCGGAGAGGAACTTCATTCAATGGAAGATGAAAGGGTTCAGCAGTGGAAAGAGGACATCAAGCATCATTGGAACGCTGGCACCGCCCTAGCACGAGCCGGCAAAACTGACGAAGCGATTGTTGAACTGCGTAAGGCGATTGCGCTCAACCCGAAAATAGCACTATTACACCACGATTTAGGCCTCATATTGGATACAAAAGGGGAACGAGCAGCAATCGCAGAGCTGCGAGAGGCCGTGCGTCTTGCCCCCCGCAAACCTAAGCCCCACTTCGATTTAGGAACGTGTCTTTATGAACACAAAGAAGGCGATGGCTATGAAGCGCTGACTGAAATTCAAGAAGCAATCCGTCTCGATCCGGCACACATAGAAGCCTACATCTCTCTTGGGAACGTGTGTCTCTACATGAACAAGGACCCCAGAACTGCCATTGCCGCTTATTCAGAAGCAATTCGCTTAAATCCAAATCACGCAAGAGCTTATCTTGGCTTGGGTTTAGCATTCTGGAAGCAGGGCGATTTGGACGCATCGCTGGCGAGCTATCTCAAGGTACGACAGATTGCTCCTAGAACAAGGGGTCTGAAAAAAGCTGTTATCTGGGTACAGTTCCAACGAGGGCAATTTTTCCTAGCTCTTAAAGAACTATTGTCTGTCAAGAGCTAAACTGACAGCGGGGCATCAAAGTCATCGGCGATATGGTACTGCCCGGCGTGAAGACCTAGTGGCCGCTTTCCATCTTCCTGTGGAGCAATATGACTGCTGCTTGTTTTGCTGGTACTGATTTGGCTTTGGTAACTGCAGGCTAAAAAATATCAATCTTCGTCAGACGTGAAAATCTGTTCAATATCCTGCGCTCCGTGCAGAACGCGGCGGATGACCAAGTCTGTCTCGGTCGCCTGATAGAAAATCAGATATTTGGGAAACTTGGGGACGTGCCACCGCCGCAAGCCGGGATAGGCTGGGCCGTAGTCGCGGGATGATCCTAGGCCGGGCATGTCGGCAAGCTGTTTGTAAGCCGATTCAACTGCCTTGAGGAAGTTGTCGGAAGCGTTCAATCCGGCGTTGTCAGAAACGTAGTACGCCCGTTCAATCACATCTATCAGCGCTTGCGGCGAGCGGGTGATTCTGAGGCTCATTGCTGTTTCCGCGCAAGCCTTTCCCGCACTTGCTGGCGGATGTTCACCCATTCTTGATCTGTGACCGGCTGCGGCTCCCCTTGCATTCCTTCGTCCAAAAGCTCCATGAGGTGCACTTTGTCACGAATTGTGTCCGGTGGGTCGGGTATCCCCGCCGCTAAGTCTTCCTCTTCTTCCGGCTCAACAAAGACGCGCAGTTTTTGGCCGGCGTAGCTTTTCTGCAACTGCTGGGTTATTTCTTCGGCAGTTCCTTCAATCATTTGGGCTTGTGCCATGTCTGCCGCTCCATTCCTACTGCAATTCGCTCTCCTTCATTGTACCATCAATGAGGCTCAATGAGGCGGGGTAGCATGAGGGCGGGGTGGGGTAGAATAGGGGCATGAAACTGTGTCTGCTGCCCCTGCTGCTGCTGGTGTTCTCTTTGCCGGTCTGGGCGCAGGCGTCCGCCCCGCTGCCTTCGCAGGCGGCGCTGCAAATCGAGCCGGCGGAACGGCAGTTCTTTGACCTGGGGGCGACGCTGGCACGCGGGGCGTTTGCTTACGCCGAGCTGGCAAAGCAGGCATCAGCGGTGCAGAAGACGCACAGCAAGCTGGCACAGGTGCGGCAGCTTGAGCGCCTGGACCCACTTGCCGGGCGCAGCCGCGCAGTCGCGCTTCAGGAAATCATCCACGCGAAACTGCTGATGGGTCAGCTTGATGCGCCTTACCCGGCGCTGGCTCCGGTTTCTGCCGCCGCCGAGCGGCTGAACAGTCCCTTGGCGATGGCGGATGATGCGAAGCCCCTGGCGCTGTTCAGCCGGCCTGCCGCCCGGACCGTCTCGGCGCTGAGTGAGTTCGAGACACTGTCGTTTCTTCCCGATGATCCTGCGATTCGCGTCTGGCTGGACGCTGTGACGGTTCCTCGGTCGGCGCAAGTCTGGTACGCCGAAGGGGAAATCGCCGGATTATCTCAGATTGCCGCCGCGCACGAGATGCCGGACCTGCTGCCGCCCACGGAGCAGATCGCGACCGACCTGCGCGGCCTGCGTGACTGGCTGGCGCTGCGCCTGCCGGATATGCCGACCGCCGAGCAGGCCGGGCTGAAACATGATGTGGATGTGTTTTTAGAACAAGCTGCGCTTGTGTCACGGCCCGGCGTGAAGTCCCCCAAGCGGCTTTCCTTGCCCCAGCTTCAGGCGCTCGGCAGCATCAGCCGCCGGGTGCAGGCGCAGGTGCTAGGCACCGGCGGTGTCGAGACTGCCATGCGGCGGTAACGCCGCCATGAATTCGTATTCCCCGGAGCTGATTTCATGCACCTGGTCATTTGGGAGGGTAACAGTCGCGGTTGTGTTGGCCGGAATGGAAACGCGGAGCGTGAACTGGTCTCCGCTCAGTGTCCAGTGGCTTTCGATGCGGCCCCGGATAGACTCAAACGATGCGCGGGCGAACGACAAGCGGCGGTCGGGTCGGGGCTGGATGCGAATGCGGGCGAAGCCGGGCGCGTCAGGGTCCTGGTCGATGCCGGCGACATAGCGCTGGAGCCATTCCCCGACCGAGCCAAGCGAGTAGTGGTTGAACGAGTTCATGCCGACATCCTGAAAACCTTTTTCTAATGTCCAGCCGTCCCACCGTTCCCAGATCGTGGTCGCGCCCTGCGTGAGGGAATAACCCCAGCTTGGAAAAGTCGTGTTCAGCAGAAGCTGATAGGCGACATCCGAGCAGCCTGCGTCACTCAGCACCGGGCAAAGGTAGCCGACCCCGACAAACCCCGTAGACAGATGCCCGTTTTTGGCGTCAATCGCTTGAACAAGGTGCCGGGCGGCGAGCGGGCGCAGCGCCTCGGGCAGCAGTCCGAAGCGCAGGGCCAGAACATACGCAGTCTGCGTGCCGCTCTTGACTTCAGCGTCCGCTGAGACATATGCGGCGCTGAACGCCGCTTTGATGTCCTCAAACAGCGCGGCAAAGCGGGCGGCGTCTTCCGTGCGCCCGAGAACCGCCGCGATTTGAGCCATCAGCGACGCATCATACGCGAAATACGCTGTCGCCAGCACGTCTTTGTCGGTATCGGCATTGATGGAAAGCCAATCGCCAAAATCGTTGTTCCGGCGGTTTAGCCACAGATGGTTCGGGTTCGCGCTGTCTAAATAATCTATCCAGCGGACCATCGCCTCGTAGTGGCGCTCCAAAATGCGCGTATCGCCGTACATTTGATAGATAGTCCACGGCACGATGACGCCCGCATCACCCCAGGCCGGAGCGCCGTCGCTGAGGTCCACCAGGCGCGGCGCGACATCGGGAAAGCCGCCTTCAGGCGACTGAGCATCCGAGACATCGTCCATCCACTTCTCGAAAAACGCCGCCACATCCCGGTTCCCCGCCGCCGTGCGAACGAAAATCTGGGCATCGCCCATCCAGCCCAAACGCTCGTCGCGCTGCGGGCAGTCGGTGGGAATGCTGAGAAAATTGCCGCGCTGGCCCCAGTCTATGTTCTGTACTAATTTGTTGACCAGCGGGTCGGAGCATTCAAACGTGCCGGTGCGCGGGATGTCCGAGTGCAGGACGCAGCCTGTGATTGCTTCCCAGCTTGGCTCGCCGGGGTAGCCCGTCGCTTCAACGTAGCGGAAGCCGTGGAACGTGAATCTCGGCTCGTAGGTTTCTTCGCCCTTGCCGCTCAGAATATATGTGTCGGTGGCTTTCGCGCCGCGTAGATTGTCTGCATAGAGTGTTCCATCCGGCGACAGCATCTCGCCGAAGCGCAGGCGCACGATGGTTCCCGCCTGCCCCTGCACTTTAAGACGCGCCCAGCCGACCATGTTCTGGCCCAGGTCAAAGAGGTAAGAGCCAGGCACCGGCTGCGTCACGGTCACCGGCGCAAGTTCCTCCGTCACCCGCACCGGCGGGTCCACTTGGGCCACCCGCAAGATTGACAGGTCGTGCTCGGCTTCGACTTTGGCTGGACGCCACAGCGACGTGTCAAAAGCGGCGGTGTCCCAGCCCGGTATCTCCAGCCGGGCGTCATAGGTTTCGCCCATCAGCATATCTGACGCCAGCACCGGGCCGGATGTGCCGCGCCAATTTTCGTCTGTGCCGAGTGTTTCCCGGCTGCCGTCGGCGTACTCTAAAACGAGCTGCGCCAAAAATTGCGGCC
Organism: uncultured Armatimonadales bacterium; assembly: GCA_964241935.1. Classification (GTDB taxonomy): domain Bacteria; phylum Armatimonadota; class Armatimonadia; order Armatimonadales; family Capsulimonadaceae; genus JANXMY01. Next base: position 66,877 of record CAXSZN010000010.1, read on the forward strand.
TGCTGCCGTAGCGGGCGCGTTTGCCCTCAAAGCCGAGATAGCCGGCATACCAGCCGTCGGCCAGCACCGCCCCGAGAGCATTGTCACCAATTTGAAGCATCTCCGTGACATCATAGGTTTGGTACTGAATGCGCTTTGCGTAATCGGTCCAGCCGGGCGCGAAAGAGGCATCGCCGACGCGCTGCCCGTTCAAGTGCAGCGTGTAAATCCCGCGTGCCGTGGCATAAACCGTCGCCCGTGTCAGCGGCTTGACTGTCCCAAAGACGCAGCGCAGGCAGGCGGGCGGGTTCTGGTCGGTCAGTGGGCGGGTAGGCGGCAGGCTGATCCAGCGGGCGGTCCAATCCGAGGGCGAAAGCAGGCCCATCTGCCAGAACGCCGGCTCGCTCCATTCCGAGGCTTCTCCGCTGCCGTCCCAAACGCGAACTTTCCACTCGACCCTTTGTCCTGAAACCAGCGCCGGTCCGGCATAGGAAACGTGAACCGACTGCGCCGACGCTATTTTGCCGCTGTCCCAATCTCCAGCCATTATCTGATAGGCGGTTTGGACTGCGCTGCGCTCCGGTGCGGTCAAGACCCAGCTTAAACGCGGCTCCGGCGTGTCAATCCCCAGTGGGTTTGGCTTGTATTCGCAGCGCAAAGCGGCTGGGGGAAAAAGATGGCTCATGAAATTTCCATTCTGCGGTCGAAAAGGCACAATAAAAAACAATGCGGCTGGATTATAGATGCGCTTGACAAAATAAAGCGCAGGTGCCATAATCTGCTTATCCAAACTTTAAGAGGTTTCTTGAATGAAAATTGCCGCACTCGTCGCCCGCTACCTGCTTGGTGTGATGTTCTTTGTCTTTGGACTGAACGGATTCCTGCATTTCCTCAAGCAGCCGCCGCCAACCGGCCTCGCGCTGACTTATTTTACGGCGATGGCCGGCTCGCATATCATGGACGTGGTGTATCTGATTCAGCTCATCGGCGGCGTTTTGCTGCTGGCAGGCCGGTTCGTGCCGCTGGCGCTGACCCTGCTGGGGCCGGTCATCGCGAACATTCTGCTGTACCACCTGACGATGGACCCCAAGGGCATCCCGCCCGGCTTGCTTGCATTTGTTTTATGGCTGGTGGTGTTCTACTCGGTGCGCTCGGCCTTCGCCGGCATTTTCGCCGCGCGGGTAGACCCGCAGGCAGCAGGCGCGTAGCTGAAAAGAGGCGCGAGTGGAAATTGGGATTGACAGCTTTGCGGCAGCGTCGCTTGACACTGGCGGCGTGAAAAGGGGCGGCTCGGAAGCGCTGCGTGACTTGGTGGCACGGATTGAGTTTGCCGATGAGGCGGGCTTAGACGTGTTTGGGATCGGCGAGCATCACCGCGCCGAGTTTTTAGACTCCGCCCCCGCTGTGATTTTAGCCGCGGCGGCGGCGCGAACCAAGCATATTCGACTGACAAGCGCCGTAACCGTTCTCAGCGCCGCCGATCCGGTGCGCGTCTTCCAGAACTTTGCGACATTAGACTTGATCTCGTCGGGCCGGGCGGAGATTGTGGTCGGGCGCGGGTCGTTCACCGAGTCTTTCCCGCTGTTCGGCCTCGACTTTGACGATTACGACTCACTGTTTGCCGAGAACTTGGACCTGCTCTTGACCATTCGGGACAATGAGCATGTCCACTGGTCGGGGCGGCACCGGGCGGCGCTGACAGGGCAGGGGGTGTATCCGCGACCGATGCAGGAAAAGCTCCCGATCTGGCTGGGTGTCGGCGGCACACCCGCGTCGTTCGCCCGTGCCGGGACACTGGGACTGCCGCTGATGGTGGCAATTATCGGCGGCGAAACGCACCGCTTCCGGCCACTTGTTGACCTGTACCGCAAAGCCGGGCATCAAGCGGGATTTGCGCCCGAGCAGCTCAAAGTTGGCCTGCATTCGCTGGGCTACGTCGCCGAAACAACCGAAAAAGCCGTTGCCGGCTACTTCCCCGGCTATGCCGAGATGTTCACCAGAATCGGCAAAGAACGCGGCTGGCCGCCGGTCACCCGTGCCCAATTCAACGCTCAAGCCGGCCCCACCGGCGCACTGCTGGTCGGCGGCCCTGAGGAAGTCGCGGAAAAGCTGCTCCGGCACAGTGAAGCCCTGGGCGGCGTGTCCCGCGTGACGTTTCAAATGGACGCCGGGCTATCCCATTCAGAGCTTTTGAACTCCATTGAGCTGATCGGCACTCGCGTCGCGCCGCTTGTCCGAAACGCCGCTCCAGCTTCTCGCCTTTGATTTCTCGCCTTTGATTTCTCGCCTTTGATTTCTCGCACCGGAAAGGAACAAGTAATCTATGGCTGACCAAAAAATGGTCCGCAGTGCCCTTCTCATTACCGGCGTTGCCGCCGCCGGCTACTTTCTCTGGAAGTACGCCCAAAAAGGCAGTTCTGCCCCTGCAACTGACACCAAATCACCGCTCGCTCCTAGTGAGACAGCGGCTAAGGAAACACCCATGACCCATATTTTGCACATCGACTCCAGCGCACGCGGCTCCGATTCGCACTCGCGCACCGTTTCCGGCGAACTCGTGGAAGCGCTAAAGGCTGCCAATCCGGGCGTTACCGTGACTTAGGCCATCAGGAACTTCCCTACGTCAGCGAGACGTTCATCGGCGCGATGTACACACCGGAAGAAAATCGCACCGCCGAGCAAAAAGAAGCCCTGGCGCTGTCCGACGAGCTGATTGCCGAATTGTTTGCTGCCGACGTGTATGTGTTCGGCATCCCGATGTACAACTTTTCCGTTCCCGGCGTCTTCAAGTCCTACATTGACCAGGTTGTCCGCGCCGGTGTCACCTGGAACCCGGCGAACTACACAGGCCTGCTGCCGAACAAAAAAGCGATTGTGGTTACGGCTCGCGGCGGCGGCGGCTACGGACCCGGCGAAGCCCGCGAAGCGTACAATTCACAGGACCCATTGCTCCGCAGCGCGTTCGGCTTGATGGGCGTCACCGACATGGAATTCATCCATGTCAACAACACCATTCGCGGCGAAGATGTCGTGAACGGCGCACTGGCCGAAGCCCGCGAAAAGATCGCAGCCATTGCCGCAAGCTGACGACAGCAAGCCGAACAAGAAAAAGCCGAACAAGAAAAAGCCGAACAAAACAATAAGCCCAGCAGGAAAATTGTCTCCTGCCGGGCTTTTTTGTGTCCGCTGCTTCAAATCGCAGAATGCGTACTCAAATACGCTTGACAAAAGTTCCTTTCTTGTGCTACTCTTACGCACTTCCAGGCGCTGACGCCTGGCTGGCAGCCGTCCGGCATACGCGATGAAGCACCCCGGTAACCTTTCCATTGCACAGGTCCCATCACTCAGGAGGATGCTTTTTCGTGAAATCCAAACTCTGGCAAGCCGCCCTTTGCGCGGCCGCTCTTTTTCCACTGTCCTTTGCGGCTCAGGCCCAGACCTCGACCCCGGCCGCTCCCGGCACGAGCGGCACGGCCGCTCCCGTGGCCTCCGCTGCGGCAGCCCCGGCGACGCCACCCGCTGCGACCACCATCAACGGCAGCGTGATGGTGCAGGATGATACCGCCAAGCCCCCGGCCCCTGTTTCCAGTGCGTCCAGCCTGAAAAACATGGCAAATGCCTCGCTGACGCCCGAAGGGGCCAGCCGGGGCGACACGGCCTGGATGATTGTCGCGACCGCGCTGGTCATGCTGATGACGCCCGGCCTGGCCTTCTTTTACAGCGGCCTGGTGCGCTCCAAGAACGTTCTCAACACCCTGATGATGTCGTTTGTCGCGCTCGGCATCATCTCGATCCAGTGGATGCTCTGGGGCTACTCGGTGGCGTTCGGCCCGACGGAGCACAAAATTTTCGGCCTCGGCGTTTTTGCCAGTCCGATGAGCTGGATGGGCCTGCAGGCCGGAGCCGGGGCGACTCCCGTTTCCAATGCGCCCACAATTCCCGGCGCAATTTTCATGCTGTTCCAGATGACGTTCGCGGTGATCACCCCGGCGCTGATCTCCGGTGCGGTCGCCGAGCGGATGAAGTTCGGCGCGTACTGCCTGTTTATCCTGCTGTGGGCGACGTTCTTTTATGACCCGCTGGCCCATATGGTCTGGGACGGCGGTTTGATCGGAACTGGAAAAATCCACGCGCTGGACTTCGCAGGCGGCACGGTCGTTCACATCTCGTCCGGCGTTTCGGCTTTAACCCTCTGCATCATGCTCGGCAAGCGGCGCGGCCACGGCGCGGAAGAAATGCGCCCGCACAATGTTCCCATGGTGTTGATTGGGGTTGCGCTGCTCTGGTTCGGCTGGTTCGGCTTCAACGCCGGGTCGCAGCTTGCGGCGGACGGCGTCGCGACGGCGGCATTTATCAACACGCATATCGCGACGGCAGCCGCCGCCATGTCCTGGACTATTGTAGAATGGATCCGCTTCAAGAAGCCGACGGCCGTGGGCTTCGGCTCCGGCGCGGTGGCGGGACTTGTCGCGATTACCCCCGCCTGCGGCTTCGTCAACGCGATTGACGCACTGATTATCGGCCTTGTCGTCTCGCCCATCTGCTTCTCTGCAATCCAGCTTAAAGGCAAGCTGAACCGCTACGACGACGCGCTGGACGTGTTCGGCGTCCATGCCTGCGGCGGAATGTGGGGCGCTCTCGCCACCGGCTTATTCGCCAATGCCGCCGTCAATTCGGCGATCACGCAGACGAGCGGCCCGCTCGGTGTCAGCAACGGCCCGTTTTCCGGTCAGCCGGGCGCATCCTGGGGACAGCCGCTGGCCCAGCTTGAGGCGATTGTCATCACTATTATTGGGGCAATCGTGTCCACGCTTCTGATCGGCTCGCTGCTCAATGTCGTGATCCCCGGCGGGATGCGTGCGCCGTCCGAGCAGGAAGAAGACGGCCTGGATGTCACCGAGCATGGCGAAGAAGGTTATTCCGGCGACAATGCCGGCCTCCCGGCTTTGGCTGGAATTGACTAAGACCACAGATTGAAATCCGTGGCTGAATAGCCTGCGGCTGATACGAAGTAATCAGAATGATATTGTCCTGCGGACAAAAAGTCACTTCCAACAGAACTGGTCTTCTGCCCGCAGGACTGCACTGGCAGACCTGGAAGGCAGCCGGCGCGATGCGCCCTTCAGCCCAATAAAGCCTCAGCCACGGAACAAATACCGTGGCGTGTGTCACAGGAGAAAATACACATGGTCCGAATTGAAGCGATTATTCGCCCCAGCCGGTTAGATGAAGTCAAAACAGCGCTCGATGAGATCGGCGTCCACGGCATCAGCGTCACCGAGATCAAAGGCGCGGGCAAGCAGAAGGGCTACACCCAGCATTACCGAGGCTCGGAGTACCAGGTCAATCTGCTGCCGAAAGTGCAGCTTATTGTCGTGGTCGCCGACAGCCAGCAGGACGCCGTTATCGGCGCAATTGAGGACTCGGCCCGCACCGGTGAGATCGGCGACGGTAAAATCTTCGTGACGCCCGTTCTCGAAGCCGTCCGCATCCGCACCGGCGAGCGCGGCGACACCGCCGTCTCGTAGTCTACAAAAGTTCGACAGTGACAGCCCTGAGAATCACTCTCAGGGCTGTATTTTTTGAGGGGAAAATTTTGTGACCGTTCAAGAAATGCACCAGTCCAATCGGGCCGCGTGGAACGAAGCTGCAGCCCACTACGCGGACAGCTTGGACGCGCAAATCCAATTCTTGCGAGGCGGCAGCACAAACTTCGAGCCGCCGGAGTACCCATACTTACAGGGACTCGGCGAGTGGTGCAAACGCGCCATCCACCTGCAATGTGCGGGCGGGACGGACACGCTCTCGCTTTGGAACTTAGGCGCAGAAGAAGTCGTTGGCGTGGACATCAGCGAAGACATGATTATCGTCGCCCGTGCAAAGTCCGATGCGCTGAACGCGCCCGCGCTCTGGTATTGCTGCGACCTTTTAGCCACGCCGCACGAACTCGACAGCACCGCTGACCTCGTCTACACCGGGCGGGGCGCGTTAAACTGGCTGCATGACATAGACGGCTGGGCGTCTGTCGTATCCCGCCTGCTCGCGCCGGGCGGGCGGCTGTATTTGTTTGAGGGCCATCCGCTGTCCTGGATTTGGGACACGGAAGCATCAGCTCTGCGCCTTGACCCTATCTACGGGGATTACTTCCAAGCAAGCGCTCAAGGAAATCAAGGCTGGACGCCGGCTTACGTCGGGGAGCTGTCTCAGCCGAAAGAGCAGTTGTCCAAGAAATATGAGAGCCAGAAGACCTTCGGCCAGATTATCAATCCCTTGATAAGCGCCGGTCTGCGGCTGGAAAGAATAGAAGAACACCCAAACGAATATTGGGATGCTTTTCCCAATTTGCCCCAAGCAATCAAGTCGAAGCTGCCTAACACGTTTTCTCTGCTGATGCGAAAAGAGTAAGCTTTTATGGCGTTTCGCCCCTGCATTGATCTCCAAGAGGGCCGCGTGGTCCAGATTGTCGGCGGCACCCTGACTGACAACGGCGCTCAAACGATCACAAACCACGTCTCGGACCGCTCTGCCGCAGATTTTGCCGCGCTTTACAAGCGCGACGGCCTGCGAGGCGGCCATGTGATCCTGCTCGGCCCTGGCAGCGAGGACGCGGCCCGGTCCGCGCTTGCCGCTTATCCAAACGGCATGCAGCTTGGCGGCGGCATCACCCCCGATAACGCGGCGTCATGGCTGGAAGCCTGTGCAAGCCATGTGATCGTCACGTCGTATCTCTTTGAAGACGGCACGTTTTCCCCGTCCCGCCTTCAAGCGATGACTGATGCCGTCGGCAAAGACCAGCTAGTCATTGATTTAAGCTGCCGCCGAATAAGCGGCGGCGAGTATTTTGTCGCCACAAATCGCTGGCAGACAGTAACGCAGACCCGCCTAGACGCCGCGCTTTTCCAGCTCTTAGAACCCTGCTGCGCCGAGTTCCTGATCCATGCCGCCGATGTCGAGGGCAAATGCGAGGGGATAGACGAAGACTTGGTCCAGCGTCTCGGCGCATGGGTCACACTGCCCGCGACCTATGCCGGCGGCGCTAAACACCTGACAGACATTGCGCTTGTGGAGCAGTTGTCCGGCGGCAAAGTAGATCTCACTGTCGGCAGCGCTTTAGACATTTTCGGCGGAACACAGGTGCGTTACGAGGACGCAGCGCGGCTGGGGCGACGCTGAGAACCCGGCACTGAAAGCTCTTCAGTCGCGGAGCGAGTTTCTTTGCTGCATTAGCCAGGCACCTCCGGTGCCGGGTTCCCGCCCGTATCAGGTAAAATAGCGGCATGGATACAAGTGGCACGAGTGCCCGAATCTACCTGGATTATGCCGCGACAACGCCGCTGCGCCCGGAAGTCCGGGCGGCGATGGAACCACACTTCTCGCTTGACGGCTTCGGCAACCCCAGCAGCCTCCACGCCGACGGCCAGCAGGCGAAACGGGCGCTGGACACTGCCCGTGATACGGTGGCAGACGCGCTTGGCTGCCAGTTCTCCGAGATCTCGTTCACCAGTGGCGGCACCGAATCCGACAACGCCGCGCTGGTCGGCGTGATGCTGGCGAACAAAACACGCGGCAATCACTTGATTATCACGGCCATCGAGCATGAAGCCGTCGCCGAGACTGCCCAGTTTCTTCAAACTCTCGGCTTTCGTGTCACGATGCTTCCCGTAGACGAGTTCGGCACCGTCTCGCCCCAGTCTGCCGCCGAAGCCATGACAGATGAGACCGTGCTGGTCTCCGTCATGCACGCAAATAACGAAGTCGGCACGATCCAGCCTTTGCGCGAAATCGCCGATGTTGTCCATGCCCGAGGTGCGTTTCTGCACACGGATGCCGTCCAGACCTTCGGCCAGCTGCCCGTGACCATAAACGCTCTTGGCGTAGACTTGCTGACGCTGTCCGCGCACAAAATCTACGGTCCCAAAGGCGCGGGCGCACTGTATGTCCGCAGCGGCATCGCGATTGAGCCGCTCCTGCACGGCGGCGGTCAGGAGCGTCAGCGTCGCGCAGGGACCGAAAACGTCGCTGCCATCGCCGGTTTCGGCGAGGCCGTCCGCCTGCTCCTGCCGGAACGCGCCGCCGAAGCCCAGCGTTTGACTGCCCTGCGCGACAATTTCTGGTCCGCTCTTGTCGCGTCAATCCCCGGCGTCGTCCTGAACGGACACCCAACCAACCGTCTGCCGAACAATCTCAATATCTCCCTGCCGGGCCTCGACGCCGAGACGCTGCTGCTCTCGCTCGACCGCGCCGGCGTGTCCGCGTCGTCCGGCTCCGCCTGCACGTCCGGCAGTATCGAACCCAGCCATGTGCTGTCCGCGATGGGCCTGCCGGAGCCTCGCCTCAAAAGCGCCCTGCGGCTGACGCTCGGGCGCGGCACGACGGCGGAAGAAATAGACCGGACTGTGGAAATACTGGCGGGGATTGCGGCGCGGCTGGGCGGGGAACTAGACCGGAAGAATTAGGACCATGCCATAAAACACCCGCTTCGCGGGGTTAGGATGATCTGCATCTAAGATGTTCCCAGTGCCGCGAAGCGGTACTTCGTGGCGTCCGCGCCTTCTAGCCGTGTGTTTCAACACATGGTCTTTTCTTCGCAGCGTACAGAGAAGCATAAGTTTATGAGCCAGCATCGCCTTTCCGTGACTGCACCTGATTTATATGCCGCCTTGCGGTGAAGCAAACCAAGCTAAACAATTTAATAGTTCTTGAAACGATGGATGATCTTGAACAAGGAAGGGTGATCAGCCCCACGGCGATTGCTGAGGTCGAACGACTGGTCAAATGGCCGGACGGAAAGTATCTTCGCGAACAGGAAACTGAGGATGACCGGAGTGAGCTGACGTTTTGTATGGCCCGTGCCGCCAGCTCTGTGTGGCTCGCGTCTCAGGCAGAAACGAGGTTGGCGGTTGAGGTTGTGTACGAAGCAATCGCGGCTGCTGACGATTTAGAGCGTGTCCGTCAGTTGGTGATGGAAGTCATAGTCAAGAGAAAGTGAAAACGCCATCTGGTTTCCCGGATGGCGTTTTGTATTACGCGGTGGCGGCGTAGTTGTCGGAGCCGCCGACGTCGTGGAAGACGGGCAGGTAGTCGCGCCAGACCTCGTTTTTGGTGCCGCTGATATACTTGGTCATGCTGATGTACGGGACATAGCGCGGACGCTTCGGCGGACGGGCCAGCTTCATGCCGCAGGCGGACAACAGCTTGTCGCCTTTCCTTGCGTTGCACCGGCGGCAGCAGGCGACCAGATTGTCCCAGTGCATCCCGCCTCCGGCACGCTTGGGCAGGATGTGGTCAATCGTTAAGTCGCGGGTCTGAACCCCGCAATACTGGCAGGTGTAGTTGTCGCGGGCGAAAATAGACCGGCGAGACAGCTTGAGGTCGGGCAGGGGCCGCTTGACATGGTAGCGCAGGCGCAGGACTGAGGGCGCGGCGACGGTCTGGCCTTCGTTTGTGACCAGGCAGGGCGCATCACTGTCTTCGTGCGTGTGCAGGATGTCCGCTTTGCCGAGATAAAGCAAAATCACGGCCCGGCGCAGGTTGCAGACATTCAGCGGCTCGTAGTCGCTGTTCAATACAAGAACTTCATGGCTCATAGCAGTGGTCGTTTCATCCTTTCCCCGGTCTCGTGATTTTTGCAGCAAGATAATCGTGTGAGATCTGACACTGCCCGCCAACGATGGCATGAACGCCATCGTCTCGGGTGGCAGGACAAAAACGAAAAAACCCGCTTCGACTCGGTGCGGCTTTAGAAGGCGGCGTCAGTCGGAAGCGGGTCGGAGACAGGTGCGTGTTGATGCTGTCTTGCAGGAGTGCAAGGCAGATGCGTATGTCTCCGCACCCGTGGATGCCTAGTTCGCGCGTCACAAAAACTTGTAATCATTGCTGGCTTGATTGTAGCAAGTTTCACGAACTTTTGTCAATTGATTCCCAAAAGAAGGAAGGAATTTTCAGTGTGCGCCAAGCCGGGGTATACTAACCGTGCCATGATCTTTGATTCGCTGCTGCTGGCGGCTGTGCGGGACGAGCTGGGGCGGGCTTTGGTGGGCGGCAAGGTCGAAAAGATCACCCAGCCGGATCCGCTGGAAATCGTCCTGCGCTTTTACCATGCCGGCCACAAACATAATTTGCTGCTGTCCTGTGATGCCGCTCATGCTCGCGCCCACTTGACACTCGCCCGGCGCGAGAACCCGCCGACCCCGCCGCCATTCTGCGCGGTTCTGCGCCGGTATTTAGATGGCGCGTGGCTGTCGGATATCTCGGTGCCGCTCGGCTTCGGCGAGCGTGTCCTGCATCTGCACTTTAAGGCTGTTGACGGTGCGCCGTACACGCTGATTGCCGAGATGATGGGCAAGCACAGCAATCTGATCTTTTCGAATGGCGCAGGAATGATTTTGGGGGCGGCCAAAAATATCGGCCGGACAATGAACCGCCTGCGTCAAATCCAGCCGGGGCTGACCTACGCGCCGCCGCCGCGTCAGCGGGGACGGCATGATCCAACGGCTCCGCTGAGTGTGGAATTGGGACTGGAAACGCTGACGCCCGCTGAAGCCGAAGAGTGGCTGCTGACCCACTGGTCCGGCGTCAGCCCGCTGCTGGCATCGGAAACGATTGCGCGGGCTGGGAAGACACTCACGCCGCAAACTCTGCATCATGCGCTGGCCCTGCTGCTGACCGTGGTGCGGGTCGGGGACTGGAGTCCCCGCGTTTGGACCGACGCCACCGGCAAAACGCTAGGCGCGTACCCCGTGCCGCTCCTGACGGTTCCGCCGGCGGACCAGCATGGGCGCGACTCGATTAGCCTGGCGCTGGATCAGGCCGCGTCGTCGGTGATCGGACGGGAGACATTTGAGCAGGCGCGAGAATCCCTGCTTTCCGCTCTGCGCCGTACCCGCAAGCTGCGCGAGCGGGAAGCGTCGGAAATGGAGATGGGCCTGCAGAACGCCGCCCGGTCGGAAGAATACCGCCAGTCCGGCGATCTAGTCTTGGCAAGCCGGTCACAGATCGCACCGGGGCAAGCCTCGGTCACTGTTCCCGACTACTACGCACCTGCTCTGCCTGACGGGGAGCTGCCCCAGCGCACGATCACGCTTGACCCAACATTGACAGTCTCCGAGAATGCCGAGCGGTACTACAAGCGCTCGCGCAAAGCCGAAGGAAGCGCGGCGGGACTGCGGGAGCGGCAGGCAGTGGCGTCGGCGGATGTGGTGCGCCTGATATTGGCTGAAAGCGAGGCGGCGCGGGCCACTTCGCCCGAGGAGATCGCCGCCCTTCGCCTCTCGCTGGCATCGGCGCTGGCACACGGAAGCGCAGCAAGCAATGCTGATACATCTCCGCGCCAAGCGCCGCCGGACTTCGAGGGGCATAAGATCAAGCGCTATCAGACCGTAGACGGCTGGGAAATTTTAGTCGGCGAAAACGCGATTTCTAACGACTATCTTACAACGAAGCTCGCAGCGGCGTCGGACATCTGGCTCCATGTCCGTGCGGCGACTTCCGCACACGGCGTTATCCGGGCCAAAAACAAGCCCGCCTCGGTGTCTCATGCCGCCCTGCAGCAGGCCGCCGAGATGGTCGCCGCCCGCAGCGAAGTCAAGCATTCGTCGCTCATTCCCGTAGATTACACGCTGAAAAAGCATGTCCGCAAGCCGCGCAAAAGCGCCCCTGGCTCGGTCACCTACCAGAACGAAAAAACGCTTTTTGTCACCGGCATTCACGGCGAATAGGGTGATAAATAGGCAGCGGGAACGAAATCTGTCAGCCAGACGCCGTTGTCGGAGCAATAAAAGACATGGCCGCTTCCGGCCATTGCGGCTGCGTCAACTTGGAAGATGACCGGGCGGCCATGCCGCGCCCCGACTGCCTGCGCGGTGTCCGCATCACGGGACAAATGGACATGGTTGCGGCCCATCGGGCGCAGGCCGTCCTGCACGATAACTGGGGCGGTTTGATGCCCGGTGCCGTGGTACAGCACGTCAGGCGGCGTGACCGGTGCGAGCTGCAGGTCCACTTCAACGCTGTGGCCTTGATTGGCACGAATACTGATGCCCTCGGCGTCAAACGAAAACCGCTGCTTGCTGTTTTGGGCGACGACTTCTTCCAGCTCGGCCCGAGTGATCGGCATCCGGTGCCGGACGCAGGCGGCAAGCAGCGTGTCCACCGGCACCCAGCCACCGGGCGCGAGTGTCAGGCCCAAGCCCTCGGGATCGTGCCGGAGATACTTGGAAAGGAACTTGCTGATTTTGACAAGACGAACGTCATGCATCGCTTATCAACCCGGCCCGCCGCTCTCAGCCGCGCATTCGGCCCCGGCTGTTTTTTTCTTTTTCATTCTCGTCTTCATGGTCGACGACGTACTGCATCTGGTCGAAAAAGCCGCGTACCAAGCGTTCGCGGGTCATGTTTTTCATGACAATGTCAATCTCGGAGTGCAGATTTGCCCCTTTGTCTTCGCGCATGTGCATAATGCGCCCCGCCAAAGTGATGTTGCCGTTTTTGACTTGAACGTCAATCATGGTCGCATCAATTGCCCGCTTGCCAAGCTCGCGCCGCACATTCCGTGCGACTTCCGCATCTTCTGGAGTCATTTAGTCCTCCCTTTTCTTGATCTCAAATGAGTTTATGTAATCCAACGAAAGCAGTATACCCGATGACTTACCGCGAGCAGGAATTCTCCGCTGTCACACAAGAGACGATCTATCTGAACCATGCCGGCATCTCGCCGTCGCCCGCCCGCGTCGTTTCGGCGGTAACGGAGGCCGCACGGCAGTTCGCCATTCACCCGATGAAGTTTGCGATGAATGTCATCGGGCCGGCTCGGAATGGGGCACGGGAGCGGATGGCCCGGCTGATGGGTGTGCCGCCTGAGCATCTGGCTTTAACGAAAAACACCGGGCAGGGGCTGGCTTTGATCGCTGATGCCCTGAAACTGGATGCCGGCGACAACGTCGTGAGTGTCCGCTGCGAGTATCCAAGCGTTGTTTATCCCTGGTACGCCCAGGCAGACCGGGGAATTGAAACCCGGCTGGTAATGCCCCGGCCCGACGGCACATTCACGGCGGATGATTTAGACGCCGTCATGGACGCGCGAACCCGCGTCGTAACGCTGTCCTGGATCCAGTTCGGCACCGGCTTTCGCTGCGATTTGGCCGCTGTCGCCGCCGCCGCGCACGCACGCGGCGCGATTGTGGTGCTGGACGTGATTCAGGGCCTCGGCGCACTGCCGCTGGAAGCGGAAAAGCTAGGCATTGATGTGGTCGCGACTGGCGCACACAAGTGGCTGCTCGCGCCCGGCGGCACGGGTGGCCTGTACATCGCCCCGCACGTTCTGGACCGCCTGCGCCTGGTCAACATGGGCGCGGGCGCGGTTGTGGATGTGATGAAGTTCGACCCGCTGGACTTCTCGCCCAAGCCGAATGCCCAGCGGTACGAAGAAGGCGTCCCGAACTTTTTGGGACTCATCGGCCTAGAGGCCGCGCTGTCGCTGCTGGAAGAAGTCGGCATCGAGGCTATCGGCACCGAGATACTCGCGCTGTCGGGCTATGCGTCTCAGAAGCTGGAAGAAAAGAACTACCATGTTGTCTCGCCCCGCCCCGACCATCAGCGGGCCGGTCTGGTCATGTTCAAGCATCCGTCACTGCCGAACGATACCGTCATGCAGGCGCTGACTGATGCCAATGTCGCTGCCGCCGACCGGGGCGGAAACCTGCGCTTCTCGCCGCATTTTTACAACACATGCGAAGAAATAGACCGCGCCGTAGATGCGCTGCCGGCGTAGATGCCGCACAGAAGCCCCGCCGCGGATGTCCCCGCCCTGAAGGGCAGGTCTGGAGGCCTTCGGCCAACCGCACGGTGTGCGGAAGATCAAGGCGATAACATCTGCATCTTCCGGTCGCAGACGGTTGGCCGAAGGCCTCCAGACCTGCCCTTTAGGGCGGGGACGCTTAGAGAAGGGACATTGAACGGAAAAATAATTCCAGCACAGCCTACTTGATCGTCACGCCTTCGCCGGAGATAATTGGTGCATGGAAGCTCGGATTGGGCTGCAAGGCGTGGCGGGGATCGCGCGGCGGCTGGAGGGCATAGATTTTGTAGGCGTAGTCGGCGTTGATGAGGCGCACTGTCCAGCCAAGCGCTTCCAGGCCGGAGACGGTGCAATAGCTGGTGTTCCACCGATCCTGCGCCACTAAATACTGGGTGTGACCGCGCAGCGCGATCTCGCCGACAGCCAGATAGCGGTCCCTGCCGCCTGTCGGGTAGGTGACTGCTTCGTGGATAGGAATGCTGCTCGGGGTCTTCAGGCCCACCATATCCACTGCCGGGAAGTGCGTCCCGTAAGCAATATAACCGGCATCATGGATCAGCAAGATGGAACCCGGCGGCAGATGCCCGTTGCACCACGCGGCAACCCCCGGCAGGTCATGCTGGGCGAAGTAGCAGTTTGCCTTGTGCCGCGCCCAAAATCCCGGCAGGCGAACCAGAGACAGCATCAGCGCTAGTGTCAGAACAGTCATTGCCCCAAGCCGCAAGACTGGCCGCGATAAGCGCAGAGCATACAAAACGCCCAGCAAAATAAACGGCAGCAATGGAAATAAGTAGCGGCCTTCATAAGTCAAAAGAGCGCCGGAAAACTGCGCGTAGTACGCGGCCAGCAGAACCCCGCCATAGGCAATGCCGATCCGGCCCAGCCAGGTCCGCATCAGGAACACGGAAAAGACCGACAGCAGGCCGAGATCGGCTAAAAAGTGGTACAGCCCTTTCAGAACAAGCTTCGCACGAAGTCCTGCGGGCCACCCCGCCTGCGCGAAATAGAAGCGCTTGGCGTTGACCGTGGAAGGAAAAATGGAGCCGTCGGACGACCAGCACCAGAGCGCCCACGGCAGCGCAAACAAAACCGCGACGCCGATGTCCAGCCCGGCACGGCGGCAGAACTCCGGCAAGTTCTGCCGCTGACGCCAGTGCCGCCCGCCTTGCAGGGCGAGAAACAGCAGCGACAGCGGCAGCAGGTCGGGACGGATAAACGGCAAAGTCCCGCACAGCGCAGGCAAAATCCATTGCGGACGGCCTTCGGAATGGGACAGCAGCACCAGCGCCCAGGTGACTGCCGCCAGCATCAGCCCCGTTTCCAGCCCGTTCAGCAGTTGATGCGGCGCTTGCCCCGCAACTAGCCCCAGCCCGGCAATTGCCACAGCAGCCACCCGGCTCGCTCCGTTGACCCGCGCCAAACGCACCAGGCCCAGCGCATACAGCAGCGCGGCCAGCCAGAGCGCCGCCAGCAGTGCGGAACGCGGGTGCAGAAAGCGCATCAGGCCGGTGACCAGCGCCAGATGCACTTCACTTGTCGTTCCGGTCAGTGCAGAAGAGCCGGCGTAGTTCGGGTCACTGCCCGAAAGCAGCGTTTGAGCGTTATGAATGACGATGTACGCATCGTCCATCGGGAAGACGGGGAAAGAAGAGAATGTCCGGGCGTACACCGCCCAGCCGAGAAACACAAGAACAGCAGCGGCTAAGTAAGGCAGACTGCTCAAAGCGAGTCTTCTTGACGCTGTGTCTGAGGTTTGCGATGGGGCCGGAGATGGGCGGAGCATACTTGCGGCAGTCTCTCAGAGAAATGCCCGGCGCTTCGCGAAGCGCCGGGCGGCTTGGATTTGAACACTCCAAGCAGCGTCTTAAACACCAGTAACGGTGTCGGACTCAACTTTGTCGGACGCACGAAGATCGGTCACGGCATCTTCGCCGGTAAGGGCATCAACCGGAACCGCGCCGGCGGCTTCTTCCTCGTTGATGGCTTCGACAGCTTCCGCCGTGCGCGAGTAATGCAGGGACACGACAGCAAGGTCCTCGGCACCGGTAAATTCAACTTTGGGGTTGTGCGGCAGGTCCGCGACCCGCAGAACGTCGCCGGGCTGCAATTGGGACACGTCCACATCCAGGTGCGCGGGCAGGTCGGCGGGCTGGGCATGAACCGTGATCGTTTCTAATGCCTGCTCCAGCACCAGAACGCCGGTGTCCACGCCGTCGGGGTGGCCGATCAACTGGATAGGGATCTGCGCCGTGACTTTGTCGCCCTTCTTGACTTGATGGAAGCCGATGGCGAGGAAGCCGCGCGTCAGCGGATTTCGCTCCAAACGGTCCACCAGCACGGAATGGGTTGTGTCGTCGCCGGCGACGGCTAGGTCAATAATCGTGTTCAGGCCGGTTTCCGCGGATAAAATTGCGGCGATGGATTTGGATGAAACTTCAACGTCCATCGGTTCCAGGCCCTTGCCGTAGACGGAGCCGGGGATGAAGCCCTGGCGGATACGTTTCTTGCGCTCGCCTTTTGTCTGGGGCGCACGCTTGGTCGCGGTAATGTTCATACACTTGTCTCCTGGGAAATCTGCACTATAGCATACCCGGTTTTGACGACTGGCTGACCACCGCGTCGTATTTTGAGTTGAATTCTTTTTGCCGCCGCCGCAGTTCCGTCTGCTGTTCCGCCGGGGCAATCGCAATCCATGCTGTCATCACCTGCGCGTAAAGCCTGCTTAAAGCGCTGTCCGTCTGCGGATCCGCCTGCCCGCCGTCCATCGCCTCGCGCTGCGAGTTCAGGCTGCCGCCTTCCGTCACATACGTTTCCAGCAGTGCTGCGGCACGCCCGTAATACTCGCCGGCGCGGGTGGGGGCGGCGCGGGCGGCGTCGCCGAGCGCGGCATCGGCATACGCGAAATCCGGTTCCACCGACTCCCCCAGCGCCCGTGCCGTTCCCACCGGGCTTTTCTCCAAGTCCGCAATGCGCTGGTAATAGCCGAGCGACGCCGGGGGCGGGGAAAGCCGGGCTAGGCGCAGCAGCAGCTCCACCGAGTTCGGTTCGGCCCGCAGGCCATTTTGGTAGGCGGCCAGCGCGTCAGCCGTCCGGCCCGACGACTGCAAAATTGTTCCCAAGCGCCGGAAGTTGACCGAGTTCGGCTCCAGTGCCGCCGCCGCTTCTAGGGCTGCCTCGGCGCTCAGCGGGTCACCCTGGCGCACATACTCTACGCCGTAGCCTAAGTCACTAGGGTAGCGCCCGTTCAGCGGGTCCCAGGCACGGGCCGCATTGTAGCTTTCCACCGCGCCGCCGGGGTCCGCGTTTTTTTGCGCGAGCGCCGCCAAAGCATACCCCGCGCCGATCCCCTGCGCTGCTGTCAGCAGCAGCAGCGCCGCTGTGACACTGCCGGCGGCGGCAAGAACAGCCGCCGGCAGAGGACGCGCAGATGTCTGCTCCTGTGCCGGCGCGGCGTCTGCCAGCCCGGCCAGTGTCCAAAACGCCGTGCCGAGAAAAAAGACATACCAATCCGAATCAATCAAGTTCTGCACGACTCCGCCGGCAAGCGCCGCCAGCAGCCCGCAGCGCAGCAGGCGGCTGTCGGCAGGCAGCCAGTTTCCTGCCCCTGCCGTGTCCGGCGCCTGGCTGAGACCGCGCACCACCGATACGCCCACCAGTCCCAGCGCCGCCAGCAGGACCAGCAGCGCGGGAATGCCGCACTCGCCGGCCAACTGCAAGTACGACTCATGCGCCAGCCGGGTAAACCCGGTGAGCGCATAGCGCGGGTACAAATCTGTCCAGGTGCCGACGCCGGTTCCCAAAATTGGATTGGCAAACGCCATGTGCAGGCTGCCGCGCCAGGTCCACAGCCGGAACGCCGCCGAGTTATCATGAAGGTTTTGCAGGCGGCCCAGCACCGGCCGGGCGAACACGCCGCCGCCCAGAACAAACGCCGCCAGCAGAACTCCGACCAGTCCGCGCGTCGCTTTCGGCAGCGCCAGACCGCGCCGGACCGAAAGCGCAGCGCTCCCGGCAAAGACCAGCAGCGCCGCCAAAAGCGAGACCAGCGCAAACCGTGAGCCTGTTGCCAGCAGTGCGGCAAGCTGAAGCAGCAGCACGACCCCTAGTACCAGAGCCGCCGCGCCCCGCGGCAGCGGTGTCAGGCCGCGCCAGCTTGGGATTTCCAAGAACAGCGCCAGCGTCACCGGCAGCAGCAGCACAAAGTCCCCCGCCAGAAAGTCCGGGGTCGAGGTTGCAAAAATGCGCCAATCCAGCTCACCCGCCCGCCGGTGTACGACATACTCCTGCACCCCGAGGTCCGCCACCGCCGCCGAACCAGCCACCGCCGCAAAGGCCAAGCCGTACTGCCAGACCCGGCTGACGGCCACCCGCCGGGCCAGCGCAAACAGCGCAAAATCGGCGGCCAAAACGCTCCAGCCGCGCAGCATGACGCCAAAATATCCCGTGCCGTGCTGCACCGCCAGCCGCACGGGGATGCTCAAAAAGGCCAGCCCCAGCAGCGCCAAAAATGCTTTCTCAGATACTGAGAGGCGCAGGGCAAACGCTCCGCCGCGCCGGGCGGCCAACAGCGCCAGAACTGCCGCGAGAAACATTCCCGCGCACAAAAACGAGGCCCATTCAAACGACCCAAGCGCCTGCGGCGAATCCGGCTGGGCGGCATAAATCGGGGCCAGCAGCAGCGTCAGCGCCAGCAGCAGCCCGACAATGTTAGTTATGGTCAAACTTCTTTTCCAGAAAACTTCCAGCACTGAAAGTGCCGGGACTTCATACGCGCCTTGCCCGGCGGCCTGCCGTCCAGCGCTTGGCGATCCGCACGGCAGCGCGGAGCCAAAGGCCGGAATAGACCGCCGCCCGCCGGACTACCGACGATTTCGGGTGCCGCTTCAAGTCGTACTCATACCACGACTTATGGAACTCCCAAATCATTTTATCCGCGTTCTTGTCGCTGGACCGGCCAATCGCATGGGTGACAATCGCTTCCGGCACATACACCACTTCCTGTCCAGCGTCCCAAACCCGCTGGCAGAGGTCCACATCTTCGCAGTACATATAAAACCGCTCGTCTAAAGCCCCAATTTTTGTGATGGTCTCCCGGCGAATCAGCATCGCGCACCCGGAAACCCAGTCTACGGCTTTGTCGCTGTTATGGTCAAAGTCCGTCATTAAATAGTCCCGTGCAAACTTGTTGTTCGGGAACAAGCGCCCCAGATACGTGTTCCGAAAGAAACCCGCGCCCAGCGATGGAAACCGGCGGCACGAGTATTGCAGCGTCCCGTCCGGGTTCAGCACCTTCGGCCCCAAAATTCCCGCCTGAGCGTGACTGTCTGCATAAGCCGCAAGCGTCTCCAGCGCCCCGCTCTGGATGGCCGCGTCGGAGTTCAGCAGAAACACGTACCGGCTGTTTGACTGGGCAATCGCCTGATTGTTGGCTTTGGAAAAGCCCAGGTTTTCCGAATTCGCGCACAAATGCACCTGCGGAAACTCCGCCGCCACCATCGCCGCAGACCCGTCGGCGCTGGCATTATCTACCACCCAAATCTCGCAAGACACGCGCGGCCTCGGCTCCGCATACAGCGACGCCAGGCACACCCGCAAATCTTCCCGCGCATTCCAGTTGACAACAATGACAGCAACGTCAGTCATAAAGTTACTTGTGTTTGTTCCAATGCCGTGCAGGGAGCCACGGGTTGAAACGCATGGTTCCTGATGGCTGCATCACAAACCTTCTGGGTAGCAATACCCCGTCAGCTCTTCGCCCGATGCGTCAGCCGCCATTCGTTCAGCAAAACAGCAGTGCGGATAAGCCACTTCACCGGCAGCGCTAAGTGCGGGTAGTGCTTGTCGTAAAAGCGCAGCAGGGAGCGGTGGGACTCGCGGACCATGCTGGCTTTCACCTGCCGGGTGCTGCCGCCGC
>CAXSZN010000011.1:0-10411 GCA_964241935.1 uncultured Armatimonadales bacterium
TGCGTTTCTGGAAGAAAATCCCCCCCGCCCCCAATAATGGGGGAGCCAGACAAGATACAGAAGATGACAACGGCGCTGCTCTTTTGTTCTTGTCTGGCTCCCCCATTATTGGGGGCGGGGGGATTTTCTCTACAAGCTGACTTTTTCGTTCTCGCCGGGCTGGTCAGGCTTGCCGGTCAGCGCGACTTTGGCAAGGCTGATGGCGTGAGCGATTGGGCTTGCCGGGCTGTCCCAGTATTCGGCCTGATCGGCATTCACTTTGATCAGCGCGATGTCGGGTTCGTCGGGACCATTCGGGAACCAGGCTTTCAGCGATGGCTGCCACAGTTCTTTGATTTTGGCGGGGTCGCGGACAAGCTCGGCGCGGCCTGACAGGGAAACGTAGGTCTGGGTCTTCGGGTCCGAGAACGCGACATTGACATAAGGCCGGTTTTCGATCTCGTAGACTTTGGGCGAACTGCCGTAGGTGAAGAACCAGACATCACCGTCAAACTCCACTTCTTTGTTGGAAGACATCGGACGGGAGTGCAGGCGGCCTTCGGCGTCCAGGGTGGTCAGCATGCCGAAGTCAATGGATTTGATCAGGTCGGCGATCTTCTTGACTTGCTCGGCATGGGCGGTGTGGTCGGACATTAGGGGTGATCCTCTCAAAGACAAATTACGAAAGTGTTCTGCTGAACTGTTACCCGTAAATGCGTGTTGAAGCAACATAACATTGTTACGGAAATTGAGGAACGTCCCATAAATAATGCAGCTCGATTTGCAACTTGTTTCACGCTTTTGCTGGCGGGTCTTCACTTTTGTATACCATGCGCTTGGGCTGACGCAGCGGTCACCGCCCCAGCAAGCACAGCATTGCAGTACCCAGCGTCACAGTATCCAGTAGACCCAAACTTTTACGATTACGACCAGTCCGCCCCGTTTCCTGTCGCCGAAAAGCCGTTTGGCTTGGAAGACGGGGTGCAGATCACAAAAATCACCTACCCCAGCATCGTGCAGACCCAGTACGTGGTCAACAATACTGTGACGGCGTATCTGTTTATGCCGCCGGGTCCAGGTCCCCACCCTGCCATGGTCGTGCTGCATGAATGGAACCCCAGCTCGACCCGGAGCGGCTTTCTGCTATGCCGGGCGATTGCCCGCGCCCAGGTGGCGGCGCTGATGGTGGTCGAACCGTACAGCCTGAATCGAACACCAATAAACGCGGATCAAGGCGACGCGCGGATTTTGTCGGGCAATATACCGCACATGGTCGGCGCCCTGCGGCAGGCTGTTTTGGATGCCCGGCGCGGTCTGGATTACCTAGCAAAGCGGCCCGACGTTGACCCGGCTCGGATGGGCGTCGCCGGGATCAGCCTCGGCGGGATTTTGTCCGGCGTCGTGGCGGGCGTGGACCCGCGCGTCAAAGTCGTGCTGACTTTAGTGGGCGGCGCGGACTTCCCGAAAGACCTTTGGGATGGTCCACTGACGGCTCCATTTCGGCGGCAGATCGTCCACGACGGCTATACGTACCAGACTTACATGGCGGCGATGGCCCCGATTGACTCGACAAGCTGGCTGCCGCAGCGCCATTTCAACCCGGAAAACGTGCTGATGATTAATGGCCGGTACGACACGGTCATCTCGCCCAATCAGGCCAAGCTGCTGGCGCGGGACTTTGGCGGGACGCACATTGTCTGGCTGGATTCCGGGCATTATGGGGCGCAGTTCAGCGCCGGGCCGGCGTCGGATTTGGCCGTCAAGTTCCTGCGGGCGAGGTTCTTCGGCGAGACGGCGGGCTTCCATCGTCCCGACGGCCTGCCGGCGACTACCATTAAGCTTGGGGTTCTGCTGGGCGGCCAGGAAGGCGTTAGCCCGGTTATTGCCGTGCCGGTCATCAACTTTGACGGGCCGGGCCGGTACACCGTAGACGGCCAGCTAACGCTGCACGGCGTTTCCGCCGCGCTGTCCGCCCGCATCGGCCTTCTGTCGTCGGTCGGCGTCGAGTTTCCCATTTTTCACGGCACCACGAAGCCGCGCCCATTCGTCATGTTCAGCGTCACGCTTTAGCAGATGGGCTGAGGCGTTTTCGGATTTCGCGCACGGCATGAGTGCCGCCAATCGCAATGGCCGCTGCTGCAAGCGCATACACCCACCAGGGCAGTCCCCGTCCAAACAGCAAAACGTAGGTGTACGGCAGGAACCAGAAAAAGACGCCGAGCGCAATTACTCCCGCGACCGGCTTCTTCCGGCGCACACGCGCCGCAAGCCAGGCCATCGTCCCCCAGAAAAGTGGATGGTGGGCGAAATAGAGCACGGCGAACAGCAATGGGTCAACGCCGTACAATGCGCCGATGTGGGTAATGTGGTGCCAGAGCGTGAGTAGCATAAGTGAGTTTTGCCCATCCGTCAGCGATTGAATCCTCGTCGTCAGTGCCCCCGTCCTAAAGGACAAGGCTATTTTTCGCTCTTGACTCCTTCTCCTTTATCGGCTATACTGTCCCCGCAACGAATTTACAACTTTATCGTGTCAACACCCTCGGTGCGCTGCGGTCAACGCGGCGCTTAAATGGGGAAGTCCGGTGCGTTCCGCTTTAACAAAGCTGAATAATTCCGGCGCTGTCCCGCAACTGTGACGATGTGCTTTCAACGAGGCGCATTCAGCCAGACTACCAGCCGAAGGTGACTGAAAGACAGACGTCTTTCAGATTTCCAGCCTGCGCGCGACAGGCGGAAGGAAACTGTTTTTGCCTCACCACACGTCAGGTGCGCCTCGGTGCCGCCTCGTCCGCCCATACGCGGCGGCTTTCACCCTCATTGAACTGCTTGTCGTCCTTGCCATTGTGGCGATCCTCGCAGCCATTCTTTTCCCTGTGTTCTCTCATGTCCGCGAAAACGCCCGCCGGACCGTCTGTGTCAGCAACTTGAAGCAGCTTGGTCTCGCCTGGCAGATGTACGCCGACGACAATGACGAACGCGCCTGTCCTTCCTACCATCATGGCAATGCCGATGATGCCTGGGATTTTCACCATCTTCAAGACAGCGCCGGCAACTACACCGGCTGGACGACCGGGTTTCTCGGCGTCTACACTCGCGACAGTGCAATCCATGGCTGCCCGGACAACACTTTTCTTTCTACCCCAAGCAAGCGGCCCTACAACGGCTATGGCTACAACGCCACTTACATCGGCGGTGACTACTTTGGCAGTCCCAGCGGCTCCGGCGATTATCCCGCGTGTGCGCTGGCGCAGATTGTCAATCCTTCCCAAACGGCAGTCTTCTCCGATGCAGGCTACGGTCCGCAGTCTCCGGATAACTTCCTGCGTGCCCCCAGCGACGCCGTTTTTGCCGGTGCCTATCGTTTTGGCTTGGCAGACTTCCGCCACAGCGGCAGAGCAAATGTCGCGTATGCCGACGGCCATGTGAAAGCGGTCGCCGACCTGTTCCCCTATGACTCTGCCCATCTTGAGTATGGCGGATTGTCCGCCGATGACTCTGCCTATGGCCCCGGCATGAAGCCGTGCGCGTTTTACCATCTTCCCTGAATTTTACTTTCAACAGCTTCAATTACACAAGGAGAACACTATGACATCCATTTCCGCACGTCCCGCATTAGGACTGCTTACCCTCGCGTTGCTGCTCGGAGGCGTGCCTGCCGCGCACAGCCAGGATTACGCCGCAAGCGTGGTCAGCTCGAACCTGACCTCTGCTGCCCCGTACAACAACCCGAACGCCGTGCTTGGACAGCCGACAACGCTGTTCAACGACACTGTTGATGCTGTTCCCGGCATCTACCACGCTTCCCTGGTGGCAGCACCCTTCAATACGGACTCCAGCGCAAGTGATGACCTGATCGCCTCGCTCGGCAGCGCCGGAACGGGACCAGGCTCACTGATTGTCAAGATGGCGTCGCCGATCACCCACAGCGATAGCCACTGGTATGGCGAAGACTTCATTGTGTATGGAGTCGCCAGCTTTTCTGATGCCAATTACGACTCGGTGACGCCTACCACCGATATGAGCCAGTTTGTGATTGCAGACCAGGGTCCTTACACGCTTTACCAGAATGGAGCGCCGACTGTCAGCGTCAGCGCCGACGGCATCAACTTCACACAGCTCACGACGACGCAGACGTTCCTGCCGACAAACGCTTATTCCTGGGCAGGCATCTCCGCGTCGGATCCGAGCGGATGGGGAGCGCAGAACGATTTCACGAAGCCGGTCAATCCCGACTTGACCGTCTCGGACTTTATCGGCCAGAACGTCGCTTATGCAGACAACACGCTCTATGACGGCGCGGCAGGCGGCCAGGCTTTCTCACTTGCCGGCAGCGGCCTGTCAACAATCAATTACATTGAGTTCAGCGGCTTCGGCAGCGTTGACGGCGTTGTCGGTGTCAGCAACAACCCGGCGGCGGTTCCCGAGGCGTCTTCAGTCATCTCGCTTGGCTTGCTGCTGGGCCTCGGCGTGGTCGTTCTGCGCCGCAAGAAGACTGCTTCTTCTTAAAAGACTGCTGCCTAGAGTATATTACAAAAACAAGGCTGCCGCTTGACGGCAGCCTTGTTTTCTTCTAATTTTTGGTAGTTTTTTCGCGTTTCTTGTCACACAAAACAAAATGAAGTTTGCGTTACTTATTTCGGCGGTTACAAAAGGGTAGAACAGCCCATGAAAATTGTCTCGCTTCTCCCAAGCGCTACTGAGATTGTTTACGCACTGGGCTTAGGGGAGAGCCTGGCGGCGCGGACGCATGAATGCGACTACCCGGCGGCGGTGCGGGAAAAGCCGGTCATCACGCGGAGCGTTCTGCCGGAAGGCTTGTCTTCGGGTGAGATTGACGCGGCAGTCCGGGAGCAGCTTAGCAGCTCGCACTCGCTGTACGCGATAGACCGTGATCTGCTGGCAGAAATTGGGCCGGATGTCATCTTAACCCAGCAGCTTTGCGATGTCTGCGCTGTGTCATACGATGATGTTCTCGCGGCAGTCCGCGCTCTGCCTGCGCCGGGGCCGTGCATTGTGAACCTAGAGCCGACAACGCTTGAAGCGGTTTGGGACACGGTAACTCGCGTTGGTGCGGCGACAGGATGCGAGCTTGAAGCGGCCCAAGTGACGACCGCTCTGCGGGCACGGGTAGAGGCTGTCAAAACTCGCGCGGCTCAAGCCAGAACCCGGCCTCGAACGGTGCTTTTGGAATGGCTTGACCCGCTTTTTTGCGGCGGCCACTGGGATCCGGAGCTGGTCGAGATCGCGGGCGGCTTTGACGCTCTCGGCAGAATGCACGCGCCGTCCACGCAAATTTCCTGGGGCAGCATCCGGGAGTTTGCGCCGGAAGTGCTGGTCGTGGCGCAGTGCGGCTTCGGAGTCCACCGCACGGCGCGGGACATGCCGGGCCTCATGCGGCTGCCGGGCTACGCGGAGCTTCCGGCGGTTCGGAGCAGCCGCGTCTATCTTGTCAACGGCTCCGACTACTTCAGCCGTCCCGGCCCGCGTCTGGCGGACAGCCTGGAAATGCTGGCTTCGCTGATTCACCCGGAGCGGTTCGGAGCAGTTTGCCAGTCGCCGGAACGAGTGATGCGCTGGAACCCGTAAGACAGATTCATCTCCCTGCAAAGACAACATCTCACAAAACAATATCTCATCAAAGGCTTTTCGCGTGAATAATTCAGTTCTTTTGGATAAACCGCAGCTTTCTTTAATTGATTTGCCTGTACTGCCGCACACAGTTCGTGAATTTGGTGTGGAAGCCCGGAAGCCGGGCGGAGCCTGGGAAGCGGCGTTTAATGGTCCAATTCAAGCCTGGGCCGACGCCGAAACGGGTCAAAGAACTTATGGCGTGACAGTACGCTTGTCCCGCATGAAGGATAGAATAACCCGAGAGTTGTATTCTACGAACATTCTCTTTTATCTGCCCGAAGCCGCCATGTCCGGGATGCACAACATCTACGACATGGCACGGCAGTTCCCCTTCACACGTCTGCGCGGGCCGCGCATCCCGGTTCCGCACTGCCCGCCCCGGCTCGGGCAGCTCTGGTACGATGCCAATCCTGAAGGCGTCATCATGGAAGACATTCGTCTGGCCCCGGCGGCGCTGCCCGACGGACGGCCCGGATTCTTTGCGACCGGCCAGGGCTATCGGGGGAAGGTCATGCTGCCGGATGGCCTGTTTATCCACGATGTCGGCGTTTATGGCGGCTATCTGGACCCGCAGGAGCGTCCGGGGCAGATTGAGCTGTGCCATTTATTTGGCGGCATTGAGTTCGGCGGCTGCAAAAACGGCGGACAAGAAGACTTGTTCTTGACGGAGCTTGGCGACGGCATCTGCGTCAAAGGCATCATCGGCAACATCACTGAGGAGCTGCACGTCGAGTCGTACAAAAACTCGGTGCGCCTGCCGTCTCCGACGCCCGGCACGACGCTGATTGGGGCGCGTTCCATGAGTGAAACAAAGCTGCTGCCGTACTTTGAGACTTATGACCCGAGCAGCCTGACCGGGTATCATCTGCGGGGCTTTATTGACGGCCTGCCGGGGGCGATCGGACCGGACGTCTGGCCACGGGTCATTCGCGTCGGTCTCGGCAGCAATTTTATCCTCTGCCCCGAGCTGGGCGGGTATGTTGGCCTGATCCATGTCGTGCTGGAGCGCAATGAGCCGCACCACCCCGAGACAATAGACCCGAAGCACCCGGACATTGAGGAACAGTATGAAGGCTGGATGGTCTGGCTGGATTTTGACGAGGACGGCTGCCCGTCGTTTAAAGCCTGTTTACGGGCGATCACTCCAGATGATGTCCCAAAATGCTATCATGGCCTCGGCGAGCTGTTCACGACCAAGCGCGTGGCCTTCCCGATTTCGCTGTACCGGGACGGCGAGACGCTGGAAGCGAGCTACGGCTGGGGCGACCGGGCGCTGTTTCAGGCCCAGTTTGAGTACCAAATGGTCGTGCGACGCTTGTCCGAGTTCTAATGGTCTAGATTCTAACGGTCTGGATTCTAATGGTCGGAAGTGACTGTGACAGGATGCCCGGCTTCCCGCAATTGTACTGTGACGGCTGCGTAGGTTAGCTCCGGCGAAGCGCTGCGAAACGTAGCGCTTTGTCCGGGACCGACCGGCCCTGCCGTGAGGTAGGCCGGCACTTCCGTGGCATTCCCTCCGTCAGCCGTCTTGAACACCAGGATAACCGAGGTATAAGTCAGTGTCCTCAAGCCGGTATTGACAATGGTGCCTGTTGTCTCCAAGCCGCTTTTCGTGTGCGTCGTGTGCAGCTTCCTGACGGCAGCTTGGTAAAGCGGTACAGCCTGCGCGTGTGCTGTCGGCAAGATGGCTTGGCCGAGGCTCAGAGTGGCAAATTGGGCGGCAAAAACAAAACAAAGCGGAGATAATTGCATGGGTTCGGCTGCTTTCTGCCGTGATTATCGGCAGGAGGGCCGCAATTCTGCATACGCATCGCTGAAAGCCTTGACAGAAACAGCCGAAATCGGCTATGATACAGTGCTTCCGGCGAAGGCTAGGACAGCACAACGGGGTGTAGCTCAGTTTGGTAGAGTGCTCGGTTCGGGACTGAGAGGTCGCAGGTTCAAGTCCTGTCACCCCGATACAATTCATCCCCCAATATAACAAAGCGCGGGGCCAATGCCCCGCGCTTTTGCCGTTTATGTCTGTTTGTGTTACGTTTGTTTGTGTCTTTCTGGAGCAAAAATGCGCGTTTCTCCTGCTTTGATTTTGCTGACGACGCTTCTGCTGCCGGCAGTCTTCCCCGCTCTTCCCGCGTCCGCCGAGGCTTCCGCCGCGTCCGCTCCCCTGCGGATCGGATTGGATCATACGTTTCGGCATTCTATCCTTTTGCTGATTTCCTGCGACAAGCCGTTCGTGCTGCGCGACGCGCTCAGCACGCGCCCTCTTGCCCGAGGTGCCGGCAATGTCGTTTACAAAATCAGCGCCGGGCCGGCGGGATTGGCGCTTGCGCGGGCAGACGCGCTTCAAGACACGGCAGTCACAAACAGCGGCGGCACGTCGGCTCTTCTGGTTTTGCCCAGTTCGGGCGGCTGCCTGAAGATTGCCCGGATAGACGGACGGACACTTGGCGCAAAGGGCATTCCGTGGCACACCTATCGAGGATTTCTGACAGTCCGGCAGGAAGCTGACACGACCTTGCGCGTTATCAACACAGTGGGGCTGGAGTCCTATCTGTACGGCGTCATTCCTGCCGAGATCGGGTCTCATGTGCCGGAAGAAGCCATGAAAGCGCAGGCCATCGCCGCCCGGACGTATGCGCTGAAAAACCGGGGCAAATGTGCCGCCGACGGCTTTGATCTGGATGACACGACGCACTGCGAAGGGTATTTTGGGGTGGACGGGGAAACGGCGGCGTCAAATGCGGCGGTGGATGCGACACGCTCCGAAGTGCTGACTTACAAAGGCCAGCTTATTGATGCGATTTTTTCCACGGACAGCGGCGGTGTCACTGCGTGCGACCTCAGCGGCGACTGCCCGTACTTGCAGGCGGTGAAAGACGCCGACAGCGGCGACGGCCTGGACTACGCGGCATCGGGCCGCTACCACACCTGGACCTACACGTTCACGCCCGCTCAGATCGCCGTGCTGCTCGCCAAAGACCCGCGCACCCATGTCAGCCAGTTTGTGTCGCTGACGATTGACGGCTTAGACCCGTCAGGCCGGATCACGACGGCTACAGTCACCGATGCCGACGGCACGATGAAAACCGTCACCGGCCCGCAGCTTCGGCAGATTTTAGGCTACGACACGCTGCGCTCGACGCGGGTTGTTCTGACCCGGACGCCCGGCGGCTCCTACCAGTTCGACGGCAAAGGGTGGGGACACGGCATGGGCATGTCCCAGGACGGCGCAGTCGCGATGGCCGGAGCGCCCTACCACAAGACATGCAGCCAGATATTGACTCACTACTATGTCGGTGCAAAGGTGACGTCCGACAAAGCGATACCGCTGGCTGCGCCGCTGGAAACAGCAGCAGTGCATTCTAGCCCGTACCTTCGGCCCGGCTTTTAATTGCTTCTAAAATTTTCTGCGTGTTGTCCCGCATCAGCCGGGCGACGACCGCCTTCAGCAGCGCCCCAATCAGCGGGATCTCCAAATCATAATCAATTTCCGAATGAAACAGTGTCGTTCCCGGTGTTTCTTCGGTAAAGCGCCATAAGCCGCCGTAGGCCGTGTAATCCCCTTTAAGCTGCCGGAAACGCAGCACATGCGCGGCTTCATCCCATAAATCTTCCTCGGTCCAGCGCACTTTCAGCTTGAAGTCTGACGCGACCGCGACCCATTCGCTGACCGAGCGCAGGCCGTCGGCGCTGCGCTCCGTGACAGCGACGCTTTCGACGTCCGGCATGAACTGCGGAAATGTTTCCTGGTCACGCGCCGCCGCAAAAACGACTTGCAGTGGGGCATTGACTAGAACACTGTTTTCGATGTGAGGCATGGTGTTTTTAGTCCAGTGGGCCGAGCAGTGACGCGAGGTAATTGATCTGGCCTTCGTGGTAAATCATGTTCCAGTGGGGATAGGTGATCAATTCTGCGACAGTTTGTTTGCGCCAGGGCGTTTCTATCTCATCCATTAGAGCGTCATCGGAGATCACCGCAATCGCGGCGGCGACACGCTGGGCGCTTTC
Source organism: uncultured Armatimonadales bacterium (assembly GCA_964241935.1). Lineage (GTDB taxonomy): Bacteria > Armatimonadota > Armatimonadia > Armatimonadales > Capsulimonadaceae > JANXMY01. Next base: position 9,619 of record CAXSZN010000011.1, read on the forward strand.
CAGAAGGCGTGGATGAACTTCCTCCCAGCTCATAGCGGCAAGCTCGGCTTTTTCAGCGAAGAACAAATTGAATTGCCCAGCGGGCCATCGCCGGGCTTGAAGCAGACTCGCCATGTAGCCATTGATCACAGCGCATTCAGCCACCTGGTCAGCAGCCGGGCGAGCAGTTTCGGCGGGACTCCAGAGGCGCTTGCTTTCGGGCAGACTAACAAACGCTTTTGCCAGCTTCGCGGCGGCTTGTTCCGTGGCGACGGCGAGAAAGGACTGCTGGGTGTTCGTCATTCCATTTTCCTCAAATAAATTTCAGGCAATCAATTTCAAGTAATAAATTTCAAGCCATCCGCCGGACAAGACCGACGGCTTTGCCGTCGGTCGTGCATGAGGTTTAATTATCCGGCGTCGCTTCCCCTAACAGATGCCGCACCGAAAACATCTGCCCGGTGTGGTAGCTGACGTGAAATGCTGCATACTTCAAGAACTCGTCATAGGTATAGTTCGGTGGCCAGCCCAGCGCATGGCTTCCCAAATCGAGGTCTAGCCGCTTAAAATACGCCACGGCTTCCTCATGCACCTGCAGCAGCTCCCGGCAAACTTGTTCCGCCGTCATCGCCAAGTGGTGCGCCGAAGGCGAAGTCACTACTGTGTTTGGATAGTATGCAAACCGGGCGTCAATCAACGGACTGCTTACCCGGCACTTCGCGAGGTCAGCGTCCGACTGCTCCCCGCCCTCACCTGCCAGCTCCCCGCCCTCACCTGCCAGCTCCCCGCCCTCACCTGCCAGCTCCCCGCCCTC
>CAXSZN010000011.1:10511-86376 GCA_964241935.1 uncultured Armatimonadales bacterium
CCGCCCTCACCTGCCAGCTCCCCGCCCTCACCTGCCAGCTCCCCGCCCTCACCTGTCAGCTTCACTGCCTCCCAGTAGGCGACATGACCTGCCAATTCCCCGACGGAGAGAAGCCCCGGCGCCGGCCGTTTCCAGACATTCTTGTCCGCCAGCCCCTCAAATGCGAACTTCACTTCATAGTACGCCAGTTCCAAAACATTCAAGTAAGCGTCTATCATCTGCTTTGCTCTCAAGATCACACTGCCGAGTTCAACGTCACGCCATCCGCCGGACAAGACCGACGACTTTGCCGGCAATTTGGACATCATCAAAGTACATCGGCTTCATGCGCTTGTTGGCGGGCTGAAGGCGAATGCGCTGCTTTTCCTTGTAAAAGCGCTTGACGGTCGCTTCGCTTTCAATCATGGCAACCACTGTTTCGCCATTGTCGGCGGTCTGCTGGCGGCGGACGACCACATAATCGCCGTCGTGAATGCCGTCGTCAATCATGGAATCGCCGCGTACTTCCAGAATGAAGCCGTCGCCGGAGATAAAGTCCGTCGGCAGCGGGAAGACGTCTTCCACGTCTTCCACCGCGAGGCGCGGCTTGCCGGCGGCGACTGTCCCGATAATCGGCACCTGGATGACCGATTTGCTCATCGGCCTTCCTTCGCCTCCTCGGCTATCGTTCATGCCGCTCGGGGTCAGTTTGATGGCGCGGGTCAGCACGGCGTCACGCTCGATATGCCCCTGCTCCTGAAGCGTTTTCAAATGGGCATGGACTGTGGACGACGACGACAGATTGACGGCGGTGCCGATCTCCCGCACGGTCGGCGGATAGCCGTGCGCGTCCATGTGGTGCTGGATATAGTTTAAAATTTGTTTTTGGCGCGTGGAAATCGGCTTAGTTTGGTAAGTTGGCTTGGACATTTTGCATCTCCCAATGCGGCTATCAAAGGCCGAACGCACAAGCATAACAAAAAACAAGTGTTCGGCAACAGATGTTCGGCCTTACCGGGAATTATAGCACAAAATGAGACATTTGACAAGCAGTTTGGGACAATTAAGCTTGGCGTCACTCGGCACCTGTGCTTTAAGGCGTAGCGCTTGCTCCATTCTTTGTTCTTGCACCAGAAGCCTTCTCCCTGGATGACCTTGAGAAGTCACCATCACCGAGAAACTCATCACATAGATGCACCATCGGCTTGGGATGCTGCCGCTTGAACAACGGGTGGGCGTTGCAGCCGCCTCCGATAATGCTGCAAATCCGCGTGGACACGCTCAGCGCTGTAAGTCCGGCTCTTGCCTGGCGCTGCTCCCTGGCGCTGGCGCTGACGTTCATGCCGGCATCTTTGGAACTTCCTGCCTTAGATTGGACACGCTCAGCGCTGGTCGGCTTGACAAAACGGCCATGTTTTGCTATTCTAGTCGCATGTCTAATCAAGATACGCAAATCGCGGACACGATCAATCAGCGCTTCGCAGAGGCGGCGCGAAACTACCCAAATCGGCCTGCGCTGTCCTACAAGCCGGGCGGCGGCAAAACGTGGGAAACGCTGACGTATCAAATGGTCGCGGACCAGGTCAAGCAGGTTTCTCTCGGACTGCGGGCGCTGGGCGTGGAGCGCGGCGACCGGGTGGCGCTGCTGTCGGAAAACCGGCCTGAATGGGCGATCTGCGACCTGGCGACGCAGGCTGCCGGAGCCGTGACTGTTCCCATCTACCCTACCCTGCCGGCATCCCAAGTGGCGCACATTCTGGCGGACAGCGGCGCAAAAGCAGTCGTTGTGTCCGATGCCAAGCAAGCAGCCAAGATTGCCGCGCTCCGTGACACCCTGCCTAATCTTTCCGTGCTGGTGACTCTGGACGCGGACGCCGCGAAAGACGGCGTTTTATCACTCGCGGCGATCATCGAAGCGGGAGCAAGTGCGAATCTCGACGAAAGCTACGAAGCACGGCGGGACTCGGTGCAGCATGGTGACTTGATGAGCCTGGTTTACACGTCCGGCACCACCGGCAGCCCAAAAGGCGCGATGCTGACCCACGGCAACATGGCGGCGGCGATTGACGGGGCCAACGAGAAATTCCCGCAGTTCACGCCGCCCAACGATGTCTTTCTATCGTTCCTGCCGCTGTCTCATGTCTTTGAGCGCGTGACCTACAACCTGGCGCTGACCCAGGGGGCGCACACGATTTACAATGACAGCATCTTCAAGCTTTTAGACAACATGGCCGAGCTGCATCCGACCATCATGCAGTGCGTTCCGCGCGTTTTTGAGAGCATTCAGGAGCGTGTCTTCGACGGCATCGCCAAGCTGCCGGAGCGGCGTAAAAATCTCACGAACCGGGCGCTGGAAATCGGCGGCATTTATGCCAAGCGGCAGAACGCGGGTCTTTCCATCAGTCCGCTGCTTTGGAGCCTGTTCCGCTTCTATGACGCGCTCGTGCTGTCCAAAATCCGCGCCCGATTCGGCGGCAAGGTCAAGTTTCTGGTCAGCGGCGGCGCACCGCTCAGCCCCGCCACAGCGACGTTCTTTCTCGCCATCGGCATTCCAATTCTGGAAGGCTGGGGATTAACAGAGACAACGGCGGCGGCGGCGGCGAACCCGCGCGGGCGCGTTAAAATCGGCACGGTCGGAACGCACCTGGACGGCGTTTCGATTAAAATCGCCGAGGACGGCGAAATCCTGGTCAAAGGCCCGACGGTTATGCGCGGCTACTGGAACCTGCCCGATGCGACCGCTGAAGTTCTTGACGCCGAAAGCTGGTTCCATACTGGGGACATCGGCGAGATTGACGCCCAGGGCTACTTGAAAATCACCGACCGCAAGAAGGACATTCTGGTGCTGGCGAACGGCAAAAAAGTCGCGCCGCAGCCGATTGAAACCCTGCTGAAGCGCTCACCGCTGCTGTCTGAAGTTGTCCTGCTTGGCGACAATTCCGGCACGGTCAGTGCGCTCGTGGTCCCAAATTACGATCTCTTAAAAGCCTGGGCCAAAGACAAGGGCGACGACGCCAAAAAGCCTGAAGAGCTTGCCGCCGATCCCGCCGCCCGCAAATATGTTAAAAGCGAGATTGACAAGCTCTCCAAAGAGCTGGCCGACTTTGAGAAAATCAAGCGCATCGCCCTTCTGCCCCACGCCTTCACTCAGGACAGCGGCGAGCTGACCCCCACCCTTAAAGTCAAGCGCAAAGTCGTCGCCGAGAAATACGGACGGCTGCTGGAAAAAGAATAAGCTCAAACAAGAATGAATCAAGAACAGCCGTCGCTTGCAGCCAGGCCGCTTTCGCGTTCGGGAATTTTCTGGTACTGCCTGGCAAACCTCGGCTATGGGGCATTTTATGCGTTCAACAACTTTGCCCTGACCCTGTGGATACCGGGCTATACTCACAATGCGGTGGTGCAGGGATTAGTCGGGGGATCGCATTCGTTTGAGGGCATCTTCATTCAGCCCGTTGTCGGCTCCGTTTCCGACCGGATGACTGGGCCAGGCGGGCGGCGGCGGCCGTTCATGCGGATGTTCATCGTAGTTTCGGCAGTGTTTCTGCTGCTCGCACCTGCCGCCGCGCTTCTGCCGCCGCCGCTGCGGCTTGCCGGGATACTCATCTGCATCTTTTTGTTCACCCTCACATTCAATGTCGCCGCTGATCCCTACCAGGCTCTTCTGACGGACATTACGACCCCGGAGCAGCGGGGCCGCGTCACCGGGATTTGGTTCTTTGTTGGAGCAGTAGGCCAGGTACTGATCTTGATTTTGCTGGCGGCGCTGCTTCTGCTGCCGAAGCTGCATCTTCCCCTCGGCCTCGGCTTTCCATTGGTCGCTTTCTTGATGCTCTTCACGACTCTGCTCACCTGCGCCCGGACACGAGAGCCGCGTGTTGTCGCGCCCGCCGCGTCGCCGCGCGGCGCTTTCGGCGACATTGGCCTTGCGCTTGGTGGGCTGCGGACACTCCGGCAAGCCCGGCTTTACATGGTGATGTTCTTTTTGTTCGGCGCTGGGGTCGGCGCAGTGACACCGTACTTGACTACTTTCATCAAGCAGGTGACCGCGTGCGGCAACGCGGTTTCGCTGGCTTTGTCGGCGTTTCTGATTGTGATGACTGCCGTGGGCAGCCTTGCCTTCGGGCCGCTCGGCGACCGCCTCGGGTCCAAGCGGCTTTTGATGCTGAGCATGGCCCTCGTGGCGGCTGCCGCGCTGAATGCGCTTTGGGTCTCGTCGCTGCTGTCTGTGGCGATTGTTCTTGCGGTGGCCGGCCTGGGCATTGGGGCGCAGAATGCGTCGGCGTATCCTCTTTTAACCCGGCTGGTCCCGGCCAAAGAGATCGGCTTTTACGTCGGCTTTCAGACTGCGGCGGCATCACTGGCTGGGCCTGGAGCGGTGTACTTGACGGGAAGCCTCATCAACCACAGCGGCTACCGAGTGATCTTCGCTGTCTGCGCCGTCTGCCTTCTGCTTGCGCTTGCGGCAGTGTCGTTCCTGCGCGAGTCTGACGCCGCCGAGGAAATCGCGGCACGGGAGCAGGCCATTTGATATGATCTACTTCCTGCTTTATCCTGTCGTTTTTGTTCTGCTGCGTCTGCTGATGCGTGTTTTGGGCCGCTTGCAGTCCAGCGGCGAGAGCAATGTCCCGGCGGCGGGCGGGTTTTTATATTGTCCGAACCACATCAGCGACTGTGACCCGCCGGCGATCTTTGTGTCCACGCCGCGCCGCGCCTGGTTTGTCGGCAAAAGCGAGCTGTTCGAAATCCCGGTGTTGGGCTGGTTTTTTTCGCACTTTCAGGGGTTCCCCATCAAGCGGGACAGCGCCGACCGAGACGCCCTGCGCCGGATCGAGGCGCTGCTTCGCGGCGGGGAACCCGTTGTGCTGTTTCCTGAAGGCCGCTTGTCGGAGACCGGTACGCTGCAAAAGCTTCAGCCCGGCGCGGCGCTGCTGTCGCTGCGGACCGGCGTGCCGATTGTTCCGGTCGGCATCACCGGCACAAACGGCGTCGTGCCTTACGGCAAGCTGCGGCCCCGCTTTTCACTCCGCCCGGTCCGGGTCGCTTACGGCCCGCCGATCTTCCCCCAGGACTACGCCGCCCTGCCCCGCCGCGAGGCGATTGCCGCAATGATGCAGTCGCTGGAAGCGGCGCTTCTTCGGCTGACCCGGCAGAATTCGGGATAAGTCTTTTTGCCCTTATGAATTCTTAATCTAAACTTAATGTTCCCTTAACATTGCCTTAATGTCGGTGTCCGATTTGTGCAGTATACTGTCGCTGAAAGAAAACCAAGCAGACTGCAATGGAGCAGCGCTTTTTACCCGTTATGGCTCGCCATACTTTTAGCCACAGGAGACCCGACCAAATGCTGCACACATGCGTGCCGTCCGCCTCGTCCAAGCGCAAGGGCTTTACCTTGATTGAGCTGCTCGTCGTCATCGCCATTATCGCGATTCTCGCTGCCATTCTGTTCCCCGTGTTCCAGAAGGTCCGCGAGAACGCCCGCCGCACCGCCTGCCTGTCCAACCTCAAGCAGATCGGCCTGGCGTCTATTCAGTACACCCAGGACTACGACGAACTGAACTACCCCCATCGTATTAACTGCCCTGGCGGCGCTCCCTGCAATCCGCTGTTAGCGGCGAACGGCGGCCCTGCACCGGCAGGGTCCGTCACTGGAAACGCGCTGTCACGTACCTTCTGGATCTCGATGCTTCAGCCTTATACCAAGAGCTATGACCTGTTCAAGTGCCCTGACACTCCGAACGGCTGGACCGGAACTGATCCTCAAGGCTCAGTCTGCGGCGGCGATCCCTCTGCAAACCAGTCAACCGTTGGCTGCGGCGGCGTCGGCTATGGCGGCGAAAATAGCTACGGGCACAACGACTGCTGGATCAGTCCGGCGGGCGTAGGCTCGGCGCTTGCTTCCGTCACGCGCCCTGCTAACACAATCGTCATTACGGATGCCACTTATTACGGTGTCGCTCCTGACGTTAACAATCAGAGCGGCATTCCGGCTAACTACAATGGTGTTTCCGATCCCACGACGCTTGCTGTGGATGCAGCCTATGTCGCCGGCTTGGGCGCTCAGTATCCGCAGTATTGGGCCAACCTGGGCAACAGCAAGTACAGCTACGCAAGCAGCACTGCTGCGCCGGGAACTCCGACTTCGGCTAATCTGGCCAATGTTCAGGCTCGCCACACTAGCCTGATCAACTGCGAGTTCAGTGATGGTCATGCCAAAGCAATCCGCTATGAGCAGGTCGTTTCCAACATCTGCCTGTGGGCCACGGACGCCGATGGCGCTCACCCGAACTGCAACTAATCCTGCAGCTTCTCTTGAAACCGCCTGCGGCCAATCCGGTCGCGGGCGGTATTTCTTTGCCTATCTCCTTCCTTTGCCTGCCCTGACGCTTGTGCTATAATAGGCGCATGAGTGAAGAGCAGAAGTCTAACGGCAGCGCATATGCGCGGGCGGGGGTGGATATTGATGCAGCGGGCGATGCCGTCGGGCGCATGAAGGCGCACATCAAAGGGACGCTGACGCCGGGGGTGCTGACGGAGACCGGCTCCTTTGGCGGCATGTTTGCGCTGTCGGCGCTGGGGCCGCTGACGGACCCGGTGCTGGTGTCGTCGATTGACGGGGTCGGGACAAAGCTCAAAATCGCGTTTGCGACCGGCAGGCACGGCACTATCGGCAAAGATTTAGTGTCGCACTGCATCAACGACATTCTCGTGCAGGGCGCACGGCCATTGTTCTTTTTGGATTACTTCGGCACCGGGCGGCTGGAGCCGGGTGTTGCCGCCGAGGTCGTACGCGGGCTGGCCGACGGCTGCCGCGAAGCCGGGTGCGCTTTGATCGGCGGCGAGACGGCGGAAATGCCGGGCTTGTACGCAGCCGGCGAGTATGACCTGGCCGGGTGCATTGTCGGCGTCGTTGAGCGGAGCAGGATCGTGGACGGCAGCGGCGTGAGAGCGGGCGATGTCGTGATCGGCCTGGCGTCGGACGGCCTGCACACGAACGGCTACTCGCTGGCGCGTCAGGCACTTTTAGAAGATGCGGGGATGACGCTGGACGCCGCCGTGCCGGAACTAGGCGGCGTGACGCTTGGCGAAGCGCTGCTGTGGCCGCACCGGTGTTACGCGCCGTCGGTCCTGCCGCTGTTAGATCTGTCCCCTGCCCCAATCAAAGCCATGGCGCATCTGACCGGCGGCGGGTTTTGGGACAACATCCCGCGCGTGCTGCCGGCGGGCATCGGTGTCCAGATTGACAAAGCGGCATGGACCGTGCCGCCGCTGTTTCGGCTGATTCAAGACGCCGGCAGCGTTTCCGAAACCGAAATGTTCCGGGTTTTCAACATGGGGATCGGATTTGTCTTGATTGTCGCCCCGGACGCGGCGGAAGACGCGCTGACCCGGCTGCGAGCGTCGGGGGAGACTGCGTACCGGCTCGGGGAAGTGGTTGAAGGCGAAGGAGTGCAGTTTTAGAAAATCCTTTCTCGTTCAACAAGTGGACAACTTTTGGGCGGGAAGGGCAGGCATGACAGAAGAAGGGCAGGCACGGACAAGAAGGGCAGGCACGGGGACCTGCCCCTACGGGTTCTATCGGACGTCGGGGCGCCCCCGTATTCGCCCTTTCTGCCATGTTCGCCCTTTCTGCCATGTTCGCCCTTTCTGCCATGTTCGCCCTTCTTCTAATCCGGTTCCCCCATTATTGGGGGTTAGGGGGTTATCTTCTGGACAGCGCATGGCCGCCAGCGGCGATGGCGACTAGGGCGGCGGCCTGCACCGGAAACAGATCCGGCGCGGGCGGCGGCAGGGAAACGATGCCGTTCAAGTCGGTTTGGGCTGGGCTGCCGACATAGCGGCCATGCGCGGGCGGCGTGAATTCCTGCGAGAAGCGCCGCAGGTCTGCAGGGATGTTCGGGCCGCTCATTGGAGCGCCGTGCCCAGCACCGACGGCAACCGGGCCAAGCCCGGCCAGCAGAGCGACAGATTTGCGGGCGGCTTCCCAGTCGCAGGTGAACGGCGGGGGCGGCAGCGAGATGTCCGGCTTCTTGGTGAGCAGAGCCGCGAACGAGTTCATGTTGACAGTCGCGAAGGCATCGCCCGCGAGAAGCACGGATTTACCTGCGTTGAAGTAGGATACATGGCCCGGCGAATGCCCCGGTGTACCTAGCCACTGCCAGTCCGGCAGGCCCGGCACAGAACCGCTGTCGGGCAGCGGCTGCAAGAGGCCGGCAAGGTCTGTGACGTTCATGGGAAACACGCGGGACAGCAGAGCCATCGCGCCGCCCACTGTCGGGTCTTTCGGCGGATATTTTGATTTGCCGGTCAGATAAGGCAGCTCCAGCGGATGAGCATAAACCGGCACGTTCCAGACTTCCGCCAGGGCGGCGGCGGAGCCGGCGTGGTCGGTATGGCCGTGGGTCAGTAAAATCGCTTCCGGGCGGGCATTCTCGCCGTAGCGCTCAGCGGCGGCGGCAAGAATACGCCCTGCCATGCCCGGCGTGCCGGTATCTATCAGCGCCCAGGGCTGCCCCGGCTTTCCGGCAAAATAAACATTTTCAATGGTCAGCGGCAGATAAGCCACGCCGGGCACGATTTCCTGCATTCGTTACTTCCTGACAAAATTAGTCTTCAAGACGCTGAAGATGCTCGGTCACAACCTGGACCAGATGCTCCGGGCTGAATGGCTTGGTGACGTAGGCGTCCACGCCGACTTCCTCGCCGCGCCGGATGTCTTCTTCCTGGGCTTTGGCAGACAGCATGATAACCGGCAAGGCGGCGGTTTTGGGATCAGCCCGGAGCTGCTGCGCGACTTCGTAGCCGTCAATACGCGGCATCATGATGTCCAGAAGCACCAAATCCGGCTGGTGCGCCCGGATTTTTTGCAGCGCTTCTTCGCCATTGACGGCGATCAGCATTTCATGCCCCTGCCGGGCCAAAATGAACTCCATCAGCCGGACAATGGTCGGCTCGTCGTCCACAACGAGTATCTTATACGCCATGTTGCAGGTTTCCTAAACGTCAAGACCGGCTAACCAGAGTGCATATGCGACCAGAGTTGCTGGGCGAAATAGTACAGCGCTAAGCCGCCTGCGACGCTTGTTGTGACCCACCCCACGACATTGTCCCAAAGCGAGTTGCGGTACTTGCCCATCACGCGGCGGCGATTAATCAGAATCAGCATCAAAATCAGCTCCAGAGGCAGCAGGGCACAGTTGACGACCTGGGCCTGAATGATGATGCCGATGAGGCTTGACGAGGAGCAGAGAATGACAAGGCCGCTTAAAAGAATCATCGCGCCGTATGTGCCGTAAAACAGCGGCAGATCCCGAATACGCCGCCCCAAACCTGACTCCCAGCCGAGCGACTCGGTGACAGCATACGCGGTGGACAGCGGCACAATCACGGCGGCCATCAAAGAAGCGTTCAGCAGGCCGAACGCGAACAGGCCATAGGCGACAAGCCTGCCCGCCAGCGGCACAAGCGCAAGAGCCGCGTCTTTGGCGTCCGCAATGCCGCGATGGCCGTGCAGATAGATCGTGCCATAGCAGGTGACAATGATGAATGCGGCGACGACATTAGACAGGATGCAGCCAATGATCGTGTCCCAGCGGGTCAGGCTGTAATCGCGCATTTGAATGCCTTTGTCCCGCACCGCCGACTGCTGGTAGAACTGCATATACGGCGCAATCGTCGTGCCGATCAGCGAGACCACCATCAGTATTAAGCCGCTGTCGCGCCAGTTCAGCTTTCCCAGCGCCGGAGCAAATGTGTTTCTGCCGACTTCCGCCCACGGCACACCGATTTTCAGCGCCGTGATGATGTAAGTCGCGAACACTAAAGACGCAACTAGAAGAATGCGCTCGACTTTCTGGTACGAGCCGCGCGAAACCAGCAGCCAAACAAGAGCGATTGCTAAGGGAATGGTGTAAAGTCGCTTGATATGAAACAGCTCGCCGACTGCGGCGATGCCCGCGAACTCGGAGACGGTGGTCGCGAAGTTTGCAATTAACAGGACCAGCATGGCGAATGCCGTGACTTTAACGCCGAAGTTCTCGCGGATCAGCGCGGCCAGGCCCTTGCCGGTGACGGCTCCCATGCGGGCGCACATTTCCTGCACGACAATCAGGCCGACGGTGACGACCGCGATGCTCCACAAAAGAGACAGGCCGTACTGAGCGCCGGCCTGGGAATATGTCGCGATGCCGCCGGCGTCATTCCCTGCCGCCGCCGCAATGACGCCGGGACCCAGCACGGAAAGCAGGACAAGCCAAAGGGGCCGCCGCGACGGGGCCGGAAGCGGCCCGCTTTGCGGCGCGGAAGAAGCCGGCGGGGGCGACGCCAGGGGCAGCGTCGGCCCGGCGCTGCGATTGGAACGCGGCGGGGGCTGGCTCATGCGCGAGATAATCCGAAAAATAGGTGGCGGGACTATGACTGTCCATTGTTGTTTTGGCGCTCCGGCACTCGGTCATCCACTCGGTTATCCACTAGGTCATCGGCGAGGGAGAATATAAACGGGCGCAGGTTATTATAGCGGCAGGCGGAAAGGTTTGTCAACCAGGCATTGTCTGGTATACTGCCGTAACGCTTGAACTCCATGAAGCGCATTAGAAACGGGGCATTTTCGATGAATAAGGACGTACAGGGCTTAATTTACGGCGCGAGCATCGTGTCTATCATCACAGCGATTTACATGTACGCAACCGGCAAAAAAGACACAGGCATTTTTATCGGTCTGTGGGCACCAACATTTTTGTCTCTCGGCACGTTCTTTAACACGGAATACCGTGTCGCCAAAGAAGAAGGCGCGTCCTAACAAAGCCGTGCAGCAAGCGAGAGGCGGTCTTCGGACCGCCTCTTTGCTTCACAGCCCTGCCTGGGCTGCAACCAGCTCCCAGCGCAGGAAGTTCAGGTACAGCGATCCCAGGCTGCATTCCGGGCAGTCCTCGGCATAAGCTTCCGCCCATTCGATTTCACGCATCAAGGCCAGCATATTCTCTTCCGCTATTGTCCACTGTATTTCCGGCGTTTCTTCGGTGTTCATTTTTTCTCGCTTCTGTTCATCAGAATTTCATCTCTCCCGGCCATTATAATCGTGTCATAGCCGTGCTTCAACAGCAAAAGCACCAGTTTTCACGGCAGACCGGTAGATTTTCAGATTTTCAGCCGGGTGGGAACATCATCCCCGAGGCTGCCGTATAGTGAGGAGAGGACCCCATGGCAGAATTGGCAGACGCCTCCGGGCAAGCAGCAGCCGGGCAGTTAAGCTTAGGACAGGAACAAACTAGCCGCCGGGCCGAATTTGATCGTCTTGTGGAGCGTTATCATAAGCAGGCTTATAATATTGCTTACCGCATGACCGGCAACCATGCCGACGCCGAAGATTTGGCGCAGGAAGCCTTTGTTCGGGCATTCCGTTTTTTCGGCAACTACCGCCGCGACTGGCCGTTCGACAACTGGCTATATAAGATCATGTCCAACTTGTTTGTGGATGATCTGCGCCGGAGGCCGAAAGCTCACTTGCAGTCCCTGGATCAGCCGCTTGATGTCGGCAGCGGCGATGTCTATTTAGAGATCCCCGATCTTGGGAAAAACCCGGAGCGCATGGTCATGTCGCATGAGCTGGACGAGCATATCCAGCGGGCGCTTAACTCCCTGCCGAACGATTTCCGCATGACAGTCATTCTTGCCGACATTGAAGGTCTGTCTTATGAGGAGATCAGCGCGGCCATGAGCTGCTCGCTGGGAACCGTGCGATCGCGCCTGCATCGGGGCCGAAAGCTGCTGCGCTCGAAGATCGCGGCCTTTGAGCAGGATGGACTGCTGCGCGACGGTCTGCTGCCGGCGGGGCGTCTTTGAAGGCACGAACTTGCAGGAACGCCTAAAGCAGGAACGCCTAAACTTGCAGCAACGCATAAACTTGCAGCAACGCATAAACTTTTTGGAGGCTGTTTTGGTTTGAATTGCCATCATGCGCGACAACTGATTTCTCCTTACTTGGACCAGCAGCTCACCGGGCGTGAGATGCTCACGCTTCAGGACCATTTTCGAATCTGCACTTCCTGCGAGCGCGAAATGCAGTCTATTCGCCAGGTAAAGGCGCTTTTGCGCGGCCTGCGGGAGCCGGGGCCGCCGCAGGGCTTTTCGAATTCGGTCGCACGGCGCTTGAAACAAACGGAAACACAGCCCTGGCATTTTTTGTGCCGGGCGAGCCTGGACCGGCAGAAGACGCCGCTCAGGCTGCCGAGACCGCAGCGGGGCCGGCGCCTAGCATCGGCGCTCGTGCTTTCCTGCGTGAGCCTTGTGTCTTTTGCTTTGCCGTTTGCGCCGGAAGCGCAGAACGCCGCCCGGTCTTCGTCCAGTCTTTTTACTTCACGCCTAGATAGCCCCGGCTTCGCCGCTCCTTCGGCCGCGGACGTGCTTTCCGGTCAAGTGCCGGGGCGCGTCACTTTGATCCCTGTCAGTGATGCGGCACCGTTTAACGATCCGGCGCATTTTTCTTCGGTAAATCCGCCCGCTGCCGGTGCAATGACTTTGGCCGGCTTTGAAGCGCCGCCGCTGGGATCGGGCGCGGGGATGACTCCCCGCGTTATGCCGTTTGGCGGCGTCCAGTTTACCGCTTTCAAACCCCGCTGATTTCTATTCCAATCATCAAGTCTGTGCCGGGGGTTTTATGACACTGTCTCATCGCACGATATCACGCGGCGCACTCTTATTATGCCGACCACTGTTATTGTTGGGGCTGGCGTTTGGGTCGTCGTGCGCCTGGGCGGACCCGCAGACGGCAGGAAACCTGCCCGCACCGACCACGCCGCAGCAGAAAACAACGCTGCTTCAGATGCAGGAAGCGTTTACCAGCATCGCGCAGACCGTCGAGCCAACCGTGGTTAATATCAAAGCGGAGCGTTTTCGCGCGGCCTCGCCGGCGGATTCGGAGCAGACGCCGCGTCCCGGCCTCGCGCCGGGCCATGTGGAAGCGACCGGATCCGGCGTCATTGTGCGAGCCGACGGCTATATTTTGACCAATGATCATGTCGTGGAAGAAGCCAGCGGTGGAACAGTTACGGTGACGCTTGCCGATGGGCGCGTGTTTCTCGGCAAGGTTTTTCCCGACTTCAGCAGCGACCTTGCCGTTGTCAAGATCAACCCCGGCCCTGCCCCGCTGCCGGTGGCTGGGTTTGCCGACGATGCTGCGGTCCGGCCAGGCCAATGGGCGATTGCAGTTGGAAGCCCCTTTGATCTTCAGAACACGATGACTGTGGGCGTGATCAGCGCCATTGGGCGGCATCAAAGTATTGAAGGCGAGTCGGCTCCCCGCTACTACCCGGACTTGATCCAAACGGATGCCGCAATCAATCCAGGCAACTCCGGCGGGCCGCTGTTCAACATTGACGGCAAAGTCGTCGGGATTAACGTCGCCATCGAGTCGCCGGTGGAGGGCAGCGCGGGCGTCGGATTTGCGATCCCCAGCGGCATTGCCCAGACGGTCATGAATGCGCTGATTACGTCCGGCAAAGTGACGCGCGGCTACCTCGGCATTGCGCCCGAAGACCTGACGCCGGCGCTCCAGGCGGAGTTTGGACAGAAAGAGGGGGCGCTGGTCCGGGACGTGAAAGAAGACAGCCCCGCCGGCAAAGCGGGTGTCCAAGCCGGCGACATCGTCACCCAATACAACGGCAAGCAAGTTTCCGGCGAGATCAGCCTGCGGGAAACAATCAGCGCCACCCCACCCGGCCAGGTGGTGCGGCTGAGTTATGTGCGCGACGGGCAGGCCGGCACGGCATTGGTGACGCTTGGCGCGGCTTCACCGGCAGTGTCAGGCACGGCAGCGTTTCCACCCGCCCCGGCGGTGCCTGCATCCGCGCTCGGATTGACTGTCCGAACCCTTACAGCGGCTGACCGGGTCTTTCTCGGCTTCTCGCCTTTAGTGCGCGGCGTTCTAGTCACGGGAGTTTCTTCCGGCAGCCTGGCCGAAGCGGCTGAAGCGGCGGGCATCCCGCTGAAAAGCGCGGTCATCCAGAAAATCGGGCACCGGAGCATTGCCAGCAAGCAGGATTACGACCAGGCAGTAGCGGCACTGCCGCACATTGGCGGCACCGCCCTTCTCGTGCTTTACAGCGATAGTGCAGATCGCCAGGTCCACCAGACCATTCTCACACTTTAGCGCCTCCATACTTTAGCACAGAACTTTTACACTTTTTCCTCTTGACAAAGCGAGCAGCGGGAGGTATACTACTCTTCGTAACGACGCGGGGTGGAGCAGTCCGGTAGCTCGTCGGGCTCATAACCCGAAGGTCGTGGGTTCAAGTCCCACCCCCGCTCTTCGTAAGGCCGTTCTTAGACTGTTCTAAGAGCGGCCTTTTTATTTTGTGGTTTGTTTTCGCGGGATGCTTTTTTCAGCTCATTTCTTTAGAGAAGCATCTTGTAAATTGCCAACAACTACCATGTTCCAGTTGGAAATTGGGTAGTGGTCCTAAATAGTTGAAGGTATACTTTCAGGCATGGAGCCTTTTTTGCCTCCTGCAGCAGCCTTCATGTCAGCCTGCTCGGTCATCAGAGCGGCAAGCAGCGCTACCACTGCCGCCTCTGCCAAAAAACCTGGCGAGACAACCCGCAGCCTGACGGCACCGTCCCGCGCCGCAAGGCGCTGATAAGGCGCGGGCCAGACCTGCCACATCGAGCGCTTCAACCCACATCGAGCGCTTCAGCGGCATTCTGCGCCAAAGATTAGCCCGCTTTGTGCGGCGTATGCTCTCGTTTTCCAAGTGTGACGAGATGCACGAGATTTGTCTGCTGTTGTTTTTGCACCAGCACAACAGACGCATCCAAATCATCTTGAACAACTAAATGAGTGCCATCACCACATTCGGCTGCCTTTTGTGACACGTCCGGCTGCCGCCGGCGCACACGTTAGACACCGAGATAGCGCTGGGTTTCCCAGGCGGTCACGCTCCGGGAAGTCATCTCATGGTACTCTTCCCATTCCGCACGTTTTGTTTCCAAATACGCGGCGGCGTACCCGCTGCCGAGGGCGCGGCACAGGACCTCGTCGCGCTCCAGCTCCGCGAGCGCCTCGCCGAGAGTGGCCGGCAGCAGCTCAATATTCTGCTCCTTTGCCTGCGTGGGCGTCAGCAGGAACAAGTTGCCGTCGCGGCCTGCATCTACTTTCAGCCCCCGCTCGATGCCGTCCATGCCCGCCGCGAGAAGGCCGGAGGCAGCTAAATATGGATTCGCGGAATTGTCCGCCGTCCGGTATTCCAATCGGCCTGGCGCCGGCACCCGCACCATGATAGTCCGGTTGTTGCCGCCGTGCGCGATGAAGGCCGGCGCCCAGGTTGCCCCGGACCGAGGGGACCTTGCCCCGAAGCGCTTGTAGGAATTGACCGAAGGCGCCGTCAGGGCGCACAGCCCTTTGGCGTGGGCCAGCAGGCCGCCGAGAAATGAAAGCGCAAGCGACGACAGCCCGCGCGGATCACTCTTATCCAGAAAGAGGTTGTCTTTTTCTTCTAAATCCCACAGCGACAAATGATGATGCGCCCCGCTGCCGGTCAGATGCGCGAACGGCTTCGGCATGAAGGTCGCGCACAGGCCGCGCTCCTCCGCCAGCGCGTGGACCATGAACTTGAAGAACGAGACTTGATCAGCGGTCTTCAGAGCGCCGGCGAACCGCCAGTTGATCTCAAACTGCCCATTCGCATCTTCGTGGTCGTTTTGATACGCGCCGTAGCCGAGGTCGTTGCAGTAAGAAATCAGCGTCATCAAGAAATCGGCGTTCCGCAGCAGGGAGAGCTGTCCGTAGCAGGGCTTCGCCAGGGTATCCTGGGCATCGGCGACGCACAGCGACCCGTCGGGCTGCTTTTCTACGAGAAAGAACTCAGGCTCGACACCCATCTTCAGCGCGAAGCCCTGCGCCCGCGCTTCTTCCAGATTTCGCGTGAGGATTGCACGCGGGCAATAGTCCCAGTTTTTGCCATCCATCTGAAGGTTGCCGGCGATCCAGGCCAGCCCCGGCTTCCAGGGCAGCGGAAAAACGGTCGAATCGTCCTGCGGAACGCAGCTCAGGTCCGGGTCATGCGGCCCCTGACCGAGTCCGTCCACGGCAAACCCGGCAAAGCCTGCCGCGCCGCCCAGCACGTCTTCTAGGTGGGCCGCCGGAACCAGCTTGGCGCGAGGCGTGCCGTGCATATCGGCAAACGACATCAAAAAAAACTGGATGTTTCTTTCCTGAAAGAGTGACTGGATTTCGGTGCTGTTCATCGAATATGCCTCCTAACTAGAGTTTGCCTAACGCAAAAACTTAGCCCGCTGGTAGGGGAAACTGGAACGAATAGGCCGGTCTTCCGCAAAACGCGACCGGGTAAAAAGCGAAATATCGAACGGGTCCGGCAGGCTCAAAGCGCGGGCGGCCATGGCCTCCCCGACCACCGGGGCAAGCTTGAAGCCATGCCCGGAAAACCCGGCGGCGGCGTGAAGCGTTCCGCCAAACGAGTCGATCACCGGCTGCCAGTCGGGCGTCGTCTCGTACAGGCCCGAAAAGGCCCGCTGTACCCTGCCTTCATCGCCCTCTGCCATGCCGTCGAACCGGAGCGCGGCTTTCCGGTGGGCATCGGCAATCGCCTTTGCGCCGACACTTTCGTCGTAGCCGTCCGGGGCGGGCAGGTAGTCCTGCAAGTCGGCATTGTCCGACGAGCCGACCCACATGCCACAGTCGCCGTCCGCCCGGAAATAGGCCAGATTGATCAAGTCGGAGACGACCGGGAAGACTCCCGCAAACGGTGCAGGCCGCTCCAAAACCACGATCTGCGCCCGCGCAGGCGTCACCGGCAGATCCAGCCCGAAGAGCGCTCCGATAGGCCGCGACCAGTTGCCCGTACAGAGAATGACCTGCCCGGCGGAAACAGTCTCACCATCCGAAAGAGACACCCGCCAGCCGCTGCCCTCCGGCGCGGCGGCACAGACGGAAACTCCGCAGCGCATTTCCGCCCCCAGATCCTGAGCGCGGGCCGCATACGCCGCGACAGTCATCGGCGGCGACGCAAAGCCGCCGTCCGGCTCGTAGGCGGCCAGCGCGGCGTCCTCAACCCTGACCGCAGGCACAATCTCTTTCAGCTCGCCCGGCGTGAGAAGCCGGGCATTGACGCCCAAGCTTTGGTGCATCGCCGTGATGTCCCGCAGGTTTTGGGCGTCGGCGGCGTCTACCAGCACGGAGTAGCCCGCGGGGACAAAGCCGCAGGGCCGGCCCACTTCGTCGTCGAACCGGGCATAGCGGCGGTTTGCTTCCAATGCCAGCGAAACCAGCGCCGGAACCCCGTAATGCGCCCGGATAATCGCGCCGGACCGGGCCGTCGTTTCGGCGCCGGGTTGGGGCCGGCGCTCAACAAGCGTCGTCTTTGCGCCGGATCGGGCGAGGTAATAGGCCGTCGCGCAGCCCATCAGGCCGCCGCCGACGACCAGAACGTCTGAGGTCGCCTCGGACATGGCTACGCTCCTCCCCCACCCCACAGATCCAGCGGAATAGGCCGGCGCGTTCCTGCCAGCGGCAGGCCGGTGATCAGCGCCGATTCCAAAGTTAGCGCCCGCAGATCATCCCGGTCTAAATTGCCAACCTGGGACTTGCCGCAGGCGCGGGCCATGATCTGCATCTCCAATGTCATCGCGTGGAGGAAGTTCTCGACCCGCTCGGCGGCTTCTTCCACCGGCAGCCGCTGCATCAGCTCCGGGTCCTGCGTTGCCACCCCCACCGGGCAGCGGCCCGTGTGGCAGTGGTGGCACGCGCCGGGCTTCGTCCCCATCGCTGCATAGTCTTCAATCCACAAAGGCGCGTTGCAGTTCAGCGCAATAATCGCCGCCGTGCCGATAGCGACCGCATCCGCTCCCAGCGCGAGGGCCTTTGCGGCGTCCACGCCGGTCTTGATGCCGCCGCAAACGATAAGCTGCACGACGCCGAGCAGCTTCAAGTCCTCTAATGCCCGCACCGCCTCGCAAATGGCCCCCAGGGTCGGGATACCCGTGTGATCTAAGAGAACGTCGGGCGACGCGGCAGTTCCGCCTTCCATGCCGTCCACGACCACGCAGTCCGCGCCGGCTTTGGCGGCAAGCTTGACATCTTCATAGACGCGGGCCGCGCCGAGCTTGACATAGATCGGCTTCTGCCAATCGGTCGCTTCGCGCAGCTCTTCAATCTTGATTGCGAGGTCTTCCGGTCCCATCCAGTCCGGGTGACGGCAGGGAGAACGCTGGTCAACGCCGTTCGGCAGGTCCCGCATCCCGGCGATCTCGGCACTGACTTTCTGGCCGAGCAGCAGGCCGCCCGTGCCGGGCTTCGCGCCCTGGCCGACGACAATTTCAATCGCGTCGGCCCGCTGCACGTCCTTCGGGTTAAAGCCGTAGCGCGACGGCAGGCACTGGTAGACCAGCATCTTCGAGTACTCGCGGTCGGACGGGTGCATCCCGCCGTCGCCGGTGCAGGTGGAGGTGCCGACGCGAGTTGCACCGATACCGAGCGCTTCTTTGGCGTTGCGGGAAAGCGCCCCATAGGACATGCCTGCAATGGTAATCGGCGTCTTTAATTGAAGCGGCTTTTTCGCGAAACGTGTTCCCAGCGTGACACTCGTATCGCAGGTTTCCCGGTACCCTTCTAAGGGAACACGGGTCAGTCCAGCGGGCAGAAACGTAAGGTCTTCCAGCGTCGGGAGCTGCCGGGCAGTCGAGAACGCGCGGATCCGGTACCGCCCCAGCCGGGCCTTTTCCTGAATATCATGGATCGAGGCCGGGTCCCAGATATGGGACGGCTCTGCTTCATTGATCGGCATAACACTATCTCCTGACTAAAACTTCGTCAAAAAAACCGGGCGTAACGGTCTACTTCCCACTGCGAGACAGATTGATGATAGTCTTCCCACTCCTCGCGCTTGTAGCGGATGAACTCATCGCGCAGACCTTTGCCGAGCGTTTTCTCGATGAACGGGTCGGCGGCAAAGAAGTCTACGGCTTCGCTGAGGGTGCGCGGCAGCAGAGAGATCCCTTTTTGGGACAACTCGGCATCGGTGTATTCGTACATGTTCTCCCCGTGCGGCGGGCCGGGGTCAAGGCCGCCGGCAATGCCTTCCAGCCCCGCCGCCAGCGCCAGCGTCGCGGCCAGGTACGGGTTGCAGGACGAATCCGCCGCCCGGCACTCTACCCGCCCGCCGCTCATCGGGACGCGCAGGTTGTTGGAGCGGTTGTTGCCGCCGTAGCAGTTAAAGACCGGCGCCCAGGAGTAGTAGGACATGCGGCCTTTACGGAGCAGGCGCTTGTACGAGTTGACCGTCGGGCTGAACGCGGCGGCGTTGCCGAGGCCGTGTTTTAGAAGGCCGCCGATGAACCCGCAGCCGAGCGCAGACAGCTTGCAGCCATGCGGGTCGTCTTCAGCGGAGACCGGGACAAACAAGTTTCTGCCCGTGCCGACGTCCGCAAGGCTCATATTGAAGTGCGCCCCATTGCCGGTCAGATCCGCAAACGGCTTCGGCATAAACACAGCCATCAGGCCCATCTCCGCCGCCACCTGCTTTGCCATGAACCGGAAGAAGATGTAGCGGTCGCAGGTCGTCAGCGCGTCGGCGTAGCCGAAATCAAACTCAAATTGGGAATGGCCGTCTTCGTGATCAAATGAGTACACGTCCCACCCAAGCGCGTTAATCAGCCCTGTCATGCGGTCCAAAAACGGGAACGCTTCCAGAAACCGCTGCACGTCGTAGCAGGATTTTTCCAAGTTGTCATTGCCGTTTGGAACGACCAGCTTTCCCGCGTCGTCCAGCTTCAGCAGGTACATCTCGGCTTCAATGCCGAGATTGAACGTATAGCCAAGCTGCCCCGCCTGCTCTGTCACCCCCTGCAAGGCAACGCGGGTTGAAAGGGCATACGGCTCATTGTGAAAGTAGTTGTCTGAAGGGAACCAGGCGATTTCTTTCTTCCACGGGATTTGAAATCCCCGGTCAAGGTCGGGGATGCTGGAAATCTCATCGTCGTTCGGCCCCTGCCCCAGACCGTCCAGCGCGTACCCGGTGAACAGCTCGGACCCACGCGCCATGTCGGCGAAGTGGGCCAGCGGAACACACTTGGCCTTCGGAACGCCGTGGATGTCCACATACGCGCCGAGGGCGTAGCGGACCCCCAGCGCCTTCAGCTCCTGAGCTTTGGCGTCAATCTGCGCGTCGGTGTACCGGGTCACTTTAGTCATAGGTTCTCTTGTTCCTTCACCGGAAACGGCGGTTCTTCGATGAGCGCGGCCTGTACCTGTGCAGATAAATCTTCGACTGCCCAGGCGAGAAGCGCCTCGCCCTGAGCGGCAGTCGCCTCCGTCGGCCTTCCTGTCGCGCCGTGTTCACTCGTGCGAGGGACAGGATACGAGAAAAACAGGTCTTCGGTCCGGTCCGGGTCGTCGGCAATTCTTTCGGCGCGGACCCCCTGCGGGCAGCGGGCCAGCATCAGGCTGGTTTCGGCCGCGTTTGCGTGCCAGTCCGCCGCGTCCGCCGTATAGACAGCGGTAACACGGGCTGAGATCTCCCAAATGCCGCGCAGGGCGATCCGCATTTCCGGATGGCGATAGCGCAGGGTTTCTAGGGCCGTTCGGAGCGGCGCGGCATTCGTGACATGGCCGTTTAAGATCAAGAGGCGCGTGAAGCCCGACGCTTCCCGCAGCCACTCGCCGATCTCGACCACCGCCTGCGTCACGGTCGCCGGGGACAGGGACAGCGTGCCGGGCCAGTGCGCCGTGTGCCCCCAAGCCGCGCCGTAGGGCAGCGCCGGCAGGATGGGAACGCCGGTCGCCGCCGAAACGCCCCGTGCGACAAGGTCCGCGCTGAGCGTATCTACGTTCAGCGATAAATGCGGCCCGTGCTGCTCGGTACTGCCGACCGGCAGGATTGCCATGTCTATGCCCGCCCCGCGCAGCGCCCCGACTTCTTCGGAGGTCAGCCATTCCCACAGGATCGCTTTGGGCGGCTCAGACGGCACGGCGGATCTCCACTTCGGCAGAGCGTTTCCTGTCTGATTCAAGCGTCATCGCTCGACTCGGATCAGGTCCCCCTGACGGACCCAGCCGCCTTGAAGGACTTCGGCGTAGACACCGACATTGGCTCCGTTCTGCTGCACGGCGGCTCGCAGGATGCCGGGGTCGCGCGGCAGGTCGGACTGGGCGAGGGTCGTCATCACGCAGCGCGGGCAGGGACCCGTTACCGCCAGACGCACCTGGTCGCCGATTGCGAGCGTTTTACCGATCCAGGCGTTCTCGGCGAAGTCGTCCGGCCCGGCATCCACCAGAATGTTGGGCCGGAACCGGCGGGCCTCAAAGCGGCCCGCCGGATAAGCCGCCCGGAGGGCGTCAATCGTTGCCGTTGAAAGAAGATGCAGGAACGCAAGGTCAAAGAACGTGTTTTCCAGCGTGTTCTCATCGGTGACGGCGTCGGAATGCGCGAGGCCCTCCACATCAGCCGGCCAGTATTCGTCGAGATGCGGCTTGTCCGGCGGCTTGTCGGCAAAGACCACAGAGCGGCCTAAGCTGGCGGACAGCGCTTCATTCAGTCCTGCCTGACGACTGGAAAGCAGGCCGCCGTCCGGGGTTGTAATCTGCACGGGCGGCACGGCGCCCGTGTCGTCGGCAGGCTGCTCAAAGGCGGCCCGGAACTTAAACATCTGCGGCCACTTCTTCGGGTTCTTGGCCGTTACGGTCTTGCCGTCCTCGGCGTCCATGAGCGCGTAGGCCCGGTCGCCGAACAGGCCGCGCTCGGTGACAAGTGAGGCGTTGATTTCCTCGCCCTGCATGGACTTGACCGGGTAGCGCCAGAGTGAAAGAACAGAGCTATCGGGCATGATGTGTCTCCTTCGGAGTCTAGGACATTTTGCTGCCAGGATGTTGAGCTGGCACGGGCGTTTTGGAGAGGGCGTTCACGCCCTCGTTCCAAAACGCCCTCGCACCTCTCCCAGCGCCTTTTTGCGCTACTCGCCGTGGATTACCTCGCGGCGTCCGCCGAGATCGTCCGCGCCTTCCGGCAGCTCGGCGAGATGTCCGCCCGAATAAACGAGGTCCGGGCGCTTGTCCTGAACCAGCCGCCGGTAGAAGTAGAACGGCACGAACAGCAGCATGATTGCGCTGCCGACCGGGATCACCAGCAGGTTCACGGGATGTCCGAACATACTCATGGTCGAGATCGGGGTCACGTCCCATTGCAGGCCGCCGGCGAAGAACAAAAAGGCGTTAAACACCGTGATGACAATCGCAAGCGGCACAAAGAAGCCCGGCAGCTTGAAGGTGCGGACGGCGTTCGGCTGGGTCCGGCGCAGGATGACGTAGGCAGGCAGCAGCAGCAGCCAGACAATCAAGTAGCCAACATTGGAGGCGGCAATCAGGTTGATCACGTTGTTCTTGAAGACAAGCAGCATCGTGATAGTCACGGCGGCATCCACAAACATCGAACCGACCGGAACGCCGAACTTATTGATGATGCCGAACTGCTTGATCATCTGGCCGTCATGGGTCATCTGGTACATGGAGCGCGACGAGCCGATGATCGTTGTCTGGACGCCGAGCAGCAGAGCCGTAATCAGCATGATGGATACGACAATGCCGCCGACATGGCCGAAGATAGCCTGGGCGGCGGGCAGAAAGGCGACCGACGCATCCTGGGTCAGGACGCTGACCCCGACAATGCCGAGCATGACGAAGGGCAGGACTGCGTAGGCAATAAAGCCGCCGATCGAAGCCGCCGTCATCGCTCTGGGCGCGTCTTTATGGGGGTCTTTAAACTCAGCAATGGTCGTGGACGCCGACTCGATCCCGTAAGCCGACCAAAGCGCGACAAACATCCACTTGAACATCAGCATCCAGGACGCATGCGAATGCCAGGAGCCGTTCAGCGGCGTGAACGGGAAAAGGTTGGACGCATGGAACAAGTGCGGCAGAAACACCGGCGACAAAATGATCACGGCCATCGGGCCGATGGCGCAGAACGCCATCACCGCCGACGACCAGATGCCGGGCTTGAGACCGATGTAATTGAGCGCGTACAGCGCGACTGCCATTCCGATCGCTGCGATCAGCACCTGATGGTCGGTCAGGCTCGGCACAAACGATTTCAAGTAGCCGGCCGCGACAATGAGGTTGACCGGGATCACCGGCACCCAGCCGCACCAGTAGCCCCAGTTCGCGATTGCGCCGACAATCGGCCATTTCTTGAACGCTTCATGGGCGTAAACGGCGGTTCCGCCGCTCTTATTCGGAAACATCGACGCCATTTCGGCGATCATCAGGCACTGCAAAATGCCGATTGTGATAATCAGCGTCCAGACAAAAACGGACGCCGGGCCGAGGTCGCCGGCAATCGCGCCGAGGGAAGTGGCGATCAAGAGAGCGCCGCCGAGCGAGACGACAAACGCGGACTTCCAGGTGACGGTACGAGCGAGCTTCGGCTGGGCAGCCACCGGGGCCGGGCCGGAAAGAGTGGTACTCATTGTGTTTCTCCTGTGCGCCGAAAAGGGCGCGGGCATAGCAAAAGAGCCGTCCCCGCGCCGGTGCGGAGAGGAAGAAAGCAATGGGCGCCGTCATTGGCAGGGGTGATACAAGCTTTATTTGTCTTCGTAAGAGTGCTCGTTCTCGTGAGGCGCGAGCCAGGCAATCACTGCCGGGCCGATATGCGTGAGACCTTTGTACTCGATTATCTCGGCGGGCAGCGACAGCAGCACCCGGCGCAGGCGCCTGGCCCAGTCGGGATTAGTCGCCAGCTCGTCGAGCCGGATCAAATAAGTGCGGATGCTGAACAAGACGCCATGCGAGCGCGGCAGGCGGGCCAGCACCTGCACTTCAACCCGCAGATGCACAGTCTCGCCTGCGTTTTCCGCCGTGACTTTCGGTTTGTCTCGGCCCCAGTCCGGGTAAGTCTCCGGCGAAGTATCAAGGCGCGGCCCGACGGTGAATGTCCAGTTCAGCCGCTGCCAGGGCCGGTCTGTTTCGAGGTTCATCAGGAACTTCTTGGCCCGCGTGAACACTCCCGCCGGATGCGCCAGCGGGACCGGGCCATGCCACTCTTCAAAGGTCATGCCGAGGTCAAACGCCAGCGACCAATCTGCCGGGAACGTCACCAGCCCCGCATCTAAATACAGGTCACCTTCTCGCTGGTCCAGCAGGCAGAAATCCCCCTGCATCTGCCGCCCCAGCCATTCCAGCGGCTCTTGCGGGAGGGTGGACAAGTCGCCGAACGTAAATGTTCGTCTTAATCCAAGCAAGCGGTTCTCCCAGCGCCACTGGTCGCCGTCGCGAAAGAGCGTGAAATGCTCCGGGTAGCCGAGTGCCAGATGCGTCAAACCGAGTTCCAGAAAGTCCCACTGCGCGTCTTCCATGTGCGGCAGGGTCAGATACCGCCGAGCGTAATCCTCCGCCAGTATGCGGTCCCGCTCCTGGGCTTCGGTATGGTAATGCTCGTCAATATCAAATAAATGCGCGTCAAACGCGCCCGGCTCGCCCTGCCCTGCCGGAACCAGGTTGACCGAGTAGCCGTATTGGTCCGTGCTGAAGGGGAATGGAAAGCGGCGAATGGCTTCCGGGGAGTTCTTCAGCGCCGGCAGCAGCTTAGATTTGAGCAGAACGGTCATTGCATTATTCTAACCCGGTAGCGCCAGTGTCAGACGCTTGTCCCGGCAGCGCGAGACGCAGGCGATGAACTTCCCGCCCGCCTTTTCTTCTTCCGACAAGCAGTGGTCGCGGTGATCGGGATGGCCGGCCAGGACGCGCATCTCGCAGGTCCCGCACTGCCCCGCCCGGCAGGAAGAAGCAACCCGGACGCCTGCGCGTTCCAGCGATTCCAGTACGGTTTCCCGAACCCCGACTTCGATGTCCAGGGGCAGCGCGGGCAGGCTGACGGTGAACGGCGCCGCTTCCAAAGCAGGCGGCGGCGCAAACGCCTCAAAATGAACGTGCGACTCCGGCCAGCCGAGTTCCGACGCCGCGCTGCGGACGACGGCAAGGAGTGAATGCGGGCCGCAGATGTACACATGCGTGCCGAGCGGCTGCCGGGCCAGAACGGCAGCCGCGCAGAGCCGCGTTCCCTCCGCCGAGACATAAGTCCGGACGTGCGGCCCATGCTCCTTGTCAAGAAACTCCGAGAACGCACCTTCGTCACGCTCCCGAAACGCATAATGCAGCTCGTAGGCAGCCCCCGACCGCTTCAGCGCGGCCAGATGCGCGAGAAGCGGCGTGATCCCGATGCCTCCGGCGATCAGGATATGCTTCCGAGCATGGCGGGCCGGCGGAAAAAAGTTTCGGGGCATCCCGATTTCCAGCAGCCTGCCCGCGTAAACCTGCTCATGCAGGTACGCCGAGCCGCCTTCGGCCCCTTCTTTGCGAACGGCAATTTGATAGCATTCGGTTTCGCCGGGCGTCCCGATCAGCGAGTACGAGTTGCGCCAGGAACGCTTCCCGTCGGTCAGCAGCACCGGAATGTGGCTGCCGGCGGACCAGGCGGGAAGCTGTTCTCCCGACGCGCCTTTCAGGGTGAACCGCTTGATTTTGGGGGTCACCGCTTCGACGCTCGCGACCTGGACGGCTCGCCGCTTTTCTTCGGTCATGCTTCGGGCCTCTCGGCGTCCACAGCTACGCCCATGTACGCCGACAATGGCCGCGAGAAATGGTCACGCACGGTGAGAGTCAGGCCGCACCCGGCGCAGCGATAAAGGGGCGCCGTGACCGCCTCACCGATAGCGCGGCAGTGGACGCAGTACACCCGTCGGGCGGCGCTCCCGGCGAGTTCCTGCCGGATACGCCGTTCAACCCCGGCCCGCCGCAGACGGTGCGTTGTCGGCCACAAAAATGCTTCCGGGCCGGCCACATAAAACGCCGTGTCCATGCCGGCCTCCGCCAGTGCGCCGGACAGCCGGGCCTCGTTTTCGGCTGGGTCATCCAGCGTCAGCACGACGGCGGCGGCAGACGGATGGGCGGCGAGTGCGCGGCAGGCGGCTTCCCGTCCGCTCGGCCCCTGCGTCAGAAACAGGTGCCGACGCGCCGAGGCATCCAGTTCCAGCGCGGCGTACACCGGCTTGCTTTTCACCCTCGGACTCCTCTTTTCACCCATTGATGCCCGGCGTGATGACGGTCCCCTCAAAGCCGGGCAGGAACGACGGCTCCGGGGGGCGGTGTCCGACGTAGACTGCCGTGCCGTCACATTCCGCGAGGAACGTGACCAGGTGCGGGGGCGTGAACACAAAAACGTCGCCGGGAAACGCTTCGTAGCGGACGCCCGCCTCATCTTCAACGACAAGCTTGCCCGAAACGATTGTCTTGACTTCCAGATACTCGTAGTAGAACGGAAAGTCCACGGACGGGCGCATCTCAAAACGGCCTACGGTCAGCGCGTTCTCTTTGCCGGTGATGGGAACATCAATAATCGTGCTTTTGAGGCCCGGCTGCTGATAGGGCCGCGAAAGGTCTACCATCTCCGGCGTCCCGGCTTTGACAAGCTGAATGCCCGGATTCTGCGACAGAAACGGCGGAATTGCCGGCGATTTTGGCTCCATCATCAGTGTCATCTTGGTCTCCTAAAGCGCGGTCTTCCAGATTTCTTTCTCGTTTTTGTCGAAGTTGTAGAGCTTTTTGCCGGAAACGATTTTTTGGAACTCTGCCGGAACCATGTCCAGACCGGCATCGAGCAGCGCGGCGGACAAGAGCGCGATGTCTTCTTCCGTCAGGTCCGCCTGCACGGCGTCGCTGCCCAGCGCGTCCGCCTTGCCCCGGAGGTAAATTCTGCCTTCATACAGCGAGTCGCCGAGCGCTTCCCCGGCGTCCCCGCCGATGATCAAGACGCCTTTTTGCATCATAAAGCCGGTCATGTACCCGACATCGCCGCCGACGACCAGCGTGCCGCCCTTCATCGCGACCCCGCAGCGTGCCCCGGCGTCGCCGCCGATGATGACCGTGCCGCCGCGCATCGTTGCGCCTGCCGCCGAGCCTGCCGACCCGGAAAGCTGCACCCGTCCAGCCATCAGGTTCTCGCCGAGACCCCAGCCCGCGCCGCCGTGGACCGAGACGTTCACACCCTCGCACAAGCCGGCGCAGTAATAGCCGACCGGGCCTTCAATGCGGATGCCGATGGGGGCAGTCAGCCCGACCGCCAGATTGTGGCGGCTGTCGGGGTTCAGCAGCACCACTTCCGCGTCCGCGCTTCGTGCTGCCGCGTCCCGCAGAAACGTGTTGATCTCGCGGGTCGTCAAACCGGCACAGTCCAGCGTTCTCAGGCTGTCTCCCATACACGCACCTCCCGTGGCCGAATTTCTTGAATTGTCGCTTCGGGACCGAACAGACGGTACAGCGCCTGCGGCTCAGACGCCAGAGCGACCCGTGTGTCCGTCTCGACATACAGCAGCGGCTTGGTGGCAAAAGGATCGCGCACGACCCCCAGCCCGCTTTTCGTCGCTGTAATAAACGAATATGAGCCGTCCAGCTCTTTCCCCGCCGCCGACAGCGCTTCGCGGAGCGTCAGGCCCGACGCCATCTTTCGGCCTAAATAGATACCGATGATCTCCGAGTCGTTGTGGCTCGCAAACCCGAAGCCTTCCGCCTCAAACCGCTGGCGCAGCTTGTGGTAGTTTGTGATGTGGCCGTTGTGGGTGACGGCAACATCGGGAAAGGGCCGGCCCCAGAACGGCTGGGCGTGGGCCGGGTCAATCCTCGACTCCGTTGCCAGCCGGAGATGCGCGATGCCGTGCGTCCCGGTCAGCGCCCCGACAGCGCCGTCCAGCCCGTCCGCCAGGCCGACGGCCTTTTCAATGGTCAGCATCGTTCCCAGGCCCGAAACAGTCGCGCCCGGCAGACCGGCCTCAATGGCGCGGACAAGCGCAAGATCGGCCGCCGCCGCATCGCCGGGGGATGGCTTGACGCAGGCCGAGAAGCCGGTCGGCTCCGGCAGGAGGCTGCTGAGACGTCCGCCGCCCAGTGCAAGCAGCGCCTGCGGCTCCGGCAGGGCGTGTCCTTCCGGCAGCATCACTTGCAGGCGCAGCCCCGGCTCACTGCCGCCGAACACCGCCATGCCCGCCGAGTCGCGTCCCCGGTGCTGCAAACAGGACGCCATGGAAAGCAGCGTCCGTCCAATCGGCGCGTCTTCTTCGTGTTTGTGCAAAATTCCGGCAATGCCGCACATACGATTGCTCCTCAATCCCTCGTCAAAACAGAACTCGTAAAAACAGAAAAACGCCTTTTCGGTTTGCAGATCGCGCGTCGCGGAATCGTTCGCAAAAAGAAAAGACGTCATTGCCTTTATCACCGGCTTCCCGGTGGCGGCCGCCACTGGCCTGATGCTTTACTATATCACAATTCTTCTTGGGAGTCAATCATTTCGCAATAATTATACATATTATATTTTCCAGTCGCAATTAAATCCTTTTGTTTTCTTGCGATTTGTTAATAAAAGGCCTCAGACAGCAAAAAGACGCTTTTCCGCCGCGCATCCTGCCGGCGGGCAAGGGTGCGGGAAAAACGTCTTTGTGGTTTGAGTATAACACGCAGCAGCAGCAATGTCAACAAAAGTTTTCTCATCCGACATTTGCGGCACGGCACAGGTACAATGACTGTATGCCAAACGGAGAACTCGATGACACAGACCGGACCCTGCTGCGGGCGCTGACGAAGGACAGCCGGACCCCTGCCGCCTCCCTAGCCCCGCTGGTGGGGCTGACCCGGCAGGCGGTGACGGAGCGGATGGAGCGGCTGCGGCAGGAGGGAGTTTTGCAGCGCTGCACGATCAGCGTCTCGCCGGAAAAGCAGGGCCTCACCGTGCGAGCGTTTATCGCGATCACGCTGCTGCCGGCCTGCTCGGAGAAGCAGGAAGGCCAGGTACTGCACCTGCTGCGAGAATGTCCCTGGGTGCAGGAATGCTACCGGGTGACCGGCGACGATTACTTTCAGGTCCGCGTGGTCGCGCCGGACATCCCCGCGATCCGGCAGCTTGTGGTGGATCTGCGGGCGACAGGCGTGGTTCAAAGCACCCGCACGATGCTGGCTTTGGAAACGCTGTTTGAGAAGAGCGCCCTGGGGTATCTGGAGCCTGCGCCGGAGTGTTAGCCGGCGGATGCTCGCTGCGCCGCGAGGGCGGCCCAGCGTCCGAAGACTTCCCGCGCGACCGCCTGCATCGGCGGCAGGTCCTTTGGGATGCGGCTGAGGATCGGAGCGGCACCAAGACCCGCCCCGGCCAAGTCCTCGGCGAACTCAGCGGTCCAGTCTTGGATGATCGCTTCGGTGACTTCCAGGTGGAACTGGAACCCATACGCGAAGCGGCCGAAGCGAAACGCCTGGCACGGGGTCAGCGCGGAAGACGCCAGCGAAACCGCGCCCGGCGGCGTCTCGAAACAGTCGCGGTGCCAGTGGAATCCCGTCCAGGTCTCCGGCACATCATGCCACAAAGGATCTTGGGCGGCTTCCGCCGTCAGAAAGACGGGATGCCAGCCGATTTCCTGCTCGGCTTGCTTCACGCCGGCTCCGAGCGCGAACGCGAGGAGCTGCGCTCCGAGACAGACGCCTAGGATCGGCACCTTTTGCGCGACAGCCTGCGCGATCAGCCGCAGTTCTTCCCCAAGAAACGGATACTGTTCTTGATCATGGACACCCATCGAGCCGCCCAGAACAACAAGGCCGGCGGCAGCGCCGATCTCCTGCGGCACGGGATCACCCACTTCGGTATGGAAGCAGCGCCAGCTCAGGTCGCTTGCGGTTAAAGCGCCTTCGATCATCCCTAACGACTCACAGGCGGCATGTTGCAGCACGAATACAGGCGGCATTTTTGTTCCTTAAGATGTTTCTTGACTCGGCCCAAGCATTTTGCTTGTTTTCTTGCAGGGAGTGTGCAGATCGCTGCTGCCGGTACAGTAGAAGCGACCATTCACTGCGGCTCCACTGATAGTACCTAAAACAGTTCGTCTTTCGATTTCCATATGCTGTCGATGAGTGTCAACTTATTTCTATAAAAGTGAAGGTATCTTTGACGAAGACGATGTTGTCTTTCTAAGCGTGGATCAAGTTGTCTCCCTGCACGAAGAAGGCATCAGACGCTATTCGCCAACAGAGTCGCTCAACATTTTTGACAAGGGCCTCTTGGAGTCGGCGGTGATGATGCCGCAACAAACTTTCGGAGGCCAATACCTGTATCAGACACTGCCAGAGATGGCTGCCGCATACATGGTGGGCCTGACGCTCAATCACGCTTTCGAGAATGGCAACAAGAGGATTGGCTTTGCAGCCTGTTCCACCTTCTTTCGCCTCAACGGATACCGTCTGACCTTGAGTGAGGACGAAGCCGTAGACCCAGGGCTGATTGTGGTCGCTCCGTGTTGTAGTCCACGCGCCACGCTTTAAGCTTTATGAAGACCTTGAAGTGCGAACAGGTATACCTGGATGAACACGACAATCTCACCGATGCCAACGCGCGGATCGGGCACTTCTTAGAAGCCGTTTACAAACAGATTACAAACAGAAGCGGCTGCAGTCCAGCCTGGGTTACCTGCCGTCTGCCGAGTTCGAGCAGACCTAAAAGGACTGAGACAAGAGCCAGACCATCACTCCTAACTTGTTGTTTCACCGTAGGGGTTCATTCCAGCACGTTCTCAAACAATCTCACCTTCTAATTGACCTCCAGGCTATCTTTATCCGGCAGAGGCGGGAACGGGGCGGTTGGCAGAGTCTGATACCAGAAGGCGACGCTTGCGATGTCGTCCTGCAGCGGCAGGTAGCGGCCTCCGTCACGCCAGCCGAGGGCTTGAATCGTGATCTTGAGGTCCTGCTGGAAGCGGACAGGATCTGTGATGTGCCATCGGTACAGCCCAAAGCGTGTTTGAGACCGGTAGGTGCCATCAGGCCGGATAAGCTGCGGCATCCCCGCATAGGCTGTCGAGAACTCCTGGTACTGCTTTGTCGTCTGGTTCTCAAAGTTGTAGGAGCCGCAGAAGTAGTCTTCAGTGCCGGTCCCGCCGATGGTCGGGAACTCGCCGTCGCCGTCCAAATAGAACTTGATTTCTCCTTCCCCCCACCAGCCCGTGTTGTTGACACCCCAGGCCATGTACGTGCCGACATACTGGCCCTGGCCCTGTACGCCGTCCAAAATGGTGTAAACTTCTTTGTAAGGCAGAGGGTTGGTCCGCCGGAACTGGGCATGAAAGTAGGCCGCATCGCCCGGCACTTCCGTCAGCGTGTAATTGATCTGATAGTACAGCACCATCTCAGCGCTTGCGATGTTCTCAAGCGTCATCCGGCATTTCTTGTGGAACGGCATTTCCCAGTAGCAGTTAAAGGCCGAGCCGGGGTTGACGCAGACGGCAAGACTTGTGACCGGCGCAAACTGACCCCAGCCGGAAGCGAAGAAGTCACCGACAGGGCACTCCACTGATGGCTGCTCCTGATCGTCCCAGTAAATGCGAAGAATGGAAAAGCGCCAGTTGCCGGTTGGGGTCATCCATATCTGCTGGATCGCGCCGGGTCCGTCTATGGCGGCGATCTCGCGCACTTCGCCCGGACCGATTTGAATTGAGGGTGAGACTTTCCAGCCGGTGCCCAGGTCACGCGCTGCACTTGACCCGGTTCCTTCTGTCGCCCGGCAGGCACCGCCCTTTTCCCCGGAAAAGTTTTCCGGCGAAATCGAGCGTGTTTGAGCCGCCGACAAGCGCGATAAGTTGCCGAGGTGAAGTCCGAGGCCGTTGAACTGAGGGGTGAACTGAGACATGGATGGCTCCTCTTTGGGGATTGCTTTCTTAAGCAGGACTTTCAGCGTACCCTATTGAAGTAGGTTTTTGACCTGCTGAAGAAGGACATCAATACCTATGACACCCGCAGATATTTTGGCCGCCTATGGACGCCAAGTTCATTTGGATTTCCATACCAGCCCCTACATTCCCGATGTCAGCGCTGAATTCGATGCGGCAGACTTTGCCCGCACGTTTGCAGAGGCGCATGTCAACAGTGTCACCGTCTTCGCCAAGTGCCATCATGGAATGTGCTACTTTCCGGCGACAACCGGCACCCAGCATCCGGCCCTCGTGAGCCGGGGCGGGCGCGACCTGCTCGGCGAGCAGATCGAGGCGCTGCACCGCGCCGGCATCCGCGCCCCCATTTACACGACGGTTGTTTGGGAGGAAGATGCCGCCGCCAAGCACCCGGAATGGCGGCAGATCACTCGCGATGGCAATTTTGCCGGGGGTGAAGCGGCCGACGGGAAGACAAAGCAGCCGGGCGGCTGGAAATACAACAATTTCCTGCATCCTGAGTATCAGGACTATATTGAGGCGCATGTCCGCGAGCTTCTCAGCCGCTACGGCACCGAGGTTGACGGCCTATTCTTCGATATTTTGTTTTTCCATGCGGACGCCTGCTGGAGCGACGAAAGCGTTAAATGGCGCAAAACGCACGGCTTTCTGGCTGGCGATACTGCCACACATATCCGCTTTGAGAGCGCCGCGCAGGCGGAGTTCACCGGCCGCTTCACCCGGCTGATTCAGGGAATACGCCCGCAAGCGACGTTGTTTTACAATTCGACCAACACATCGTTCATAGACAGCACCGTTGGGGTTCGGCCCCGCTTGAAAGACTACACCCACTTTGAGGTCGAGTCGCTGCCGTCGGGCTTTTGGGGCTACCAGCATTTTCCGCGTCTCGCCCGGCAGATCGCCGCCACCGGCAAGCCCTGGCTTGGCATGACAGGCCGGTTCCAGCGCATGTGGGGCGACTTCGGCGGTATCAAGCCGCAGGCGGCCCTGGAATATGAGTGCTTCCGTACCCAGGCACTGGGAGGCGCGAACTCCGTTGGCGACCAGCTTCCCCCACGCGGAACACTTGATCCTGCCGCATATTCCCTGATCGGCGCAGTTTACGCTCAGTGCGAAGCCGCTGAGCCGTTTTATGCGGGTTCCACTGCGCTGCCGCAGGTTGGAATTTTATCTCCGCATTTCCCCGGCACGGACAGCCACGCGACCAGTGTCAGCGAGGAAGGAGCAGTGCTGATGTGCGAGGAAACTCACTATGAATGCACGGTCCTCGACGACACTTCCAGCCTGGACGCCCTGCCGGTCCTGCTTCTGCCCGATTCGGTCGTTGTTACCCCGCCCTTGCAGGAAAAACTCGCCCGGTACTACGCCGGCGGCGGCAAGCTGATCCTCTCGCACCGGTCCGGCTTCGACGCGGCGGGCCGGTGGGCGCTGGACTTCCTGCCGCTGTCGTTCCAGGGCGAAACTGACCTCTGGCCGAATTACTGGCGCGTCCGTCCGGAGTTCTCGCCGGCGCTGAGCTGCAGCGACCGCGTTTTCTACACGCGCGGCCTGAACGTCACTGGCGGCGAGGGCACGGAAACACTGGCGGACCGGGTGCTGCCCTATTTCCAGCGCACGGACGCGCATTTCTCATCGCATTTTCAGACGCCCCCGGTGGCCGCGGCCGGCGAGTTTGCGGCGGTGGTTGCCGGGGAGCGCTTCCTCTACTTTGCCGATCCGCTGTTCCGGGAATACCGGCAGACAGGGAACCTCGCCGCCCGCGATGTTTGGAAGCTGGCGATGGAGCGGCTAACCGGCCTGCCTCTTTTCGGCGCTGGCCTGCCGACCACGGTGCTGAGCGTCCCCCGGCGGCGCGGCGCGGACCTGCTGCTCACGCTGCTGCACTATGTGCCGGTACGCAAAGCACTGGATATTGATGTCATTGAGGAGCGCATGAGCTTCGGCGGGCTGACTTTGCGTCTGCCGGGGCGAGTTAAGGAGGCGCGAGTCTTCGGAACAGAGACTGTGCTTACTCAGCAGAACGAGGGAAGCTTCCTTCTGCCGGCAGCCTCGGGCAGGCTTCTAATCGAGATACCCGGCTTCTTTTGATGTGAAAAAAGAAGGACAGCAAAATAAATGGAAAAAAGAATGAAGAAAGTATCAAGAGGATTTGACAAAACGCAGGAGACGTCGTATAATGAGCCTACTCTGACAGCAGAGCGCGGTATTGGATGGCAGAGTGAAGCATTGAATGGCGGAGTGAACTCCGAGCGGCAAAGACTAGAAAGCACGAATGTGACCGTACAGCAGCGACCGGCGAAATACGTGGACCTGGCGGAACAGCTTCGGGCTGATGTTCGGACCGGCCGGCTGAAAGCCGGTGACCGTCTGCCGTCTTTCGTTGAGCTGCGTCAGGAGCATCAAATTAGCCGGGGGACGGTTGAGAAGGCACATGCCCTACTGGAACGCGAAGGCCTGATTGTGCGGGAGCAGGGACGCGGCGTTTTTGTCGCGCGTCCGAAGTCGGTATCGGCCACGGGAATTCTTGGGTTCATTGGCGGCGGCTTCACCGAAACACGAACATCTCTTTACTGGGCGCATCTTTTGGACGCCCTCCAAAAGGAAGCGGCCCGTGCGAAGCTTCAGCTTTTGCTTTTAACGGAAACCAGTGATGACAGCTTATGGGACAAGGTTGACGGACTGCTGATCAGCGTCAACGAAGAAGCGCTTTATCCTCTGCTGCGGCATCTTCCTCAGTCATTGCCCTGCGTCTCGATTATGAACTCAGCGGACGACATGAGCAGTGTCCTGGCCGATGATTACGGCGGCGCACGCGATGCCACCCGCCACCTGACCGCGCTCGGCCACACGCGCATTGGGCACCTAATTTCCGGTCACAGCCATCTGGTCGAGCGCCGGCTGGCAGGTTACCGGGATGCGCTGCACGATGCCGGTATCGAGCCGAGCCTGCATGGGCTGCGCCAGATGCACCCACGCCTTTCTCTTGACTCAAAGAACGAGTTTGCCGAGCAGGGCCGCAAATCCATTCAGCAGTGGCTCAGCAGCGGCGATTGGAGCCGTCACCGCTACACGGCTCTGCTGGCACAGAACGACAATGCCGCCGTAGGAGCCATTGAAGCGTTTCAGGACGCCGGCTTGCGCGTCCCCGAGGATGTCAGTGTCATCGGCTTTGACGGCAACGAGACCTACGACTACTTTTTGCCCCGTCTGACTACGATGGAGGTGCCGCTGCTGGACATCGGCACGGCGGCCGTGCGCCTGCTGCGGGAGGCCATGGGCCGCCGCCGCCCGGAGACACAAACACGGGTGCTGCCGGTCTCGCTCCGGGAAGGAGGGTCTACAGGGCCAGCCCCGAAACCGTAAACTTTCGTTTCAAATCAAGAACAATGCAGTCATCTTGTCATTCTTATTCAGACTCCTAACAGCAGCCACAGTTCCGCAGATTGCCTGCGGCCGATCCGTGCGGGAAACCTTTATTCCTTCCCGCCGCCTATGAAAGAGGAGAATCAGTCCCATGAACGCATTCGTCCCACGCTCCCGGCGGCATTCCGCCGCCTTTACGCTGATTGAGCTACTCGTCGTCATTGCTATAATCGCAATTCTTGCAGCTATCTTATTCCCGGTGTTTCAGAAGGTTCGCGAGAACGCCCGCCGCGCCGCCTGCATGTCCAATGAAAAGCAGATCGCCCTCGGAATGGTGATGTATATTCAGGACTTCGAGGAAGCTTGGCCTGGCAGAACTATTCCCACCAACAGTCTCGGCAGCATTTACTCTGGGGGTAGCCAGCCTGACGCCAATGGTCAATATTACCAGTCCTGGGCGTTCGCCCTTCAGCCGTACATTAAGAGTGCATATGTGTGGCGATGCCCGGATGATAAGACAAACTTCCAATTTAACGGTGACTGGAACCCGAATAACGACATCACTAAATCTTACGGTGTGGTCGAGCAGTACCATGACAATCTTCCAGGCAATCCTGGCAATGCCGGACAAACGGCAATGATGTGTATTGGCCCTACAGCCCCTGGCAATGGGACTATAACTGATGCGATGACTCCTGAACCCGCGAACACGATTTGGCTTGTGGAGTCTGGGATCCGTTATGACGACACTGGCGTATGCTCTTTTAGTCCGAACTGCCAGAATGAGGCTAATAGCGAACCTCACGATAACCCGTTTTTCGATGTAAATCTCCGCCAACATTGGCTGGATGACATTACAAACAATGTCAACGATCACCTCAATGTGATTGCTACCTATCATAACGGCGGATCAAACTGGGGCTATGCCGATGGGCATGTCAAGTGGTCGCCTCTCGCGAAGCTGATAAATACTTCAGATACCTCTAAAGACGCTTTCATTCGTGTGAAAGCAAATGGATACTAATCCCGGCGCTGTCATTCGCTGACATTCTGAAGCATCAGCACTGGAGGCATTTGCCTCCGGTGCTGCTCAAAACCTTGATGTACTCCCCTGGGTCATTGTCTGCCCCAGATGTTCTTTGTCACTGTCTTAATAACGCCGATACCCATAGGGCAAGACGTGTTCAGGAGGACACGGAATCAATCCATAGTTCCCGCAGACATCATTGATCCCAGAAGGAGAAACGTCCCATGAAAGCTATCACTCAAAAAGCCATCACTCAGCCCTCGCCGCGTACACGCGCCGCCTTTACGCTGATTGAACTGCTCGTCGTCATCGCCATTATCGCGATTCTCGCGGCAATTCTCTTCCCCGTTTTTCAGAAAGTCCGCGAGAACGCCCGCCGCGCTTCCTGCCAGTCGAACGAAAAGCAGCTTGGCCTCGCCTTTGTCCAGTACAGCCAGGACGGGGACGAGAAATATCCCATCTGCACTGACCCGGCGGCAGGCGGAGACAAAAACTGGCAGGAGATGGGCTGGGCGGGCAGGATTTATCCTTACGTCAAGTCCACCGGCGTTTACAAGTGCCCGGATGACAGCACGGCACTGAATACAGCCACTACTCCTGCCGAAGTGCCTATCTCTTATGGATATAATGCCGCCATTGCCTCCTCCAGCGGCACAAACGGCGTCGGCGGAGCAATCTCGCAGTTTAACTCGCCAGCCAAGACCGTTATCTTGTTCGAGGTGACCGGAGTCACCGCGGATCCGACCAATCCTTCGGAAATTCATTCTGTCGGCGACTTCTGCGCCTACGGCGACGGCCTCAACTACTACTCGCCTATCCCGCCGAACTACAAGCCCGGTAAACCCGTTACAGGTGTCTTGGGTAATTACGCTGCCAACTTCTTTTCGCTGCCTGGCCTTCATACTGGCGGATCGAACTACCTGCTGGCTGACGGTCATGTGAAGTGGCTCCGCGGCAGCGCCGTGTCTCCGGGCGTCGGAGCAGTAGCTGCCAATAATCCGCAAGGCACAGGCGGCGGTGACAAAGCGGCTGGAACTCAAGACAGCACCTACGTCGTGACGTTCAGTCCTACTTAAAGGACATTTTTCAGCACTTGACCCGGCGGCAGCAGGGGCATTCGGAGACAAGAACCAGCCGAATGCCCCTGCTTTGTAAATGTATCGGAGTCATGTGTTGTTACGGAGCAATGCCACAAGCATAAATATATGGCTAAGGCTTGAGTGAGGCAGCCCACGCGGACGCTCTGAAGTATCGGCTGGGCGGCATTAAGAGCGTAATTGTTTTGGGCTTATAATTGTTTTCGGTTCTTACTCTCTAACGAAGCTTTTCAAAATGACTTTTTTCACTTCTCGCCTTAAGCCGCTCGGCCTTTCCATCGCGGCCATTTTCCTGCTGGAAGGCTGCGGCTCCCGCCATGCCGCCCAAGCGGGTCTTGCTCTGTCCGCCGCGCCGATGATCCCGCCCGCCTTCGCCGCGCCTATTAGCCCGCCTGCGCCCGCTGTGTCTGCACTTCAAGTGAATAGCGGGCAGTCGGGCCTGACGACGCTTCAGTATAGTGGTGTGAACCTGCTTGCCGACGGCGGCCTGAGCGCCCAGACGATTATGCTCAAAAGCGCCGACGGCACACTGACGCCGGGCAGCATGACCCCAACGTCCACGGCCTATGACGCCCTCAGCCATCGCCTGACCCAAACCTATTCCTGGGGCCGCGTCGTCTGCCGGTACACGCCGAGCGGCAGCCGCCTGAACCTCGCCGTTGCTGTCACCAACACCTCGCCGCAAACCCTGCAGCAGCTTACGCTGCAAGTGCTGGCGGTGAAGTTCCCCAATACGCCTGCGGGATGGACACCCAATGCGGTTTATATCGGTTCTAATACCGGCGATCCGACCGTTGTCACCGCTGACTTCGGCAGCGGCGCACTGGCTGTCTGCAACGAAGATGTCGCGGGGAAGCCCCTGCTGGTCGGCTTTCCCGGACGGGCCGATTTCTCGTCCCGTCCCCTTATCATTTCGACCACGCCGGGCTGGGTTCTGTCGCCCTATCTGGACAAGTATATTGCCCGGCCTATTGCGCCGGGTGCAACTGATGTTTACCATGTTTCTCTGCGCTTCGGCCCCTCCGGCAGCTCCGAGACGGCGCTGG
Source organism: uncultured Armatimonadales bacterium (assembly GCA_964241935.1). Lineage (GTDB taxonomy): Bacteria > Armatimonadota > Armatimonadia > Armatimonadales > Capsulimonadaceae > JANXMY01. The sequence continues at coordinate 48,776 of CAXSZN010000011.1, forward strand.
CCGGAGACCTGCTGACGCGGTTCGCCCGCACTTACCCGCAGACGCTGCACTGGCCGGACCACCGCGCCATTGGAACATTGCACCTGGCTGCAAGCGAGACAAACCTGCACTCGGCGACGAACCCGCGCGGCTGGTTCGCAGACAAGTCTGTGGACGTTGTCACACCGGAAGGGATCGCGGCGTTCCACAAGCGCATCCTGGACTATGCAGACTCCAGCGTTGCCGTGCTGAAGAAGATGAATGCACAGGGCATGGTGACGTGGGATATTGAAGGCGAACAATACCCGCAGACGACCACCTACATCGGCGATCCCCGGCTGCTGAAGACCCTGGACCCGGAGATGGACAATGTCGCCGACGCTTACTTCCAGAAGTTCCGCGCAGCCGGCCTTCGCACCGGCCTCTGCATCCGGCCTCAGCAGCTTGTGGTCACAGGGAGCACAGCCAATCAGCAGGAGCTGGCGACAAACGCCGAAGTCACGCAGCTTTTGTACGACAAGATGGCGTATGCGAACAAGCGCTGGGGCTGCACGATCTTTTATGTGGACTCCAACGGCGACCCAAATGTCCCTTACGACCCGGCGATTTTTCAGACGCTGACCCAAAAGCTGGCGCTGAATGGGATCAAAGTCCTGGTCATGCCGGAACACAAGAACCTGCGTTACTTTACCTGCACCGCGCCGTATGGAGAAGTGCGCTTAGGAGTGACCACGACACCGGACCGGGTGCGTGACGTCTACCCAAAAGCCTTTATGAACCTGTATGCGCCCGACGGTCCTATGATCCAGGACCATGATGCGCTGGTCGGCGCGGTTCGCCGAGGCGACATTCTGCTGTTCCGCGCCTGGTGGAACGATCCCCAGAATGCTCAGATCCAAAGCCTCTACCATGATGCAGAAGCGAGAAAGTCAACAGCGCAGGCCGCGAAATGAGCCAGCCGTTGAGAACGCTCGTGACGAGTGACTGAAATCACTCGCCGCAAGCCTCAGTCAAAAACTTTCAATTCACAACTATGACTTACAATCTGAAGCACATTTCGTTGAAGCGCATTTTCGCCCTAGTTTCATTCGCCTGCGCTCTTACTATCGCGTTTTCAATGGACGCTGCCCATGCCGCGGGTGTCGCGGCAGACTATAAAGTCCCTACCATCACTGTGCCGTATGCCTGGCACAAGCCCACACTCGACGGAATCGTCCATGACGACGAATGGCAGAACGCGGTCAGCTTCAGCGCCCTGCAAACCACGGAACACGCAGTCAGCACCCGGCAGACGCGCTTTTGGATGATGTGGGATGCCGACACCCTGTACATCGCCATGCGCTCGCCGCTGCGGCCCGGTGAGCGGCTGATCCAGGCCCTGCGGGAGACGGATAAAGATGTCAACTCCATCTTTGACGACTCCTACGAAATCTGGCTGGATGCCGGCACGACTAGCCCCGACGGGCAGCCGGTCTTTTTTCAGTACCTCTCAAACTTCGCCGGGGCACGCTATGATGTTATGCAGGAACCGGCCGCCGGCAACTCGCGCATCGGCTGGACGGCGCATTGGAACCCGAAAAACCATCTGTCCGCCGACGGGCGAAATTGGGAGATGGAAATGGCAATCCCGCGCACGTCTGTCTATAAAGAGCAGCCGTTTGCCGGCGGGTTCTCTTTTACCGCCCTGCTGACCCGCAACTACAAGCGGCCCTGGGAACAGAACTCCGTGTCCGGGTCCGGCAGCTTCTCCGTGCGTGAGACCCACGCCCGCTTTGTTCTCTCCAAATCCGCACCCGCCGTCAACGTGCTTGCCGTGGCGGACCCGTCGGCGCAGACATTCGGCCTCGCGCTTTCCGCGCGGGCGCAGCAGGGCGAAACTCTGCACTGGTTGTTTGAGAGTGACGGCGGCGCTCGGAAAGAAGGCGACCTTGCCGTCCCTGCCGGGCAGACTGCCGCCATCCCGCCGCTGCTGAACTTAGATAAGCCGGGCGACGGCAGCTACCGCATCAAAGTCCAGAGCGCCGACCGCACTCAGACTTATTTCGATTGGAGCGCCAAGCGTCAGTGGGGTGACTTCACGGCGCTGACTCAAAAAATCAATGACACCGGAGACTACGTTGACCTGACGCTTGGGTTTAATCCGGCGCGGGACTATCTGCGTGTAAACGGCGACTTTATCCAATATGATGCACGGGCGCAGATCGCCAAATATCATGTCGCCGTCCGGGACAGCGGCGGCAAGGCGATTGCCCAGAAGGACCTGCATCTGGATAGCCTCGCATATGTGCGTGACATTATCCACCTGCCGAACCTGCCGCCGGGCACTTATACCGCCCAGCTCACCACCTTTGATGCCGCCGGCAAAACGCTGTTCTCGCAGGAAAAGCAGTTCGCCAAAAAAGACCCGGCCAAAGAGTTTCCCTGGTGGAACACGCCGCTCGGGAACGCCGGCAAGGTTCTTTCACCCTGGACGCCGGTACGCTATCATGCCGGGCAGCTTGGCGTTTGGGGCAGGACAATGCGGATCGGCCCTGCCGGTCTGCCGCAGCAGGTCACGACTCAGGGGCGAAGCCTGCTGGCGAACGGCGGGGCGTATTTGACGGCAGACTTAGGAAGCGGCAGGGTCATCACGGCCAAAAGCGCGGCGCTTCAAACCCTCTCCGCCGCCGGCCCGCGCGTGGTCGTGCAGTCGGTCAGCACTCTCGGCCCAGTGAGTGTCAAGAGCATTGTCACCACGGAATACGACGGCATGTATAAAGTGGACCTGACACTGGATGCGCCGAAGCCCACAGTTGTCAGGTCGCTCAAGCTGGTCATTCCGCTGAAAAACGAGGCGGCGAATTACCTTCATGCCTGCGGCGAGGGCATCCGCTACGGCTTCGATTACCGATTCCTGCCGAATGGAAAAATGGGGCGGATTTGGGACTCACGCGCCGTGGATGGGCAGCCGATGCTGGTCGGCTCGTTCATTCCCTACATCTGGATCGGCAACACGCTGGGCGGTCTGTGCTGGTTTGCCGACAGTGACGAAGGCTGGGTGCCAAATGACCAGGTTCCTGCCATTGAAGTGCGCCGCGACAGCGCGCGCAGCACGGATCTGGTGCTGAACTTTATCAGCTCCGCCACGACCCTGCACGGCTCGCGCACGATTATGTTTGCGGTGGAAGCGACCCCAACCAAGCCGATCCAGCCCCGGTGGCGCATGGATACCTGGTGGACAAATGACTCGTTCCAGGACTGGGCGCAGGTCGAGTCCCAGGGTCACGCCGGAAACGAGGGCCTGATCTTCAGCTCGATCCCGTTCCCGCTGGACCCGGCCAAAAGCAGGCAAATGGTCGAAGCGCGTCATCATCAGACGAACGCCGGCATCTTCGGCTTCCGCAAATACCGGGCCAATGCCGTGCCGTACTTCGAGCATATCAACATGGGCGAGCAGTTTGTCCCGGAGCTGACCTACTTTGATGAGGACTGGCGCACACATGTCAGCCGGGGCTTATCTTACGGCAAGACGCTGTCTGATTTCATGATCTACCATTTGAGCCACTGGGCGCAAGATTCGGGGATTGATGGGTTCTATGTAGATAACGTCTCGCCGCTGGCTGACGACAACATTGACGCCGGGCATGGCTACCGCCTGCCGGATGGCCGGGTCCAGCCGGCGTACCAAATGTTCGACACGCGGCTGTATTTCCTGCGGATGCGGGCGGCCTTTGCCGAGCAGGGCCATCCGGGCAAGATCGTCTACCACATGACCAACCACATGATCGCGCCCTGGATGGAGTCCGCCGACATCGCGCTTGACGGCGAGCATCATGTGATCTATCCTGAGATGGGCAAAGACTTCATGGACTTCTGGTCCCCGGAGCGTCTGCGCCTGGATTACCCCGGACAGTGGGGCACCGCCGTCAACTTCCTGCAGGAGTACCAGGGAAATTGGGACCCGGCAGTCCTCAAGAAGGCCATGCGAGCCTATACCGGAATGCTGCTTCTGAACGACGTGCTGGCGTCCGCCAACGCCAACAGCCTGAATCAAGAAGCCTGGATCGCCCGCGATCATTTCGGCATGGAAGCTTCCGACGTCCGCTTCCTCGGCTACTGGGACCCGCAGCGGGGCTTCACGAGCGGCACCGCGAATGTCACCGTGTCCGGCTGGCTTCGTCCCGGCGGCCGGCTCCTGCTCGCTGTCGTCAACACAGGCGAGAAGACGAAAGCGGCAGTGCAGATCGACGCCGCCAAAATGGGGCTGGCCTCCCTTGCCCAGTGCCGCATCACGGACGCCGAGACCGGGCAGCCCATCACCGTCAGCGGCGCGGCGGGCCTTACAGTCCCGTTGGAGCGGCACGACTACCGGCAGATACTGATCGAGCCGAAAGATTTGCAGAAAGATTTGCAGAAATAGTCAGTTATGAGCCAGAATCGCCACTTCAACTCCACGGTCTATCAAGGCAGCCGATTGACGCAAATCGCGATGCCGCTCGGCGGCATTGGAAGCGGCTGCATCTGCCTGAACGGGCAGGGAGGCTTGCAGGACTTTTCAGTCCGAAACCGGCCCGATACTACGGCGGTGCCTGACGGCCACGGGACGACCGATGCCGCCTTTGCACTGCTTCATGTCAAAGGAGAAACGCCGGTCACAAAGCTGCTTGAAGGCCCGCTGCCCCCGGCAAAGCTGTATGACCAGGGCCTGCAAGCGCAGGGCTACCGCAAAGGCGGCCATGAAGGTCTGCCCCGGTTTCAGACCTGCGAGTTCCAGGCCGAGTACCCCTTCGGCGAGGTCCGGCTGCGCGACCCGCACATCCCTCTTGCGGTCAGTATTACCGGCTGGAACCCGTTCATCCCTGGCGACGACATTCATTCCAGCCTGCCCGCCGCCATTTTGGAGTACACGTTTCAGAACACATCCGACACCACGGTTGAGTTCGAGTTTTCTTATCACGCATCAAGCCTTGCCTGCGGCGCTTCGGGCTGGGGCCGCACCTGCAATGCCGTCCTGCCGGAAGGTGGCATCCTGTTTGCAAACACGGAAAATGAGTCCCATGAGACTTACGGCAGTTCGGCGCTTCTATCCCTGACCCATATGCCACGCCTCAAAGCAGACTGGTTTCGCGGCGGCTGGTTTGACGGCGTCTCGATGCTTTGGCGCGAAGTGTCTACCGGCACATTTCGCGAAAACGTGCAGCCGGCCCCCGCTGGGAACCCAAACCGCAACGGCGGCTCGCTTCTTGTTGCTCTGTCGCTTGGCCCCGGCGAGGAAGTCTGCGTCCCATTGGTGCTGGCCTGGCATTTCCCGAACTCCCACAACCGGCAGGGGGCGACTGCCGAAGAGATGGCCGCACTCTGTCCCCCCGGCTGCGATTGTTCAGAGACCGAAGCCCCGCTGTGGCGTCCGTTCTATGCTGGCATTTGGCCGGATGCCGGCGAAGTCGCCCGTTATGTTCAGGCCCATTACACGGAGCTTCGCGCCCGGACGCTCGCGTTCAAAGAAGCGCTTTATTCTTCCACTCTGCCGGCGGCAGTGCTGGATGCCGTCGGCAGCAATCTGGCGATCCTCAAGTCGCCGACCGTGCTGCGCCAGGAAAACGGCAACGTCTGGGCCTGGGAAGGCTGCTTTGTGACCACCGGCTGCTGCCACGGCTCCTGCACCCATGTCTGGAACTACGCCCAGTCCCTGCCGCACCTGTTCCCGAAACTGGAGCGCACCCTGCGCGAGCAGGAGCTGGAGCGGTCTCTCAGCGAGCAGGGGCATGTCAACTTTCGGGCCAAGCTTCCGGACGGCCTGGCGGACCACGGCTACCACGCGGCTGCCGACGGCCAGCTTGGCGGGATCATGAAGCTGTACCGGGACTGGCAAATCAGTGGAGACACTGGCTGGCTGCGGCCCCTGTACCCGCTGGCGAAGCGAAGCCTGGAGTACTGCATCGGAACATGGGACCCGGAGGAGCGCGGCGGCCTGTTCGAGCCGCATCACAACACTTATGACATCGAGTTTTGGGGAGCCGACGGCATGTGCGGCAGCATTTATGTCGGAGCGCTATCAGCGATGGCGCTGATGGCCGGGGCGCTTGGGAACGGGCGCGATCAGGCCCGCTACGGCACCCTCAGCGAAAAAGCGGCTTATTTTCTTGACAGCACTCTCTTCAACGGCGAGTATTACGACCAGAAAGTGCAGTGGGAAGGGCTGCAGGACAAGTCGTTCCTGCACAGCCTAGACGCAGACACACCGGACCCTGAAACGCTATCGCTGCTGCGTGCCGAAGGCCCGAAGTACCAGTACGGCTTGGGCTGTCTGTCCGACGGCATCATCGGCGGCTGGATGGCGTCGCTGTACGGCATTCCCGTGCCGCTGGACGCAGGGCATGTGCGCTCGGCGCTTCAATCCATCTTCCGCTACAATTACAAATCCGACTTGTTTGACCACGCCTGCACGCAGCGGCCCGGCTACGCGCTGGGGCATGAGGCGGGCCTGCTGCTCTGCACCTGGCCGCACGGCGGCAAGCCGTCCCTGCCGTTTGTTTACAGCGACGAAGTCTGGACCGGCATCGAGTATCAGGTCGCCTCGCACCTCATTTTAGAAGGCATGGTTGAAGAAGGGCTGACGCTGGTGGCCGCCGTGCGGAGCCGCTATGACGGCTCGGTCCGAAACCCCTTCAACGAATACGAATGCGGCTCGTACTACGCCCGCGCGATGGCAAGCTACGCGCTGCTTGCGGCTTTGTCCGGCTTCCGCTATTCGGCGGTTGACAAGGCGCTCTGGCTTGCGCCGAAGATTGGCGGCGCGGAGTTCCGGACGTTTTTCTCGGCGGAAACCGGCTTCGGCACGCTTTCTTTGTCGGGGAACGAAGTCACGGTTCAGGTGGTGGAAGGAATGCTGGAGATCAAAACGCTTCATCTGACCCTGGGCGGAGCCGCGCACACTCTGGACTGGGGCGTCACAGTTGGTGCCGGGGAGCAGCATTCAAAACAAATTATCTAAAGAAATTGTCCATGGAAGTCCCCAAAACTCATCCGCCTCGCCCCGCCGCCGACCCGCTTCAGACCCCAGCCGAAATGGATGCGGCGACCGGAGCAACAGTCCGAGCGTTCGCGGTCGGCATTGCCGGCGTGGCTCTGACCTGCGTTCTCGTCACTTGGGCGGAGCTGGTCATCTCGACCATTCGGATTGGATACCTGCAGCTCCCGCCGGTCAGTATCGCGCTGCTGATTCTGGTGCTTGCCCTGACACGCGGCCTCAGCCGGCTGCTGAAGGGCCGCTGGGCTTTTAGTCCTGCGGAGCTTGCAACGGTCTACGTGATGAGCCTGATGGCGGCGATGATCGCATCGCACGGCATGGTCCAGAAGCTGCTGCCCCTGCTTGCGGCCAGCAACTACTTTGCGTCGGACCAAAACGGCTGGCCTCGGCTGTTCGGCGAGCATATCCCCGCCTGGCTGGTTCCTTATAATCCCAGCGGAGCGCCGCGTCAGACTGTGACCGCCTGGTACTACGAGCGGCTTCCGCAGGGCCGGTCCGTGCCCTGGTCAGCGTGGGGGACGCCGCTGCTTGTTTGGGGGCTGTTTTTCGGTCTGCTTTTCTTTGCGTTTCTTTGCCTGACCGCGCTGCTGCGCCGTCAGTGGAGCGAGAACGAAAAGCTCGCGTTCCCATTGGCCCAGCTTCCATTGGAGATTATTGGCGAGGAAGGCAGCCGGCCTTTTTTTGCAGATCCAAAGGTCTGGCTGGGAATGGCCGTGCCGATCGTAATCTACGGCATTGACTGGCTGCACCAGATCGTGCCGACGGTTCCTGCGATCTCCACGTCCCTAGTTCTGAACGACTACGCCACGGCCCCGCCCTGGAACCAGGTTGCCTGGACGCCGCTGGTCTGCTCTTTTGCGGCGCTCGGCTTCTTTTATTTGCTGCCGCTTGACATCCTGTTCTCGCTCTGGTTTTTCTTTTTCCTGACCCGTCTGGAACAAGCGGCTGGGATCAGCTTCGGCATGGAAATGCCGCATATGCCGACAACCTGGCTGCCCGTCTTTGAAGGCTACCAGATCATCGGTGCCTACTTAGTGCTGGCCGGATCATTCCTCTGGACAGCGCGTGCTCATCTCGGGCGCATCTGGGACACGGTGATGGGCAGAGGGATCGCAGATGACGCGCAGGAGATGCTGCCGTACCGGACGGCGTTCTGGGGGCTGCTGGGAAGTGTCACCGCGCTTTGCGCGCTGCTGCTGCTGATGGGCGCTTCGCTATGGGTCTCGGTGCTGGAGATTGTCTGCGTCATCTTCGTCATCGGGCTTGTGATGGTGCGCTCCACAGCGGAAGCCGGGATGCTGATGACTGAAACGACATTTCAGCCTTATGACCTGTTCCGGCTGACCGGCAGCCTGCACAGCCTGGGTCCGGCGAGTCTGACGATCCTTGCGTTTGTGGATCATCTTCTCAGCCATGACCAGCGCGGCCTGCTTCTGACGGGCATGATGGACAGCACACGTCTTGGCGATGGGGTCCGCCTGCGCCGCCGGTCACTCGCGCTGACAATCGTGGTCGCCATCGTATGCGCGGTGCTGATCGCCGTGCCTTTGCAGCTTGTGCTGGCGTACAAGATCGGTGCACTGAGGATGGACGGCTGGATGATGCAGGGCAGCCCGCTGGTGCAGCTTAAGGTCAACGCGGCCTTTCTTCAGGGAAACGCGAACGCCGCGGGAGGCAACTGGCAGATCCCCACGTTTTTTGCGATCGGGATCGGTGTGACCCTTTTTTTAATCGTGATGCGCTCCCAGCTCTTTTGGTGGCCGCTGCATCCGCTGGGCTACGCGCTGGCCGGGTCCCAAAGCACGATTGAGTTCTGGTTCCCCTGCCTGCTGGCCTGGGTTCTCAAAAGCCTGAGCCTGCGCTACGGTGGGATTTCGTTTTACCGGGCCGTGCGTCCGGTCTTTTTAGGATTGATTGTCGGCGAGTTCAGCATGGCCGTGCTATGCTCACTGGTCAACATCCTGTTCCATGTGCCGCCTCCCCCGTTTCCGTGGATTTAGAAATGGTAGAAAGTCAGCGGCCTGCGGCCTTGTAGATCTCCTGCACCGGCTTCATTTCCGGGGTCTCGTACCAGGCGCGGAACAGCAGAATGTCGCCTCGGCGTACTGAGTCAATCAGCTCGGCCCGGCGCGTGTCCAGTGGTCCGCCGGAGGTGTCGGTGGCGACAGAGATCACAGTGAACGCGCCAGGATAAACACGTCGGACTACTTCCGGCGTCGCGGCAACACCCTGTCTCAGCTCATCATAGGGCGGCGCGTAAGCATAGTAGCGCGTCGTCTGCTGCTCGGGAATGAGCAGCACGTCTGGGTTTGCCGCCGCTGTGTCCTGAAACAGCTTGGCGGGCAGGAGCGTGTAGGCGTCGCCGTCATTCGGGCTGGAACCCGGCTCGAAGTGGACGTTCGAGTCGACGTAGAACAGGGTGCAGCCCCAGCGCTTCTTTGCATAAGCGATCTTGTCGTTTAAATTGTAAAAGTCATCGGTGACCTGCATCTGCTCCGCGACGTCCCCGTAGATCGTTTTCATCGGCTTTTGCGGCCGCAGGCAGACCCCGACACGCAGACCAGCTTCCCGGAACTTCTGAAAGAAGCGGTCTGCAACGGGGTCTACCTCTTGCGGCAGATGCCGGGGATCACCCACATAGCTCATCGCGTGGGGATATTCCTGCCCTTCAATGTCCCAGATAATCACTCCCTGAGCGTTGGTCGCCTTTAAGATTGGGATGCTGTGATCTGCCAGTGCCAGCAGCCGCGTTTGCAGGCTCTGCCGCCCTTCCGGCGTCGTGACATCCACTGTAGGATCGTTGTTGAACCAGCCGCGCGGGTTCTTCCCGCCGGCCGAGTGGGGGACAGTCGTACATAGGTTGAGATACCCGATTGGACGCCGGTCCGGCCAGGAAAGATGGAAGGGAAACGCCGCCGCGTAGCGCCGGTAGACATCTGCGGCGAGATCATCCGGCGCCGGCCCTGGCGGTCCGACCCGCAGCGACAGATGCAGATGGTCCGATTCGCCGGGGTAGATTGGACGGCTGATCTGCGGCGAGGCCAGCCAGGAGTGGGGAAAGACAGCGTCCCGATAAGTGGCCGCCAGCAAAGGAAAAATAGAGCTTGGCTTCTTCGGATCTCCGCTCGGGAAGCCGAGATAGAGAGGCCGCACCACATCGTCATTCGCCGCTGCAAGCGTGCCACCCTGGTAGCTGACTCCCGCAACTGTCGGACTGTCCACCCCGGAGCCGGCACGTGTATCGTCTTCAAACGCTGTCGTTTGGCCGGGAAACTTCAGCGCCAGCGGCTGCAAAAGAATGCCGCTGAGAATGTCGCTCGACTGGTTCGCAATCGTGATGTCTAAATTCACCCGGCCTGAGCGCAGCGTGTAAGTGCAGCTTACACGGCCCCAGCCGTAGGTGCGAGTAGCGCGGCGACTTTTGACATCAACGCTCAGGGTCCCCGTCTCCGCCCTACAGGCGGATGGGGTGCCGTCAGGCCGCATAAAAAGGACATTTCTTACGGAAAGCTGCCCGCTGCTGAGAAGCTGGTCGCGCCCGGATTTCAGTGAAGCCAGGCCGCCTGGGCCAAATGCCATTTGCAAGACGTTCTTTTGTCCTGAAACCGAGGGCGCGGCATGGAGCACCGAGGCAGAAAGAAACACGGGCAACATTGTTCCAATCACGGCTTTGCGCGAGAAAGCGCTCATAGATTATTCGCTCCACATAGATTATTCGCTCCACACTGCCGGCTGCTTCACGAAATCGTTCGGCAGCGGGTAGTCCTCGCCGTTGATTTCCAGCGTGCTCCGGCGATAGTCACAGACCACTTCCACACCGTTGGAAAAGCGTGAGCGCGAAACGTAATCTCTGTCGCCCAAGCTGCCTTCTAAGACTTGGTGATCGTCGAGTGCGGCAAGCGCAACGCCGTCCAGCCGGCGGACCATCAGGTCGTATTCCAGCTTCATTGCGCCGAGCGCCGGCTCGAGCGGGTGGCCCCAAGCGCCCGGCACGGCGACGATCTCGTTGCGGGGCAGCAGGCCATGCTCCGCCATGGTCAGCATCCGGCGGCTGAGGGTCTGGTCCGACGGCTCACCAAAATCCACCGCCGCGTTGAACGTGTCGTGCAGGATGCAGATCGCGTGTCCCTTGACTGCCATGTGCCATAGCGGCACCGGCACATCGGCCAGTTCATGCTCGGCCAGTTCATGCACCGACGGCTCCGCTTCGCCGCAGTATGCTGTTCCGACATAATCCGCTTCGGTGACGCCGTACAGATAGCCGCTCTCGATCCCCGCCGAGCCGAAGATGCGGCGTGCCTCACGCATGACCCGGCGTACCCCGTCCGCGCAGGCCCGGCGGTAGCGTTCCGGCCCCTGCTCCGGGTTGTAGGAGACTTCCAGCGGGACACCCATGGCATCAAGATAAGCCATTCCCGAGATGCCGAGCGCTCGCACCTGCTTCATCTGGCCCGCCAGCCGCTCCTCCGGATAGGTTTGCGGCCAGCCCAAATAGTTGATCCCGCCCGCCCAGCAGCCTCGTGGCAGCGGCCCGCCGTAGACACCGCCCGCGCAATGGTTCGGCTCAAACTCAGGAGAACGGCGCAGCAGATCAATATAGTTGTCATGCACCTGCATCTGATAGCCGAGCGCCTGCCCACATGCGATCAGGGCACGCATCCCGGCTTCGCCGCCGAGAGCCGGTTCCACAGGGAACCGGGTCGGCCAGCACCCGTCATGCCCTTCCAGGTTCCAGCCGGTGAGCTGCACATAAAGACGCTCAATGCCGGCGTTCTTGATCCTTTGAAGCTGCTGCGCCGCCTGATCGAATGTCGTGAAGACCCGCAGAGCGCCGTCGCCGCCGCTTGAGCCGATGTCTTTGCAAGCGTGCATGATCTTGAGGACAAATGCGCTGCCGGCATACGCGATGTCTGGGTTCGCTGCCGCGCGTTCCGGCAGTGTTCCCCGGCCGCTCGCAGCAAGAACAAACCGGTGCATCCGGCGTCCCATGCCGGCGTACCCAGCCTCCGCACCGCGCAATGGTACGAACCGGACGACCCGTTCCACCGGGTCAACCGGATCAATAGAAGTGTAGCGGTAGCGGAGCGAAAAGCCGGCGCTTCCACCGCCGCGACCGTCTGTCTCGACCCGGCATTCGGCATCGCACTCGCCTTGCTCCGCGATGGCGAGGAGGGCCGATTTAGCTTGAGTCCGAACCGCGCCGAGGCAGGGCAGCATCGGCATCAGCTCCCAGCGCCGCTGTTCACCGTAAACGAGAAACCTATCTTCCAGTGGGCCATGGCGCTCAGGAAAGCAAAGAGCGCCGCTGCGGTAGGGCAGGACAAGGTATCCGCTGTTTTCCGGCTGCGGGCCAACGCTCAGCAGCCCCGGAAGCAAAGTAATCCCGGCCAGCAAAGACCGCTCCGGGTAAGGCTCCTGAAGACGCTCGCCAGCAATCCGGGCGACTAGTCCTTCCCTATCAAGCATAAAGCGAACAGTCGCAGAGGCGCTGAACAGCACCTCATCTACGGTTTGGGTGACATCAATCCAGCCGCCGCCAGAGGTCACGGCAAAACTGCTGTTTGTGCCGGCTTCCGTTCTCTGAAGCGCGAGCGAGTAGATGTCCAGGGCAAACAGCGGAACCGGCCCCCAGACCGTGCCGGACTTCAGATCGGTCAGCTCGGCAAGGGGAGGGCTTTCCCCAATCAGGCGAAACTCAAGGTCTTCGTGATTAAGTGAATGCAATAGTGTCGGCTCCCTGACCTGTGGCTACTCTGCTAGCACAGTCGGACCATTATACGTCCTTCATTTTCATTTGTCAAGGCTTCGATGTATCCTCCACAGAAATCCCGCAGCAGACCTGTTGCGAAAGCAGGATGCTATGGATAACTGCTCGATGTCTTTGGCCAGAAGCCCGTCCAGAGATCATAGGTACGACGGCCAAGCAGCGGATCGAAGCGCTCGCCCTGCGCGGCGATGATTTCGTCTCGGCCAGTAGGGGTTCAATCCAGTAGGGGTTCGATGGGGTACAGTCCAGTCGCTGTCTGGGAAGTTGTCGTCATCGGAGGAGGGCTGGATCACGCCGTCCAGCGAGAGGTGTCCGATGATTTTGAGCTTTCACACTGGCGGCTGCGCTGGTGTTCATCCCGCCGAAGCGAGTAAGCCAGGAAAGGTTCTGCCCGCCTGAATGAATGAAAAGCGGAAGATCATGGCAACGAGGATTGAATGTAGCAGCAGATCCGGCGTCACCGTTTGTTGTGCCGAGCTGGCCGCGCAAGGTTAATCAAGCACCTTCGCTTTTACGCTGGGCTGCTTTGTGTTCCCGCCAAAGCGCCTCGAACCAGTCTACCAAACCCGCCAAAACATCAAAGCCGCCCTGCCAAAACTGGGGGTCGCTGAGATTGACACCGACCTGGGCGATCAGCTCCTGCGGGGAGAGGCTGCCGCCGGCTTCCAGCATCTTCAGATACTTCTTGGCAAATACCGGCCCGTCGCGCTTCGCCTGCTGGTACAGCGACAGCACCAGAAGCTCGCCGAAAGAATACGCATACACATAGAACGGCACGGAAACAAAGTGGCTGATGTAAGACCACCAGAGCTTGTGCTCCTCGCCAAGCTCGACGGAGTCGCCAAACATAAGCTGGACTTCGCGCTGCCAGTACTCCCCAAACTCTTCCGGCGTTAGCTCTCCCTGCTCCCGCCGGTGCCGATGGATCGCCAGCTCAAAGCGGTACATGGCGGTCTGGCGCGGGATCGTGGCAAACGCGCCTTCGATCTTTTCGGCGTACAGCGCCAGCTTGTCCTTCAAAGAAGCCTGTGGGATGGCCTGCTCGAAGACAAGCATCTCGCCAAAGGTGGACGCAAGCTCGGCCAGCGGCAGTGTGCCGTGGAAGTTTAGCAAGGATTGCCGGCGGGACAGCGAGGCATGGACCCCGTGGCCCAGCTCATGCGCCAGCGTCATCACGTCTTTCATGCGGCCCAAATAGTTCACCAGTACATACGGGTGCGTGTCCGGGGTGACATACGAGCAGAACGCCCCGCCGGCTTTGCCTTTCGTCGCGGGTGCGTCAATCCAGTTGTGGTCGAAGAACTCAGCAGCCCGGCGGCGCATCTCCGGCGAAAAGCCGCCGAACGCGGTCAGCACCATTTCTCGTGCTTCCGGGTAAGTGATCGTTTCTTCAGCCTCGAACAGCGGCGCGTAGCGGTCGTAGTGGGTCAGCGTCTCGACACCTAAGATCTCCCGCTTTAAGTGGTAGTAGCGGGCAACGAGTGGATAATTGCAGACAACAGTGTCTACGACAAGGCTGACGGTGGCTTCGTCCAGCTCGTTTGCTTTGTGCTGCGCTTCCTGCGCGGTTGAGTAATGGCGCAGGCGGTCCTGCACGTTTTTGTCTTGAAGCAGCGTGTTAAAGATGTAAGAAAGTGTTCGGAGGTGCGGTTCCAGGCCCGCCGTAAATGCGGCAGCGGCAGTGCGGCGGACTTCCCGGTCCGGGTCCATGAACTTTGCAGTAATTTGTGCTAAGCCAAGCTCCTCGCCATTCCAGTGGAAGACGGCATTAGACGTAGTTTCTTCAAAAAGCCGCTCAAACGCGCGTCCGCCGGTATTCGCCAGTTCTTCCATGAGGCGCTCTTCAGTTTCGGACAGCAGGTGAGTTCGGGACGCACGAACGACACTTAAATAGTGCTTGTACGGCGCGACTTCAGGCGTGTTCAGCAGCGGCGCGAGAACTTCCTCGGGAACGGCGGCAAGCTCTAGATCAAAGAACAGCAGCGGCAGGGCAAGCTTTGTTCCCTGCTCGCGCATCTTTTGCAGAAATGCGCCCCGTGCCGGATCGCCGGTATCGGTCGTAAACAGCAGCGATGCAAAAGTCATCGGCTTGGCGGCTTCCTGATTGATGGCTTCATACTCGCGCAAGGCCGTACCAAGTGTCACTGCCGTTAAGCCAGCCGCGTTAATCTTGCCCTTGTAGTCGGACTCAAAACGTTCAGCGCGGGCGAAACACTCTGCCAGAGTTTGGTCTATGCTTGGATCGCTGATGCCGCCGTATAAGTCGCTGAGGTTCCAGTGAGCGTCGGCGTTCAAGTTATTGTCAATCGTTTCGGTTAGCAAGATAAGTCTCGTTTCAGGGAAAGTTGCTTCAGTATACCCCGCCGTCAACATTGTGAAAAAAGCTGCAATGTTGTTCTTCGAGGGTACAATGACAGCAAAGGGGAAGCGAGTATGGCGGCAGTGGATACGACAATTCGGGGAAACCCGCTTTTGGCAGGAGCACGGCAGACAAGGATCATTTTAGAGATGATCAAGTTTGAGCATACGATCTTTATGCTGCCGTTTGCACTGATGGCGGCGGTGATCGCCGGGCATCACAACTGGTTCTTGTTCGCCCACAAGCTGCCCTGGATACTGCTGGCAATGGTCGGCGCACGGTCGTCCGCGATGGCCTTCAACCGGATTGTGGACCGAGAGTACGATGCCCGAAATCCACGAACGGCGATGCGGGCGATCCCTGCCGGCCTGCTGTCCGTGCCACAAGTGGCCGTGTTCACAGTTATCGCCGCCGCACTTTTGGTCTTCGCCGCCTTTATGCTGAACCCGCTGGCGTTTGCGCTGTCTCCCGTGGCCCTGCTGCTGGCGCTGGGCTACTCCTATACCAAGCGGTTCACCGCGTTCTCGCATCTGTTTTTGGGGATTGCGATGGCGGCTGCGCCTGTTGGGGCATGGGTTGCGGTGACAGGGAGAATTGATGCGCCTGCGCTGTGGCTGGGCGGCGCCGTCGCCTGCTGGCTGTTCGGGTTTGATATTTTGTATGCGCTTCAGGACACGGAGTTTGACCAGGCCAGCGGCCTGCACTCCATGCCCGCGCTGCTCGGGAACGCCGGGGCAATGCTGGTATCACGCTTGGCGCATCTTGTCATGATTGGTCTGCTGGTCATGGCCGGCGTTTCGGCGCATCTCGGCGCGGTTTACTTTGCCGCTGTCGCGCTGGTGTCGGCGCTGATTGCCTGGGAGCAGTCGCTGGTCAAGCCGAATGATCTGTCGCGCCTCAATCTGGCGTTCTTCACGCTGAACGGCTACATCAGCGCAGGCTTATTTGCGCTGACGCTGGCCGATGTACTGATGAGGAGATAACGATGGCACTTTATGAGCTGAAGCCGGAGCGGGCGACGCTGCACGGGCATTTTTCGCGCGATTTGCCGCCGCGCCTGACGATTGAGCCGGGAGACACCGTGCGCTTCCAGACATTGGAAGCCGGCTGGAGCCTGGCTCCGCGCCGCACCGAAGACCGCAGTGAAAAGCAGGTCTTGTTTGAGCCGCGCGACCCAAGCGCCGACAGCGGCCATGCCCTCTGCGGCCCGGTCTTCGTGCGGGGCGCGGAGCCGGGCATGACGCTGGAAGTGCGTATTGATACTGTTTTGCCGGGTGCGTGGGGCTATGTCTATGCCGGGGGCTGGGAGACGCCGCTCAATGACCGGCTCGGCGTCTCATCGAACGGCGTGATACACAACTGGCTGCTTAATACAGACGCGATGACGGCGCATGGTCCGCAGGGCTTCACGGTGAAAATGCACCCGTTTTTAGGTGTCATGGGAATGCCCGAAGATGTGCCGGGCGGGCAGTCTACAACCCCGCCGCGCCGGACCGGGGGCAACTTGGACTGCAAGGAGCTTGTCGCCGGCAGCTCGCTGTTCCTTCCGATTGCTGTTCCCGGCGGACTGTTTTCAGCAGGCGATGGACACGCCGCGCAGGGAGACGGCGAGGTGAGTGGTCTGGCGATTGAATGTCCGATGACCCAGGCAGATCTTACGTTTTATCTGCATCCGAACCTATCGCTGGGAACGCCTCGCGCCGAAACACCCACCGGGAAGCTGACGCTGGGCTTTGGCGAGACACTCGACGAGGCGATGGGAGATGCGCTGGACGCGATGGTAGGCTGGATGAGCGAGCTTTACGGCCTGCCTCGCCCCGATGCACTGGCTCTGGCAAGCGTTGCCGTGGACCTGCGTGTCACTCAGGCAGTCAACGGCATTCAAGGCGTCCATGCCCTGCTGCCGCATGACGCCCTAGTGGCTTAGAAGTAGGAGCGTTTACTGAGACATAAGAACTCCGCCGCCCTCGGTTTGGTCCAAGCGCTCAGCATCTCGCGCCTCGGCAAGCGACTTGTAATGCAGGTCTTTCTCGGCAAACACAGTCGTTCCCTGGGGGTCCGAGCGGCGGAACTCGATCTGGTCTGCAAGCTGACGGACTAGCCCCAAGCCAAAGCCGCCGAGGCGCTCCGAGCCGTCGCGGTCGAGGCGGGGCGAGCCGGCCTCGCGCACATCTTTAAAGGGCAGACCGACCCCTTTGTCTTCCACGACAATGACGACTTTGTCGGCGTGGTATTCTAAAATCACGAGAAAGCGGCCATCTTCGAGTGTCTGAGCATGGCGGACCACATTGGAGCAAAGTTCCCCGACAATGAACTCGATGTCGGCAATGTCAACGTCAATAACGCCCATTTCTTCCAGCAGCGTATGGCCGACGCGGCGGGCGATACGCAGGAAGGTTCCATCGCCCGGTAAATCCAGGGAGACTTTGAATATCATAATGCAGAATTCTTCCCGAAATAGCAAGTAACAAACCATGATAATCCAAATTGGCAGTGTCCCGTATTTAAACGAGAAGCCGCTGACACGCTGGTTTTCGCACACGGACGAAGGCCGGGCATCCGGCATCGAAGTGGTGTATGCCGTGCCGTCCCAGCTTGCCCGGATGCTGGAGTCGGGCGAAATCGCGGCGGCTCTCGTGTCGTCGTTCGAGTACTTCCGAACGCCGGGCTACGCGATTGCCCCCGGCGTTTCCATCTCGGGGCAGGGAGACATCGAGTCGGTCCGCGCGTTCGCCAAAGTCCCCTGGCGCAAGATCGAGTCGCTGGCTTTGGACACGTCTTCGCTGACCTCGGCGGCTCTGCTGAAAATTCTGCTGGCCGAGCAGCTTGACTCTTATCCGGCGTTTCTCCACGCCGCGCCGGATTTAGACGCCATGCTGGCTCAGGCCGACGCTTGCTTACTGATTGGTGACAAGGGAATGCTGGCAAATGGCGAGGGCCTGAATGTGCTGGATTTAGGCCGCGCCTGGCGGCGCTTGACCGGCCTGCCGTTCGTTTATGCCGTCTGGCTCGGCAAGCCGGAAAACATCACGCCGCACCTGACGGAAGCGCTGAAAGTCGCTAAAGCTTGGGGACTGACCCAAATCGAGACAATCGCCGCCGAAGAAGCCGTCCGCATCGGCGCTTCGGTCCGGCAGTGCCGACACTACTTGACCGACGTGATGGACTACAATTTAGACGAAGAGCATCAGGAAGCGCTGGCACTATTCGGCGCAAAAGCCCACGCCCAGCAGCTTTTTCCCGGCCCGACGCCGCCTGTCCGCGTGGTATAATTCAAGTATGGCTGGACACACACATGGGGCGACGAGTGGGCGCGGGCTGTGGCTTTCGCTGGGACTGACCGGGGCGTTTGTCGCGGCGGAAGCGTACTTCGGGCAGCGGGCGCACTCGCTGGCGCTGATCTCGGATGCAGGGCATAATGTCAGCGATGCGCTGGCGCTGGGGCTGGCGGCGTATGCGGTCTGGGTCGCGCGGCGTCCGGCGTCGCCGGGCAAGACGTTCGGCTACCACCGGGTTGCCATTCTGACCGCGCTTGCCAATGCCGCTGCGCTGGTCGTGATTGCGCTGGGGATTTTAGTGGGCGCGTTTGCCGCATTTGAGCACCCGCAGCCGGTCCAGGGCAATCTCATGATCTGGGTCGCTGCGTTCGGCGTGTTTATGAACACGGTCATTGCCAAGCAGCTTCAAGAAGGCAGCAAGCACAGCCTTAACGCCCGCGCGGCCTATGTCCACATGGCGGGTGATGCGCTGTCGTCGCTGGGCGTCGTGCTGGCCGGCTTTCTCATCAAAGCCACCGGCTGGACAGGTGCCGACCCGCTCATGTCCGTGCTGATTGCCGGGTTCATCTTGTATTCGTCGTGGGGCATTATCGGCGAGGCAACCAACATTCTGATGGAAGGCACACCGAAGGGCATGGAAGTGGAAGCGCTTGCCGCTGCCATCAAGTCCACGCCGCCCGTCTTGGACGTGCATGACATGCACGTTTGGACCGTCAGCGACGGCCTGCACTTCTTATCCTGCCACGTTGTCCTGCCGGGCGGCTGCACGGTCAGCGAAAGCCAGTCCATTATCGCCGTGCTGAATGAGCGCCTGCATGACGAGTTCGGCATCGGCCACGCCACCATTCAGACCGAAACCGTCGGCAGCGAGACCTGCCGCCATGACACCGACGCCCTCCTCTGTGCCCTCGAATCCAGCCACACCCACGCCGGCTGCAGCCATTAGCCAACGGCAGACTTCTTCTATGACAAAGTGGCAGGTGCGATTTGATAAAGATGAAGCTGTTTTCCGAAAACCAACCAGCGAGCGTCTTTGGTATGGCACGCTTGCGTTTGGCTTGATTGTTGCATGGGCTGTCTTCGCTTTTCCCCATCACAAAATCGCTTCTGCTGATCCGGGCACACTTATATCCAAAATTGCTGTGGTCGTCCTTATACTGCTGGCTTTCGGTTTCAAAGCCGGACCGAAAGAAATGCGCTTTGACTTCAAGTGTCAGCGGTATCAGTGGCGCATGGGATTTCCACTGCTTTCCTGGAGCCATGCTGGAAACTTCAGCGAAATAAAAAGCTTGAGTTTCTGGAACTCGACAAAGTTCACGGGGTTGAGTGTGGAGTGGAAGAACAGCAGGCGAACTGCAATTACTTTTGTTTCTTGCCCAACCGGACGAGAGGTTCAGGCATTGGCAGAACATCTTGGCAGCAAGATCGGCGTACCTGCGGGAAAAGGCATACTGCCGGGACTTGGAAAATCTGCGAAGTCACAAAGATAAACATGCCAGCCTGTTATTTCGCCAGAAACTGTTTAGCGATGACGAGGCTGATGACGCAGACGAGGGCGATCCAGTGGGCGTTAGTGATGCGCTTCGCAAACAATCCCAGGCAGACGGCGAGGAAGACGATGGGGAGAACGATTGTCATGGTCGGCTATTCTCGGTGGCTGGTTCGGCAGATTCGGAGGTCAGCGCATGGCGCTCGGTGCGGATCCATTCGTCCGAAGTGTTCTTGGACTTCTTGCGGCCTGTGACAAGCAGCGCGATTTTCCAAACGGCGTAAAACGGAGCGCGGAGCAGGGCGGCGTAAGCCTCCGGCCCGGCTCCAGCGACTTTCAAACCGCCCAGAATGTAGACGACAAGAGCGATCAAGCCGAAGGCGGACGCGCCGAGCCAGGCTGCCGGATGCGGCAGCAGGTGCGTCGCCGAGCCAAGCACAGTCAAAGCGAGAAAGGCCAGCAGCAGCGTCGCCAGCTCAGCAAGCGGCGGGGTCAGCAAGTCCCAGGCGGCGTCGAAAAGCAGCAGGCTGCGGCGACGCAGGCTTTCCGCCAGCAGCGGCAGGGCACGCTCGCGCACCAGTCCCGACCGGCCCTGTTCCCAGCGCTTCCGCTGCGACGCGGCCTGGTCAGCAGTCGCGGGCATCTGGGCGGCGACGCGAGCTTCCGGCACATACTGAACACGCAGATCAAAGCGCCGGGCGAGTTCGAGGCCATAATCTAAATCTTCGGTCAGGCTGCCGCCGGGCCAGGGCAGCGCCGCCGCCAGCGCGGACGTAAACGCCATGCCGTTGCCTTTCAGGCCGGCGCTCAGGCCAAGCCTATCCCGGCCAAGCGGCTTGACATGGTTGACCAAATCAAACGCCGCCGTCATCAGCGCTGCCCGCCAGCCGTCCACCGAGTTCAGAACGCCATAGCGTCCCTGCCACGCGCCATAGCCGCGCAGGTCTTTGTTTTGGGAGATGCGGGCGCTCATGCGCCGCAGAAAGTCCGGCGCGGCCTGCGTGTCGGCATCCACAATGACGACCGCATCGGGGACAAGAGGCTGTGCCAAAAGATGCGAGATCGCGAAATTTAGGGCGTAGCCCTTGCCGCGCTCCGTTTCGGATGTGCGCTCCAGAACGGCCGCCCCATGTGAGCGGGCGATTGCGGCGGTGCTGTCGGAACAATTGTCGGCGACAACGACGACTTCGGTGCAGCCGGCAGGATAGTCTTGGGACAACAGGCTAGTCAGCGTTGCCGCCAGAACAAGCTCTTCGTTGTGCGCCGGGACAACCACGGCCAGCCGCAGCGGCGGGGCTTCTGGCAGGGGTGCGGAGCGCCGTGCGGCCGCTGCACCCAGAAGAGTCAGCAGGGACAGAACTGCGGCGAGGGCTGCTGCCCCGGTCAGCCCAGTCAGGAGAACAAACGATAAAGGCAGCAGCAGAGACATTGGAAGCCTAGACTCCGGCCATGCGTTTTTTCAGCCAGGCCGGACCGGCGCTTTGAATGCGGTTCAGCGTCACGCCGATGATTTTATCACGCCCCAAGGCATCCAGCGCTTGATTGACCACATCGCGCGGAGTGACGCCCGCTCGCGCGACCATCAGCAGGCCGTCCATGTGCCGGGTCAGCGGCAGGGCATAGTCGGTGGCGGCGGCAGGCATATCAATGATGACAACGTCAAACGCGGTTCGAGCCGACATGATAAGCTGCGCGACACGCGGCGAGCGCACCAGCCGGGGCGCGTTCGACGGCACCTTCCCCGAGGGAATAATGACGAGGTTATCCAAGCCGGCAAGCTGCAGGGTCGGCACCACATGGCTGTGGTCCTCCAGAACGGGAATAACACCCTCGCCCCGAGGCGGGACGCCAAGGCGTGCCGCCAGCTCGCCTTTTCCGAGGCTCAGGTCTATCAAGCAAACCCGCTTGTAGGTGTCGCGGGCGATTGTCATGGCAAGGTGCAGCGCCACCGTGGTCTTGCCCTCGCCGACAAGGGCGCTTGTAATCCCCAGCACATACGGCCGGTCCGCGCCAAGCGTTTCCCCGCTGAGCAGCGTCACGTCACCAACACCGGCGATCTGGCGCTCTAATGCGGCATACAGATGGCTGAACTCCGCAGGCGTTTTTTCGATCTGCAGGTTGATCGCCGGCGCGGACGGAGGCACCGGATTTCCGTCAGGCTCTTCACCCAGCGCAGTGTCAGGCTCTTCGGAGCGCCGGGGCCGGTCAGGCTGCTCCAGCATTCCAGGCAGACTGTCCCGGTCCATCATCAGTGTCGGCTCGTAAGGCAGCACCTCAAAGTCCGTCTGGCCGCGCTCGGCCTGCAGAGGAACGGCGGTTGCTGCGGGTGCCTGCTGCAAAAGATGCGTGATTTCAGCGGCGGGCAGCGCTTCTTGGGCGGAGAAATTCTTTAAGCCGTCAGTCATAGTGGGTTATCTTTCGGAACTGTCGGAAGTCAGGGCCGTTAAAGCGCGAGGACGCGCGATGGTCCGCAGGCCAGAGGTCTCGGGCAGTGAGGCCAGCACCGGCACGCCAAGCAGGCGCTCGGCATCTGTTTCGTGGCGCAGGGAGTGGTCCGACCATTCGGTCAGGACGATCAGCAGCGCCCCGACAAAGCAGCCCAAAAGCAGGCTTCCTAAAAGCATACCGATCAGCTTGGTCCGGCCTGTGGTCGAGGTGGCATAAGTGACGCCAATCGGCTGCAGGCTGTTTGAGGCGGTCAGGCTGTCTAAGTTCGCCTGAATTTGAACCGTGTCGCGCTGGTGCCGGAGCTGCTGGTCGAGAGCCTGGGCATCGCTGTACCCCTGCATTTTGTCGGCAAGCTGGCGCTGGGCGGAGGGGATATCCTTCATCAGTGTCTGGAAATGCAGAATCTGCTGCTGCAAATTCTGCATTTGCTGCTGGTCGGCAACAGCCGCGATGGAGGCATCTGCAATTTCGCCTTTGAGCTGTTGATACTGCGGGTTATCCTGTAGCTTGGTGAGGGTATTATGCTGATTTTCAGGCGCGTTCGCGTTCGCCTTCTGCTGCTTTTCCAGGTTTGCAATGATCGGGTCAATGCCTTTTTGAATATCGGGATGCTCGGGTGTTTCGCCGCCTGCGAGCAGGGCTTCACGCTTTGCCAGCAGATCGGCGATCTGCTTTTCCACCGGAGACTGCTGGGAAACAGTCTGTTCAAGGATACTCATCGGCTTCATTTGAGCGAGTTCCTGCTCCAGCACGGCTTTTTTGCTGTTGCTTTCGCCAAACGTAATTTGCTTGTCTTCAAGTTCCTGCTGCAGGGTGCTCAGCTGGGTGCTATCGGCGCTCTCCGCTTCCGACAACTGGCCGCCATACGAAGCTTTAAACTTCGTGAGCGCTTCTTCGGCGATCCGCATTCGTCCATCCACTTTGTTGATCTGGTCGTTCAGGAACTGCACGCTGGCAACGGAAGACGCCGAGCGGTCCAGGCCGACTTCCTGGATGTACTGCTGCTGGAGCGAGTCCAAAATGCTCTTGCATTCTTCAGGATTATCCCAGATCAAGCTGATCGAGAATTGATTGGTGCTCTCGGCTGCCGCCACCAGGTTCTTTTGAAGCATGGCATAACGCGGGTCATTGGCCTGGGGATCAATGTTGATTGGATTGACGAGATGGGCGTTGCGAAGGGCCGTGTCGAGGAAGCCGCCGGGCTGATCCTGCTTGGACAGCTCGGTAAAGCGGTCTACGTTCTTCTGCGACGGCGTGGTCCAGGAGTTCTGCTGGCTGTCGGCCCCAAGAACCGTCGCGACATTCTCGGTCTGAACCTGGGTCATGGCAGTGGCATGGTAGGTCTTGCTGCGGGCGTACAGCGCCCCCATGGTCAGCGTGCTAACGATCAGCAGCGAGTACCAGAACAAGCGCTGGTGACGAAAAAAACTATCGGCGATCCGGTAGATGATCGGTGTGTTTTGATGCATGGTATTTTTACTGGGTCAGCTTGCTTTCTGGTGCATTATACTACAAAAACCAGCATACTGCAAAAAATCAGTAAGCGCCTTCCGCCCGCAGCACGGCAGGGATTGTCAGAAGCAGTATCCGAAAATAAAGTGCGATAGACTGCTGTTCAATATAATACAAGTCCAGTTCGATGGAGCGCTCGAAGCTTAAAGACGCGCGGCCTGAGACCTGCCACAGTCCTGTGACGCCGGGCAGGCAGATCAAGCGCTGGCGCTGGCGGGCCGTATACTTGTCGGTTTCTTTGGGCAGGGCGGGACGCGGCCCGACCAGGCTCATGTCGCCCTTCAGCACGTTGATCAGCTGCGGCAGTTCGTCCAGCGAGAACTTTCGCAGCACCCGCCCGACCCGCGTGATGCGCGGGTCGTTCTTCATCTTGAACACCGGACCGGAGCGCTCGTTCTGCATTTCCAGCAAATGACGCTTGGCTTCGGCGTCGCTGACCATCGAGCGGAACTTGTAAAACCAGAACTCTTTTCCATCTTTGCCGACCCGCGACTGCTTGAACAGCACCGGCCCCGGACTATCCAAACGGATCAGCAGGGCAATCACCGCAAAGACCGGCCACAGAACCAAAAGTGCAAGCGTGCAGAACACAACGTCAAATGCCCGCTGCACTGTCTGCGTCCCGGCATGCCGCGAAGAAAGCCCATGCAGGAGCAGCGTGTCCGGCTCGTGCGTCTCTGTCTGCCCGTGCGTCTCACTCTGCTGCGGATTGTCCGCCTCGGGCAGAGAAACGATGTGCAGGCCAGATGCCTGCGTTTTGGTTCGTGAATAAAGGCGTGGTTTCATATAACCTAAAAGGGCGGAAGATGCCGCCAGAACTGTTCTTGCAAAATTCATGCCAAGCCGAGTAGTTTTTCTAAATCAATGCCTGCAAGATGAGTTTTAATACGCGCCGTGCTGCCAGCACTTTTCTTCTTGCTGCCAAAAGTTATCTTCGGAAAACTTGGCGCAAAACTGGAACGCTGACGACCGCTTTTCACGGCTTGTTCCCGATTTTCGCGCAAAATCGGTTTTGGGGGTAGAATAACAAGCAAGCCAAACACTTGTTCAAGGAGAACCTACGCAATTATGGGAGCGATCCTCGTCACCGGCGGAGCCGGCTATATCGGCAGCCACACCAGCAAGCTGCTTCTGCAAAAAGGCTACGATGTCGTTATTCTGGACACGCTTGAACTCGGCCATCGCGAGGTCTTGAACTTTTTGCCCGGCGCGAAATTCGTGCAGGGCGAGATCGGCGACGGCAACTTAGTTGCCAATCTCATCAAAGAGCATGACATCGACTCGGCCATCCACTTTGCGGCGTATGCGTCGGTGCCGGAAAGCGTCGCCCATCCCGCCAAGTATTACCAAAACAACATCGTTGAAACTTTGACGCTTTTTGATGCCTTGAATGCCGGCGGCGTCAAGCACGTTTTGTTTTCGTCGTCGGCAGCAACGTTCGGCGAGACCAAGTACGTCCCGATTGACGAAAAGCACCCGCAGTTCCCGACCAACCCTTACGGCCAAACCAAACTGGACGCCGAGCATATCCTGCACTGGTACGATGTCGCGTTCGGCATCAAGAGCATTTCCCTGCGCTACTTCTGCGCCGCCGGAGCCGACCCCGAAGGCGAGCTTGGCGAGGACCACACGCCGGAAACCCACATGATTCCCCTGACCCTGTTCGCGGCGCTGGGCCGCCGCCCCGATATTAAAATGTTCGGCACCGACTACCCCACCCCCGACGGCACCGGCATCCGGGACTATATCCATGTGACGGACCTCGGCACGGCCCACATTCTCGGCCTGGAAGCATTGAAGAACGGCGCGAACACCACCGCCTACAATCTCGGCAACGGCAAAGGCTACTCGGTTCGCGAAGTCATTGAAACAGGCCGGAAAGTCACCGGCAAAGAAATCGTCGCCATTGAAGCCCCCCGCCGCCCCGGCGATCCCGCCGAGCTTGTCGCGTCCAGTGCCAAGATTGAAAAAGAACTCGGCTGGAAGCCCCAGTACGGCGACCTGCCCACCATCATGCGGACCGCCTACGAATGGTTCGAGAAACACCCCAATGGCTACAAAGAGTAACCCCGAAGGAACAATTTATGACCATCATTCTTGATCTCGCCCCGGAAGAAGAAGCGAAACTTAACACTATCGCAGCCCAAAAGGGCCAAAACGCTGACACAGTTGCGTATGGTCTGTTTTCCGCCGCATTGGCAGAAGTTCCCGCCGCTGCCAATGGCGTGTCTCATCCGGCAACGGAATGGAGCGCAGAGTTCCGCACTAAATACAACATTCCGGCAGATGCTCACCCGCTTAAAGACGAGGATTTCCTTATACTCACCCCGGAAGAGGAAGATGAAGCAATCTGCCTTGCTTTGGACGACAGCTTTGCCGGGCGCGTTACCCCGTTTGCTGAATGGAAGGCAAAGTTTCGCGCCCGCCATAACCTGCCTGAAGGCGGTGACGCAATGCCTCATGAAGATGCGATCCTGCTGCCATGAATACATATTCCACGGCGGTTTCGGACGGGGCAGATGCGGATTTGGATAGAATTGCAAGTCGGCTGCTGGGGATTTCAGTCGATGCTGCATTAGACTGGCAAACAGGTTTTGAGGCCGCTTTAGCTTCGTTGACATCTCTGCCAAATCGCTGTCCTAAAGCGCGGGATGGCAGCCGCTATCCCGGCGTGGTTGCTCGGCAGCTTTATTTCGGCAAGTACAGGCTGGTTTTCCATGTCATTGAAGCCGCCGATGACGAAACGGAAGGCACCGTTATTATCCTGCGCGTACTTTATGGGACGCAGTCAATGGAGCAAAAGCCACAGGGCGAAGGATAGATATGGCTGATGAGCAGGAAGCGGCGTTTGTGAAGGCATTTATCGTCAAGGAAAAACAGGAGCGGTATTTGCAGCTTCTCGCTAGTCCTAAGCGCCGCCGCGAGATATTAGACCGCTTCAATCACAATCTGGACTTCGACCCAAAGTATGCGGCGATTGTCCCGAAAGAGCTTCGCACGTTAGAAGATGGCGCACTTACTCCGGGCGCATGGCGCAGGCGAGATGTGCCATGTTATCGCAGATGCGCTGGACGCCGACGGTCAGGATTTGCCGCTTCGGGAAGCATTGGCCGAGGTCATTGCCCATGACTTCGGCTCCGTGCTATGCTGCATTCCAGGCCGTTTGGCCTTTCACAAAGCAGAGGCTATCGAACAAGCATAGTATATTTTCGAGCGGTGACCTAATTGCTGCTCAAGAAGCCCGCCCTAGTTCCGTACAAAAAGGCTGATTTATGGCAATGACATTTCACTTTCAGTTTGGCGTGAGCCAGTTTACGACAAATCCATGGGCGTTTGAGCGCGATGTAGAAACGTATGCACGTCTCGGCGTATCGGCGATTGAGGTGTGCGAAGCGAAGCTGGACCCGGCCAAAATCAGCGAGCAGATGGCGCGGGTGAAAGACGCGGGGCTGGAAATCACTTCGGTGCAGCCGGTCACGCGGACACTGTTTCCGAGCTTGTCCCAGCCGGAGCCGACAGACATTGGGGAGCGCATGGCGCGGTTCCAGCAGACGATTGAGAGTCTGGCACCGTTCGTGCCGGGCGTGGCGTTTGTGACCAACACGGGCATTCCACCGGGCGGGAACATGCAGGAAGTTTTGGACACGGCGGCGGCTGAGTACAAGAAGCTGGCGAGGTTTGCGGCGGACCACGGGGTCAAAGTCGCTTTGGAGCCGCTGAATGCGTCCATTGCGAACATTGAAACGGCGATCTGGACGCTGCAGCAGGCCATGCAAGTGGTGGACGCGGTCGGCGAAGACAGCTTCGGCATTTGTTTGGACTGCTGGAACGTGTGGCAGAATGCAGGGCTTTTGGAAGCGATTAGGGACTGCGGGCCAAAGATTTTCGTGGTGCAGATCAGCGACTGGCGAACGCCGCGCTCGTTTCTGGACCGGCTGGTGCCGGGGCAGGGGGAAATTCCGCTGCCGGAGTTTTTGCGGGCAGTCCATGACGCCGGCTTCCGGGGCGCGTACTCGGTGGAGATATTTTCAAGCGGCGTTCCCGGTGCGCTGTGGGACAGCGACTTGGAGCAGGTGATTTTAGGTAGCAAGGCCGGCATGGAAAGGGCATGGCGGGCGGCTCATGCTTGATTCCCAGTATTTCGGGGGCGACGGGCAGGCGGCGGTGGCCTTGCCGGCAGAGCAGATTGACCTCCGACTGAAAGACAAAGACGACGGCGGGGTGCTGTGGCTGGACATCACCGATCCCGGCGAGGCCGACTTCGGGATGCTGGCCGCCGAGTTCGGGTTTCATCCACTTGCCATTGAAGACCTCGCGCAGCGCGATCAGCGGCCCAAAGTGGTCGAGTATGGCGATTATATCTTTTTGGTAGCCCATGAGTGGCAGGCCGCGCCGGACCGTGAAGACATCTCCAAGCCATGCGTCTTCCGCAGCGCGGAGCTGCATCTGTTTATTGGAACCAATTATGTGGTGAGCCTGCATGATGGCGACTCGCAGGCGCTGAAAACGGCACGCAAACGCTGGGAATCCAGCAAAGACATGCGCCGGCAGGGCGCATACTTTCTGCTGTACCTGGTTTTAGATTCTTTGGTGGACGATTACTACCCGGCAATGGATGCGTATGACGAGCGCACGGACAAGCTGGAAGACATTATTCTGAAGCCGCTCGGGCAGGAGTTTCACTTGTTCGGGCCGCAGCCGGAGGACAGCGCGGCGGTCAACCCGCTCGAAAGCATTCTAGACCTGCGCCGGGACCTGCTGGAAATGCGCCGCTATGTCGCGCCCCTGCGTGATGCCGTCAATGTCCTGCTCCGGCGCGTCGAGTCGGTGCAGGAGGACGACGGAGCGGCTCCGCGCCGGCGGGACCGGGCGCGGGCGCTGTTCGCGTATTTCCAGGATGTGTACGATCACACAATCCGCGTCGTAGATACGATTGACACTTACCGCGACCTGCTTTCGGGGACACTGGACGCACATCTGGCGGTAGCTTCCAACCGGCTGAATGAGATTGTCAAGGTGCTGACCTCGGCGTCCATTATTCTGATGACCTGGGCGACCATCAGCGGCGTTTACGGCATGAACTTTAGTAATATGCCGGAGCTGCACTGGCGCTACGGCTACCCGTATGCCCTCAGCCTCATGGCAGGGCTTGGCCTTCTGGAATGGCTCTACTTCCGCCGCCGCCGCTGGCTCTGACAAGGCAGCCGGCATTCCGACAGGGCAGCCGGCAGGCGGTTTCCGGGTACACTCACCCCATGACTTCCGTGCTTCGCTTTTTTCGCGGCCTCAACTCGCTTCTCCTTTTCATTCCCATCAGCATTGCGCTTCATTATACGCCGCACATGAACGCGCTTTGGGTGTTTGTGGCGGCGGCGCTGGCGATTGTGCCGCTGGCGGGGCTGATGGGACAAGCGACGGAAGAGCTGGCGAAGCATTTAGGCGCGTCTTGGGGCGGGCTGCTCAATGCGACATTCGGCAATGCGACGGAGCTGATTATCGGCATCTTTGCGCTGCGGGAGGGTCTTATTCCGCTGGTGCGGGCGTCCATTGTCGGGTCTATTATCGGGAACTTGCTGCTGGTTCTCGGCGCGAGCATTCTGGCGGGCGGCATCAAGCACAAAATTCAGACGTTTAACCAGGATCAAGCCGAGTCCCTCTCGATCAACCTGCTGGTCGCGACGCTGTCGCTGTCGGTTCCGGCGCTCTTTGCCACCCATTACGGGCAGCCGAACTCGCCGCATAACCCGTCGGTGGAGAACTTGTCGCTGTGGGTCTCAGGCATTCTGCTGGTAACTTATGTGGCGTCCTTGTTCTTTTCACTGAAGACGCATGAAGCGCTGTTTCGGAACTGCGAGGAGGAAGCCGAAGACGACCCGCCGGTCTGGAAGAAGCGCACGGCATTTCTGGTGCTTGGGGCGGCGACGGTGCTGGTGGCGATTGAAAGCGAGTTTTTGGTCGGCAGCGTCAACGGCGCGGCGCTCCGGCTCGGATGGAACCCGATCTTTATCGGCATCATCATTGTCGCGATTATCGGCAATGCCGCCGAGCATTCGACAGCGGTCTGGATGGCGCTGAAAAATAAAATGGACATCACAATGAACATTGCCATTGGGTCGTCCACGCAGATTGCCTTGTTTGTCGCTCCCGTGCTTGTCTTCGCCAGCTTGCTGACCGGCCACCCATTAACGTACATCTTCTCGGTTCCTGAAATGACCGCGATTGCGTTCAGCGTTGTGATTACCGCATTCATTGCCGGCGACGGCAAGTGCCACTGGCTGGAAGGGGCGCAGCTTTTGGCCGCCTACGCCATTATCGCGCTGGCGTTTTTCTTTCTGCCGCCCGGTTAGCGTCCGCGTAATTCCGGGTAACTAGCAAGCAGGAGAACCTTGCCATGTCCCGCCTGCTGACTTCCCTTGCTGTATCCTCAATTCTTGCTGCCGCGTCTGCGTCCGCACAGACGCCGGACTTTGTCCGGCCCGCAAAAGCCGCTGAGAAAACGGCGGCGGTGAGCGCCATCCAGGCTCAGCTTAAAGCGTTTGGGCGGGACGACTACAAAACCGCCATTATTTACCAGAGCAGCGGCTTAAAGAAAAACTTTGCGTCGCCGCTTCAGTTCCGGGCCATGATCATCCAGGTGTATCCTGAGTTCGCCCACTCCAAGCGTGTCGTCTTCGGCCCAGCCCAAGCGGACGCAGCCGGAGCGCACCTCGCCATCCCGACTGCCGTGACCGGCCAGGACGGTATCACGGTTCACGCCGTCTATCTCATGGTCCGCGAAGGCAAAGTCTACCGGGTAGACGGCGTCGCCGGCGGCGCAATCACCCCCCCAAGTGACGACACCGACTCCGCGCCGGGCCGGGATGTTTAGAGAAAATGTACAAAGCTCTTATGAGATGTGTGAGCGAGCTGGTGTGGAACCTAGGCGTCCAGGTTCTGCTGCCACGCTTTTTCCTATACAGCCTCGCTCCTCTTGCTTTTTTTGCGGCTCACAGCCGGGATATGTGGTCGTTCCATTGGTTTCCCGGTTCCGTCTGGATGACAGCGGGATTTAGCTGCTTGTTTCTGCTGAATGTGACAGCGAACCTTGCAGTCAGCCGCTATCTTCGGCTGCACCAAACCGCTGCATCGCCCTACAAATACAGTGAAGCTTATGACAGTTTTACTAGCAAGACATACTTTCGCATTTCTGTCAACGACAACACGGCTTTTCATAGCTTGATTAAGTCTCTGCGGAAAGAACACAAAGGGGAAGCGATCTCAATCTGGCTCTGGCTTGACGATCTAATGTTTGTACCTGGTGTCCTGTTTCTGCTGCTTGGATTATTGCTTTGCGGCGCTTCGTGGCTGGCTTGGCAGTTGTTTCACCCACTTAGTTTCCAGCGGCAGGCTCGCTCGTGGATCGGACTTTGGCGGCAAGTTTGTTCGCCATCTAATACGGCAGGCTAAAGTGATCTTCTTAGCCGTGTGCGTCTCGCCAGTACGGGCGCAGGGCTGCGCCCAGAATGCCGAGCGACAGTACGCCCCATAGGGCCGCCCAGAACACCGGGGGCAGGGGGATCATTCGGGACATCAGCACGGCATCAGAGACAGGACCGTTTGGGAGCAGCGACAAGCCGAGCAGTGTCCGCAGGTCATAGAGCGAGTTGAGGACGCACTGGACGCCGAGAAACATGGCAGTCAGCTCCGCTGCTTTGGGAGGCAGCCGCCGGGCTGCTAAAAGAAGGCCCGAGGCAATTAAAATCCCCCACCCCAGCCCGAACCCCCGAATGAGCAGCAAGTCCAGCCCCGCCAAAATCGTGCCGGAGATACCCAGCACTAGACGCGACGCGCCGGGACGCCGCGCTAGCGACAGCATGGCTGCGCCGTAGGCCGCTGCGCCGATGTAGCCGGCCATTGTGATGAGCGGCTGGTTGCCGCCATAGTTGTAGGTGACGCCGGAAGCGTCCGGCATGACATTGATGACCGCCGGGTAGCCGCCCGTGAGCGTCGCCGCCAGCGCGTGGCTGCCCTCGTGGATAAACGTCCCAAACAAGCGCAGCGGATACAGGACAGAAGACAGAACTGGGATTTGAGCGATGGTCACCGACAGCGCCGACACGCCCAGCAGGCGGCCCAGCGCTGAGCGTGAGGGACGCGGCGCGGCGGCAGGAGTGTTCGGCAGTGTCGGGCGTGGGGGTATCATCTTTCAGAGATTATACCATGCCTCAATTTGTTCCATCTGCCTTGCGCTATATCCCGCCGCGCCTTGCCGGAGATGCCGAAGTGGTCGGAGTCGGCGATGACTTGTCGCCGGAAACTCTGGTCTGGGCCTACGGGCAGGGCATCTTTCCCTGGCCCATCACGGGCTACCCGCTGCTCTGGTTCTGCCCGCCGTCGCGGGCCGTGCTGGACTTCGACAAGCTTTATATCCCGGAGCGGCTTGCCCGCGCCCGGCGGCATACCACTTTGAATTTCACAACAGACGCCGCATTTGACCAGGTGATTGCCTCCTGCCGGCAAATGCCGCGCCCTGGCCAGCCCGGCACCTGGATTACGCCGGCGATGCTGGCCGCTTACCAAAAGCTGCACCGGCTTGGGTACGCCCACAGCGTCGAAGCCTGGGACGCCGGCGGTAATCTGGCAGGCGGGTTGTACGGGGTATCTGTCGGCGGCGTCTTTTGCGGCGAAAGCATGTTCCACCGCGCGTCCAATGCCTCAAAGTTCGCGCTGCTGTTTTTGTGCGAGCATCTTGAGGCACGGGGACTGACCTGGATTGACATCCAAGTGATGACCCCGCATCTCGCGGCTCTGGGAGCGGCCGAAATCCCGCGCGACACGTTTCTGGACCGGCTGGCCGCCGAGCAGAAGCGCGGGTTGATTCTCTTCTAACGATGGTACTATCTATGACAGGAGAACCAACTATGAAAGAT
The DNA here is from genome assembly GCA_964241935.1 of uncultured Armatimonadales bacterium. Lineage (GTDB taxonomy): Bacteria > Armatimonadota > Armatimonadia > Armatimonadales > Capsulimonadaceae > JANXMY01. The sequence continues at coordinate 81,526 of CAXSZN010000011.1, forward strand.
TTAGAGAAAGATTTAGATGCCAAGACTGGGCAGGAGATCACCGAGCAGATGACCCCGGAAGCGCGGGCCGAAGCGGAAAAAGAGCTTTCGCAGATCGAGCCGGGCGGCCCGGAGCCGTTTCGGATCGGCGACGAACACACGCATACGGAGCTTGATGACGACCCGATCTCCGAAGGCGGCTCGTCCCGGCAAAACCGCGTCTAGTGAAGAAGCCGTCGGCGTCTCGTGAAGAAGGCGCTGGCGTCTCGTTAAGAAGCCGTCGGCGTCACATCCATTTCTTTCAGGCCGCCGGGGCGGAACGTCAGCACCAGCACGGTCAGCAGCGAAATGGCGGCGCAGAGAACAATTGTGGTCGGTGCGCCGATGAACTTTGCCGCCCAGCCTGCAAACAGCGAGCCGAAGGGGATTGTGCCGATGAACATCAGCGTGTAAATGCTCATTACCCGCCCGCGCAGGGCATTGGGGACATGAAGCTGCATCAGTGTGTTGCTGGTCGCAAAGCACAGCACGAAGCCGTAGGACACAACCGCGATGGTGACATACGCCAGCCAGAGCGTCCGCGTCAGCCCAAACACGACCAGCACCACAGTTGCCAGAAGACTGCCGGTCAAGAGCATCGTCCGCTGCCGAGACGGATTGCCCAAAATCGCCACCGTCAGCGCTCCGCAGAGCGCCCCCACCCCGCGCACTGTTTCCATGAAGCCAAACGATGCCACCTGCACTTTATCAGATGCGTTCGGCAGCAGCGTGAAGCGGACAAAGACGGGAATCAGCACGTTGAACGAAAACGCGAATGTCCCAAATGAGCCGACGAGTATCACTAGATTGCGAACGGTCGGCGTTCGCAGCACATACTGGAACCCCTCACGGGTGCTGTTCCAGACTCCGCGCAGCGTGTTGTCAGCCTTCGCCTGATCGGACGCCAGCACTTTCGGCGGCAGGCGGATCAGCAGCAGGCCGATGATGACTGCCAGCGACAAAAACGCGTTGCCGAGAAATGCCACGCCGATCTTGACCCGCGCTGCCAGCAGCAGACCGGCCACGGCAGGGCCAAGCGCCCGCGCGGCGTTGAAGATGCTGGAGTTCAGCGCGACGGCGCTTGGAACATCTTCTTTTTTGACGATCTCCACCACAAACGACTGCCGGGTCGGCATATCAAATGCTGCAAACAAGCCGGACAGCCCGGCAAAGAACAGCACATGCCAGATCTGCACTTTGCCGTCGGACGCCAAAATCCCGAGGCAGAACGCGCAGAAGATCAGGCCGCCCTGCGTCACCATCAGCATTCGCCGCTTGTCTACCCGGTCCGCGACAACGCCCGCCAGCAGCGTAAACAAAAAGATTGGCAACCCACCGGCGAAGTTGACCCAGCCGGAGTAGACATTGGCGTCGGCTTCAATCGCCGCCGACGGATGCGATGCCCCGTTGCCCGCCGCCGCGCCCGTGGTGTGCAGCAGGTGCGCCGCTGCCGGGTCTACAAGAAGGACAATCAGCCACCCCTGCGCGAGGCTCTGCGCCCAGGTGCCGATTAGCGAGATAAGCTGCCCAATCCAGAAGATGCGAAAATTGCGGTTTTGCAGCGCCCGGAACGCGCCGGGTTTCGCAGGAGGCGGCACGGCGAGGGGAGATGTCTGCCGCTGTGGGTTGAGGTTTTCTTCTTCGAGCACCTCTGCTTCGATGGGTGTACTTGCCATACTTTCCTAACTACTAAGTTTTGGGGTATCATACCCCGTTTTGCAGTGTCACCGGCACCAGGCCACGCTCCGCGAGGCCGCGCAGGATCGGCCCGAGTGCGTCAGCCGTCGCCGTGTTCGCCTCTCCGTCATGCAGCAGGACAACGGAGCCTGCACTGGATTTTTCTGCTACCTGGGCTGCGATTCGTCCGGCGTCAGACCGGCGGTAGTCGCGGCTGTCCACGCTCCATGCCGCCAGGCCGTAGCCGGCCCGGCGCAGGGTCCAAACCAGACTCAGCGACTTGAAGCCGTGCGGGGGGCGTACCCAGGGCACAATCACCGCGCCGGGGCAGGCCGCATGGATAGCCGCTTCGGCTTGCCGGAGTTCCCGGAAGATCGCCTGCCGGGGCTTCAGCACGAACGGAGCGTGAGTGTAGGCATGGATGCCGATTGCATGGCCCTCGGCGGCGATCCGGCGCAGGATGTCCGGGTGCTGCAGGGCTGCCTCGCCCAGCACAAAGAACGTCGCGTGCACGCCTTCCGCCCGCAGGATGTCTAAAATTAGCGGCGTTGTTTCCTGCGACGGCCCGTCATCAAATGTCAGCGCAACTTCTGTCCTGCCGCTTGGGAGCCGCGTCAAAATCGGCAGCCCCCAGCGCAGCGGCGCAACAAAAACAAACACGAAGTACAAGCAAAGCGCCGGGGTGAAGAACAGCCCGAGCGCGTGCGTTCCAATGAAAGGCCAATGCAGCAGCCAGTGAGCCGCCGCGCCCAAGACGGAGGCTTGCAGGGTCCGCACGGCAATGATTTGATAAACGGGGTTCAAGGCATTTGGACCCGGCAATAAAAAACTTGGGGCTTAAGTCCGGAGCCTGCAACAGTTGATACAAGGAACAAGTTCCGCATGGCATCGCAGCAAGGCTTCCAGGCTGACGCAGCAGGACTTCCAGGTGAGAAGCGACCGGCCCTTGCAGCACCCGCTGGCGGCACTTAGGGACGAAGATCAAATGCACCCGCAGCCGGTGACGAGTATGGGCGCCGGACGAGTACCGGCTCGTTGGGTTTTCCTGGCCTTCGGCAGAAGGGTTTTGGCTGTTGTCCATTGCCGATGATAGCACGGCACCCCGGCGCAGATTCCCAAGAGGCGCTTCCTCACCGGCCTGAAGGCCGGGGTCCCGCGCCCCAAGCGGCAGGTTCTTCTGATACGCAGGTTTTCAAGACACAAAAAGAGAGGAAGGCAGTTATGCCTTCCTCTGTTGATAAATCAGTTGCTCCGCGCGAGCTGAACGCGATTAGCCGGGTCGCTGTGCGCGTATTCCTCCAGCGAAGCGTTCCCTAGCTTCACAATGACGCCTGGTACGGAAACCGTGCGGACCGAAACGACGGGCGAGGCCGGCGCGGCGGCTGGTGCCGGTGCCGTCAGCAGCAGCGCCCAAATTGCAAGAATAGCCATGTCTTTCTCCTTCGGTATCGTCGCAGTTTGGTAGCTCGGCGGCCACTTTTAGGGAGGCCCGTAGCTTTGCGTCCCGCACTTTCGCGCGGTTTGCCTTTGTCAATATGCGAAGGACGACGGCGCTTTTGTGCGCCCTCTGCTTTTGATTATGCCAGCTTCACCAGAAAACTTGATGCCTTATGATCGAAATCGACCCAGCCGGTTATGAAAGCGTCCTGCCTCTCGTCACGAAGAGTCAGGTGCAGGGCTATTCATCTTATGCATTTGCTGTTCTGGAAGGGCGGCAGCCGGGTCATGTCTTTGCAGATGATGTGAATGCCCCGCAATCCGCGCTTGTCATCCATTTTGGGCAGCCTGCCCTGCTTTGTGGGAAAGCAGGCAGTGGCGGCGGCATTTTTCTTCAGCAAGTTGCGGCTCGTTTCCCCGGACGCAGAACCCCGCTATTTTGGACGGCTTCCGACGACTGGCGTCAGGTTCTCGCAGGGCTGCCCGGCACGCAGCTCCAACGCACCACTTTTTCCTATCCGCTTTTTTTAGAAGGTGCCGTCCGGGAACATTCCCTGCCGAATAATGTTGAAATCAAAAGAATGGACAAGGCCCTGATTGAGGCACCGGGAAGCACCCTTAAATCGGGAAGCGTGGGTCTTTGGGGCGGACCAGCCGGGTTTGTCCAAAACAGCTTTGGCTTCTGCGCTCTGCATCAAGGACAAGCCGGTAGTTTTTGCGCGGCGGCCTTTATCGGAGGCGGAGCGGCGGAGATTGACATCAGCACGGCGGAGGAGTTTCGGCGAATGGGCCTTGCAGTAGCCGCCGGCGCTGCGTTCCTCCGGCACTGCCGGGAGCACGGCCTGCATCCTAACTGGAGCTGCCGCAGTGACAATTCAGCCTCGGCAGCGCTTGCTGAAAAATTGGGTTTTGTGCGGCAGCAGGAGATCTTTGGACGGCTGCTGGCGTAAAGCAGACTCTAAAATCATTTTCCGCCGGCAAAATCGGCGCAGGAAAGTTACGCCGCGATGACGAAATAAACGAAACGCGACAGGAAGTCTTCAGCGTTCAGGAGGAACGATTCTTATGCTTGCCCAAGTAGACTCAAGTGCCATCTTAGGCATTGATGCGTATGTGGTTCGGGTGGAAGTGGATATTTCTTCTTCCGTGCCGATGTTCACGATTGTCGGACTGCCCGATGCCGCCGTGCAGGAGTCGCGCGAGCGGGTCCGAAGCGCGATCAAAAACTCCGGGCTGGAGTTTCCATTACGGCGCATCACGATCAATCTGGCACCTGCGGACATCAAAAAGCAGGGGCCGGCATTTGATCTGCCGATTGCCGTCGGCATTCTTGCCGCCACCGGGCAGGTACTCAGCGAAAAGATTGCCGAAGGACTGTTTATCGGAGAGCTGGCGCTGGACGGCTCGGTCAGCGCCGTGTCCGGCGTTCTGCCCATTGCCATTAAAGCACGGGCCGACAAGCGGCCTTTTCTGGTTGTCCCGGAAGCTAACGCCCCGGAAGCCGCGATTGTCGGCGACGTGCAGGTGTTCGGCGTCCGGTCCTTGTCGGACGTGGTCGTTCTGCTAAACGATTTCGACTCCCAAACGCCGCTCACGGCGGACCCGCAGGCGCTGCTTCAAGTGCAGGGCGGCGACGACTTGGATTTTTGCGAGGTCAAGGGCCAGGAGCATGTCAAGCGGGCGTTAGAAGTCGCGGCAGCCGGCGGCCACAATATCCTT
>CAXSZN010000012.1:0-81970 GCA_964241935.1 uncultured Armatimonadales bacterium
TGGTGTGGATGACAATCCCCGTCGCGTTGACAACCCGCTGCAATCGCCGCAGGTCCTTCGCGTGCAGACGCCTCGCCACTGCCGCGAAGATGTCACACTCTAAAAATGGCGGCATCGCGTCCCCTGCCAGAACTCGCTGCCGCAGACAATCCACTTCCGCTCGCACTTCGTCCAAGACTACTTGACGCGGCATCTCCACTGTCAGCGCCCGCGCGTGTTCGCTTTCCAGCAGGGCATGGACTTTGGGAAGGTGGCGCAGATAAACTTGGTTGTTGTCGGTGGTTGGCATAGAGAGCAGGGAGCGAAGGAGTAAACTCCTCTCGCTAGTTAAGGTCGTCCTTTGGACGAAAGGAAAGCTGGCATGGGCAACTCTTTTGTCCGAAGGACAGTCCTATCCAGCGAAAGGAGTTTACTCCCTCGCTCTGTTACTTGGCAATCATGTTATTGCTTGGGGGCAGGCGGCCAAACATTCGGCCCAACCTCAAATTTCGCCGGCTCACTCCTGCTGCTGGGTTCTTCTCTGTTGGCACGTAGAACACCAAGACATACACCCGAAAGTGTGCCGAATGTGACGCAGATCAACATAACGAGCTGGAAAAAACCAATCCCTTGTGCGTTCCACACTTTAGGAGCAATCTTAAGAGCATCAGTGAAAAGGAAAGCCACCGCATAGCCGCACAAGCCAAAGACAACGCCCATGAGAAAACCGACAGCCGCATAAAACACAGTCTTTATCATAGTTTTCCCACAATTACCCCCCGATGTGCGACATTTCGACTTTGGGGCGGCGGGCGGTTTCTTCGGTGCGGATTTCGGAGTAGCGGTCAGTGCGCTTAAACCAGATGCCGCGCAGGGCGGACGCGATTTCGGCGTCATTGGCACCATCACGCAATAAGGCACGGAGGTCGAAGCCGTCAGTCGCAAAAAGGCAGGTGTAGAGCTTGCCTTCAGCGGACAGGCGGGCACGGGAACAGTCGCCGCAAAAGGGCTGGGTTACGGACGTGATGACGCCAATCTCCCCGCCGCCGTCGGCATAACGGAAGCGCTTGGCGACTTCACCAGGGTAGTTCGGCGCAAACGGCAGGAGCGGCAGCTCGGCACTGATGCGCTGAATAATTTCGGAGGCGGGAACGACATCGGCAAGCTGCCAGCCGTTGGTCGCGCCGACATCCATAAACTCAATGAAGCGCAGGATGCAGCCGGTGCCGTGGAAATGCTTTGCCATCGGCACAATGCTGTCTTCGTTGACGCCGCGCTTGACCACCATGTTGATCTTGATCGGGCCGAGGCCGACTTCCGACGCCGCCGCGATGCCGTCCAGCACACGTCCCACGGGAAACTGAACGTCGTTCATGGACTGGAACACGGCGTCATCGAGCGAGTCGAGGCTGACCGTAATGCGGTTCAGGCCGGCGTCTTTGAGCAGTGCCGCTTTGCGGACCAGCATCGCGCCGTTCGTGGTCAAAGTCAAATCGCGCAGGCCGTCAATTTGGGCGAGCTGAGTGACTAGCTTCTCGATGTCACGCCGAATGAGCGGCTCGCCGCCGGTCAGGCGTATTTTCTCGACGCCGAGGCTGACAGCGATCCAGGCCAGCCGCGTGATCTCCTCAAACGACAGAAGCTGGCCAGGCGGCAGGAACGCAAAGTCGCGGCCAAAGACCTCTTTCGGCATACAGTAAGTGCAGCGGAAATTGCAGCGGTCCGTGACGGAAATGCGGAGGTCGCGCAGAGGCCGGTGGAACGTGTCCAAAATGGGAAGCGAGATCGGGGCGAACATAGGCTTATTCTACCCACATTTGGGCCGTATTCGAGGCGCACAAATGCACCCGAAAAAGCGCAAAAGAAAGATTGACGCAGGCGCGGTTATTATGCTACAATTTTTGTCCCATTCCACCGTATTTCTGTTGCTTGTTTGCTTCACTTTGTCCGGCTTGATTTAGAAGAGGAACCGCTCCCGCATGAAACCGACTGGCCTGCCCCCTAAGCAGGGGCTGTATGACCCCGATTTCGAGCATGATGCCTGCGGCGCAGGATTTGTCGTTAATATCAAAGGCGAGAAATCGCATGAGATTGTCCGCCAGGCGCTGACGATTCTACGCAACCTCGCCCACCGGGGCGCGTGCGGCGCGGACGCAAACTCCGGCGACGGGGCAGGCATTCTTCTTCAAGTTCCGCACAAGTTCTTTGTGAGCGAATCTGCAAAGCTTGGCTTTGCACTGCCCGACGCCGGAATGTACGGAGCCGGCACCGCCTTTTTGCCCCAGAACGATGAAGAGCGCCAAATTTGCGAAAACAAGCTCGAAGCGATGACAGCGGAGGAAGGTCAGCGCTTTTTGGGCTGGCGCGAAGTTCCCACCGACAGCAAGACGCTGGGCGTGACGGCGATTGCCGCGCAGCCTGTCATCCGGCAGTTTTTTGTCGGGCGCGGCGACGGCATCACGGATGCGCTGGAGTTTGAGCGCAAGCTGTTTGTCATCCGCAAGCGCACCGCCCATGCGCTTCGGGCCGAAGGCATCGGCGGCAGCGAAAAGTTTTATGTCCCCAGCCTGTCCGCACGGACGCTTGTCTACAAAGGAATGCTGACGCCGGAGCAGGTGGACGAGTTTTATTTGGACCTGCATGACCCAGCTATGGAAAGTGCGCTGGCACTCGTGCATTCTCGGTTCAGCACAAACACGTTTCCAAGCTGGGAGCGGTCTCACCCGTACCGCATGATCGCCCACAACGGCGAGATTAACACCATTCGCGGCAATGTCAACTGGATGCGGGCGCGTCAAAAGCAGTTCGCGTCGGCGCTGTTCGGCGATGACCTGCCGAAAATCCTGCCGATCATCAACGCCGAAGGCAGCGACTCGGCCATGTTCGACAACTGCCTGGAGTTTCTGGCCCTCAGCGGTCGCTCTCTGCCCCACGCCATGATGATGATGATCCCGGAACCCTGGATCGGCAATGAAGGCATGAGCGCCGACAAGAAAGCGTTCTACCAATATCATAGCTGCCTGATGGAACCCTGGGACGGCCCGGCGTCTATCGCGTTCACCGACGGCACCCAGATTGGGGCGGTTTTAGACCGGAACGGCCTGCGCCCGTCCCGCTATTACGTCACCAAAGACGATCTGGTCATTATGGCGTCGGAAGTGGGCGTTCTGGACATCGCGCCGGAGCGGATTATTTCCAAAGGCCGCCTGCAGCCGGGCCGAATGTTCTTGGTAGATACAGCCGAAGGCCGGATTATCGCCGATGCCGAGATCAAAAAAAGCATGGCCCGCGAGAACCCCTACCGGCAGTGGCTCGACGAAAACTTAATCAAGATCTCCGATCTGCCGGTGCCGACGGATGTGCCGACCACCACCCATGAAACAGTTGTGCAGCGGCAGCTTGCGTTCGGCTATACGTTTGAAGACCTTCGCATCCTGATGGCGCCGATGGCCCGCAGCGGCATGGAAGCGACCGGCTCCATGGGGACCGACACGCCGATGGCTGTGCTGTCCGACAAGCCGCAGTCGTTGTTTAACTACTTCCATCAGTTGTTTGCCCAGGTCACCAACCCACCGATTGACTGTATCCGAGAAGAAATTGTCACGTCCAGCGCCATGACGATCGGCACCGAGCGCAACATGCTGACGCCTGGCCCGGAAAACTGCAACTTGATTGCTTTAGAGTCGCCCATCTTAACGAATGAAGACCTGGCGAAGCTCAAGCAGATCAACCGGCCGGGGTTTGAGACCGTGACGCTGCCGATTGTCTTCCGCGCCGCCGATGGCCCCGAAGGCCTTGTCGCTGCGCTGGATGCACTGTTCGCTGGAGCCGACAAAGCGATTGCCGAAGGCAAAAATATCCTGGTGCTGTCGGACCGGGACATGGACAAAGACATGGCCCCGATCCCGGCGCTGCTGGCAACGGCGGGCCTGCATCATCATCTCATTCGGCAGGGAACACGGACGCGCATCGGCCTGGTTCTGGAGTCGGGCGAGCCGCGTGAAGTGCATCACTTTTCGCTGCTGGTCGGCTACGGCGTCGCTGCCATTAACCCCTATTTGGCCCTGGAAACCATTGATGACGCGATCCGGGAAAACCTGCTGCGCGACATCAAGCCGTATGATGCCAAAAAGAACTACGGCAAAGCGGTTGTCAAAGGCATCGTCAAAGTCATGTCCAAGATGGGCATCTCGACCATTGAAAGCTATTGCGGAGCGCAGCAGTTTGAGGCGGTCGGCCTGCATCAATCGGTGATTGACCATTACTTTACCCGGACGGCGTCGCGTATCGGCGGCGTCGGCATGGACGTCATCGCCCGTGAAGCGACAATTCGGCACGCCCAGGCGTTCCCGGAGCGCGGCCAGCATTCGCGGACGCTTGACGTTGGGGGCCAGTACCAGTGGCGCTCGGACGGCGAATATCACCTGTTCAGCCCGCAAACCATTCATAAGCTGCAGCAGGCCGTCCGCAACAATGACCGCAAAGCATTCACCGAGTATTCTGAGCTTGTCAATGAGCAGCTTGAAAAGAAAGCCACCCTGCGCGGCCTGCTTGGCCTCAAGTTTGCCGAGACTCCCATCCCCATTGACGAAGTGGAACCCTGGACCGAGATTGTCAAGCGTTTCAAGACCGGGGCCATGTCCTACGGCTCTATCAGCGGCGAGGCGCATGAAGCGCTGGCGATTGCCATGAACCGCATCGGCGGCAAGTCCAACACCGGCGAAGGCGGCGAAGACCCGGCTCGCTTCATTCCCGAAGCGAACGGCGACTCCCGCAACTCGGCGATTAAGCAGGTCGCATCAGGCCGGTTCGGCGTGACTTCGAACTATTTGGTCAACGCCCAGGAGCTTCAAATCAAGATGGCTCAGGGCGCAAAGCCGGGCGAAGGCGGTCAGCTTCCGGGGTCCAAGGTCTACCCGTGGATTGCCAAAGTCCGGTTCTCGACCCCCGGCGTCGGCCTGATTTCGCCGCCGCCGCACCATGACATCTACTCGATTGAAGATTTGGCTGAGCTGATCCATGACCTGAAGAACGCCAACACAAAGGCGCGAATCAGTGTAAAATTGGTCGCCGAAGTCGGCGTCGGCACGATTGCCGCCGGCGTTGCCAAAGCCAAAGCCGACTTGGTGCTGATTTCCGGCTACGACGGCGGCACGGGCGCGTCGCCCCAGACCTCCATCAAGCACGCGGGCCTGCCCTGGGAGCTTGGGCTGGCCGAAGCGCATCAAACGCTGGTCTTGAATGACCTGCGCTCGCGCATCACAGTGGAAACCGATGGACAGCTTAAAACAGGCCGGGACGTTGTCATTGCCGCTCTCTTAGGCGCGGAAGAGTTCGGCTTTGCCACGGCTCCGCTCGTGTCTCTCGGCTGTATTATGATGCGGGTCTGCCACCTGAACACCTGTCCTGTCGGCGTCGCGACGCAGGACCCGGAGCTTCGCAAGAATTTCACCGGCGATCCAGCCCATGCTGTCAACTTTATGCGGTTTGTGGCTGAAGAAGTCCGCGAAATCATGGCGCAGCTTGGCTTCCGTAGGCTGACCGACATGGTCGGCCACACGGATCGTTTAGAGGCAAGCCGGGCGATTGAGCACTGGAAAACGCGCGGTCTCGACTTTTCGAACCTGTTCTACCGGCCTGCGGTCGGTCCTGAAGTAGGCCGCTACAAGCAGATGGCCCAGGACCACGGCCTCGACGCAGCGCTGGATAACACGCAGCTTCTGGAGATTTGCCGGCCTGCGATTGAGCGCGGCGAGGAAGTATCGGCAACTGTACCGATCCACAATGTCAACCGCGTGACCGGAACCATTGTCGGCAGCGAAGTAACCCGCCGTTATGGGGCCGCCGGCCTGCCGGAAGACACGATCAAGCTGACGTTTGAAGGCTCGGCAGGCCAGTCATTCGGAGCGTTTATCCCGTCGGGCATGACGCTTCGCTTGAACGGCGATGCCAACGACTATCTCGGCAAAGGTCTGTCCGGCGGCAAGATCATCATCACGCCGCCTGCCGGATCGGGTTTTGTACCGAGCGAAAACATCATTATCGGCAACACGGCGCTCTACGGCGCGACTTCGGGCGAAGTTTATATTCAGGGCGGCGCGGGTGAGCGCTTCGCGGTCCGAAACTCCGGTGCTAACGCCGTTGTAGAAGCTGTCGGGGATCACGGCTGCGAGTATATGACTGGTGGGCGCGTCGTTGTTCTCGGCGCGACGGGCCGCAACTTCGCCGCAGGTATGTCCGGCGGCATCGCGTATGTTCTAGACATATCCGGCGACTTCGCTTCCCGCTGCAACAAGCAGATGGTCGGTTTAGAAAAGCTGGGCGACATCGCCGAAATTGAAGAAGTCCGGCAGCTTGTCCGCAAGCACGCTGAATACACGGGCAGTGACCATGCCGCTCAGCTTTTAGGCGCTTGGGAAGAAACCGTGCTGAAGTTCATCAAAGTTATTCCGCACGACTACCAGCGGATGCAGGACGCGATCGCTCGCGTGGAAGCATCCGGCCTGACCGGTGAAGACGCGCTGCTGGCGGCGTTTGAAGAGAATGCCAAGAACACGGCGCGGGCCGGGGGTGGGTAGACAGCCCCCACCCCCGCCGCAAGCGGCGACCCCTCCCCCACTTCCTGAGAGAGGGTGAAGACAGCAAAAAAAGCTCTGCTCTTAACTTCTTACCCCTCTCCCGCTTGCGGGGGCAGGGGTTGGTACGAAGTACCTGGGGTGGGGGCTTCCTTTAGAACACGAGACCACTTATGGGAAAACCAACCGGCTTTATTGAATACCTGCGCGAGCTGCCGCTGGACCGCACAGCCACCGAGCGCATCAAAGACTGGAAAGAGTTCCATCTGCACCTAGACGAGCACAAGCTGCGCGAGCAGGGCGCACGGTGCATGGACTGCGGCATTCCGTTCTGCCACACCGGCACGACCCTGAACGGCATGGCGTCCGGCTGCCCCATCAACAACTTGATCCCGGAGTGGAACGATTTGGTGTACCGGGGTCTGTGGCGGGAAGCACTGGATAGATTGCACAAGACGAATAACTTCCCGGAGTTCACCGGCCGCGTCTGCCCTGCGCCGTGTGAAGGCGCGTGTGTTCTCGGCATCAACGCGCCGCCGGTGACGATTAAAAATATCGAATGCGCCATTATTGACAAAGGCTTTGAGGAAGGCTGGGTGGTCGCCGAGCCGCCGGAGCGCCGCACGGGTAAGCGCGTTGCCGTCATCGGCTCCGGTCCTGCCGGCCTTTGTGCCGCCGCTCAGCTTAACAAAGCGGGGCATCTCGTGACCGTGTTTGAGCGGGGCGACCGGGTCGGCGGCCTGCTGACTTACGGCATTCCCAACATGAAGCTCGGCAAAGAGCTGGTAGACCGCCGCGTGAGGCTCATGGAGCAGGAAGGCATCGCGTTCCTGACTTCCACGGAAGTCGGCAAAGACTATCCCGCCGAACTGCTGCTCAAAGAGTTTGACGCGGTCGTGATCGCCACCGGCGCGACAAAGCCGCGTGGGCTTTCTCAAATTGAAGGCGGCGACCTGCACGGCATCCACTACGCGATGGATTTTCTCACGGCGAACACGCAGAACGTTCTGGACGGCGAGCCTAACAAAGCGTTCGTCAATGCTCAGGGCAAAGATGTTGTCGTGATTGGCGGCGGCGATACCGGAACCGACTGCGTGGGAACTTCCATGCGCCACGGCTGCCGCTCTCTGGTCCAGCTTGAAATCCTGCCAAAGCCGCCGAAGTCTCGCGCCCCGGACAACCCGTGGCCCCAGTGGCCCAAAGTCTACCGGTTGGACTACGGGCAGGAGGAAGCGCTGGCCGTGTTCGGCTCGGATCCGCGCGTTTACTGCACCACGGCGAAGAAGTTTGTCGGGGATGCCGACGGCCATGTCCAAGAAGTTCATACGGTCCAGATTGACTGGCAGCATGACGAAAAGGGCCGCTTCGTTCCCGTCGAAATCCCCGGTACCGAGCGCGTCTCACCCGCGCAATTAGTGCTGCTGGCGATGGGCTTTTTAGGGCCGGAAGACACGCTGCTGGAACAGATGGGCGTGGCCCGAGATCCCCGTTCCAATGTCCAGGCCAAATATGGCGACTACGCCACTTCCGTTCCCGGAGTCTTCGCGGCGGGCGACGCCCGGCGCGGCCAGAGCTTAGTGGTCTGGGCCTTCAACGAAGGCCGGGGCGTCGCCCGTGAGTGTGACCGCTTCTTGATGGGTGAGACAACTCTGCCGTAATGATTTGCGGCTGCCGGTTAAGATGAGGATGCTCCTATGGAACATGTCTTCTTCAGTCTCGCTGAGTTTGTGCTGGTGCTTGGCGGCATCGGCATTTTCTTGACGGTGCTGTTCTTTTTGGGACTGGGGCTGGCTGCGAGGGCCATCGCTCAGATGTTTTCAGGTAGACCCGCTCAGACGCCTCCAGTTACGCAAAAAGCTACCGAGACTGAGCGGCTGCGCCAGCAGCTTTTCGAGGCGCAGAATACCGCCTATGAGTCTGCGCTGGCGTCGGAGAAGACAATCCAGCAGTTGCAGCAGCGTTTGCAAGCACTCGAAGCGGAGCGTATGCCTAGCTTTGTGTCTCGCCGGTAGCTCTGACCTCTGTTTGCAATCTTTTATCAAGGCCCTGCTGCCCCAGGCACTGTGGGAGAAGTAAGTGCCCGACACTTAGCCCAAGATTGACACGCAGGCGCGAATATGGTAAACTGTTGTCAGTAAAATGCAACTGGATGAGCGGAAACAAAAAATCTTAGGTGCGGTCGTCCGTGGCTATGTGGAGACGGTGAAGCCGCTGGGCAGCGAAGAGCTGGCTCAGCGGCATCAGTGGGGCATCAAAAGCGCGACGATTCGCAATGAGCTGGCGGAGCTGTCGGACCTGGGGTTCCTGCGCCAGCCGCACACCAGCGCCGGGCGTATCCCATCAGACCAGGGCTACCGGTTCTATGTGGATCACTTGATGGCTGTTCAGCCGCCCGATGAGACTGTAACTCCAATTTTAGACGAAGAAGCTCAGGCGCTGGAAATGGAGCGGTTGCTGCGCCGCACCTGCGCTTTGCTCACCCGCACCACTTCCTACACGTCGGTTGCGACCCCGCCGCGTCCTGCCGACACGCAGATTAATCAGATATTCGTAACGCCTGCCGGCGACGACCGCCTGCTGCTGGTGATGATTCTCAGCACCGGCCAAGTGGAAAACCGGCTGCTGTGCCCGGCCCCGGTGGAAGCGGCCTCGGCGACGGCGGCTGAGATCGCCGCGGTCGGCAGTGCCCTCAGCGCGGCGCTGGCCGGACAAGCGCTTGACGCGCTGCCGGGTCTGACATTTGCCGCACCGGACGAGTTCTCGCCCTCCCTGCGGTCACTGTACAGCGTTCTTGTTTCCGCCGCGCAGCAGATGGCCCAGACTGCTGCCGACGACGACAGCCTGTACCTGGAAGGCACCAGCGAGATTTTGCGGCAGCCGGAGTTCCGGGATGTCGCCAAGATCGAGTGCGTTCTGGAGACGCTTCAGCGCGGCACACTGCTGTTCCAAACGCTGTCACGCGCTCTGCTTGGCGCAGACGTTACCGTAGTAATCGGGGCCGAGAACCATGTTCCGGCCATGACCGAATGCAGCGTGGTTTCCGCCTCTTACTTCGTTGGAACCCGCAAGCGCGGCACCCTCGGCGTTGTCGGTCCGACCCGCATGGACTACGACCGGGCGGTTCCGGCGGTCGGCTTTTTCTCGCGTACCCTCAGCCGGACTTTGACACGGCTGGCCGGCCTGTCTTAAAACGCACGGGCCGGCACTTTAGCCGCCAGCACTTTTGGCGAAGGTGATCCCAATGCTGCGCTTTTCCCTTCTGCCGCCCTGCCAGGCGTGTTATGCTTGCCTGCTGACGCTTGTTTGCCTGCCTGCCCTGGGTGATCCCTCTCTGCACTCCGCCTCCACCCTAGCCCAGCCGCCTCTGGACCTTCTGCCACTCAAAAAAGCGCTGGCTCCGCTTGACGGCACGGCTCCGCTTCAGTCTCACACGACAATTCGCATGACCGGCACACAGACGGGGGTTTCCGTCATGCTGCGCGAAGACATCCAGCTCGTCTGCAAGTTCCCAAACCGCTTCCATGCCGTGCTCACTCAATACGACTCTGCAGGCGGTCCGCAGAAAAAGCTGGTCGTTGTTTCAAACGGCACGCACGTGTGGACGTACCGGCCCGGCCTGCGGGAATATTCCGTTACCAGCCTTCCAGCCTGGAAGCAAGCCGACAGCGATATTCCGACGCTGGGTCTGGTCGTCGGCGGCTTTTACTTGGGTGCCGGCAGGCCGCTGATGCAGGCGTTCCACAGCATCACCCAAGCCAACAATGCCGACGTCCAAATGGCACTTCAGCAGATGGAGATTTCTTTGTCCCGTCAGGTGAAGTCTGTCGGCGGGCAGGACGATTATGTGTACAGCCTGACGCTGGCAAAACAAGACCTGGCATATCAATTCTATGTCGGCAGCCAGACCAGTGCCCTCACGCGGGTTGACATGACCGGCACCCAAGACAAGATCCAGTTCTTCTACCGTGAGGATGTGGCACGCATTGCGCCCGATACGAGTGTCTCCACTTCTGATTTCGTGTTCGTTCCGCCGCCGGGAGCCGTCAAAACTACCGCCGTTTCCGTGAACCCGTTTTGAAGCTCTGCCCCTCTCCTTGACAGTCTGCCCTAGATTTCGGTATAATCTATTTAGAAAATGCCGAAGAAAGGGGCAGCGTGCACCGATGCTCAGTTTATCCAAACGCGCGGATTACGCGCTTCTTGCGCTGTCCCATCTGGCGGCGGTCCAGGCAGACGCCCCGGCCCGGCTGGTCAACACCAAAGAAATCGCCGAGCAGTACGAAATTCCTACTGAGCTTCTCGCGAAGCTGCTGCAAACACTTGCCAAGAACAGCATTGTCGCTTCCCACCCTGGTCCGACCGGCGGCTATCGTCTGCTCCGTGCCCCCAATGCTATCAGTGTCGCCGAAGTTGTCGCTGCCATTGACGGCCCGCTTGCCATCCTGCCCTGCTCCAACGGCCAGGGCGACACCTGCAAGCAGTTCAGCCGCTGCACGATCCGCGATCCAATGCACGAGATCGAGCGGCGTGTCAAGAACCTGCTGACCGAGATCACCCTGGCCGATGTCGGCGGCATCAGCCCGGCTGCCGAAGAGGACGCCGACTGGTCCGCTCTGCCTGATTTTTCCACCCGCCGCTTTGCTGCCGGCCTGCCGATGGGCTGACCGACAATAAGCTGACCGAGATTATGTTTCCAATCTATTTAGACAACAATGCGACGACAAAGCCGGACCCGCGCGTCGTCGAAGCGATGCTGCCCTACCTAACCGAAGTGTACGGCAACGCCGCCTCGCGCAGCCATGCGTTCGGCTGGGCCGCGGAAGAGGCGGTCGCCAAAGCGAGAAGCCAGGCCGCAGCGCTTTTAAGAGCGGACCCGCGCGAGATTGTCTGGACTTCCGGTGCGACGGAGTCCAACAACTTAGCCTTAAAGGGTGTCATGGAAAAACTCGCGCCACAAGGCGGCCGATTGATTACGGCAGTCACGGAGCATAAAGCAGTCCTAGACACGGCAAAGCATCTGGAACACTTGGGCCATCGCGTGACGTATCTCGGGGTAGACCACTGCGGCCGGATTGACTTGAATGCGCTCCAGGATGCACTGACGCCGGATACAACCCTGGTATCTGTGATGATGGGCAGCAACGAGATCGGCACGCTTCAGCCAATCGCCGAAATCGGGGCGCTTTGCCGCGAACGCGGCGTTTTGTTCCACACGGATGCAACGCAGGCGGTCGGCCATTTGCCGATGGATGTGCAGTCGCTGCCGGTTGACCTGCTTTCGTTTACCGCGCACAAGATGCATGGCCCCAAAGGCGTCGGGGCGCTCTATGTGAAGCGCCGCGCCCCGCGTGTGCGTCTCGAAGCGCAGATGGACGGCGGTGGGCATGAGATGGGAATGCGCTCGGGAACGCTGAACGTGCCGGGCATTGTCGGCTTCGGCAAAGCGTGCGAAATTTGCCAAAACGAACTTTCTTCCGAGCAGCCGCGCTTGACCGCCCTGCGTGACCGGCTGATTGAGGGCATCACCGGCAGCATTGACGGCACGCGGCTGAACGGACATCCGACAGAGCGTTTGCCGCATAACGCCAACATCGCGTTTGAGGGCGTCGAAGGCGACGCGCTGATTACGTCGCTGCCGGAAATCGCGCTGTCCACGGGATCGGCGTGTTCGTCCGAGTCTCTTTCGCCAAGCTATGTTCTTCAAGCGATTGGCCTGAGCGACGCGCTGGCGTATGCATCCCTGCGCTTCGGCGTTTCGCGCTTTACGACGGACGACGAGATAGAGTACGTTTTGAATAAGCTTCCAAGCGTTGTCGCCAAACTGCGGGCGCTTACGCCGAGCCGTCAGCCGGAACTGATTTATTAAGCTGCGGGTTTAAAGAGTATGAACGACGTACCCACTGAAATTGCCGCCTGTCCGACCTGCAAGCGCCGGCTGCTGACCCAGACCAGCGCCCTCTGCAACTGGTGCGGCGCGAAGATTGACAACGACGAGTATCAGGTACGGGCCGCGCAGACCCGTCTGGAGCGGGACGCGCAAGAGCGAGCAGAGCTGGAAACGCTGATCCAGGAAGAAGCCCAGCACGGCATCTTAGGCCGGCTGAAGCGTCTCGGCAAGCAGAACAAAACAGCGCCTGCAAAAGATTTATCTCCCAAGCTTTGACCAAGATTTAGTTTGTGACGTGACCGAAGAAAGCACCGATTTATGCAACAAGACCCGAGCGAAGAGCCGCTCCGAAACATCAATTTGGAGTCCGCCATTCTCGGCCTCCGCATGGCCCTGACCGACGAAGAAGCCGCCGAGGCCCGCACTCGTTTCTTGGACCTCTTACGCGACAGCACCCTCGCTGTCCCGACGATTGCTCCCGTCGCAACCGCGCCCGATGGTTCCATCCAGCCCGGTGCAGACATCCAGCTCATCATTGCGACTAATCCCGAAGGCGTCAGCGGCGTTCCGGCGTTCACTCAGCTCGGCATCTTGCGGGCGACACTGCCCCAGCTCGAGCACGGCATGTTCTTGTCGGGAGCGCAGCTTTGCGGCATCCTCGCCGCCAGCGAGCACCGCCTGTTTGTGGACGGCCCGGACCTGCACGCGGAAGTCACTCCGCCGGAAATGCAGATTATCGCGCAGACCGCCCAGATGATGGGTCAGATGCAGCAGCAGGCCGAAGGAGGCAACCCGCGTCTCGAAGCCGCGCTTGCCGCTCTGCATCAAACAGACATCACGGAGAATCGCGCCGCTGTCGTCACAGCTTTCTTGGAAGAGTTCAGCCGCGTTCCGATTGCCGCCGAAGTGGATGAAGACGCAGAGTGCATTGTCCTCAGCACCGGCGCGGCGGAAGACACGCCGGAAACGCCGAAAGAGCTGGAGCTTCTGACCCAGGATGATGCCCTCTTGTGCTTCACCAGCGAGACTGCCATGAAGGTCTGGGACGACGCCGGGCGCAACGCCGTTGTCCTGCCCGGCCCGGTGATTGCCCAGCTTGCCGCCCAGGCCGAAGTCCTGCACCTTCTTATAAACAAAGGCAGCGCCGACCAGCGCCTCTTGAAGATTGACGGCGACCGCCTGGACGTCGCCTAAAACTCGTAGTTTTGCGATTGCTTGCCCGCCTCAGCGCATCCGATAATAGACTCAACTTTCGTTCTGAAAAGTGGGTCTATTCTTATGTCAACTTCTTATAATGCCGAGCGCCGCGTGGCTGCCGTCTGCCGTGGCCCCGAAGCCGAGTCCGTTCAGCAGCAGCTCGTGGCCGCTTTAGGCGACCCGCAGCACGCTTACAGGCTATGGCTGTTCTGGGCGCAGTGGCGGGCGCTCGGGCGCGAAGCCCTGAGCCGCGAGACCGAACTCTCACCCTGGGCCGTTTCGGACCGCCTGCGTCAGCTCCGCGAAGCCGGTGTTCCCGTGCTGTCCTGGTCAACCGAGCGCGATCTCATTGCCCGTGGCCGGTTCTATTCAGAATGAAAGACGACTGGGAATGGATGAGCAAAATAGAGTTTGGCCGCCCCCGCCGCTAAACGCAGTGAAACAGGAAAAAGCGCAGCCTGCGCCGCGCTCGTCCCTCTGGCTTCAAGTGAGTATTGGTTTCGTGTCAGGCATTGTACTTGCCCCAATCCTCTGGATTTGTCTGCTATTTTTGGTTTCAAATTTGGGTTTTTACTTCAACGAATCGGTGTGTCAGGGGTTGGTAGGAGTAGCATTTCTAATCACTCTCGTGTTATCAATGATGGCTCAGCGAAGTTACAGAGCTTTCGCTATCCCTTTTACTATTATGAGTGTTGTCACTGCTCTTTTCACCCTGGCTTACGCTTCTTGAGTCTGCTAGCTAGGGCAAAGTGACAAAAAAGCGGGTGCGAAAGACAACTGTCTTTCGCGCCCGCTCCGTGTTTCTACAAGTTCTACTTCAGAAGATGCGCCGGGAGCTGCTTTTGACCGGCGACGATTGCCAGGAAGTTGCGGGAGTTCATCATCCGGGCCGCGACTTTGATCTTCTTTTTGCCCTTCGGCGTCTGGATGGTTACGGTCTGAAGGTTGACTTCAAAGCGCCGCGCCTTCTGCGGGGCGCGATGCGCCCACGAGCCGGAGTGCGGGTGGCGCGTCCAGCGTCCTGCCTGGGCCTTGCGCCCGCTGATTTCACATACTTTTGCCATTGCTGTACGCTCCTGAATTGATATTATCTTGTTATCGGTTGTTTTAGAAAAGATGACCAGTAAGTATAGCACCCGAAATCGCTGCCTGTCAAGCGTTCAGGGAACAATAACAGCCGCGCAAAGGTATACTAAGACATTGCTTTTCGCCGGGAGTTGCTCATAAAGGTTGTACTTAATGCGCGTGGGATTGAAATCCTCCGCTGTGGGACGCAGACGCCGAACGTCCGCCTTCGCCGACGAAGATTTAGAACGAAAAGTTGTTCGGCTCCTTGTCCGCGAAGGCGGACACAGGGCGCAGCGCCCTACAGCGGAGGATTTCAATCCCACCCATTCCATTCCCGCGCTTTCTTGCTTGTTCTCTTGTTCGCTGCTTTCTGCGGCACCGTCGCTTATGCCGCGCCGCAGCCGGCTCCCGTTGACCCGCACTTCTATGACTATGATGCCCATGCGCCGTTCACCGTTACCCAGACGCCGGACAAAGAAGCGCAGGCAGAAGTCGGCGGCGATATTCAAGTCACCCAGGTCACTTATCCAAGCCCGGTTGTTACACCCTACCCTATCAACAACATTGTGACGGCCTATCTGTTCCAGCCCAATTCGCCCGGCCCGCACCCGGTGATGCTGGTCGAACATGAGTGGCTGCCGGTCAACCTGAACAACGAGTTTGTCCTCTGCGCGACCCTTGCCCGCGCCGGCGTCGCGGCGTTTTTGGTCGTCCAGCCGTACAGCTACAACCGGCGGCTTCTGCCGCGCGTCGAAAATGTAGAGCTGCTGTCGGGTGATCCGCATCAAACGGTAGCTGCAGTGCGGCAGGCGGTGCTGGACAACCGCCGCGCTTTGGACTGGCTCGGAACCCGCCCGGACATTGACCCGACCCGCATGGGCGTGGCCGGCATCAGCCTCGGCGGCATTCTCGCGCCGCTTATTGCCGGCGTAGACCACCGGGTTCATGTGCTGGTGACGATTGTCGGCGGCGGCGATGTTTCCGATTTAGTTTATGACAGCTTTATTACATATGGCCTGCGTCCTGCTCTGCTCTATCAAGGCGAGTCTTTTGACAACCTCAAGCGCGAGTATGTGAACATTGAGCCGACCAACTGGCTTCAAGGCTTTGACCCGAAAAACGCCCTGCTATTCAATGGCCGCTTCGATGTTTTTGTCAACCCTAAGCAGGCGCATCATCTGGCGCGGGCGCTCGGCGGTGCCCCAATTGTCTGGATCAACACCGGCCACTATGGCACGGTCTTTGCGGAGAAGCAGATTGAAGCGGTCGGCGCGAAGTTTGTCCGCTCCCGCTTCGGTTTAGATTCAGAGCCGTTCACGCCGCCGTCGTCTATCCCCGCACCGACTATCAAGATCGGTCTACTGTTTGGCGGCCAGGAAGGCGTCAGCCCGGTAGTCGCCTATCAGGCCATCACAGTCGGCAAGGGCGCCCGGTACTCTTTAGACGGCCAGCTCACCCTGCACGGCTTTTCCGTTGCACCATCATTTCGCATAGACGAAAGCAATTCACTCGGCTTTGAGTTCCCCCTGCTGCACGGCGGCGATATCCGAAAGCCGCGCTTGTTTTACTCGTTCACGTTTACACTGTAGAATCCACCCCGTCAAAGATGACGGGGTAGGTTCCACCTCTTGAATCTCTCTCCTCCTTTGTGGTATACTCCTAAGTCGGAAAATCCCAATCCACACTCGCCGGGACGCACTTTGCGCCGTGCTTGTTTTTGCTGAAACGAACTCGGCAGAACAGGTCGCAAAGGCGGATGATCGGCGGGGACGCATACCAACGAAGGAGCTACGATTTGTCCATTCTCGCGATGAAAGACCTGCTGGAAGCCGGTGTCCATTTCGGCCACCAGACGCGCCGGTGGAACCCGAAGATGAAGCGCTACATTTACGGCGGGCGCAACGGCATCTATATTATTGATCTGCACCAGACCCTGAAGCTGTTCGATGATGCCTATGCGTTTATCCAGGAAGTCGCTTCCAATAACGGCAAGATTTTGTTTGTCGGCACCAAAAAGCAGGCGCAGGACGCGGTCGCGGAAGCCGCCAAGCGCTCCCGCTCTTACTACGTCAATTCCCGCTGGCTTGGCGGAATGCTGACCAACTACCGGACCATCCTGACCCGTATCGCCCGCCTGCGCGAACTGGATCGGCTTGATGCCGAAGGCATTCTGGAGTCCCTGCCGAAGAAAGAAGCCGCCGACTTGCGTGAAGAGCGTGATCGGCTGGAAAACTATCTTGGCGGCATGAAGGACATGAACGGGATGCCCGATGCTATCTTCATTGTTGATTTGAAGAAAGAAAAGATTGCTGTCCAGGAAGCCCGCAAGCTGGGCATCCCGATTGTTGCGATAGTGGACACGAACTGCGATCCCGATGAAGTGGACTACGTCATCCCCGGCAACGACGACGCGATCCGCGCAATCAAGCTGATCTCCAACAAGATTGCCGACGCGATTATCGAGATTCGGCAGCCTGAGTGGCAGGACGCGACGGTTGTCGAGACCGAAGAAAGCGCTCAAAAGCTCGGCGAAGAGTCCGACGCCGCGATGGTTGCCGCTCAGTGGGAAGCCTTGGAAAAACGTGTCACCGGCGGCGCACAGGTGCCGGCGGGCGTGCTTGACCCAAGCCTCGGCGCAAGCGGCATGACCGATGCCGGCAGCTCCAGCGGCATTTCCCGCCGCAACGCCTCGCCCGGCGGCGAAGCGATGACGGACCCGGCGGAAATCGCGCACGAAGTCGCGGAAGAAACCGGGCAGACCACGGCGCAGGGAACAGACTAGAAAAGACGCCCCCCAGCCCCCAATAATGGGGGAGCAAGATACAAGAATCGGACGCCCTTGGCGGTTTTCTAATCATGCTCCCCCATTATTGGGGGCTGGGGGGCCTCCTAACAATTTAAAGGACGAATTACGATGGCAGAAATTACCGCCGCAATGGTCAAAGACCTGCGGGACAAGACACAGGCCGGCATGATGGAAGCAAAGCGGCTTCTGACCGAGGCAAACGGCGACATGGACGCGGCGATTAAAGCGTTCCGCGAAAAGAACGCAAAGGCTACGGTCAAAGAAGGCCGGACAAGCGCTGAAGGTGTTATTGAAGCGCTCGTACGTGAGCACAACCGCTTGGGCGTTCTGATTGAAATCAACTCGGAAACCGACTTTGTTGCCCGCAACGAAGAGTTCTCGGCGCTTGCCCGCGACATGGCAAAGCACGCGATTGAGAACCCGGCAGCGACTACTGTTGATGAGCTTTTGGAAGCCACGCACACCGAGACCGGCAGCCCGGCCAAGCTTCGCATTCAGGATGTGTTCGCCAAGATGCGCGAGAATATCATCTTCAAGCGATTCGCAGCCTACCAGACCGAAGACGGAACTGTGGACGCTTATATTCATATGGGCGGACAGATCGGTGTTTTGGTCGAGCTGACCGGCGAAGGCATAGAAGTCAAGACGCTAGCTCGCGAGATTGCAATGCACATTGCTGCCGCAAAGCCGAAGTATCTGAGCAAAGACCAGATCCCGGCGGAGAAGGTTGCGGAAGAGCGCGACATCGTCAAGACGCGCACAATGGCCGACCCGAAGAACGCGAACAAGCCCGCCGAAATCATGGACAAGATTATCGAAGGCGGTGTCGGCACATTTTACAAAGAGGCCGTCCTGCTGGAACAGCCGTACATCCGTGAGCCGAAGCAGACCGTTGCCCAGCTTATCAAAGGCAAGACTGAAATCAAGCGGTTTGTGCGGTTTGAGATCGGCGAGGCGTCTTAATTGACAGATTTATCTGCCACAAAGTGGTCCCGTGTGCTGCTGAAGCTCTCCGGCGAAGCCTTCGCCGGGGACGGCAGCCACGGGGTTATTGATTATGCCGCCGTCGCCAGCATCGCCGGCGAAGTCGCACAATTGCAACAAAGCGGCGTTCAAACGGCTGTCGTCATCGGCGGCGGCAATGTTATGCGCGGCCAGCTTGCCGAGAAAGCCGGCATGAAGCGTGTCACCGCCGACCATATCGGGATGCTCGGCACGGTTGTCAACGCATTAGCCTTGCAGGATGCTCTGGAGCGTCAGGGCATTGACACCCGCGTCCAGACCGCCATGCCGATCCAGACCGTTGCCGAGCCGTATATCAACCGCCGCGCCCTGCGCCACCTAGAGAAAGGGCGCGTGGTTATCTTGGCCGGCGGCACCGGCAACCCTTTTTTCACCACGGACACCGCCGCCGCGCTCCGGGCAACCGAAGTCCGCGCCGAGGCAATTCTGATGGCAAAAAACGGCACCGATGGGGTTTATGACAAGGACCCGCGCCAGTTCCCCGACGCCGTCAAGTTCGATCATATTTCGTTTGCTGATGCCATCAACCGCCGCCTCAAAGTCATGGACCTGACCGCGATGGCCTTCTGCATGGAAAACAACATCCCGATTGTCGTGTTCGACATCAACGTCCCCGGCAACATCCAGCGCGTCGCCGAAGGCGCGTCCATTGGAACGCTCGTCTCCAAAGATGCGTAACTAATGACAACCTTCGTTGTACCCGGTGAGAAGTTCCGGGCCTATATTTTCAAGCCTAGTGCAGCACGCAGCTAATGTTAGATAATTACTCTCGTGTTCGCCTTATGACGGACAAGTACAAGTTGCAAGGCGCTTCCTGGTTCGACGTTGGCTATATCATCGAGGTCTATCCAGAAAACAAGTACGAAGTAGAGTTTTCGAACCCTGATGGCATCACGACGGCACAGATTGCTGCAGGCGGAGACGAGCTTCAAGAGGCAGCAGAAACGTCACCTGCACTGCGTTGTCCAATGCCAATGAACCAAATTGAGGAGCATAAAAAATGAGTTTAGCCGATCTCGCCAAAGACGCCGAGCAAAAGATGAAGAAGACGGTGGATGCGACGCAGCATGATTTTTCGACGATCCGCACAGGCCGCGCCACGCCGTCGCTCGTAGACGGCATTTCGGTGGACTATTTTGGGACGCCGACTCCGCTGCCTCAGCTTGCGAATATCAGCGTTCCCG
Organism: uncultured Armatimonadales bacterium; assembly: GCA_964241935.1. Classification (GTDB taxonomy): domain Bacteria; phylum Armatimonadota; class Armatimonadia; order Armatimonadales; family Capsulimonadaceae; genus JANXMY01. The sequence continues at coordinate 19,720 of CAXSZN010000012.1, forward strand.
ATCCGCGCCAGCTTTTGATCACGCCCTATGACCGCAGCATGACGGCTGCTATCGAAAAAGCAATCAAGAACTCAGACCTGAACATCAATCCCGTCAACGACGGCACGGCGGTCCGGCTGACGATCCCGCCGCTGACCGAGGAGCGGCGCAAAGAGTTTGTTAAAATACTCAACAAGAAGTCGGAAGAAGGCCGCGTCTCGATCCGCAACATCCGGCGCGACATCAACGACCAGTTTAAGGGGCTGGTGAAGAAAAGCGAGGCGTCCGAAGATGAGTCCAAGCGGGCGCAGGACGGCCTGCAAAAGCTGACCGACCGCTACATAGTCGAGATAGACCGCATCACAAAAGCCAAAGAAGCCGAGCTGCTTGAAGTCTGACACGGCGGATAATCCTGGCGAAATTCAGCGGCTCAAAGGCCGTCTTGATCCGGCGCGTATCCCGGCCCATGTCGCGATCATCATGGACGGCAATGGCCGCTGGGCGCGACAGCAGGGCCAGGACCGCCTGTTCGGTCATTGGCAAGGCTACCGAACGCTCAAAGAAATTGTCTCCGCCGCCGATGAGCTTGGCGTTAAGGCCCTGACTGTCTTTGGTTTCTCCACCGAAAACTGGCGGCGGCCGGAAGCCGAAGTCGGCGGCCTGATGGACCTCATGCAGGCTGCCATGCAGGCCGAAATCGAAGAGCTGATCCAGAACCATATTCGTATTCAGGTCTCAGGCCGCCTGAATGAGCTGCCGGGCACTCTGCGTGAGACATTCGAGAATGCCATGCTGCGGACGGCTGATTTCACGCGGATGACTTTCAATCTTGCCATCAATTATGGGGGACGAGCGGAAATTGCCGACGCGGCACGGGCGCTTGCCGAAGCGGTTCAGCGCGGCGAGATGAAGCCGGAAGAAATCACCGAAGACAGTCTTTCGGCGACTATGTACGCGCCCGGCCTGCCCGACCCGGATCTTCTGATCCGCACGGCGGGCGAGATGCGGATCTCCAACTTCCTGCTTTGGGGCATTGCCTATTCAGAGATTTGGGTGACGCCCACGCTCTGGCCGGATTTCACGCCCGCACTGCTTGCCGACGCGCTGGAAGACTACGGGCGGCGCATCCGCAAGTTCGGCGCAGTTGTCCATCTCCCGGAATAAGCTGCTCTTAAAAAAGATACATTGAAGAACATCGTTATTTTAGGCTCGACGGGCAGCATTGGAACCCAGACACTGGACGTGGTGCAGCGTCTTCCTGATTTGCTGCGTGTTGTGGGGCTTTCGGCGTATCGCAACAAAGCCCTGCTCAAGCAGCAGGCGGAGAGCTTCGGCGTCAGTGCGGAGCATCTGGAATGTGGTGACGGGACGGACTTGGTGCGCTTGGCGACGCTGCCGGGTGCGGACCTAGTCGTTGTCTCCGTCGCTGGGGCGGTCGGCACAGCGGCGACAATCGCTGCGCTGGAAGCAGGCAAAGATGTGGCGCTGGCAACAAAAGAAGTGCTGGTCGCGGCAGGCGAGCTTGTCACAGCAGCAGCCCGCAAGAGCGGAGCGAAGCTGCTGCCGATTGACAGCGAGCATTCTGCTATCTTTCAATGTTTGCAGGGACAAAAGCCGGAAGAGGTTCGGAAGCTGTGGCTGACGGCGTCCGGCGGGCCGTTTCGTGAATGGTCTGCCGAACGGATGGCGTCGGTCACGGTCGCAGAGGCGCTGAACCATCCGACCTGGCCGGCGATGGGCCGGAAAATCACGATTGACAGCGCGACCCTGATGAACAAAGCGCTGGAAACAATTGAAGCCCGCTGGCTGTTTGACGTGCCGATTGACCGCGTCGGCGTTGTCGTCCATCCGCAAAGCGTGGTGCATTCGCTGGTGGAGCTGTGTGACGGTTCATTTTTGGCCCAGCTTGGCCTGCCGGACATGCGGGTTCCGATTGAAGTAGCGCTGCTCTCTCCGAACCGTGCCGACATGAACATTCCGCGCTTCGACCTGCTGGCGCAGGCCAAGCCGCTGACATTTGAAGCGCCGGACGAGGCACGCTTTCCGAGCCTCGGACTGGCCCGCCGGGCGGTAGAAGTGGGCGGTACGCTGCCGGCAGTGATGAACGGCGCGAATGAAGCCGCTGTCAGCTTGTTTTTAGAAGAGCACATCGCGTTTCCGGGCATTATCGGCCTGACGGAGCGTGTCATGGACGCGCACTCGGTTCAGCCCTCGCCGACCCTGGCGCAGATCACGCAGGCAGACGGCTGGGCGAGGCAGACGGTTCAGCAACTCGTGTAAGGAGCTTCCGACGTGGTTTTATGGGCGAACATCCAGCAGACGGTGACTCTGCTGATTATTTTAAGCATTTTAGTCGTCGCGCACGAATGGGGACATTTTATTGTTGCCCGGCTGTGCGGCATCCGCGTAGACGACTTCTCGATCGGCTTCGGCAAGCGCCTGTTTCGGATCGGCAAGCGCGGCGACACGGAATATAACGTCCGAATGCTGCCGCTCGGCGGCTTTGTCAAAATCGCCGGCATGGAGCCGGACGAAGCGCCGCTTGTCAATGCCAAAGACAAAGTGCTGGGCGCAAGTGCAAATGACCCGGACGCCGGCGAAATTCCTCTGCTGGCGGAAAATGTAGGTGAGCATACGCCTTATACCGGCCCTGACGGTTTTTACAGCAAGCCGCTCTGGCAGCGCTCTCTTGTTATCCTTGCCGGCCCGCTGATGTCCTTGATCTTCGGGTACGTCGTGTTCTGCTTGATGGGTGTGACGACGGGAATTCCCTCGGGGAAAATCCTGACGCGCATCAGCCTGGTCGAGCCGGGCGGCGAGGGCCACCGCATCGGCCTCCGTGCCGGTGACACGATCACGGCCATCAACGGTCAGCCCGTCGCTGACGGTCAGCAGATGATCGCCAAAATCAATGCCAGCCTCGGCAAGCCGGTCACTTTAACGGTTCTGCGAGACGGCTCGCCATTTACACCGCCCGTGGCGACCCCGCAGCCGGCGCTTCACAACGGCAAGCCGGTGATCTATACCAGCGTTGTTCAGCCCGGCACGTTTGGAAAGACGATCGGCCTGCAGACTGGGGATACCATCCGTCAGATCGGCGACACGCCGATAGACAGCACGGCGGACGTTCTGAAAGCTTTGCGTGCCCATGCCGGCCAAGCGGTTGATGTCCTTGTAACGCGCACGACCAGCGACGACCCGGTCCCCCTGCATGGCGTCGTGCCGAAAGCCCTCACAGCATCCGCCGGCACCCTCCCGGCGCTCAACTCCCATGAAATTGGTGTGCTGAAGATTGATCCGTCCGCCGAGATCAAGCATCTCAGCCTGGGCCAGTCAATCAAAGCAGGAACGGTCGCGGCGTCATTCTTCTTCACGAGTTTGCTGGACATGGTGCATCGGCCCAGCCAGATCAAAGACAATGCCGGCGGCATTATTTTCATGTACCAGATGACCGGAGTTGTCGCTAAAAACGGTTTGGTGGACAAGATCAATCTGATGGCGGGGCTTTCTATCAGCCTCGCGATCTTCAATCTGCTGCCGATCCCGGTGCTGGACGGCGGCCATCTCTTGACGTTCTTCATTGAGTGGATCCGGCGCGGCAAGCGGCTGACCGATCAGCAGCAGCAGGCGTTCTTGATGACCGGTCTCGCGATTATCGGCGTTTTGTTCGTTTTAGTCATGTCCAACGACATTCTCCGTACTGTCCATCACCAACTGCCGCAGTAGGCAGCGATTTAGGATACTAGCGATTTAGGATACTAGTGATTTAGGATACTCATGCGTTTCACTCAACTGTTTGCTCCGACCCTGCGCGATGCCCCTTCGGAGGCGGATCTGATCAGCCACAAGCTGCTGCTGCGCGGCGGCTTTATCCGGCCCCTTGCCAGCGGCGTGTACTCCTACCTGCCGCTGGGCCTGCGCGTCTTGAACAAGATTTCGGCGATCCTGCGGGATGAGATGAACGGCATCGGCGGCACTGAGTTTCTGATGCCGTCTCTGGTGCCGCGTCCGCTTTTGGAAGAGTCGGGCCGGGACAAGATTGACGTGCTGTTCACGGTTCCCGCACATGATTATTTTCTTGGGTTTACCCATGAAGAAGTGATCACGAGCATCGCGCGGAGCGATATTCAGTCGTACAAGCAGTTGCCATTTTTGCCGTACCAGATCCAGACCAAGTTTCGGGACGAAGCACGCCCGCGCGGCGGCCTGATCCGTGGCCGTGAGTTTTTGATGCTGGACGCCTACTCATTCGACCGGGATGAAGCTGCCGGGGGAGCCGCGTACAGCCGCGTTCGTGAAGCATTCAGCCGGATGTTTGCCCGCTGCGGCCTTGCATCACTTTCCGTGGAAGCCGACTCCGGCGCGATTGGCGGCTCGCAAAGCGAAGAGTTCATGGTGCTGTCCGAGAACGGCGAAGACACGGTCCTGCGCTGCGACAAGACCGGCTACGCCGCTAACGCCGAGCGCTGCGAGGCGGTTCCGATGCCCGCCGAGGACTCAAGCGTGGAAGTGGCGGCGATGGAGCAAGCGGCGACACCAAGCACTTCTACAATTGAAGAAGTCGCGGCATTCTTGAGTGTCCCGGCAACGCGCCTCATCAAGACGCTGATCGTCGCAGCTCCAGACGGTACTCCTGTTGTTGCGCTGGTGCGCGGGGACCGGGAGCTGAACGAAGCCAAGCTGGCGAAGCTGCTCGGCGGCCCGTCGCCGCTGGCAGACGCCGCGCTGGTGGAGAAAGTGACGGGCGCTCCAGTCGGCTTTGCCGGTCCTGTCGGTTTGAAGCTGCCGGTGCGGGTGATCGCGGACCGCGAAGTCGCGCTGATCCGCGACGGTGTGACTGGGGCGAATGCTGCCGACGCCCATCTGATCCATGTGCTGCCGGGCCGTGATTTTCCAGCGCCGGAATACTTTGATCTCCGCACTGCGGTTGCCGGTGATGTCAGCCCGGCAGACCCGGAAGGCCGGCTTTACACCGAGCGCGGCATCGAAGTCGGCCACGTTTTCAACTTCGGCACGAAATACTCGGCGGCGATGGGCGCGACGTTCACCGACGAAACCGGAAAGTCCCAGCTTATGCAGGGCGGCTCCTACGGCGTCGGCGTGTCCCGGACAATGGCCGCCGCAATTGAGCAGCACCATGACGCCGCCGGAATGCTCTGGCCGATCTCGATTGCGCCGTTTGAGGTTGTCGTCGTCTTAGTAGACGCCAAGAACGACACTCAGCGCGAAGCCGCCGAAGCCTTGTATGCTTCGCTGCAAACCGCTGGGATTGACGTTCTCTTAGATGACCGTGATGAGCGCCCCGGCGTCAAGTTCAAAGATGCCGATTTGATCGGCTTCCCTGTCAAAGTCGTTGTCGGCAAATCGCTTGCGGAAGGCACCGTCGAGGTCAGCCTGCGCCGCGACAGCAGCGCCAAGCAGGCTGTGCCTGTTGCAGATGCCGCCGCAAATGTAGCAGAGATAGTTAAGGCGCTGAAGGCGGAGATGCAGTGAAAGCGTCACCGGCATTCAGTCCCGCAGGGACTTTCACTTTAGAGTAGCCCGGCACTTCCAGTGCCGGGTTGTCTGTCCTACACTGTTGGGTCTTTCGGAAGCCGGAGTGTGATTTCCGTTCCCTGCCCCGGCACACTCTGCACAGATGGGCGGCCCCGGTGCTGCTCGACAATGCGGCGGACAATGCGGGTTCCGAGGCCGGTTCCGCCGGGTTTTGTGGAGTAGGCAGCGTCGGTGAAGAGCTTGGCGCGGACTTCGGGCGGCATCCCTGCGCCGGTATCCGTGCAAGCAACGGTGTAGTAGGCCGGGTCAGGATCGGATGCGACAGTCAGGGTGATGGTGCCGCCGGAAGGGGTTTCCGGCAGGGCGTTATTGACGAGATTGAAGAGGGCATTGTAAAGACGCGAGCTGTCAAAGACCGCTTGAAGCTGCATGTCGCCTTTAGCCCGGAGCGCTACTCCGGCGAGTGCGGCTGCGCCTGCGAGGGAGTTTGCGACACGCTGCGCCGTGTCCAGCGGACTGCCCGGCTTGAAGTCGAGCGGCGCAACCTCGCCCTTCAGCGCACTGGCGATTTCGCGGGTCCGCGCTTTTACCTGCCCCACCCCTTCGGCGACATTTTCCCGCACTTCACCGTAAAAGCTTTCCAAATCTTCGAGTGCATGAGGCTTACCGGCGCGGACATCGGCGATGAAGACCTCCAAAGTCTCGACATAGGGCAGCACATGGGTCAGCATGTTGCCGATGTCATGGCTGATTTCGCCGACAGAGCGGGCAATCGCAGCAAGATTGGCTTCGCGGGCCAGCAGGGCGTTCTGGGCGCTCATAGTCACTAAACTGCTGACAATCTCAATGACCGCCATGTCAGCAGCATCAAACGAACCGGTGTGCTTGTTGACAAGCTGGATCACCCCAAGCGGCGCACCGCCGCGCGTGTGCAGCGGGACCGTCATCAGCGACCGAGTCTGGTAGCCGGTCCGGGCATCCACCGTTCCAACATGGTCGGTATCGGCTTCCACATCCGGCGTCAAACGTCCCTGCCCCGAGGCGAAGACTTGTGCAGCAATGCCTTTGCCGAGCGACAAATCCAGGCTTGTTCCCACCAGGCTGCCGGCGACCGAACCGATGGCATGACGGAAGACCAGCGTGTTTTCTGCGGCATTGTGCAGCAAGATGGAGCCGGCGTCGGCGTCTACGACTTCCATACTCGTTTCCAGCGCCTGCCGCAGCAGGGCATTCGTGTCCGTGATGGAGTACAGCGCCGCGCTGACCTGCTGCACGGCTTCGAGCTGACGCCGCGCCAGTGTAAGTTGTTGCTCGCATTCTTCGGACATAGTCTTCCTCCGGCACGCTTCTACTCGGTAGGCAGTTGGCGGTACAAACCGTGCTGCTGGACATACGCTTCCACTGGTTCCGGAGTCAGATACTTGATGCTGCGGCTTTCATGCACCCGCCGCCGGATGTCCGTGGAGGAGATTTCTAAGCCCGGTATCGGCAGGAAAGAGACACGGCTCAGAAACTCGGCATTGGTGATCTCCGAAAGCCGCTCCAGCACAAAGCCGGGCCGGGTAACTGCGATAAACCGGCATTCGCGCACAAGCTGGTCGTACTCATGCCAGGTCAGTATCTCTAAAACCGCATCGGCTCCGGTGATAAAGTAAAGCTCTTCCAGATCCGGGTACAGCGCCCGAAACTCCCGCAGCGTGTCAATCGTGTAGGATACCCCTGAACGATCTACTTCGATGCGAGATGCGGAAAAGTAAGGGTTGGAACTCGTTGCCAGCCCGGTCATCGCATAGCGGTCTTCCGGCGAGCTGACCAGATACGCTTTCTTGTGGGCGGGCCTCCCATTTGGCACGAACACGACTTTGTCGAGCGCGAACGCCTGCCGCGCTTCTTCCGCCATCAGCAGATGCCCGTAGTGGATCGGGTCAAACGTCCCCCCCATGATTCCCATTCTTTGCATAAATCTTCAGTTACGGGTGCAATAAGCTGTGGGGCGCAAGCAGAAAAACAGCAAGAAGAATTGAAAGACCAACCAGAATACCGCCTAAGAAAACCCAGGCTTTTGGAGAAGTCCAGGCGCGTATCTTGCCTTCGTGAACACGCTCTGGAACCGATTGTCCAACACAGTCGACGAAAGCCGCGTACAGTGTCGGGTTGAGCTTGAACGCCAGTGAAAATGTTTTCATAACTCCTTTGTAGTTCGGCGCGGTGTAGACAAGGCAGACCCGGTTCTTTTTCGGCACCAGCACCAGTTCGGAGACATTGACCCAGGGAACTGAAAGAGCCGCATCACGCCGGAAGCCGTACTCCAAAGCGACATAAGCAATGAGAAAGCCGAAACGCAGCAACAGGCACGCCATCAAGATAGGGACTTGAATCTCGCTGCGGACTACTGCCTTGCCTTGAATGAGAACCCCTTCCGGCGAGAGAGTCAGGATCCCGACCCGAAAGTCAGGCACACTGCCCCGCACATAACCAAACCAAGTGCGAAACGGATAAGTCTGCCCCTGCGGCACATAAGCCGAGGGCGGCGGCGGCCAAACAGTTGAGTTAGGGTCAGGCACATTGCTGGATGTCAACGGGTCCAAAAGCTTGTCTTTCTAAGGGCGGATCTGCCCGCTGCCGCGCACGATATATTTGGAGGTCGTCAGCTCTTCCAGGCCCATTGGGCCTCGCGCATGGAGCTTCTGGTTGGAGATGCCGATCTCCGCGCCGAAGCCGAACTCAAAGCCGTCGGTGAAGCGCGTGGAGGCATTGACATACACGGCCGCGCTGTCTACACTGTCCGTGAACTTTTGTGCGGCGGCGTAATCTTCGGTGACAATCGCCTCGGAATGCTGCGTGCCATAGGTGCTGATATGGCGGATCGCGTCGTCCAAGCTATCTGCGACTTTAACGGCCAGTATCAGGGCGTTATACTCCGTGTACCAATCGTCTTCGGTGGCTTTCGTGGCAGTAGGTAGGAAAACGCGGGCGCGGGAGTCGGCGCGAAGCTCGACCCCGGCGTCCAGCAGCTTCGCGCCAATCAGCGGCAGGAACTCAGCGGCGATACGCGAATGCACGAGAAGCGTCTCGGCACTGTTGCAGACGGACGGACGCTGCACTTTGGCGTTCAGCACAATGTCACACGCCATCGCAAAATCAGCGGCTTTGTCTACATAGATGTGGCAGTTGCCGGTTCCGGTTTCAATCACGGGCACTGAGGCATTCTCGACAACAGTTTTGATCAGCGACGCGCCGCCGCGCGGGATCAGGCAGTCGACCAAGCCATTGAGCGTCATCAAGCGCCGGACAGCAGCCCGGTCTGTGCTTTGGATAAGCTGAACGGAGGTTCGCGGCAGGCCGGCGGTTTCAAGGGCATCCTGAAGCACAGATGCGAGAGCGATGTTAGAGTGAATGGCTTCGGAGCCACCGCGCAGCAAGGCGGCATTGCCAGATTTGAGGCAGAGCGCGGCGGCATCTACGGTGACGTTCGGGCGGCTTTCGTAGATAATGCCGATGACCCCGAGCGGTACGCGCATTTTAGTGATTTGCAGGCCATTGGGGCGACGCCAGCCGGACAGCACCGCGCCTATCGGGTCCGGCAGCGCGGCGGCCTGCCTCAGCCCTGTCTGCATCTCGGCAATGCGGCCGCTGTTAAGCGTGAGACGCTCCACTAAACTGGCCGCCATGCCGCCGTCACGCGCGTTCGCGATGTCGCGGCTGTTGGCGTCAAGAACAGCATCTTGACTCATGCCCAGCGCGTCCGCCATCGCAAAAAGCGCGGCGTTCTTCGCGTCCGTTCCGGCAGTCGCAAGTATTCGGGCAGCCGCCTTTGCGGCCTGCCCTTTGGCTTCGACTTCTTCCATACCCGCAGTTTCATTCACTGTCGCACTCATGGCAGTTATTCTAGCCGAATGGTCAAATGATGTCAAGCGTGATGGCAGGCCGCGTTACAAATCCAGCACGAGATTGTCCCGGTGAACGACTTCGTCGGCTGGCTTAACACCGAGGCGCGGCAGGATTTCGTCGGTGCGGCAGCCCATAATCTTGACAATCTGCGCCTGGCTGTAACCGACAAACCCGCGAGCGAACGTCTCGCCGTCGAGCCGGGCCAGCAGCACCAAATCGCCGGAAGAAAAGTGGCCGGAAGCATGGACGATGCCCGCCGGAAGAAGGCTGCTGCCGTTGTTGATAATGCTCTGCGTGGCCCCCTCGTTTACGGACAGGATGCCGTTCGGCGCGACCCCGTAAGCAATCCAGCGCTGACGAGACCGCAGGCGCGTCGGCTTGGGGACAAACTGGGTCCCGCACTGGCCGCTGAGGGCGTCGGCAACGACATCGGGGCGGCGTCCGTCAGCAATGAACATGCGGACGCCGGTATTCGCGCAAATTTTGGCGGCTTGAATCTTCGTCGCCATGCCGCCCGTTCCCATCAGCGTCTGCACCCCGCCTGCACTCTCCTCTAAAGCACGGTCCACCGCCTGCACGGCTGGGATAAGCTGGGCGTTTGGGTGCTGCGTCGGATCACGGTCATACAGCCCGGCGACATCAGACAGCAGCAGCAGTGTATCGGCTTCAATTAACGACGCCACCAGCGCGGCCAGCGTGTCGTTGTCGCCGAACTTGATTTCATCTACGGCGACGGTATCGTTCTCGTTGACTATCGGCACAACGCGGTGTGCCAGCAGCGCTTCAAACGTATTGCAGGCGTTCAAGTAGCGCTTGCGGTCCTGCAAATCTTCGCGTGTCAGCAAAATCTGCGCGACGGGAATGCCGAATGCCGCAAACGCTTCCGCGTAGGTATGCATCAGCAGCCCCTGCCCAATCGCCGCTGCCGCCTGCTTCTGCGGGATCGAGCGCGGGCGACCCGGCAGCTTCAGCTTATCCATGCCCGCCCGGATTGCTCCCGACGACACGAGAACCACGCTGCGCCCCCAATCAAGCTGGGCAGCAATCTGGCCCGCAAGACCGGCAATATATTCCTTGTCCGGCGGCCCGCCCCCGCGCGTCAGCGTACTGGTGCCCACTTTGATCACCATTTTGGAAACGGATATAACTATTCCTCGACCGCTTTTTCTGCAGGCTGGTCTAAAGCATCCTCGTCAAAAAAGGAGAAGACAGCTTTGCCGATACGCACGGTGTCCCCTTCCGATGCGCCTAGCGTTCTTAACTTGTTGATAATGCCGGTCTTCTCCAGCGTCCGCTGCAAGCGGCTTACCGCGTCGTCGTTAGACAACTGCGTCATGGCAATCAGCCGCTCGATGCCCGCGCCTGCCACCACATATACCTGATTGGCGGCATCGTAAGAAGCTTCCCAGCGGCGGTCCGTCCGGCGGCCTTTGACGGTCTCGGGCGTGATCCGCACAATGCCGTCGTCAAACGGCAGCGGCAGGGGCATTTCGGCCAGCCGCTGAGCCAGATAATACACCAGCGGCTCTAAACCCGAGCGAGTCGCTGCCGAGACCACAAACACCGGCTTGTCTTCACCTTCGATTTTGTTATCTTCTTCGGCAAATTCCGCCCGCAGCATCTCGACAATTTCCGGGTCGGCAATATCCGATTTATTGAGAACAATCACCTGCGGCAGATGGGCCAGCTCTTCATTGTAGTTCGCCAGCTCCCGGTTGATGATCGCGTAATCATCCATCGGGTCTCGGCCGGACGTATCCGACACGTCAATCAAGTGGCACAAAAGGCGCGTCCGCTCGACATGGCGCAGGAACTGGTGGCCGAGGCCAACTCCCTCGCTCGCCCCTTCAATCAGTCCCGGAATATCCGCAATCACAAATGTCCGCTCGTCGTCCACACGCACGACGCCCAAGTTTGGAACTAACGTCGTAAACGGATAATCCGCGATCTTGGGCTTGGCGGCGGACAGGGCCGCAATGAGCGTGGACTTTCCTACATTCGGGTAGCCGATCAGCCCGACATCCGCCAGCAGCTTCAGTTCCAGCTTGATTTGTTTTTCTTCGCCCGGCTCGCCGTTCTCGGCAAACTTCGGCGCTTGGTGAGTCGAGTTGGCAAAATGCGCGTTGCCGCGCCCGCCTTCGCCGCCCCGCGCAATCAGCGCCTTCTCCCCGTGCTTAGTCAGGTCCGCGATAATCCGTCCCGTTCCTGCATCCGTCGCCGTCGTTCCGACCGGCACTTTCAGCGTCAAGTCGCCCGCGTTCTTGCCGTGCATGTCCCGGCTCGTGCCGTGAATGCCCCGCTCCGCCTCATAGTTGCGCTGATACCGGAAATCCAGCAGCGTGGACAGGTTCGAGTCGGACTCAATATAAATATCGCCGCCCTTGCCCCCGTCCCCGCCGTTCGGCCCGCCAAACGGCACAAACTTTTCCTTGCGGAACGCCACAGCCCCATTGCCGCCGTCCCCCGCCTTCACATCAATCAAAACTTCATCTACAAATATCATAGTTACTCAATCCATGTGACAAAATCGCCATGCTCACTGGCTAGCTCTCTTAAAATTGGGCACAAAGGCGACAATCTGTTTTTGATGGTGATAACTATGGTATCTATTCCTCTTGTTAATGGGATTAGAGACCACAGGTACGCAAACTGGTGACGTTGCTCCTCAGCTGACATGAGAGCCAGAGATTGTTGATCTTCTTGGTGTTGATCAAACCTTCTCTCTTTCTCGTTTATCAGCTCATCCAATTCCACACAAACAACCGTCCATCCTTCTAAACCACGGCAAGACTCGTACTGCAACAGCCGATGCTCGTTTACCTCTGAAGGATATTCCGTCCTGTTTGCATGGTTAGCGGTGCCATCCCAAAACACAATCGGCCTGTCTGGGTCTGCGTTCTTTAGGTATTTGGCTAACTTGCTATAACGTACCTCTGCACCCGTTACAGGATCATAGTCCTTTGCGACAGAGCTTGGAGGAACAAGAAATAGCATTTCGTATGCTTCGTTGCCGTTTTTCCTGCACCTGTCGTACTCTAAAAAATGTAGACCAATATCATAAGGCCGAAGACTGATTACGATTCTCCCACCATGCATTTGCTCACTTGGTTCCAATTCCCAATTAAGATCACATTTCTGAGCATATCCGTTTATGAAACGGATTATATTAGATTTTTGGCGTAAACTCTTTCGTTCAGGTTGTTTGCGAAAGACATCGAGGGAGCCTTTCCAATCACACCTTGATTTACCGCGAACCATTTGATCGACACCATCAGCGACGATGATCTTACACGGCTGAAACAGCTTGTACAGAACGTTTTTCTCTACTGGGTTCCAATCTTGTGCTTCGTCAATGAAAATATGATCCCAATTTAAAGCACTGGCAGACAATTTTGTGAGCTGTTCTATGTCATTTTGATTAATTACACCTTGCTCTAAATACTCCAACAACTGTTCGCAATGTAGAATGTAATTTTGCAAGAATTTCTGCAATGTCTCACTCGGCTCAACTATGCCAAACCCTTCTGCCAAACTTCTAAAAAATTTGTGAAGGGTTGTAACTTGAACTGTTGCCCTGTCTACATCGTCAGTCAGTTTTGTGAACCGGATGAGACGACGTATATCACTGACTAAAGCTCGGTTGTAGGTGAGTATAAGACACCGCTTGTCGTGACGGGCAGCTAGATCATATGCTATCCTTAGTATCTTAATCGTCTTTCCGGTGCCAGCTCGACCACTAATGATGACAAGTTTTTGCCCGATAGCCTGGGCGTAACCCTGGTCATCTAAAAGCTTTTTGGAGACCAATTCCACTTTCTGCCTTGTCAAATCCCCAAGTGCAGCCTTGTTCTTCTCAAAAAGTTCGAACACATCTACGAAAGGAGTAACACCGTTCTGACCTAGCCTGTTTGATGAGCTGAATTTGTAATAGTCGCCAGCATCAGACTTCCATGGCTTGTTCTGTATGCTTGCTACTTTAAACAGCCACTTTAATCCAAAGTTATTGGGCAAGAAGTTGTGTTGATACTTAACTTTTTCGTCTGAGCCAGTTAAGCGGAGCAAGTCGGTTTTAGGGACGTTCCTAAGCCAGATAAAGTTACATATGTATGGCGAGTAGCCCAAGCGGTCATAAAAGTAGTCCTTAAGAGACTGCATTTGCTCCTTGCTTTTGCCCGTGACTGGCGACAACTTACCTCTATATCTGACGAACAAGTTAGGCCCAATCATTTCTACATCTTCACAGCCATGATCTTTCACTTCTATGCAGAAACAGAAGTTTTTGATGTCCATCGGGCTGTCATAACCAGGTAGCTGTATTCTAAAACCTGACGTGAAGGAGCCTATAACAACTAAATCCAACTCGCGAACATTCTGTGCATATAGCTGGGCGTTGCTGTAGATCAAAATCCGCCCATTTATCTGTGGAGGAATTTCTTGCTGAAACAGGGCTTGTAACTGCAAAGCAGCAGTATACTCCCTTTGAGTTTGATCCCCATAAAGATCAATTTGGATTGGCATGGAAGTTACCTCAGCAGATCAATTTGAAATTCGCACGCCCCAAGTTATCCATTAGAAAAACCATATCGCTGAACAAGCTCGTCTGATCCACCAGCAAGCATTACAGCAAGTTGATCACTTTGATATAGCTCTATGAGTTTGGCATAAACGGCTTCAATAAGGCTGCCCAACTCTTCTAGATCAATGAGGGTTTCATTATTCTTTGCAAGTGTATCGTAATCGCCAGACCAGGGAGTTACTGGAAACTGTACCAACACGCCGGAGCCTCGCGTAACGCGAAAGTAATGTGTCAGATCAATGTCAATGATCCCGTTTTTGCTTTTTACGTTAGACAAGCTGTAGTCATGAGCGAAAGCACACCTCAAAGCGTATAAGGTCTTTCTTTCCTTCGGTTGTAGATCAGTAAAATATGTCAATGCTTTCTCGACAGAATTGTCGTTTGATGTTAGCTTTAATTTAGGTTTAAAGCAAGAACCAATTTGATCAAGCACAGCCATATAACCTAATGCACCTAGCAAGCTACCAGTGGCATCGGTGTTTTCAATCATACCTGTTGTGTCGTTGCGCCCTGTGGCTAACCTAGCGTCTCGTAAACCAGCCATCAGCCCCGAAATACACTGGCTACCTCCATCACGGGGAGTATAGAATAAGTGTGCTTTTATAGCGTCTACCTCTGGCATCAAATGATCTGGCATTGTACTATCTCCTACCACGGCGGCAGCACCGGCTCGGCGTCTGCCAGCTTTCAAGTCCCCGTTGAAAACTGTGAGGCACCCCATGCTCCGAGCGTCCCAAACGCCAGCGCGACCAGCGGGCTATATAAAAGATAACGGCTCACGCCGCTGTGGCCGGCTTCCGGCGACACCAACAGAATGTGCCATAAGGGATGGACGAAGCCGGCCATGCAGAACAAGCCAGACGCGGCGGCGACATCTAAACCCTGAGCGCGGGCGAGAAAGCCGATGGGCAGGCCGCCGAACGGAGACGGCAAAAGCAGGGTCAAAAGCGCCGCCGAGCCGTCGTAGAGCGCGTCGGACCTAAAGACCGTGCCGTTTAGCCACGCCATACCCAGTGCGTTCAGCAGCAACGTCAGCGCGAAGCCTGCCGCTCCCCAGCGAAACAGCGGCTTCACAAAAGCGGCTTTACCCCGCCGAGCCTTCCATTGTGACGACCTGCGAACCTGTGGGCGTTTTGGTGACTTCAATGCGATTCGAAAAGGCATCTTTTAGCTCGTCAATATGGGTAATGACAATGATGCGCTCAAAATCGTCTTTAATGGCGTTGAGGCACTCCACCAGCTTTTCGCGGCCTTTGGCGTCCTGCGAGCCGAAGCCTTCGTCAATAATGAGCGTTTGCAGACGCGCCCCGGCCCGGCGAGCGAGCAGCTTGGACAAGGCGATCCGCAGGGCGAACGCGGCCCGGAAGCCTTCGCCGCCGGAGTACATCTCCAGCGGACGGGTTCCTAGATTGTCGCTGACTTTGATTTCCAGCGTTTCAATCGGCGTGTCTTTTTTGGACTTGGCTTCTTTGAGCGTCTCAAAGTACAGGTGCATGTCACCGTCGGTCAGGCGCTCCAGCAGCCGGTTGGTTTCGTCCTCTAATTCTGGAATGGCGTTTTCAATGATCAGCGCCTGGACGCCTTTCTTGCCGAACGCCTGGGTAAGCTGGGTATGAACTTCCTGGTCATATTTGGCATCGGTCAAGCGCTTGGATTTGTCAATGCGAACGACTTTCTGCTCTTCCAGCCGGGTCAGCGTCTGCTCGCGCCGCCCGATGTCCTGCGAGACGGCCTGGTCTTCCCGGCTGCGGGCGGCTTCCTGGTCTTTGATTTGCTGCCGCGCCACTTCCAGCCGCGCCAGTTCTGCGCCGACATCCGCCAGCGCCCCAAGCTGCTTTCGGGCCGTGTCCTGGTTCGCCTGCCGCGACAGCAGCGTCTTTTCGCCGCGCTCCATGCCCGCCTCCGCGTTCCGCAGGGCGACTTCGGCGTGGGCCAGCTCAATATGCAGCCGCTCCGACGGTTCTAAAACGACAAGCTCGGCTTTGACGGCCGAGTAATCGGCCTCGACATGAGCCAGCTTTTGCAGTGCGGCTTCGTATTTTGCGATCTTGGCCCGAACATCCGGGGCGAAACTGGCTTCTGCCGATACCCGCTCGGCATCCTGGCGGACCGAAAGCAGGTTCGGCAGAGTCTGACGGGTCGCGTCCTGTTCCAGCAGCACTTGATCAATCTGAGCCAGGCGGGTCCGGTCGTCTTTGGCGCTGCGGACTTCAGCTTCCAGCATGCGGAGTTCGTTTTCGCATTTTCCGATTTCCTGTTTCAAGCGGGCCGCGTCGGCCTTGATTTCTTTTTGCTTGCCCTGTGCCAGTGAAAGAGCATACTCGTAGTTCGCTTGGATCGCTGCGACTTTCGGCTCCGGCAGCTCCGAGCTGCACACATCGCACTGCCCCTGCTGGGCGTCCAGGGCTTCCGATTTGCGCTTCCAGTCGCGGACTTCATAATCTAGGGCCGCGCTCTGCTCCCGCAGGCGGCTGAACTGCTCGTTCCACTCGGCCAGCGACTCCCGCAGAGGGCCAATCTGGGCTTCGCTCTGGTCTGCCGCCGTGACACGCGGGGCGAGCCGGTCCCGCTGGGCGACGAGGACTTCATAATCTTTGACCTTGACCAGCGCCTGCTCATGGTCGGAGACGGCCCGCTCCAGCCGCCGCTGCACTTCGTTTTCCGCCGCCATCAGCTCTTTGTCGGCAGCCGCCAGCATCTGCGTCCCCCGGTAATACTGCTCTAGGCCCTTTTCGAGTTCACTAAACCGCGCCCGTGCAAGCGCCAGGTTTGCGTAGTTCGTGTTAATCTCATCCCGCCGCGACAGCAGCACCCGTGCCGTTTCCGCAGCCAACTGATGCCCTGCAAGCTCCGCCGAGACTTCCCGGATCTCCTTGTCCCACTCGGCAATCTGCGCCGTCAGGGTCGCCGCAAGCTCCGCTTGGCCTTTCAGCCTGCTTCCCTGCTCTTTGTTGGCGTCCCACTCGGCCCGCAGCTCTTCCCGGCGCGTCTGTAAGGCTTCCAGACGGACGTGGAGACCTGCAAGCTGCTCCCGCAGGGCCGGCTCGGCGCTTAGCTCGGCGTCAATGCCGCTGATGTCGCGCTCCAAGTCCACCGCGTCCGCCTGTGCCGACTTTGCTTTATCCCGCGCTTTGGCTTCAAGCTGATCATAGCGCGACAGATCTAAGATATCCGCCAAAATCTCCTTGCGCTTGCCGGGCGTCTGCTTCACAAACTGGTCGGCCTGCCCCTGCCGCAGATATGCCGAGTTCAGAAATGTGTCATACGACATCCGCAGCAGCTTCTGCACGGCGGCTTCCGTGTCCCGGTCCGTGTTGCCCGTCAGCGGGTGCCAGCCTGTTCCCAGCCCCTGATCCGGCGTCTCGCCTTGAAGCTGCCATAAATTGCCGCCGGCCTTCTTGGAGCGCTTCCGCACCACCCGGTAACGCTGCCCGCCCATCTCAAACGTGAAATGGACGCTCATCTCGTCCGCGCCGATGCGGACCAGCTCGTCGTGCTTGTTCTTCCCGGCCCGGCTTTCGCCCCAGAGCGACCAGGTGATCGCATCTAGCAGCGCACTTTTGCCGTGCCCATTCTCGCCGGACAAGCAGAGCGTGTGCATCCCGGAAAAGTCAATCGCCGGCACATCCGCGCCATACGACATAAAGTTCTTAAGTTCCAGCCGAATAGGAATCATCTCACCCTCGATTATACCTGAAAGTGTTAGGTCAGGAGATAGCAGCGAGTGAGAATGAGGTACAATCGCGGCATGGTGGCCTCAAAAACAGTCAGCGACTGGGCCTATTGGCTGTTCCTCTATTTTATTGCTTGCGTTCCTACCGCATTATTGGGCGGCAACATGGCCAGCTCGTTTGTTTATGTCCACGACCATTATCACCGCCTACCCCACTACGAAGCAGTCCTGAACTTCTGGGAATGTATCGCTGCCGTTGCCTGTGCTGCGCCGGGATTTATTTGGGTGGGCGTGTCTCAACTGCGGGGCCATCGCAAAGAGCAGCTAAAGCAACGGATCAAGGAAGCCGCAGATGCAGATGATACAGCTTCGCGGGACTCAAATTAAAAATGTTTTGCCAACCCCGCGAAGCGGGTGTTTCGTGGTGTCCGCGCCGTCTAGACGCGCGTTTCAGCGCATGGTTCTTCAACGCATGGTGCAGAAGCATAGGTCCAAAAACACAAAAGCGGCTCCTCATGGTGAGGAGCCGCCTTCTTGATTTGGTATCTGCTACTTCGGCGTGAACGATGTCCCGCAGCCGCAGCTTTTCTGGACGTTGGGATTGAGGTACTTCCAGCCGCCTTCCAGCAAATTAGCGGTGCTGTAATCTAACGTCATGCCGGAGATGAACTGGGCGCTTTTCGGGTCTACCATGACGGTCAGGCCATCCACTTCATAGACCGTGTCATTGGGGCGCGGAGCTTCTTCCAGGCCGAGTATATAGGAAAGGCCGGAGCAGCCGCCGCCTTTGACGCCGACGCGCAGCTTCAGCGTGTCGTCGCCTTTTTTGGCGATCAAGCGCCGCACCTGGGCAATAGCGGAAGGGGTCAGCATGACGGGATACTGCGCTGTTTCGGTCATGGGTTCGAGTGTTGCAGTGTTGCTCATAATTTGTTTTCTTTCAAGACTGTCAATGTCCGTGCCCGCCGCCGAAGTCACCACCGTGGCCTCCACCGTCGAAACCGTGGTGATGCCCCTGGCTATGGATAGGTGACTGGGTTCCAACATCAGAAGTCCCTGAGCCTCCAGAAGAACCGGTGCCATACTCGCTGCTGTCTTCAATAGGCTGGCCCGGCCTGAGCTTCCGATATAGATCCACTGCTGCATTGACGAGTAATAGGACAACAGCCAGTGCCACCATTGTAATCACGAGCGTCATTGCAGTCTCCTATTGAGGCTCGGTCAGATAGTTTAGAAGAAGCCGAGTTCCAGCCTGGCTTCCTCGCTCATGCGGTCCATGCTCCATGCGGGTTCCCAGACCAGCTCAACAGTGACGTCGGCGACACCGGGGACTTCGCGGACTTTCTGCTCGACTTGGCCGGGCAGAATGCCGGCAACGGGGCAGGCGGGGGAAGTCAGCGTCATCTCAATATCTACCATGCCGTCCTCGTCTACGTTTACGTCGTAGATCAGGCCGAGGTCGTAGATATTGACGGGGATCTCCGGGTCATAAACTTCCCGCAAGGCTTCTAATATCTCCGCTTCCACCATCAGCGGATAGACTTTGGCATCTGTCGCGGGCATAATCTTTGCTGGCATAATCTACTTCTCACTTTTCAGCGCGGCGGCCGCTTCCTGCTTCATGCGCCCGATGACGGCCATCAAACCGTTGGAGCGCGACGACGAAATGTGCTTGCTCATGCCGATCCGCTCGATAAAATCCGGGGGCGTCTTGGTAATCTCTTCCGGCGTTCGGCCTGAATAAAGCCGCACAGCCAGCGCAATCAGACCCTTTGGAATAGCCGCATTGCTGTCGGCATGAAAGTACAAGCGGCCCTCACGCGGATTGGTCGCGACCCAGACCAGCGCCTGACAGCCTTTGACAATATACTCGTCTGTGTGCAATTCCTGCGGCATTGGCGGCAGCTTGCGGCCTAAATCGATAATATACGAGTTCCGCATGTCCAGGTCGTCACCGAACAGCTCAAATTCTTCCACAATCTCGTCCTGCGCTTCGTCAATGGTCATTGCCCGAACATCTTTCTGACTTTCGCCAGCCCGACAACAAGCGCATCAATCTCTTCGCGCGTGTTATACAAGGCCAGCGAGGCTCGGGCGGTGGCAGAGACACCCATACGCTGCAGAACGGGATGAGCGCAGTGCTGCCCGGTACGGATCGCGATCCCCTGTTCGTCTAAAAGCGAACCAATGTCATACGGATGAATGTCGCCCATCGTGAACGAAAACACGCTGGCTTTGTCCCGCGCCGTGCCGATCATCCGCAGGCCCGGCACCGCCATCAGCGCTTCTGTCCCGTAAGCCGTCAGCTCGTGCTCATACGCCGAGATCTTGTCCATGCCGAGCGCGGTCAGATAGTCAACGGCGACGCCCAGACCAATCGCGCCTTCAATATGCGGCGTGCCGGCCTCAAACTTGTAGGGAATTTCGTTGTAGGTCGTGCCTTCGGTAAACGACACGGTTTCAATCATATCCCCCCCACCCTGCCAGGGCGGCATGGCTTCCAAGAACGCCCGCTTGCCGTACAGGACGCCAATCCCGGTGGGGCCGTAGAGCTTATGACCTGAAAACACCAGAAAGTCAGCGTCGAGTTCCTGAACGTCAATCGGAATATGGTACGCGGACTGCGCCGCATCCACCAGCACCGGCACGCTCTGCGCGTGCGCCAGCCGAATGACTTCTTGGACGGGGTTAATCGTGCCGAGCGCGTTGGACATGTGGCAAATGCCGACAAACTTGGTCCGCTCGCTCAGCATCTGGGCATACTCATCCATCCGCAGCTCGCCGTCGTCATTGATGGGAATGACCCGCAGGTGAGCGCCTTTTTCCGCGCACAGCATCTGCCACGGGATGATGTTGCAGTGATGCTCCATCTCCGAGACGATAACCTCGTCGCCTTCTTTGATGTTCTGCCTGCCCCACGTCTGCGCGACTAAATTGACGCTTTCCGTAGCGCTGCGCGTGAAGATAATCTCATGGGCATCCGCTGCATTCAGAAAAGACTTGATTTTGACTCGTGCGCCTTCATACCCTCGTGTCGCCAGCTCCGCCAGCAGATGCGACGACCGATGGATGTTCGAGTTGTAGCCCGTGTAGTAGCCGGTAATCGCGTCAATGACGCTTTGCGGCTTCTGCGTCGTCGCCGCGTTGTCCAGATAAACCAGCGGCTTGCCATGAACTTCCCGGCTTAAAATCGGGAAGTCTTGCCGAATAGCTTGAACGTCATAGCTCGCCTTTACCGTCGCCGTTGACCGCTCTAATTCTGCCGTAGCCATTTCAAAACCTCTTCTGCATTGCGATCCGGCGGGAACACCGGATACCAAACCTTCACAATCCGTCCGTCCTGGGCGATCCACGTCAGCCGCTTCAGCAGAGTTTCGCCGCCCGCGTTAAACGTCGGCAGTTTGAGCGCCGTAGTTAGCTCAAGCCCGGCATCGCTGAGAAGCGGGAACGGCAGGTGCAGCCGCGCGGCTGCTTCCTGCTGATACTCCGTCGTCTGCGTGCTCAGGCCGTAGACTGCCGCACCGGCTGCCGACAAGCCCGCGTGGTGGTCTCGAAACGAACACGACTGCGGCGTACAGCCCCGCGCACCAGGGATGAGGTCCCAGTCGTCCACCAGCGGCGACTGATCCGGCTGCCCTGTGCGCGGGTAGGCATAAACCACGACGCACCTCGGCAGTGATGCCAAATCTACGCTGCCGCCGCCGGTCGCCAGAAGCGTCAGCGGCGGCATCTGCAAGCCGGCTAAATGGTCTGCCGCCCCGTCGTCGTCGGGAACGGGCAAGTCAGGCGGCAGTTCCAGCAGCGAGCCATACTTCACAGCGCGATCCCCTGCAAGGCGCGGTCAGCCAGCAGCACCTGGTCAAGCTGGGCACGGATGGCGTCAACTTTGATGCGGCTGACGATGTCGCTGGCGAAGGCGTAGGTCAGCAGGGCGCGGGCATTGTCTTTGGAGATGCCGCGAGCGCGGAGATAAAACATCGCTTCGTCGGACAACTGGCCGATCGTTGCACCATGGGTGCATTTGACATCGTCGGCGAAGATTTCAAGCTGCGGCTTGGTGTCAATCTGCGCCGTCGGCGACAGCAGGAGGGTCTGGTTGGTCTGCTTGGCGTCGGTCTTCTGTGCGTCTTCCCGAACAAAGATCTTGCCGTTGAAGACGCCGCGCGAATGACCGTCTAGAATACCCTTGTAAATCTCATGCGAGTTGCAGTGCGGCATCGCATGGTCAATCTCGGTGTGGTTGTCAATCAACTGCCGGTCATTGCCGAGATACACGCCGTTCAGCGTACACTCAATCCCTTCGCCGCCGAGATAGGCATTGGCATCGTTTCGGACCAGCAGGCCGCCCAGCCCGACCGAGTGCGACGAGAAGTTCGTGCTTTTCGCAAGCTGAAGCTGCATCGTCGCCACATGGTAGGACTTGACACTCTCGCGCTGGACTTTGTAGTGGTCCAGAACAGCGTTCTCTGCCGCGACAACTTCCGTGACAGCATTAGTGAAGTAGACCGCGCCCGGCGTTCCCGAGTAGCTTTCCACCAGCGTCGCCTGCGAGTTTTCGTCCGCAATGATCAGCGTGCGCGGGTGCGAGACGGTCGGCCCGCCGTGGGGCGTGGAGAGGAACAGCAGATGGATCGGCTCGTCAATCACTGCGTTGCGGCTCAGATGCACAAACGCGCCGTCTTCCAGCGCCGCCGTGTTCAGCCCGACAAACGCCTGCGTCGTGAACTTGGCATAGCGGCCCAAATGCGCTTCAATCAGCTCCGGGTCCGCTTCCATCGCGGCGGCTAGGGTGCTGACGGTAACGCCTGCCGGAAATTCTTGAGAAGACAGATCGGCCTGAAAATGACCGTTGACAAACACAAGCTGCGTTCCAGCCATGCCGTCATAGCTGTAATGGGCCAGCGCGTCCGCCGTCATCTCGCTTTCGGCTTTTGTCGCCAGCGTGAACGGCGTTTCGGCAATCGGTGAAATATTGGTAAAGCGCCATTCTTCATTGCGCCGGGTCGGGAAGCCGACCTCTGCAAAGCGAGCCGCCGCCGACTGGCGCAGAGATCGCAGCCAGTCAGGACCAGAAGCTTCACT
This sequence comes from uncultured Armatimonadales bacterium, assembly GCA_964241935.1. Lineage (GTDB taxonomy): Bacteria > Armatimonadota > Armatimonadia > Armatimonadales > Capsulimonadaceae > JANXMY01. The sequence goes on from CAXSZN010000012.1 coordinate 42,417, forward strand.
GCCGCTGTTTGACCCCGCGAAGTCGCGCAGGTAGCTGTTTTCAGTTGTCAATGTTTCAGTCGTCATGCCGCAACCAGTTCTTTCTGTTCCGCGTCTTTGCCCTCCAGCCAGCCGTATCCCTGGGCTTCCAGCTCCAGCGCCAGCTCTTTGCCGCCGGACTTGACAATCTTGCCGCCGGACAAAACATGAACAAAATCGGGGACGATATAGTTCAGCAAACGCTGATAATGGGTGACCACAATGACTGCCCGCTCGGGGCTTCGCAAAGCGTTCACGCCATCGGCAACGACTTTCAGCGCGTCAATGTCCAGGCCGGAGTCGGTTTCATCTAAAATCGCCAGCTTGGGGTCCAAGACCGCCATTTGGAAGATCTCGTTGCGCTTCTTTTCGCCGCCCGAGAAGCCTTCGTTGACCGGCCGGTTCAAAAGGCTCGGATCAATATGCAGGACTTTCATCTTTTCGCGGACCAGCTTCAGAAACTGCGCGGCATCCAGCTCATCTTCGCCCCGGTAGCGGCGAATCGAGTTCAGCGCGGCTTTCAGGAAGTAGGTGTTATTGACGCCGGGAATCTCAACGGGATACTGGAACGCCAAAAACAGGCCTTCCTGCGCCCGCTCTTCCGGCTCCAAATCCAGCAGGTCTTTTCCCTCAAACAGCACCTCGCCGCCAGTGACTTCGTAGGCGTCGCGCCCCGATAGAACGCCCGCAAGCGTACTTTTGCCGGAGCCGTTCGGCCCCATGATCGCATGGACTTCGCCAGCGTTGACCGTTAGGTTGATGCCCTTTAATATCTCTTTTTCTTCGACCCGCGCATGCAGATCCGAAACTTCCAACAATGCCATAGGTGATAATCTTTCCAAGGAGGCGAGGAAGTGAACTTCACTCGCTAGTTAAGGCCGTCCTTCGGACGGACAGAGCGTTTGCATCCGGCTCCTCGTCCGACGGACAACGCTGGGTAGCGAGTGGAGTTCATTCCCTCGCTTTTTGCTGTACAGTACGCTAGGACGCGCCGCCTTCGCCAACCACAATTTTGATCTCGCGCGGATGACCGTTTTCGTTGGTGCCTTGCCAGTGATGATCACTGCCGTCATGCCGCCCGCCGTGCGCCTTCATGGAAACGCCCTCGGCGTTGGATTTCTGAACCAGTTCTTTGGCTTTGGTCTGGGCTTCCTGCTCGGTGTGCGTCGTGACATCATGATGCTCCGGCCAGCCTTTGATTTGAATGACATATTTACTCGCCATTGTGTTTTCTCCTCATAAAGACGCCACGGGCCGAAACCCGTGGCAACTTGGATTTTTCTGTTGACTTAGCCGACGCTGCCTTCAAGGCTGACGCCGAGCAGCTTTTGGGCTTCGACGGCGAACTCCATCGGCAGCTCGCGGAAGACTTCTTTGCAGAAGCCGTTCACAATCATGGAAACCGCGTCTTCGGTGGAGATGCCGCGCTGATTGCAGTAGAAAATCTGGTCTTCGCCGATTTTAGACGTAGACGCTTCATGCTCGACAGTGGCGGTCGGGTTCTTGACTTCAATGTACGGGAACGTGTGCGCCCCGCAGCGGTCTCCTAAAAGAAGCGAGTCACACTGGGAATAATTGCGGGCGTTCTCCGCGCCGGGATTGATTTTGACCAGACCGCGATACGTGTTCTGGCCGCGTCCTGCCGAAATCCCCTTGGAGACAATAGTGGACCGCGTGTTCTTGCCGAGGTGGATCATCTTCGTGCCGGTGTCCGCCTGCTGCTTGTTGTTGGTCAGCGCCACCGAGTAGAACTCGCCGACCGAGTTGTCGCCCTGCAAAATGCACGACGGGTACTTCCAGGTGATCGCGCTGCCGGTTTCTACCTGAGTCCAGGAAATCTTGGCGTTGTCGCCCTTGCAGATGCCGCGCTTGGTGACGAAGTTGTAGATGCCGCCGTTGCCGTCCTTGTCGCCGGGATACCAGTTCTGGACCGTCGAATACTTGATGGTCGCATCTTTCATGGCGACAAGCTCGACGCAGGCCGCATGAAGCTGGTTCTCATCGCGCATCGGCGCAGTGCAGCCCTCCAAATAAGAAACGTACCCGCCTTCGTCGCAGATGATCAATGTCCGCTCGAACTGCCCGGTGTTCGCGGCGTTGATGCGGAAGTAGGTGGACAGCTCCATTGGGCAGCGGACGCCTTTTGGGATGTAGCAAAACGAGCCGTCGGTAAAGACCGCCGAGTTCAAGGTCGCGAAGAAGTTGTCCGAGTATGGAATGACCGAGCCGAGATACTCGCGCACCAGCTCCGGGTGCTCCGTGACGGCCTCGGAGAACGAGCAGAAGATGATCCCCTGCCGGGCCAGCTCGCCCTTAAATGTCGTGGCGACCGAAACACTGTCAAAAACGGCATCCACAGCGACATTGGAAAGCCGCTGCTGCTCGGCCAGCGAAATGCCCAGCTTGCCGTAAATCGCCAGCATTTCCGGGTCCACTTCATCCAAAGAGTTCAGGACCTTCTTCGGCTTCGGCGCGGAGAAGTAGGCGATCTTCTGATAGTCCACGGGCTTGATCGCCACGTTGTGCCAGAGTGGATCACTCATGGTCAGCCAGTGCTTATAGGCTTTCAGGCGGAACTCTAAAAGCCACTCCGGCTCGTTCTTCTTGGCAGAGATTGTGCGAATGACTTCTTCGCTCAGGCCGACGGGAATGGTGTCGCTTTCCACTTCACTAACAAAGCCGTATTTGTATTCTTTGCTGGCAAACTCTTCGATCGTATCTGTTGCTGCACTCATGCTGGTTTCTCGCAGTTCTAAATTGTTCTCAAGTCGTGCCAAATGGCGACTAATGTTGTCGGATATAGTTTACCGTTTTCCGCCCATTTTGTCAATGCCGTTTCCTTCATACCCATGCCGGACGGCAAAGATACCGGATTATGTGGGTTTGCCCTGCTTGCCCCTCTAAATGCCCCGCGTTTCCCCGAAGATATAAGCATCACTTGATCCCAGTTCGAGAGGTCACGCCGAGATGTTTAATTCACTTTTGCTGACAGGATTAGTATGGGCCACCGGCATCTCCGCCCCGCTGTGCCCGGTCAGTCTGTCCGCTGCTCCGGCCCGGCCCGCCGCAGTTCTTGCCGCCATGCCTTCCGCCCCGGTGCGGGCTGCGCTGGCTCTGCCCGCCGTGTCTTCGGCTGCCGATGAAAGAGTGTCGGAGGAAGAAGCGTTTGTTGCACTGATTAACGCCGAGCGGTCGGAGCGCGGCCTGAGCCTTCTTGCCGCAGACCCCATGCTGACCGCAACAGCCCGCGCTCATTCAGAAGAAATGTGCAGCCTCGACTACTTTGACCACCATTCGCCGACGCCGGGCCTCTCGTCGCCGATGGACCGGTATCTCGCCTCCGCAAAGCAGCTTGGGCAGTCTCAGCCGGAGTATCTGCTGGTCGGCGAGAACATCTTCTATTGCAGCGTGTATAACGACATCTACAACGTGGACTACGCGCACCGGGCGTTCATGGAAAGTCCCGGCCACCGGGCCAACATCTTAGAGCCGCGCTTTCTTAAAGTCGGCATCGGCATCTACCGCAATGCCAAAGGCGAGTTTTGGGTCACTGAAATGTTCAGCCGCGACCGAAATCCGTGAGTCGAAGAGAACCCCGCGAAAGGGCAAATACGCAGCAGGAAATACGCAGCAGGAAGGGCGAACACAAGGTTCGCCCCTACGGGTCCATACGGATGACGTAGGGCGCGAACCTTGTGTTCGCCCACTTGATTTGTTCGCTATCGTTGATGAACGAGGCTTACATCTTCGCGTTCAGCGTATCCGCCAGACGCAGACCGGCCAGCGCGATCTGCTGATCGGCGATCTTATGGGCCGTGTCCAGATACCCCGCCGGCAGCGTCACTTCCGTTTTCTCATCGCCCGTCGGTGCCATCGGCAGCGTCTCATTAACGTACACATACTTCTGCGCCAGGGCATTCCCCTCTACCACCCACTCGTGAACCTGCGTATGCTGGGTTAGCTGCGGGAACGCGCTGCGGCCATACGCCGGAGTTTCGAGCGTCGCCGTGATCTTCTGAATCTCGGCAGGGTCGTGGGAATTGCCCAGCATGTCGTCCCACAGCGAGTGCAGGCCATGCGCGTGGGCGGCAGTTTCTAACGGGTCCGCATCAATCGCGCCGGGAGCCAGCGACTCATCGTTGCCGCCTTTGTCGCCTTTCGGGAACTGGGCCGAAAACAGCGACGAGTCATGCAGGGGCTGATGAATGTCGCCGATTAAATGCTCCACCCAGCACAGCGCCACCGCCCGGTCTCCATCAGACGCCGTATGCGTATCCAGCAGTGCCGATTCCGCCGCAATCTGCGTTTCCGCGTTCGGCGTCACAATCAGAAGCGCCTCAGGGTTCGGCGTGTAGCCCGGCGCGATCACCGGCAGGTCAATATAGTGCCAGATCGGGCGGCTGTCGGGCGTTCCCCGGATGTCATCCGGCCAGGTCGCCGCCTTCATAAACGCAAACCGTCCTTTGTCCGTATCCCCCGCCGGCATCTCGCTCATCCAGAGCGCATAATCCCGGTGATGTTGCAGCAGTGCATCCACGCTTGCCTTCGTCTTCGGCGTCAGATGGTCATACGCAATATCCGCCACCACCATATGCCCCGTCCCATTCCAGGCCGAAGCACGGGGCGCGGCGAGCCAGAGCAAAACCAAACCAGCCAGAGCCGGGAGTAATTGTTTGATGTTTTTCATGGCTGCCTTGTTCGCGGCCTGTGAACGGGAATCCTGCATCAGTTCGCTTGTGGCCCATCTTGCAAGCTCTTGACAAATACCGCCGAAAGGAGCATCACAAACAGCGTGCAGACGATCCCAGCAACAACAGATATTGTGACCATAACCCCACCATCACCTTGCTCCTTTATCATGGGGTTTTCTTGTGTTCGCAGCACTTGCCTGTTGTAGAGTATTTGAGTAAGTTTTCCGTGCCAGATTTCAGCGGTGTAGTTGCCCGACATAGGCTTGATTGGCTGTTCACCCGCCAAATGCCCAGTAACATCGTTGCCATTGGGCAAAGTCAGTTCAGCGCTGTAATAATCCAGGTCTCTCTTGCCCCGATCTTTAGTCAAAATGACATACGCTTGTATGTCGTAACACGGAGCGTCCGGCGTCGCTGCAGAGTACCATAATGCCCCGGAACAGTCTGCTTTGTACCGAGGCACCTGCGCCGCGCCCTCAGCTTGATCCTGATGCATCCCAACAGCCAAAGCGAAAGAGAAGACCGCAAGAGCAAAGGCGCCCAGCAGGGAGAGCAGGATTTGGATGTTGCCATTGGTTTGTCTCATAGCTGAACCTTTTAGACACGAGTATAGCCCAGATGGCGTGCTATAATAGCCTATGCTGTTAGTGATGGATGCGGGCAATTCCAATGTGACGTTTGGGGTGTACGACGGCGAGACGCTGCTTCAGCACTGGCGCATTCGAACGGAAACCGGGCGGACGCACGATGAGTACGCGGCGTTTCTCGGGGCGCTGTTTACGCAAAGCGGCTTGGCGCTGACGGACATCTCAGGAATTGCGCTGGCAAGCGTTGTTCCCGGCGCGACGCCTGCCCTGATGCGGCTGGCCCGGCAGACGTTTCATTTGGAGCCGCTGGAAATTACGGCGCGGGGTGATCTCGGGCTGGAGGTCGGGTACTCGCCGCCGGGGGATGTCGGCACGGACCGCCTGGTAGACGCGGCGGCGGCGGTGCACAAGTACGGTGCCCCATGCATTGTGCTGGACTTCGGCTCGGCGACGACGTTTAACGCCGTTGCGGCTCCGTCAACGCCGGGCGGGCTGCCGGTCTACTTAGGCGGCGCGATTTGTCTCGGCATCGGGCTGTCGCTGGAAACGCTGTTTGCGAAAGCCGCTAAAATCCCCCGCGTTGAGCTGGCTCCCCCGCCCCGCGCCATCGGAAACAACACGGTCCATGCCCTGCAATCGGGCATTGTGCTGGGAACACTGTCGCTGGTGGACGGCATGATTGGCCGGTTCCAAGACGAAATGGACGCGCCCGGCTGCCCGGTGGTCGCCACCGGCGGGTTTGCGTCGGAGCTGCTTGCTTCCAGCACGCGCATCACGCATTTGGAGCCGCATCTGACGCTCGACGGCCTGCGTCTCCTCTTTGACCGGTCCCTTCGGGACTCTTAAATTGAATAAGCTCATTTTGCTCCTCGCCGTCTTTTTGGTCAGCACGGCGGGCTTGTTCGCCCATCAGGCGCTTGCCGAGGCGACTCCGCTTGCAATTGCTTCCTGGCGCTTAGGACTGGCCGCGCTCTTCTTTGCCGGCCTGTCGCTGCTGCGGCGCGGCGAGCGCGTTACCGGCCCCCTTCCAAAAAACATGCGCTGGCGGCTGGCGCTGGCGGGATTGTGCCTTGCGGCCCATTTCGTGACCTGGTTTGCCGCGCTGGACCGCACTTCCGTAGCCCGCGCCACGCTGCTGGCCTGCACGACTCCCCTTTGGACTACCATCGGTGGATTTGTCTTAGGCCGGCGTCGTCCAACGGGGCGTGATATTGGAGCACTGGCCGTGGCCGGTGTCGGCCTCTGGCTGGTGACGCAGGCGTCGGCGCAGACTGCTTCCCGCACATCGTTGATTGGAGACGTGTTCGGCCTCAGCGCCGGCCTGCTGTTCGGCAGTTATCTTCTTTGCGTCGAAGGGCTGCACGAGACCATTTCGTCTCAGCGGCAGGTGACTGTCGCCTATTCCGTCGCGGCGGGCCTCTTGTGGGCCGTGATGCTGACACGCGGCGGGGCGACTTTGGCGTATTCGGCAGGCGTCTGGAAAGCGCTGCTGGGCATGACGCTCGGGCCGCAGATTTTCGGCCACACACTCCTAAACTGGTCCCTGCGCCATTTTACTTCCTCGCTGGTCGCGTTCTCCATTCTTCTGGAACCGATCATTGCCGCCCTGCTTGCGTGGTATCTGCTCCATCAAATCCTAACCCCCGCGCAGCTTTTCGGCGGCGTTCTGGTACTGGCCGCGCTCGCACTGGTCATGGGTCAGAAGACCCCGGCAGAGCGCATCGAAGCCGAGGCTGTCGGGTAGCCGGGCTGTGGTATAATTCTATCAGCAGCCCGCACAAGGGAAGCAAGCGCAGGAGCAGGGATGCCGATCACTCCGGGAAACAATCTTGAGCCGCTGATGGCCGGGACAGACTGGTCGGCGACGCAAGGCGCAGTCGAAGCGTTCAAAATAAATGCTTACGCCGCCGAGGTGGCGGCTGGAAAGTTGCAATGGCTGCCGGTAAACCGCCGAATCCCGATCATCGTGGATCAGGAAGGCAAGATTATGAGCGGCCATCACCGCCTGATCGCTGCCCGGATCGCTAGTGTCACCATGCCGGAGGCAGCAATCCAGAGTTTTCCGGGTTTGACTTCTCGGCCTGCTAAAGCTTGGCGTGATGTGCGGGTTCGCTAATGGGAGGCAGTCAAATGGGTTTTGAGCCCTATACGATCTTTCTCGTTCCTAAACAACTTTCTCCGTCTATAACAGACAGAAGCAAGTCCAGCGTTCAGCAAGTAATCGGCGAGTTGCGCCAGAAATGGCCCTCAGTACGTTTGGATGAAGAAGAGTTAGGATGCCTGTCCTACCCGCCCATACCGGGGGAAGTGTACCTTGTTCACGAAACGATGCAAGGTTTAATCCAGATACTGCTGACCCCCTCGCAGGGCGAAATCACTGTGTCGGTGCGGTTTGCGTACTGCAATCCGCGAAGCGTATACAAGCCGTTTATGGACATTATCGCCTGGCTGATGGAGCGTTACGAGATGTACGCCTCTGTCATGGCCTCGGATGACATTCCAGACTTAACCGATCCACAAAAGGTTGAGGACGTTCTGGTTCCAAGCATGGACTACAACCGCCGCTTGTGGCAGACAGACACGGGAACAAGCGAGGAAGCAATTTTGAGGACTGGGGATGCCGTCGCGCGGTTCGTAACGCCTCATTCCTTCGCTGGGGCACTTGTGTAGGTAAAAGTGATATGACGATTTTAGCAAGTAAGTTGAAGCCCCTGCAAATCGGGGCGGTGACGGTGGAAACGCCGCTGGTGCTGGCGCCGATGGCGGGGGTGACTTCTCATGCGTTCCGGCAGCTTTGCCGCAACCACGGCGTCGGGCTGGTGGTGACGGAGCTTTTGTCGTCCCATGCAATCCATTACAAGAACGCCAAGACGTTCGGCATGTTTGACTGGTTGGATTCCGAGCGGCCCGTTTCGGTGCAGCTTTTTGGCGGACAGCCCGAACTGATGGCCGAAGCCGCGCAGGTCGTGGAAGCGGCGGGAGCGGATATTATTGACCTCAACATGGGCTGTTGGGTGCCGAAAGTCGCCAAGACCGGCGCGGGCGCGACGCTCCTCAAAGACGTGTGTTTAGCCCAGTCTGTGGTCAAAGCGATGGTAGATGCGGTCAAAGTGCCGGTCACGGTCAAGATCCGGGCAGGCTGGGACCCGTCGCAGACGACGGGGATTGACTTCGCCCGGCGGGCGCAGGATGCCGGCGCTCAGGCGATTGCGGTCCATGCCCGCTATGCGTCGCAGGGCTTCACCGGCCACGCCGACTGGAGCATCATACGCCGGGTTAAAGATGTTGTGACCATTCCCGTGATCGGCAACGGCGATGTGGAAACGCCCGAAGACGCAAAGCGCATGATCGCCGAAACCGGCTGTGATGCGGTCATGGTGGGCCGGGCGGCGATGGGCAACCCGTGGCTGTTCGGCGACATCAAGACGTATTTAGAGACCGGCGAAAAGCGGCCCGCACCGACGCTGGCCGACCGCATTGACGCCGCGCTGTTCCATCTCAAGACGATGGCCGCAAACCCGGCGGTCGGCGAAGAGCGGGCCGTCAAAGAAATGCGCGGCCAGCTCACGCACTACTTCAAGGGCTTTCCCGGCGTTTCCGCCCTGCGCGGCCTGCTCGTGACGGCGACAGCCATCGGCGAGATTGAAGACCTGTTGCGCCGCGAGAGCCACTCGCGCCGGGAAAGCGAGTAGCCTTATGACGCCCACAACACCGGCACCGTTGACATTTTCACCGTCCACGCCCCGCAGTCCCTGGCGGATGGCGTTTTTGGCGCTCGGGGTGTATGTCGCCTTTAGCCTGCTGCTGCCGCTCGTGCCGCTGCCGCATCACCGGCTTGGCCTTGCGGCGATCATCAGCCTTGTCTTATCGTCTACGCTGGCGTTCATGCTGCTCCAGCTTTGGCTGGCACAAGCGATTGTCAGTGTAAGACCGCGCCCCCTTGCTGCTGCCGGCCTGGCGGTTCTGTGCGCGGCCTTGTGGACGTTTCTTGCCCTGCTGCCCGCGTTTCATGTGCTTGGGCCACCGCTCTTGATCCTTGCCGGGCAGGGGCTGGCCGTCGCCGTCGGCTGCACATTTTTGGGGATTCTGCTTGCGCCGATTATCCGCGAGCCGAACGTCCTGCTGCCGGTGGCGCTTGTGTCCATGCCGATTGACTTCTTGGGCGCGATGACGCCGATTGGGTTCACGGCGCATATTGTTGCCCAGCACCCGGACTTCGTGAAGCACGTTTCGGTTCCAGTGCCGGGCGTGGGAAGCGCGACTCACTACGGCGGCCTCGCCCCCATCGGCTTTATCGGGCCGGGCGACGTTCTGTTTGTCGCATTCTTCTTCGCCGTGGTGCTGCGTCTGAACATGAACGTGCGTGGGACGTTCTGGTGGGTTTACGGGCTGCTGACAGCCACCATGCTGTTCGTTCTGTCGCCCTGGGGCTTCAACATCGCCGCGCTCGTGCCGATGGGCATGGCCGTCCTCATCGCGAACTTCCGGTACTTCAAGCTGAAGCGCGAGGAAGTGTTCGCCACGCTGTACGCAGGCCTGCTGATTATCGCTCTTGTGACGGGCTTCTATCTTTACTACAGCCATACGCACAAGCCTGCGCCGCAGCCTGCTCTTAACGCAAGCAAAGGAACCGCCCAATGACACTTGATGCCCCGCGCCGCGTGGTGCTGCTGGAAACCGATGAACGTGCCGGCCTTGTCGCGGCTCTCGCCGCCGTCTGCGCCGCGCAGGACGTTTCGCTGGATATTGTCACCGGTCCCGGCCATGTGCTCATCACGTTTGATACCGACGCGCCGACGCTGGAAACCTTGCTGCCTAAGCTGCAAGCGGTAGACGGCGTTGTGACTGCCACCCCGTACACGGTACTTTAGGGGTCCCCCCAGCCCCCAATAATGGGGGAGCCAGACAGGACGCACAGTGCTCTTCTCTTTATCTGGCTCCCCCATTATTGGGGGCTGGGGGGATTCTGAACCGAACCCGAATCCCTGCCTCCTGCGTTGTAGTCTCTAAAGCCGATTTCGCTGAGGAGAACTTCTATGCGCCCCCCACTGTCTGTTATTTCGTGCCTGCTGCCGCTTGTCTTTGCTGCGGCCACTTTTGCCGACGCTCCTCCGCCCGCAAACCTGCGCCCGGACATTCTCTACACCCATCAGGGCGAGTTTATCCAGGTCAAGCCCATGCGCCCACTGACGCTAAACGCCCATGTCGAGCAGTTTGCCTATGATCCGCTTGGATTGGAGCTTGCTTATGTAGGCTCCGAGCCGCAGGGGGAAAGCACGCTTCACTTCGTCAAGACCGTAGATGCCCGCACCGGCAAAGAAATCAGCCGCCTGACACTGACTGCCACCGCCGGTCAGGACGCGAGTTTTCTGCTGCTCGGTTTCACCCCGAGCGGGAAGTACCTGATGCTAAGAGAGTTTGCTCCGGATCCTACTCAACAGGACACTACCACAAGTGACTTTCTGCGGTGGGATTTAAGCGCTAATCCGCCCGCTGCCCAAACCATTGACCCAAAGGCTGCACTTCCAGCCGGTGCCGTGCTCGAAGAAGCAGACTCGAACAACAGTTATTCCTCGCCGGACGGGCGCTGGATTGTCTTCGAGCAGCATTTTCACGAGTTGGATGCAAGCGGTAAGCCTGGACCAGACAAGACTGCTTATCTGCTGTACAACTCGGAGAGGGACACCCTTAATTCTCTGACCTTGCCGCCGGACATGACCATCTACTCTTGGACCGATAATACCCATCTGAAGGGCTGGCAGGGGCTTCAGAAAAAGCAATTCGATGTTCTCACAGGCCAGATCAGCCCGCGTCCAGAAGATACAAAACTAGGCCCGCTTCCAGCGTCCAAACAATATCCTGATTTGACGCTCAGTCACGAACAGCAGGACTTAGAAGACAAACAAATTAAAGGCAGCGGTGGACATGTTCCTGCCTGCATTGTTTGGATCCACCGAGCCGCGTTTGGCAAAATACCGTTTGGAGCCGCTGCTGCCGGTCTCATGCCTTATGGAAATGTTTCCAGTCCAGATATTGCTGACCCACAAGCCGTCTGGTCGCCGACCGGCAGACAGATCGCTTTCCTGGCGAGTGACGATTTGTATGTCACCGATTTGGTGACGGCAGCGGGGCCAATGCCTGCGGAAAAGTTAGCTGTCGGCCTGACTTTGACCTGTGCCGAAGAACAGATATTAGCGATGTCGGACTTGAAGCAGATCGGGCTTGGCTTGATCCAATACGCGCAGGACAATGACGAGAAGTATCCGTTGGCGGACGGGTGGATTAAGACTATCTACCCCTATATCAAAGCGGACGTATTTCAAGTAGACGGCCATCCCGCCGTCTATATCCAGCCGCCGGGCATCACTTTAGCAAGTATCGAAGACCCAGCAGCAACGGAGAAGGGATATATAGACCTGCCCTGCGCCCGTGTCGTGCTGTTCTGCGACGGTCATGTGAAAACATTTCCGAAGCAGGAACCCGCCCCGTAACAAGTTACGACCTTCCCGGAACAGGAGGGTCAACAGATCTAAAGGATCACCTGCATCTCGACGCAGTCTTCCCACTTGCCGTGGCGGAAGCCGACTTCGCGCTGAGTGCCGAGGATCTCGTAGCCGCATTTGCGGCACATGGCGACGCTTGCGGCGTTGCCTGACCAGATGCGGGCAAGGATGACGTGGTGGCCCAAGCGGCGGGCTTCTTCGAGAAGCGCCCGCATCAGCGCAGTTCCGAGGCCGCGGCCTTGAGCATGAGGAGCGAGGTAAAGAGAAGACTCAACGGTATGAGCGTACACCGGCGTGTTAAACCACTGGGACAAAGACGCATAACCCAGCAGGTCTGACCCGGTATCGGCGACGATAATGGGATAGCGCGGGTCTTGGTGCGCCTCCCACCAGGCCCGGCGCTCGTCCAGCAACAGCGGCGCAAGGTGGCCTGTAAACGCCGTTCCGGTGACGGCAGCGTTGTAGATGGCGGTCAGCGCGGGCAAGTCGCCTTCGCGGGCTGGCCGAAGGATGTAGCCGTCAGAAAGAGTGAGGTCGTCAGAATTGGAGTCCATTGCCCTGCGTGATAATCAAAAAGACTTCCCAAAAAACTACCAGCAGGTAGACCAGGCAGCCGACGGTGATAATAATCCGGGAGATGCGGACGTTCTTAAGCGAATACCCCTCGCAGGCTAGGACGACAATCGTGACCAGGCCAAACTTATAGAACGCAAAGCCCTGCTGATGGTAATGCGTCCAAATCCAGTTCGCCGGACCATTCGCTTCAATTCCTCCCAGCCTAAAGATGTACCCCGTGAGGAACAAATCGAACATATTCAGCAGCAGAAAGGCGAGATATTCCTGTGCCAGCAAAACGTCGCGTTTAAAAAACACCCTAGCTCATCCCCCGCGGTTCTAATTTTGCCTTGCTGCGCTTAACTGACTTTAGACTGCCGACAGCATTTCGCGGGCGTGCTGCACCACTGCCTCGGAGCGGCGGGAACCGCCAAGCATCCGGGCAATCTCGTCAATGCGCCCTTCGGAGTCCAGCGGCGCAACCGACACGGTTGTCCGCCCGTCGTGCACCTGCTTTTCAATAAAGAAATGCGTGGCGGCCCGCGATGCGATCTGCGGCAGGTGCGTAATGCACAGTATTTGAGCGTCCTTCGCCAGCGCTTCCAGCTTGTCGCCGATGGTCTGGGCAGTTCGACCGCCGACACCGACATCAATCTCGTCAAAGATCATGGTCGGGATGGTGCCCGACTTTGCCAGCACGGATTTCATCGCCAGCATGATACGCGACATCTCGCCGCCGGACGCAATTTTTGCCAAAGGCCGGAGCGGCTCGCCGGGGTTCGGCGACAGCAGGAACTCGATTTTGTCTGCCCCTTTACCCGAAACCGCCTGCGGCTCAATCGCGACTTCAAACTTTGTTGCCGCCATGCCGAGGTCGGTCAATTCGCGCGTAATGCCAGCGGCGAACTTGACGGCAGCTTTGCGCCGCACCGTGGTCAGCTTTCCGGCGGCAGCAGCCAGCTTGCCTTCGGCAGCGGCGATTGCCGTGGTCAGCTCTTCTTCGCGGGCTTCGGAGTTTTCCAGCGCGTCGAGCTTGGCGTTGAGGTCTGCCGCGTAGGAAATAATTTCCCCGATGGTCTCCCCATACTTGCGCTTGAGCGTTCGAATGAGGTCCAAGCGGGTCTCGATTTCTTCCAAACGCTCCGGGTTCGACTCGACGCTTTCCTGGTAGACACGCAGGTCGCGGGCTGCGTCTTCCGCATAGACAACCGCACTTTGCAGAGTTTCAATGAGCGGCCCTAAGTTTTCGTCCAGCCCCGCCGCGTGTTCCACGGACGACAAAGCCGCGTTAAGGGCATCCAGCGCCCCGCCCGAGCCGCGCTCGCCCCCAGACAGCGCGGCATACGCTTCGGCAGCCGCCGCGCTTAGTTTTTCGCTGGATGCCAGACGAGTGCGGTCTGCGGCAAGCTCTTCTTCTTCGTCAGGACGCAGATTCGCCAGCGCAAGTTCTTCCTGCTGGAACCGGTACAAGTCCAGCATCCGGGCGCGTTCCCGTGCATCCGTTCGCAGCTTTTCGCGCTCCCGCTTCAGGCTATTGGCTTCCCCCGCTAAGTCCGCCACTTGCTGACGCAGCGCCAGCGCGTCTTTGCCGCCCCAGTTGTCCAAGATGTCAACGTGGCGATCTGCCGCAAGCAGCGACTGATGCTCATGCTGCCCGTGAACGTCTACCAAGCCTTCGGCAATCTCTTTCAGCACTGCGACGGGCATCAGACGCCCATTAATCCGGCACTGCGACTTGCCACTGCCTCGCGCCAGCTCGCGTGTTACCAGCAGCGTGTCTTCCTCGTTTCCGTCTTCATCAGTCAGCCCGGCGTCGGTCAGCTTTTGGCGCATCTCGGCGGGGGCGTGTTTGAGGTCAAAGACCGCTTCCACCGTGGCTTTACCCGCGCCGGTTCGAACTAAATCATGCCCGGCCCTCTCGCCCAGGGCAAGCCCCAGCGCATCTATAATAATAGACTTTCCCGCCCCGGTTTCCCCGGTCAGGATATTCAGCCCCGCGCCGAATGACAGGTCTAAATGGTCAATCAGCGCAAAGTTCGTGACATGGAGTTCAACAAGCATGGGTGTCTTTTTATTATACCCAATCAAGTCCCGCGATAGGTAAGATTAAAGGTGTTGGTTTCCTCCTGCGCCGAGTGTCCAGGGCATCTGCCCCAGCACAGCATCATCCGGGAGAAAATTGAATCCAAAAGTGAACGTGTCGGGATCAAGCAGTCTTGATCCGAGGCGGATCGGCTTGTCCTTCTGACACGGCTTCCATCCAGCGGCAAGTGCAAAGGCAATAGCTTGGCATACCATGCCTGGTGTCGTGGACAGGAAATAAGGGTCCAAAAAAAGCAGCTGACCATCAGCAGACTTCTTTCGGATGACTACCCAGCGGTAAAGTGACTGCCGAGGGTCCCAGTGCCATTGGTAAACCTCGCTGCTGATAACTACTGTGCGCGTGTTTTTCCTCGGCCAGGCCATGAGGGTCCTCAGCAAGTTTCACAGACGAGGGCGTCAACGCCCTCGCTAAGGTTTTATTGGGATGAGGGGCGAAACGCCAAACCGCCACCTGTGTCATTCCGATTACTGCGTATATGCTTTGCATTACTGCGTATCAGCACTGGCTACCCGGAGGGCGTGGCGGAGGAGTTCAAACAAATCTGTTCCTGTGCCACGCAGGCGGAACCTTAGCGTCCGCGCTTCCCAGCGAGGGTGTTCACGCCCTTGTTCTGTACCAAAGCGCTCATTCTTGTATTTGTTGTCTCAGCTAATACAGCGTTTCGCCCCAGTGGAGCTTGTTTTGCAGCTTGTCGTAGAAGTCCGCGCCGCCGACGGAGAGGAAGCGGGCGTGGTGCGGGGCGCGGCTGATATGGATTTCGTCTCCGGCCTGCAAGGGGAAGCCGAGCTGGCCGTCAATGGTGACCCGGACCATATCGTGCGGGTCACGCTCGACAACAATAGTGACTTTTGCTTCCGGCGGAATCAAGAGAGCACGGGCGGTCAGCGTGTGCGGGCAGATTGGGACGACCAGCAGGGTTTGCAGGCTGGGATGCACCAGCGGTCCGCCCGCCGACAGCGAGTAGGCCGTCGAGCCGGTGGGCGTCGCCACAATGATGCCGTCGGCGGCGTAGGTGGTGACATATTTGCCGTCAATGGATGTCCGCAAATGCAGCACTCGCGACAGCGGGCCGTTAGCGGCCACGACTTCGTTGAGCGCCAGCCCGGAGTCTTGCAGCATTCCGTCCCGGTGGGTCTCGCACCAGAGCATCATGCGCTCTTCTTCGGCATAGTTGCCGTCGAGCAGGGCGTCGAGCGCAGGCGACAGGTCTTCGGGAGCTACGGCGGTCAGGAAGCCGAACCGGCCCACATGCACCGGCAGCATCGGCGTCCCGCGCGGGGCGCACATCCGGGCGGTTGCCAAAATGGTGCCGTCGCCGCCCAGCACCAGGACGGCGTCAGACTCGGCGACAGCGTCATCCGGCAGGCCGCGCCCTTCCAATCCGAGCGCGTCGGCAACCCGTGTTTGCAGGTTGATTGTCATGCCGCGCGGGCGCAGGTAAGCGTCAGCCGCCGCCGCGACTTCGAGCGCCGCCGGCTTGCCGCCGTTTGCCATGATCCCGAGAGAGCGTATCCGTGAGTTCATAGTGTTCCGTGTCTAAGCAAAGTTCCCAAAAACCGGCGTCACTTGGCGGTAAAGCGCCCTAAGTTCTGACGCGCCTCGGCAAGCTGCGGGTTCAGGGCCAGCGCCCTTTTGTAAGCCGCAATCGCCAGGGGCCGCTTGCCGAGCAGCTCGTAGACAACGCCGATATTGTTTTGAACTTGGGCGTTGGTCGGGCTAAGATGCGCGGCCTGTTTGAAGGCAGCCAGCGCTTTCGGATACTGCTTCAGGTTCTTGTACGCAACGCCGCGCTGGTTCTGAATGGCCGCATCGGTGGGCCGGGCCTGCGCGGCGATGCCGTACTGCTGAAGCGCACTGACATACTGGTGCTGGGTCATGTACGAGTCGGCCAGCGCAACTCGGGTATCCGTATCGTCGGGGCCAAGAGTCAGCGCTTGCAGCCGCGCTGCATTGGCGTCCGCGTAGTCTTTTTGCTTGGCGTAATCATCCCCAAGCCGGCTGTAAAACGGCGCGGCCTGGGCATTCTGCGGCAGCTTAGGCACACCGGCAGACAGCAGTGACGCCGACTCAGCCGTGTCTCCCATGTCGGCCAGCAGGACGCCGAGCGCGGTCTGGATTTGGACGTTATTCGGGTCTTTCTGCAAAGCGCTCCGGTACGAAGTTTCCGCATCGGCGTTCAGGCCGGCCTGCTGCTGCAAGACGCCTTTGTTGTAAAGCGGGGCGGCACTTTGCGGCTGAAGCGTAGAAGCCGTATCGAACTCTTTGATGGCCTGCGGGCGGTCGTCTTTCGCGGCATACGATTCGCCGAGCGCAAAGTACGCGTCATATTCCGCCGCCGGGTCAAGCTTCGGGTCGGCCTGCGGTCCCAGCGCTTTGGTGAGGCTGGCGATCGCCTGGTCATACTGACCCGATTTTGCATACAGCTCGCCGGCATTTAAGGACGCCGAGGCATCTTTTGGGTTCAGGGCGGCGGACTTTTGCAGGGCGGCGGCGGCATCCGCGCTGCGCCCGGCTTTCTGCAAAAAGAACCCGTAGTTTTTGTACACACTGGCGTCGGCATTGCCGCCTGCCGTCAGCTCCGAGAACAGCGCAAGCGACTGGTCGGTCTGGCCGGCTTGGCCCAGCACGGTCGCCAGGTTGAACTTGACCCGCGCCGGGTCCGGGCCGCCGGCGGCAGGATGGTCGAGAATGTACTGGTACTGGGCGGCCGCCGCATCGTATTGATTGGTTTGGCGCAGGGCGTTTCCCAAATTGTTGCGGGCATTGAGGTTGCTCGGGTCAAGCTGCACAGTCGTTTGCAGCTCCGGCACGGCGTTCGCGGGGTTGCTCTGAGACAGATACAGGTAGCCAAGCAAATTATGCACTGCCGGGTTGTTCTGGTACTCCGGCAGCTTTTCTACCGCCTGAAGCTCGGTCAACGTCGAGGCGATTTTCGCCGGGTCGGACGTGCGCGTGGCGGTGTTGAAGTCGTTCACCGCTTGGTTGTACTGGTTGCGGGCCGCAACGTCTGCGGCTGTGCCGGCAGCAGACTTGGTTTGTCCAGCGGCACCGTGTGAGCCGGCGGCCACAAAGGCCGCAAGAAGAAGGATTGCAAAGCAGCGAGGTAAAGCCAATTTCATAATCGCGTAATCTCCAAAGGAACCGAGGGAACAGGATTTGCCTATTATAGCACAAACCAGCATTAAGTAAAATTACTTGCGGCTCCTCTTGACAGAAGCCTGCGTCTTTTTGTATACTCTTCCCATCGCAAGCAGTCCAGCGAATGGAACACAGACGTTCCTGATGCGGCCTTTTCCGACAGCGCTCGTTGACGCGAGTTCTCCGAAAAGCCTCATCAGGAGCGTTTTTTTGCGTCACTGCCCGCAGCAATCCAGCAACCACTCAAGGAGACCGAAGCTTTTCATGGCTAAAACAGCGCAGGATGTTCTGACGTTAATTAAAGACAACGACGTCAAATTTGTAGACGTCAAGTTTGTAGACGTGCCCGGCACTTGGCAGCATTTCACACTGCCCGCGCACCGGTTTGAAGAAGACGTTTTCACTGTCGGGCTGCCGTTTGACGGTTCTTCCGTGCGCGGCTTCCAGACCATTGACGAATCCGACATGCTGCTCGTCCCCGATGCCGACACTGCCGTGCTGGACCCGTTTACGGAAAACACGACGCTGTCCATTATCGCCGATGTCGAGGATCCGATTACCCGCCAGAAGTATCCGCGTGACCCGCGCAATATTGCCAAGAAAGCCGAAGCGTATCTGCAGTCTACGGGAATCGCCGATGTGGCGTACTTCGGCCCGGAAGCCGAGTTCTATGTCTTTAACGACATCCGGTACGGCCAGTCTGCAAACTCCGGCTTTTACGCCATTGACTCCGACGAAGCCGCCTGGAACTCCGGCCGCGATGAAAAGCCCAATCTTGGCTACAAGATGCGGACCAAAGAAGGCTACTTTCCCGTGCCGCCGTCGGACACGCTGAGTGATCTGCGCTCCGAGATGGTTTTGACACTGCTGGAAGCCGGCATTGAAGTGGACGTGCATCACCATGAAGTCGGGAACGCCGGGCAGTGCGAGATCGGCATCAAGTTCGATTCGCTGGTGAACATGGCCGACAAGCTCCTCATGCACAAGTATGTCGTCAAGAACACCGCCGCCCAGAACGGCTACACGGCGACGTTCATGCCGAAGCCGATCTTCCAGGACAACGGCTCCGGGATGCACACCAGCGTTTCGATGTGGAAGAACGGCACGAACATCTTTTACGATGCCACAGGCTACGGCGGCCTGTCCGAAACAGCGGTTTACTATATCGGCGGCATCCTGAAGCACGCCCGCGCGTTGCTGGCATTTGGGGCGGCCTCGACAAACTCCTACAAGCGCCTGGTGCCGGGCTATGAAGCGCCGATCAACCTAGTTTATTCGGCCCGCAACCGCTCCGCCGCCGTCCGTATCCCGATTGCCGGCTCGCCCAAGTCCAAGCGTGTTGAGTTCCGCGCCCCGGACCCGACCGCGAACCCCTACCTGCTGTTCTCGGCGATGGCAATGGCTGGAATTGACGGCATTCAGAATAAGATCCAGCCGCCGGCACCCGTGGACAAAGACATTTATGATCTGTCCCCGGAAGAGAAACAAGGCATTGCCCAGACGCCGTACACTCTCACCGAGTCACTGGACGCCCTGGAAGCCGACCACGAGTTCCTGCTGGCCGGGGACGTGTTCACCCAGTCGCTGATTGACACCTACATCAATTACAAGCGCACCCGCGAAGTCGAGGGCGTGGCCCTGCGGCCTCATCCTTATGAGTTCTTCCTGTACTACGATGCGTAAGGCGCTCAGAGAAGGGCAGGCACGGAGATAAAGAGGGCAGGCACGGAGACCTGCCCCTACGCCCGGTTAATGACCCGTAGGGGCGAACCCCCGTGTTCGCCCTCTTTTCGCTGCCTGTTGACAAACCGCAAGAACATATGCTAAAGTAAGCAACCGTTCAATCAGGCAGCGTCGTCTGATTTCAGCTATGAAGCCACGGGCTAAACGTCCTCTTTTTGACGAGAGGCGTTTAGCCTGTGGCTTTTTTATCGCAAACCCTCAATCCCAGAAGGAGTTCTCATCGTGAAGTCAACCACCGGACGCCAGGAAGCGATTTCCGCCGTCATCAATTACAGGCCGCCCGTTGATGCCATTGACCTGGAAGGGGAAACCTCGCGGTCCCTGTACGGAACCAATGTCTTTAACGACAAAGTCATGCGGGAAATGCTTTCCAAGCCTGTCTACAAAGCGCTGCAAAAGACAATCGAGAAAGGCGAGAAGCTTGACCCTGCAATCGCCGATGTCGTTGCTTCCGCTATGAAGACCTGGGCGCTCGACAAAGGGGCGACCCACTTCACGCACGTTTTTTACCCGCTGACCGGGCTGACGGCGGAAAAGCATGACAGCTTCTTTGACCCGGACGGCGCGGGCGGCACTATCGCCCAATTTTCGGGCAGCTCGCTGATCCAAGCCGAGCCGGATGCGTCCTCATTCCCGTCCGGCGGCACGCGCTCCACGTTTGAAGCTCGCGGCTACACGGCCTGGGATGCGACCAGCCCTGCCTACATTTCTGAAAATCCCAACGGCAACACGCTCTGCATTCCCACTGTCTTTATTTCCTGGACCGGCGAAGCGCTTGACCACAAAACGCCGCTGCTGCGCTCGATGCAGGCGCTGAACGTGCAGGCGCAGCGCATTCTGAAGCTGTTCGGACACGCCGACCCCGGCCTCGTCATCGCCTCGGCAGGCCCGGAGCAGGAGTATTTCCTGATTGACCGCAACTTCTTCTTCGCCCGCCCCGATCTCTTGAATGCCGGACGAACCTTGTTCGGTGCGCCGCCGCCCAAAGGCCAGGAGTTTGAGGACCATTACTTCGGCGCGATCCCTGAGCGCGTGCTGGCGTTTATGATGGATGCCGAGCATGAGTTCTACAAGCAGGGCATTCCCATCAAGACCCGGCACAACGAAGTCGCGCCCGGCCAGTTCGAGATCGCGCCGGTTTACGAAAGCGCGAACTTGGGCCATGACCATCAGCATATCATCATGCAGCAGCTTCAGCGGGTCGCGACCAAGTACGGCCTCGCCTGCCTGCTCGCTGAAAAGCCGTTCGCGGGTGTCAACGGCTCCGGCAAGCATGTCAACTGGTCGCTCGGCTGCAAGCTGGGCAACCTGCTCGACCCCGGCGACACGCCGCACGAGAACGCCCAGTTTTTAGTGTTCTGCCTGGCGACCATCCGCGCCGTCCACAAGTACTCGACGCTTCTGCGGGCGTCCGTCGCTTATGCCGGCAACGACCACCGCTTAGGCGCAAATGAAGCGCCGCCCGCGATCATGTCTATTTTCTTGGGCGAGCAGTTGGAAGACGTGTTCAACCAGCTTAAAAACGGCAAAGCCGAAAGCTCCAAGCAGGCCGGCACACTGACGATCGGAGTAGACACGCTGCCGGTCCTGCCGCGCCATGCCGGGGACCGCAACCGGACCAGTCCGTTCGCCTTCACCGGCAACCGCTTCGAGTTCCGCGCGGTCGGCTCCAGCCAGTCGGTCGCCTGGCCGCTCGTCGTGATGAACTGCATTCTCGCCGATTCGCTGGACTTCATCGCCACCGAGTTGGAAACAGAGACCGCCGGCGACCCGTCGAAACTTAATGAGGCCGTTCAGAAAGTCCTTCAAGGGATTGCAAACGAGCACGGCGCGGTCGTCTTCGGCGGCAACGGCTACTCCGCCGAGTGGCATGTGGAAGCCGAGAAGCGCGGTCTGCCGAACCTTCGCAACACGCTTGATGCCCTGCCGGCGATGACTGATCCGGCGAATATCGCCGTGTTAAGCAAATACGGCGTCCTGTCGGAGCGCGAGATTAAGAGCCGCTACGAGATTTACTTGGAGCGCTACTGCCTGGACATCAACACGGAAGCTCAGTTGACGCTGGAGATTGCCAAGACTTCTATTCTGCCGGCAGCGCTGGCTTATCTGACCCAGCTTTCATCGCTTGCCGTCAGCCTCAAAACGCTCGGAAAAGAGCCGTCCACCTCGCTTCTGGACAGCGTTCTTGCGATGACTTCCGATCTAGAAGCCGGCATCTCGGCCCTGGAACACGCGCTCGGCCATGAGTCGGACAGCGACGATACGAAGGCTCACGCCCTGCACTTCCGCGATGAAGTCCTTCCCGCCATGCTCCAGGCCCGCAAAGCCGCCGACGCCTTAGAAGGCGTCGTCGCCGACGAGCTGTGGCCCCTGCCGACCTACCAGGAGATGCTGTTCATCAAGTAGTCTCTTCGAGACGCTTTCACCCACCCGGCCCGCTGCCTTTGCTTATCCCCAGGCAAAGGAAGCGGGCTTTTTCTTTGAGATCGGATGCTATGCCTTATGCCTGATGTCTCTCACCTCTCGCTGCCGCTGCTTTTACTGGTCTTTGCCGCCTCGTCGGCGGCGGTTTGGATTGCCGGCATTTTTCTCTCGGACACAACGGATGTGCTGGATACCCGGCTGAAACTTGGCGAGGCGCTGGGCGGCCTGATACTGCTTGCAATCACAACAAACCTGCCGGAAATTGCCATCACGGTGACTGCCGCGCTGCACCACGATCTTGGCATCGCCATCGGCAACATTCTTGGCGGCATTGCACTTCAAACCGTTGTGCTGGTCGCACTGGATGTCGGTGTGCCGGGCCACCGGCCGCTGACCTGGCAGGCGGCGTCGCTGGTACTGGTTTTGGAAGGCGTACTTGTGTGTGCGGTGCTGGTTGTGACCATGATGGGAACACAGCTTCCCTCGACGCTGATCGTGTTTCGGCTGACCCCGGAAGACCTGGCGCTGGCGGGTTTCTGGCTGGCCGGGATTTGGCTGCTCAAGAAGGCACGGCTGGATCTGCCCTGGCAAAATAAAGGGGATGCACCCGGCGGTGAACAAACCGCCGAGATGAAGTCCCGCAAAGCCAAAGCCGCCCACAAAAACAAAGGTAAAAGCACCGTACAGATTGCCGCCGTGTTTGGTGCAGCTTCACTGGTGACACTGGCCGCTGGAGTTGCTTTGGAGCAAAGCAGTGATGGCATTGCTCGGCACCTGCACATGACCGGCGTTTTGTTCGGGGCAACCATCCTGGCGGCAGCGACTTCCCTGCCGGAGCTATCCACGGGGACGGCATCCATTAAACTCGGTGATTACAGCCTGGCGATCTCCGACATTTTCGGCGGCAATGCGTTCCTGCCGGTCTTGTTTCTGCTGGCGACGGCGCTGTCAGGCCAGGCCGTGCTGCCGCAGGCGCAGAAGACGGATATTTATCTCGCCGGCCTCGGCGTCCTGCTGACGGCGGTCTATGTGTACGGCCTGATCTTCCGCCCAAACCGCCTATTTCTGCGGATGGGCGCGGACTCGCTGATCGTGCTCATCCTGTACGTGGTCGGTGTGGCCGGGTTGTTCGCGATTTCCGGCACACACTGACAAACGCATCACTCTCGGCAGCTTAAATAGACGATAGGAAATGAACCTGAGTCTGCGCGGGGTCAGGGGCGTCTATTTGAATGGCGGCGACAGTGCCGTCAGCCTCGCGGGCGACTTGGATTTGTGTCGGCGCGGGGATGGTGTGCGAAATGGCGTCATCGGCGCTCTGTCCGGCAATGACTGTGATGCTGCCGGTGTCGCTGCCTTTGGTGTTAAGCTGGATGCCGAGCAGCGGCAGATCGGTGATGACAGGCGCGTCCGACATGCCGTTGCCGCTGACTGTGACGCTGACTAAACCCTGCTCAAACTGGCGGCTGATCTCGTCCAAAAACCCGCCCCATTCGCCCTGCGGCAGTTGCTGTGTGTCCATTGTGTGTCTCCTTGTCGGTTAAAGATGCGGCTGAATCGCAAAAAGGCCGCCCGGCACCCAAAAGTACCGAGCGGCCTGCTATTTACGTTCTACCCAAAATTAGGCAGCCTGCTACCCAAAACTAGCCTGCCTGCGCGGACTGGGTATTGGATGTCGACTCTGCAACTTGGGTCAGCTTGTCGTCGGCGCTCTTCTCCTCGCTGAGCGTCTGGCCCAGAAGCTGGGCGGCGTCGTTCATGCCGAGCTGCCTGGCATAGGAGACCAGCGTGCCGTAGCCGGCGATCTCGTAATGCTCGATCCGCTGCTCGGCGGCGACGGTGGCCGCTTCCAGGGTCGCCGGGTCGTAGCCCTGAGACTGGATCTTCTGGTTCTCCTTCAGGATACCGAGAATGCCGTCCGGCTGAATGTCATTCGGCGTCTCGCCGACCATTTGGAAGACCTGCTCCAGCCGCTGCATCTGCTGCTTGGTTTCCTCGGCGTGCTGCTCCAAGACCTGCTTGGCCTGCGGATTCTGGATGCCCTGCATCAGTTCGGGCATCCCCTGCGTGATCAGCTTTTCGGTGTTGTACATGGCCGAAAGCCCGTTGACGAAACTGTCTTTTAAACCTGCCATTGTGATCTGTCTTTCTAATTGATCAAAATTTGCGTTGGCGTAAAGTGCAGGATTTTCTCCTGCCAGCCGTTTCTTCCCGTGCTGATTTTTGTCCAAACGCGGCAGGCGCAAACTTATTCTTCATATGGGTCGGGGAGCCAAGACCACTTTACACACCGGGTGCAGCCATGGAATGTTACAGCTCGTAGAAAATAGGCGTGAAATTGTCCACAAGCTGAGCGGCTTCGCAGCTTTGCCACTGGGCATAGTTGACTATCTGGGTGCAGTCCAGGTTGATATGAAAGTTGGGTTGATATGAAAGTTGGCGGAAACGAACCCCAGCACATAGCGGATGGTCTCGGCTGTGGCACGCGCGAGCAGGTCTAGCAGCGCCTCGGCGCGTTTGGGAGAGACTGAATAGGAGAAACTGAGTAAGTGTTGATAACCGTGCCGTAGCCAGCGCTCGGATCGAACGATGTTTGCGCTTCTGGTATTCCGATGTGCAAAGTGGAACAAAACGTCAGACACAAACTTAACGCGGTGTGTTCTTTGCGAACGTGCTTTCTTTGCGAACGTGCTTTCTTTGCGAACGTGCTTCCTTTGCAGACGTGCCTCCTTGACACTCCCCGCAAAATTACGGTAAACTTTTGCCCTTATGCCGACTGCCGCGTTTACCAATCTAGGCTGCAAAGTTAATCAATACGAGACGGAGCGGCTGGCGGAAAGCTTTGAGGCGCTCGGCTTCACACTGACCGATTTTCGTTCTCCTGCGGACGTTTATGTTATTAACACCTGCTCGGTCACTGCCGACGCCGACCGGAAGTCCCGTCAAGTCGCCCGCCGCGCAGCCCGGCAAAAAGACGGCGCGAAAGTTGTCCTGACCGGCTGCTTCGCGCAGATGGCGCTGGACACCGGCGAAGCGGTTGACGGCGCGGCGCTTCTCGTCCCAAACTCGGAGAAGATGCGGACCGCCGCGCACACGCTGGCCGCGTTTCCCGACCTCATCCAATACTCGTCGTCCCCGGCGTCAGCGTCACTTAATAATACGCTTGCGGTCTTCCCGGAGGCCACGCCGGGCGGGCTGATTTCGCCGCAGTCACTGGTCAGCCGGCCCGCCCACCGGACGCGGGCGACGCTGAAGATTCAAGACGGCTGCACCTACTTCTGCGGCTTCTGCTCCATCCCCTACACGCGCAATGTCATGGCAAGCCGCCCGTTTGCCGATGTTCTCGCGGAAGCGCGGCAAATGGCGGCGGCAGGCGCGAAAGAAGTGGTTGTCACCGGTGTCTGCGTCGGCGCGTATGGCCCCGAAACCGGCAGCGGCGGCGCGGTTTTAACCGATGTTCTGGCCCAAGTTGCGGACATTCCCGGCATCGAGCGCGTTCGCTTGTCGTCGGTGCAGCCTGTGGAAATCCCAGATGACTTAATTGCGGCGATGGCCGCGCATCCGAGCATCGCCCCGCATTTGCATTTGTCACTTCAAAGTGGGGACGATACCATTCTCAAAGCCATGAACCGGCCTTATGACACGGCGTTTTTTGCTGAGATTGTCGGTAAACTCCGTGCTGTGATGCCGCGCATCGGCCTGACCACGGACCTTATTGTCGGCTATCCGGGCGAGACGCGGGAGCTATTCGAAAACACGCTGGCGTTTGCTGAGAAGATGCAGTTTGCCCGCACTCATGTGTTCCGCTACTCACCTCGGCAGCGGACGTCCGCCGAACAGCTTAAAGACGACGTGCCTTATGACGAAAAAGAGCGGCGGCACCGGGAGCTTTCTGCCATGTGCGTCGCCTCCCAGGAAGCGTTTGCGGCAGGCGATTCGGGTAAAACCGTGGACGTGCTGGTGGAAGCCAAAGGCGCACAGGACGGCTGGCTATCGGGCTACACCGGGAACTACGTGCGGGTGCAGTTCGCGGCCCCGGCGACTCTGCGCGGCCAGATTGTCCCCGTAAAATTAAACGAGATTCTGCCGGGCGGTGATGCGTTCGGTACTTTGGAGAGAAGCTGATGGCGGACACCATCTTCGGCAAAATCATCCGGCGCGAAATTTCCGCCGACATTGTCTACGAAGACGAACAAGTTCTGGCGTTCCGTGATGTCGCGCCGCAGGCTCCCACGCACATCGTGATCATTCCCAAGAAGCCGATTGTCAACTTGCTGGATGCCCAGCCGGGCGACACGGTGCTTCTGGGGCAGCTTCTGGCGGCGGCGGTTCATGTCGCCCGGACGCTCGGTTTAGACGAGACCGGCTTCCGGGTTGTCGTCAATGCCGGACGCGACGGCGGGCAGACGGTGGACCATCTGCACTTGCATCTTTTGGGAGGCCGTCCGCTGGGCTGGCCGCCGGGATAACCGCCCATTCAAGCGCTTGATACAACTAGGAGTGCCGCCTCGCCTAAGCTGCGGCACTGGCTTTGGCTTTCCTGTCTGCTGCTGGGAACGACGTTTCTTGCGTTCTGGTCGCTCGGCAGCCTGCCGCTGATTGACGTGGACGAGCCTGTCTACGGGCAGGTCGGCAAGGAAATGGCTCATGCAAGCCCGGCGAACTGGCTGTCGCCCCGTTACGGCGGGCAGCTTTGGTTCGACAAGCCGCCGCTGTTTTACTGGCTCACGGCCCTGTCCATGCGCTTGTTTGGCGTCTCCGAGTTCGCAGCCCGCCTGCCGTCCGCCCTGCTTTCGGTTGCTCTCGTCGCCGCGACGTATGCGCTTGCTCGCCGCGCCTATCCTGCCGTTCCGAGAACCGCGCTTTGGTCCGGCTTCGTGCTGGCGACTTCTTTGCAATTCTTTACGCTGGCTCGCGCCGCCGTCACGGACATGACGCTTACAGTCTGCCTGACGCTCGCACTGTACAGCCTTTACGCCTGGACTCAGACTCGTCAAGGCCGCTGGATTGCGCTGGCCGGTCTGATGACAGGCCTCGGAATGCTGACCAAAGGCCCGGTTGCGCTGGTTCTCATCGGCGTCCAAACTTTGGCCTACTTGCTGCTGACCCGGCAGGCCAAGCGCCTGCTGTCCCCTGCCCTCTGGCTCGGCTTCGCTCTGTGTTTAGCCGTCGGCTTGCCCTGGTTCGTGCTGATGATCCATTTGCATGGCCAGCTTTTTATCAATGGCTTTTTGGAAGCCAACAACGTCACCCGGTACTTGCAGGCGGAGCATCGGGAAACCAGTCCGGTCTGGTTCTTCCTGCCGGTTCTCTTGGGCGGCTTTTTTCCGTGGTCTCTGGCCCTGCCGAGCGCATTGGTTATGGCTTGGCGTCAGGGAAAAACAGCTTACAAAGCCCAAACTGCCGACAATCCTGCGCTCTTTCTGGGCCTTTGGGCTGCCCTCGTGTTCGTGTTCTTCTCGGCGTCCCAAAGCAAGCTTGTCACTTATATCTTTCCGATGTACCCTGCCGCCGCCGTGCTTGTCGGTATCTGGCTGACGAAACTGCCTGAAACATCGCTGCGTTTCAATCCTCTGTGGATCTATACCGCGCTGAATGTTGCCCTCATTGTTTTGCTGTCAAAGTTCGGCCCCAAGTACAGCGTCGCGCCTGTGACGCTTACCCTCTGGTTCCTGACGCTGGCAGCGGCGGCAATCGCCGTGCTTTTGGCTCGGCGCCGGCGCTGGGTTTGGCTGGTTCCCGGCATGGCGACAGCGCTGTTTCTGCTCCTTGCCTGGTGTTCCCCAACCTGGCAGGTACGCGAAGCGGACATCTCGGAGCGTCAGACGGCCATTTTCGCCTCGCTAACGACCCCGCCGGACGCTGTGGTTCACGCGCTGGGACTAAAGCACCCCAGCCTGCGGTATTATACAACATGGCCTGTCGTCTACACCGACGACCACCCCGGTGCGGCAAGGGACATCCAGCAGCATCCCGGCGTCGTGTACGCCCTGCGTCCGAAAGTACTGGACGAGCTGAAAACAAGATACGGCGTGACGCATTATGAAGTGCTTCAGCAGAACGCCCACACCGTGCTAATTCGGGCCACGAAGTAATGACATGGAAACGACGAGCATACTCAAACAGCGGGCGGAACAAGGTGATACGGACGCACTGTTTCGGCTGGGTCACCGGCTTGCGTTCGGACGCAGTCGCCTGCGTCCTACGGATTGGTCTGCGGTGTTCAGCCTTTGGCAACAAGCTGCCGAAGCGGACCATGCTAGGGCAATGTTCTACTTTGGCACTTGTTTTGAGTACGGTCACGGCACTGACGTAGATTTGCCGCAAGCCCTACAATGGTACGAGAAGGCCGCCCAGGTCGGCCACACAACTTCAATGTATAATCTTGCCTTCAGCTACCGCACGGGTGATGGATTGCCGCAAGATTACGAACAGATGCGCTACTGGCTGCTGAAGGGTGCGAGGCTCGGCGATGCCGAAGCGCAGCGAGATTTGGGCTGGTGCTTCCATGAGGGCGTCGGCACGGAAAAAGATTACGCCCAAGCCGTGCGCTGGTACAAAGCGGCGGCACGGCAGGGCGACCGGAAAGCGCAGTATAACTTGGGGCTGTCTTATTTATCTGGCGACGGGGTCATTGCTTCTTCAAGATGGGCGCATTTCTGGCTGGCAAAAGCCGCCGATCAAGGACACCGTCAAGCAAAAGCGAGGCTGAGGCGTTTGTCAGTTGCAGACTGAGCAGAATTAGGGGTTTGATTATGACGAACGCGACAGGAACAGAAGGCAAAAAGGCAATGCTGCCAAGTCTCTCGTTTGTGTTCCCGATGTACAATGAAATCGGCAACATTGGAACTTGTGTTGCCGAGGCGCTGCGGGTCGGGTACAAAATTACAAGCAACTTAGAGATTGTCGTGGTGGATGATGCGTCCACTGATGGCTGCGGGGCTTTAGCGGACACGCTGGCGCTGACGCACCCGGAGATGAGAGTCATTCATCATCAAAAGAACCGCAAGCTGGGCGGGTCGCTCCGAACGGGATTTGCGGCGGCGACGAAAGACTGGGTGCTGTATATTGACAGCGACCTGCCGATCCAGATGGATGACGCACTGGCGGCAACCCCCTCGACGCAGAACGCCGACATGGTCATCGGTAACCGGCAGGGACGCGCCGAAGGGCCGAAGCGCGAGATTATGTCGTGGGTGTATAACCGGCTCATTCGCGTTTTGTTCGGCCTCAGCGTCCGGGATGTCAATTTCGCGTTTAAGCTGTTTCGCCGGGCGATTTTAGAGCAAATTACACTGCAATCAGAAGGCTCGTTCATTGATGCCGAGCTTTTGATTGAAACGCATAATGCCGGGTTCACGATTGCCGAGATCCCCCTCCGCTACTACGAGCGCACGGCAGGCGTCTCGACCCTGGCGTCCGGTGGCGTGGTCGTCAAGATCCTAAAAGAGATGGCGGATTACCGCCGGGTGGCGAAGAAGCGCCCGGCCCGCAAGCCTGCGCCTCATTCGCGTCCGGCCCGGCCATGAGTGTGCGGGTCATTGTTCATGCGGACGATTTCGGTCTGCATCCAGCCATCAACGCCGGCATTGACACGGCGCACCGAAACGGGCTGGTGTCTTCGGCCAGCTTGATGCCGCTGGGCGCGGCGTTTGACGACGCCCTGCGCTGCATTCAATTTCTGCCACGGCTTGATCTCGGGCTGCACTTCTCGCTTGTCGGTGTTCCCGGTCTGCCGCCCACGCTGGGCGCGTTTCTGGCGGCTTATGCATGGGGTCAGATGCCTGCCTCGCGCATTGAAGCCCAGCTTTCGCGCCAGTTTGACGCCGTCAAGCATCTGCCGATCAGCCACATCGACTCTCATCAGCACCTCCACGCCCTGCCTGCAATCATGCGCGTCGTCTGCCGCTTCGCCGCCCGGCACGGCATTCCTGCGATTCGGCTGCCCATAGATGGACCAGCATTGGCGCCGGTTCCCCCAGCCCGCCGCGCTCAGGCTGCCGCGCTTGCGGCAATGGCGCGTCTGTCCCGGCGTTACATCGCCGCTTATGGCCTGCGTACTTCCGACCACTTCTCCGGCATGGCTGTTTCCGGCCATTTGACAGCTCCAGTTCTTGCCGCGTATTTGCAGAGTGCCCGGCCTGGCCTGACCGAGATCGTTTGCCACCCCGGCACTGACAACTCCGCCCTGTCTCAAGTGTTTGACTGGGGCTACGATTGGCAGGGAGAGCTTGATGCTCTTTGCTCCGTGGAAGCCTGCACGGCGCTCGCGTCAAGCACGGTGAAGCTCACGAATTGGCAGGGCGATTACCTATGAAAGACGGATAAAGAAGGGCAGCACGGATAAAGAAGGGCAGCACGGATAAAGAAGGGCAGGCACGGGGACCTGCCCCTACACAGACATCCCGAACCCGTAGGGGCGAACCTTGTGTTCGCCCTTTTCTTCTGTGTTCGCCCTTTTCTTCTGTGTTCGCTCTTCTTCTCTGTCTGTCTCCTGTGCAATCGTCCCACGGAAATTAGTCTGCCTCTTGACAAGCAGGCATGATTTCGTGTTATACTAGCCTGAGAAACAACTTTATCGCGTCCACGGAAGGATCAACGGCATGGAACAAGGGAATGTTAAGCGCAAAATCGCCGGAATCGGCAGCCGGCCGGAGCTGTGGCTGGGGATTTTTCTGATTTGGGTGCTGATTTCGGCAGCACGCAGTCTGGGGACACCCTGGGCGGCGGCAGCCGGCACCGAATCTTTACGCTGGGGAGCAGGCATCGGACTGGCGCTTGGACTGAGCCGGTTCGGACGACGGCTGGAGACAGCCGGCCAGGTGCTGGTCTTGCTGACAGGAGCAATGGCCCTCTTCGGCATTCTGGGCAGCGACACTGGCCCAGCCGCAGGGCTTGTCGGTCCTTACCACGACCACCAGCTTTATGGAAGCGTTCTGCTTCTTTTGCTGCCGTTCAGCGCGGCATTCGCGCTTTCGGCAAAATCCCCTTCCTGGCGCTGGGCGGCCCTGGCGTCCTTTGCCGCCGGTTCTCTTTGCCTTCTTCTCAGCCAGACCCGCAGCGCCTGGATCGGCATGGCTGTGGCCGCTGCGGTCTTCGGCTGGCTCTGGCTGAGCCGGCCTGCTTCGCGCCCCCGCCGCTGGCGGGTTGTTCTCGTTCCCTTCGCGCTTCTGCTTCTTGGCCTGCTCTCGGTCTGGCTGCTGACCGGGCCGGCCGAGCAGCAGGCGGCGGTTTCCAGCCGGGCAGCCACTCTGGCCGCGCTGCCGGAAGATGGAAGCTGGCAAAGCCGGCTCAGCCTTTGGCGCGGCACGGCCAAAATGGTTGCAGCCCATCCGGCCCTCGGCATCGGGCTGGGACGCTACCCAAGCAGTCAGTGGCTCTGGACCCGTTCCGGAGGCTTTCTTGCCCCGGCTTCCCGGCCGTCGCTTTCCAACGAAGCGCACAGCTTTTATGGGCAGACAACGGCGGAAACCGGCGTGATCGGCCTTGCGCTTTACCTGATAGCGCTTGGTGTATTTGCGGTACTTGCCCTGCGGCGGCTGCGGGCGGGGCGCAGCTCCTCGCATCTCAGCCGGCAGAACGCGCTGCTGATTGCGGTTCTCAGCGCACTGGCCGGGCAGAGTGTGGATGCCCTTGCCAGCCCTTCCTGGCAGTTTCCGGAAGTGTCGTTCTTCTTTTGGGGCATTCTCGGCTTGGGTATGGCGTCGCTGCGCCGGGCAGCGCAGGCAGACGACGCGCCGGCTCCCGCCGCACTGCGCCGCTTCGGCCAGTTCGCGTTATCTGGTGGCCTCGCAGTCGTTTTGACCGCGCAGATTTTGCCGATCGGCCTGCTCACCCCCGTCGAAGCTTACACGGCTCCGGCCGGCTCGACCCTCAGCACCGTGACGGTTGCCCTGGTGTCCCCCGCAGCGCCTGTTGCCGGCGGCAGCACTTTGCAGTTCCAAGTGCTTGCCAAGTATAAAACTTCCTCGGGGTCTTTCATCACTCAGGATGTCACTTCCGATACCGGCAGCACTTATGGCGGCTCGGTCAACGCCCCGATGAAAAGCTACTTGAACACGTCTTTCAATAAGGGGGCGATGATGCTGTCAAGCGCCACCTACGGCACCAATGCGAAATTGACGGTGACTGTGTTCTACCGGGATGCGGGCGCTGCGGGAGCGTTGTATTCGAACGCTCTGGCTGTGCCTATTCAGCCATCCTCTTCTCCCTAAGCTGTCGTCTTGTTTTCAGAACTTTCCATTGCGGGTAGATACGGCTTGTTCTCAAACTGTTTGAGTCCAATCGTCTTCGACGCACGGTAGAAAGACATCCCCATGATCACACGCATTGACAAGCTGCAATTGGACTTCCCCAAAAATACCGATCCCGACCCGGCGGCGGCGGCGGCGGTGCAGGAGCTGATGGGCGGACGCTTCGGCGAGATGTCCACGCTCAACAACTACATGCACCAGTCGTTCGCCATGCGCGGGCGCGGCGACATTGTTCCCTTTTATGACCTGGTGGCAAGCATCACTGCCGAAGAATTCGGCCATGTCGAGGTCGTGTCCGCCGCCATCAATCTGCTGCAAAACGGCGGTGAGCCGGACCATGCCGAGCCGAAAGATGCCCCCCTGAAAGACCTGAACGGCAAGAACGGCCTGCGCCATCAGTTTCTCAACAACGGCAACAGCGCCCTGGTCGCAAATGCACAGGGAGCGCCCTGGTCTGGTGATTATGTCTTCAACAGCGGCAACCTGATTTTGGACCTGCTGCATAACTTCTTTTTGGAAAGCGGCGCACGCATGGGCAAGCTGCGCGTCTATGAGTCCACGACCCATCCCGTCGCCAAGCGCCTTTGCGGCTACCTGCTCTGCCGGGGCGGCGTCCATCAGCTTGCCTATGCCGTGGCTCTGTCCAAGATGACCGGCGTGGACGTTCCCAAGATGCTGCCGATCCCGGACATCCGCACAGACAAAATTCCCGAGTGCCGCGAGTTCATTGCACAAGGCCTGCACCGGTCCCTGTACCGCTTCAGCGCGGAGGATTACCAGCATATCGGCGCAGTCTTCAACGGCACCCATCCCGAGGACGGGCAGCCGCTGGAAGTGCGCGAAGGCACGATCCCCGGTCATCCGCTGGCAGACCTGCCGGCCGCCCCGGCGTCCGGCGTCCCCAGCTTCGACATGGGCGAGCTGAAAGAGATTACTGCCCGGCTGATGAAGAATATGTAAGCGACTGAATCGCTTGGCTCGGCGCAAACTGCGCCGGGCCTTTTTTCTTGCCGCCAAAATCGGGTAACATAACGGCATTCTGATTTTAGGACACGAACTTTGCCTTCGGACAAGACTTTTTATATCACGACGCCCATTTATTACGTGAACGGTGTTCCTCATGTCGGCTCGGCAACGACGACGCTGCTGTGTGATGCGCTGGCCCGCTTCCACCGGCTGCGCGGGGACAAGACATTCTTCCTGACCGGCACCGATGAGAACGCGCCCAAAGTCGCCGCTGCCGCTGCGAAAGAAGGCATGGACACGCTTCGGTTTGCTGACATGGTCTCGCAGCGGTTCCGGGACTGCTGGGAATATCTGCGGATCTCCAATGATGACTTTATCCGAACCACCGAGCCGCGCCATGTTGCGGTTGTCACCGAAGTCTTCCGCCGCTTGCAGGCGCAGGGCGATATTTACGCCGGTAAGTACGAAGGCTGGTACTCGGTGAGTGACGAGACGTTTTTTTTAGACTCAGAAGTCGAGGATGGGCGGGCCAAAGAAAACGGGGCGGTAGTCGAGCGCATCACCGAGGACAATTACTACTTCAGATTGTCCGCGTACAGCGACCGCCTCCTTGCCTACATTGAAAGCCACCCGGAGTTCTTGCAGCCGGACACGCGCCGCAATGAAGTGCTGGCGTTCATCCAAAGCGGCCTGCGAGACGTAGTCATTTCCCGCCGCAACACCGGCTGGGGTATCCCTGTGCCGGATGATCCATCTCAAGTTGTTTACGTCTGGTTCGATGCCGTCATCAACTACCTGACGGCGACCGGCTGGCCGGACAATGCCGCCTGGGATACGCTCTGGCCCGCCAATGTGCATTTGGTCGGCAAAGAAATCTACACCCGGTTCCACGCAACTTTGTGGCCTGCCATGCTGATGGGATTGGGCCTGCCGCTGCCGCGCACCGTTCTCGGACACGGCTGGTGGCTGATCGGCGGCGAAAAAGGGTCCAAATCTAAAGGCAATATCCCAACGCCGCAGGAAGTCGTAGACTACTTGGTAGAGCGCAGCGGAGCAGAGGTGGAAGTCGCCAAAGATGCTTTGCGCTACTATTTGATCCGCGACATTGCATACACGTCCGACGCCGAGTTCTCCCTGGATAATCTGGCCGAGAAGCGCTACAACCCTGACTTATGCAACAAGCTTGGCAATCTGCTGAATCGAACACTGAAAATGCTGGCCCAGTATTTGGACGGCGTTGTGCCACGCGGCAGCGCTGAGCGGACGGCAGACAGCGTGCTGGCCTCGCTGTCCCGCGAAACCACGCAGGACGTGGAACGCGCGATGCTGGCGCTTGACCCCGGCGGCGCACTCGGGGCGATTTGGAAGCTGATCGAAGCCGGCAACGGTGACATTGACACGACTGCGCCGTGGAAGCTGAACAAAGCCGGGGACACGCAGGGCGTCGCCGACTCGCTGTATGCCGCTTTAGAAACAACGCGCATTGTCAGCGTCTATCTGACGCCGTTCCTGCCCCACGTTGCCGGCGTCATCCGAAGTCAGCTTGGCTTAAGCAATGCGCCACTGACCGACTGGAACGCCGAGACTATCTGGGGCGGCCTGCCCGGCGGCACACGCACGGAAGAAGCCCAGCCGATCTTCCCGCGCATTGATACCAAATTTAAACAAGAAATTGTAAGAGCAATCAAGAAAGAGACCAAGCCAAAGATGGAAGATATGCCCCCCCCGCCCCCAATTTTGGGGGAGCCGGAACAGCCCAAAACCAGCACGATCACGATTGAAGACTTTGCTAAAATCCAGCTTAAAATCGGTGAAATCAAGACCGCCGACCGGGTGGAAGGCGCGACCAAACTGCTGCGCCTGACCGTAGACATCGGCGAAGACGCGCCCCGCCAGATTTTGGCCGGCATCGCCGAGTCCTATGCGCCTGAGACGCTGCCCGGACGAAAGATCGTCGTCGTCGCCAATTTGGCTCCCCGCAAGCTGCGCGGCTTCGAGTCTCAGGGAATGCTCATGGCCGCCACCGACGCCGAAGGCCACGCCATCCTGCTCCACCCCGCCGACCCCGACGCCGTCCTGCCCGGCGCCCAGGTACGTTAGAAACAAGCCGCACGATGACCCATATCCTGCTGGTACGCCACGGTGAAACCGAGTGGAACGTGATTGAGCGCGTTCAAGGCTGGACCAATACCCCGCTTAATGATGTCGGCAGAGGGCAAGCGCAAGCCCTCGCGGAGCGGCTGCGGGACACGCGCCTTTCGGCTGTCTATTCCAGCGACTCGTCCCGCGCCGTGCAGACGGCCACGCCGGCGGCGGAGCAGCATAGACTTGTGGTGCAGACGATGCCCGAGCTGCGCGAAAAGGGCTTCGGCGTCTGGGAAGGTTTGACGAAAGACGATTTAGAGCGGGACTATGCGGACCTGTGGCACCGTTACCATGTCCTGCATGAGCTGGACAGCGCTATCCCCGGCGGCGAGACTTATACACAGGTCTTGGACCGAATGCGTGACGCGCTCTGCCAAATTTTAGACAAGCATCCCGGCGCAGACGATACCGTGCTGGTCGCCACTCACGGCGGCTCCGGCCGGGCTTTTGTGCTGTTTGCCCTGCAAGCGCCTCTTTCGACCTTGCAGCGCCTGCGCCTGGATAATACTTCGCTGAGCCGGTTAGAGTTTCGGAGCATTGCCGACGGGCGCGTGATTTCCCTCAATGACACGAGCCATTTCGCCGGCATGATGCCACGGGGAGAAACCGAGTGAGGAGCGTGGTGCTGGGGATGGACGGCGGCGGGACACAAACCCGCGCCTTGCTGGCAGACCATGAGGGCCGAACTGCCGGCGTCGGCCTGGCGGGCGCGTGCAACCTCGCCGCCGTTCCCCCGCCTGAAGCGCTTGCCGCCGCGCTTGCCGCTGCTGACGGCGCATTGGGTCAAGCCGGCCTCTCCCGTGCCGACGTTCTCTCCGTTTGCGCGGGTGTCGCCGGCGTTTCGTACACCGACCGCCGGGCGCAGTTTCTTCGCAGCCTCCAAAACGCGTTTCCCAATGCCCAAGTCACCGTCGAACCTGACTATGCCATTGCGCTGACCGGCGCGACCGGCGGCGCTCCCGGCGTCATTGTTATTGCCGGAACCGGCTCGGCGGCTTACGGCGAAAACGCCGCCGGCGGCACCCACCGCACCGGCGCTTATGGCTACTTGATTGACGACAGCGGCAGCGGCTACGGTGTCGGCCGCTGCGCCCTCGCCGCCATCCTGCAAGCTGCCGACGGCACCGGCCCGGCGACAACGCTCACGTCCCGCCTCACTGCCGCGCTTAAGCTCAATTCGCTGACCGAGATCGTCCCCGCCGTTTACAGCGGCAGTCTCAGCCGCGTTGCGATTGCCGGCTTGTCCCGCGTTGTTGCCGAAGCCGCCGCTGAAGACCAAGACCCAATCGCCCGCGCCCTGCTTCTGCGTGCCGGCGGCACATTGGCCCAGCTTGTCCACGGCGTCACCCAGCGCCTCTTCGCCGATGCCGAGACTCCCTTCCCCGTCGTGCAGATCGGCGGCCTGTGGAACGCTGGGACTGCCCTTTCCGACGTCTTCGCCCGCTCTCTGCGCCGGTTCG
Organism: uncultured Armatimonadales bacterium; assembly: GCA_964241935.1. GTDB lineage: Bacteria > Armatimonadota > Armatimonadia > Armatimonadales > Capsulimonadaceae > JANXMY01. Next base: position 79,004 of record CAXSZN010000012.1, read on the forward strand.
CGCCTGCCGCAGTGATCACTTCTCTGCTGCATTCTCCGGTTGACGGCGCAGTGCAGCGAGCGTTGCTTCAAATCCGCGTGACACAAAAAAGTTCAGACCCCTCTTGACATCCGCCGCTGCCGCCGGGTATATTCCTAAACGTAAAAGCGACCTCCCGATAATTTCTTCTTGGGGGTGTAGCTCAATTGGTTAGAGCGCTGCCCTGTCACGGCAGAGGCCGCGAGTTCAAGTCTCGTCATCCCCGCTTTTACAGCAAAACCCCCGTTACAGCCTGCACTGTAACGGGGGTTTTGTTTTTGCCGCAAAGAAGCGCGTTCAGGCCAAAGCTTCATCAAAACAAGAGAATAGAGCCGGCATAAAGAAGGCCAAATAGCAGGTGCGCCCGGAGAATCAGCGCAACATCCTTTGCGGCGTAGGCTTTGACAAGCAGCGGCGTCAGCGGAAGGGCCGCCAGACTCCAAAGTGGCAGCCGGTGCATCAAAACGCCGAGCGCGACAAGAACAAGGGGGCCGAACAATAAAACGCGAAGAACCGCCAGCGCGGCAGGCACAGGCAGGAGATTTGCGACAGTTCGCACCCCCGCCGCCCGGTCCTGCGGCCCGTCCCGCAGGTTGTTCAAATGCAGCCCGGCCTCCGGCAGCAGCGAAATCGGCACTGAATAAGCTGCGACGAGAAGTCCCTGATGCCAGGAAAGCGAATGTGTCTGCACCCCATAAGCCCCCAGCGTGATGCACCCGACGAAGGCCACCGCCAGCAGCACGTCGCCCAGCGCGTATCTTTTCAGGAAGGCGGAATACAGCACCGAGCAGGCAAAGCCGATCAATGCCACCGGAACCACAAAGCCGGCATCGCGCCGCAAAAAGAACGAGCCGCAGGCCGCTGCCCCGCAAAACAGCGTCAGGCTAAATCCCAGCGCTTGCCGGGGCGTCATCAGCCCGGCGGGCAGCACCCCGCTGCCGTGTTCCGGCTTCGTATCCACCCCCTGCACGAAGTCAAAATAGTCGTTCAAAACATTGGACGCAAAACTTGACAGCACCGCACCCGCCAGGACCAGCCCCAGCGAGCGTCCGTCAAAAGCGCCTTTGCCGCCCTGCCCCAGCCCGCCGGCGGCAAGCGCCGTGCCAAGCAGCGCTGGAATCACGCAGCCCGGCGCGGACCAGGCGCGTGTCGCCTGAAAAAGAACCCGGAACTTCATGCTGCCTTGTTCTCTCCCCGCCGCCTGAAATCCTGCCCGCGTGTGGATCTCCTAAAATGTGGTATCCTGACAGCGCCCATCCACGGAGACCTCCAAAGAGGGGTTGGGGCAGCTAGGGTTCCGGGAAACCAGAAGAGCCATTGAGCCGGACGGCGGAGAAATCTGCTACAACTAAGAACCGCCAGGCGTGTTGCTGTGGCCCATTTGTAGAGATGACGAAAAAGCACAAAGCTTACTGCCTTGTGCTTTTTTGCTGCTGGAACCATGCGTTAAAACGCACGGGTAGTCAGCGCAGACGCTACAAAACACCGCTTCGCGGGGTTAAGAACAAGAGTGTCAAAATGTTTCCAGTGCCGCGAAGCGGTACTTCGTGGCGTCTGCGCCGTGTAGCCGTGCGTTTCAACGCATGGTTCTTTTACCGTTCAACAATCGCGGATGCCGTACCGCTTCCGCTAAATCCGCCTGATGGCGAAACGGCCAAGCCTCTGTGTCGCCGTGTGCTTTCCATGCCCGGTTTTCGGTGGGAATGCGAATGCTAAGATACAAAAGCATCAACAGCGCAGCCATGAAGCTGATGCTAAGAGTAAGCAAATAATCGGCAGGGAACATACCGAGCAAAATCACTGTTATCCATGCTCCCATGACTAAAACCATTGCTCTTCCCGCTCCAACCCAAGTATGATTGGGCCATTGATATTCTTCACCTGATTGCAGAAACAAAACCGCTTTCGCAATCGTGTGGCGATTTTCACGGTCAAGGCGATGAGTGCCTGTCAATCGGTGCATCTTAAAGTCGTCATACAAAAACCAAAGCTCGTAATAAACTGCGCTGATTGCAACATCGTCCCTGTCCTGTTGAACTGACTTGTACCGATCCTCGTACTCATCGTTCGTCATTCTGCCGCTGACGAACTGACGCACTAACTCGGCGTATTGACGCCGTGCTTCTTGATCAACCATGCTCGCTTTCTCCTGACGCTATTCTACCTCACTTGACACTGTCCTGCCCTCGCAGTATACTAAAGCAACTGGTTACAGATAATCTTTACGAATTAGGCACTCACAATGGCGCTGAACGAGAAATACGACTTTCACGAGATTGAACGCAAATGGCAGGCGAAGTGGGACGCGGCGGATTTGTATCACGCCGAGATTGATCCCACAAGGCCGAAGTATTACGGACTGGAGATGTTCCCCTACCCTTCGGGATCGGGGCTGTCGGTGGGACATTTCAAGAACTATGCGCCGACCGATGCGTTCCTGCGGCTGAAGTCCATGCAGGGCTTTAATGTCCTGCACCCGATGGGCTGGGATGCGTTTGGCCTGCCTGCCGAGAACGAAGCGCTGAAGCGGCACGTCAATCCGGGGCCGATGGTGCGGGAGTTCGCGGCGAATTACAAGCGGCAGATCAATTTGATCGGCATGGCGTATGACTGGGACCGCGAAATCAATTCCAGTGACCCAGCCTACTACAAATGGACCCAGTGGATCTTTTTACTGCTGTACAAGCAGGGGCTGGCTTACCGCCAGAACGCGCCGGTGAACTGGGACCCGGTGGAAAAGACGGTGCTGGCGAATGAAGAAGTCGTCAACGGACGCGGCTGGCGGTCCAACGCGCTGGTGGAAAAGCGGTATATTCCGCAGTGGTACTTGAAGGTCACGGCCTACGCCGAGCGGCTGCTGTCAGGCTTGGACGGCTTAGACTGGCCGGAGGGGGTCAAGCAGCAGCAGCGCAACTGGATTGGGCGCAGCGAAGGCGCGGAAGTGACGTT